>JAFSQL010000009.1 GCA_017446585.1 Paludibacteraceae bacterium
GAATCTCCAAAAGCGATATCCTTATATACGGTAAAGGGTTTATAGTCTGGCCTGCCATGTAGTTCGGCAATCCTTTTGGCACTCAATTCGCTTATGGAACATTCCTTGTAAACAATCTCACTCTCTCGTGCCAGCCAAGCCTTGGTGCGTTCAATCCAATTGGAGAGATTGTCAAGCGAGCCGATCATCGATTTTTCCTCATCAAGGTAGGGTAGGTTCGCGTCAGGATTGTCAGGCAAATGGATGCAGAATCGCCCGTTACCCTGACTGAAATACGGTTCTCTCCTCTTTAAGCTCCAACAATAATTCCACGGTTGCATCAATGATTTGCCGGCATAACTCCATGCAAATATGTCTGACTGGAGTTTTCTAAATTCTGCATCATCTCCATTTGCGATTTCGCGCAAACGCTTCAGGGCAAGTTCGCTTCGCCCACTTTCGTAGTCACCAAGTTCTTTGTGTGAATACACGCCATTGAACCAGTATGTTTCACAAAAAGCTCTTTCTCGTCTTGCAAGCTCCTGTTCAATCACTTTTATTTTCGGCTTGAACTCATCATTGATGAACTGTTGATACACCGACATGGCATTATTTCCAGATTTTTTGTCATCATGAGGGGTGTCAGCACTTTGGTCATCACGCTTGACTTGCGAATGATCCAGATGCTTTTTCTCAGCCCGATACTCATTTCCTGAAGAAATATCATCATTGACTGTTATAATGTTGGCCTTGCGTTCCGCCTTTTCACGCGCCTCCCGTTCTGCCCGTTGCTTTACAGCGAGTTCACGAGCCTCTGCGGCGGTCTTTTCACGGGCGATCCGTTCTTCCGATTCCTTATTTAAAACCTCTTTAACGGTGGCAACAATCTCGGCTTCCTCGTCGAGTATTTTCCTGAGTTGCCGTGATGCATTACCTTCTGCCTTATGTGGAAGGCTCATTAGATTGCTTTTTGCGACATTCACTCTATTTGCTATGCGATTTTTCTCCGAGACGCTCTCAATTGACTGGTAATCCTCGCGGAATCTGAATGACTGCAACCGTTTCCCCAAATCGGCACGGTCTTTTGCGTAAGAAGCATTATCTTGGATTATAGTGGTGCTTCCGTTCTTTGCGACAGAGTTTTCAATCGTGGTAGCCTTCGGCATAAGGGTGGTAGCAACCGACGGACCCGGGGCGGGAGTAACCGCTGGTACCGTCTGCACAGTAGTTGCCACGTTCGTCTGCGGATCGGCGAACACTGTTTGCTGCTTAACCGACTGTACCACAGATGTTGTGGCATTGACGGTAGTATCCACCACACCACCTGCCACGTCGGCCACACCTTCTCCCACTTTCTTGAGCCCATCCAAAAAGCCGGCGTAAAGGCAATTGACCAAAATGACTGATAGAAAGGTGATAAGGACCTTACGTTGCTTGTTCATATCATAATCTCCGTTTTAGCACTTTGTTTACTTCAGCAGTTTGCGGACTTCTTCGGCAACAGCCGCCTGCTCCTTGTCTTTCAACATGTGGTACATGCACATGATGTTCCCGGCATCGTCTATGCCGCGTACCTTCAGATACTCCGCAAGCGCACCGTTTCCATTGGGGTCTGGGAGGTCGGGCACGATGCCGCTCCTGTTGTA
>JAFSQL010000010.1 GCA_017446585.1 Paludibacteraceae bacterium
ACCGCTGAGCGGCAATCCGAATTACAGGCCATTGAAAGAGTTCAAGGGGGACACTTTGGCTTACCTCAATTACAATTTCAATATTCACAAGGATTTCTATATCGGAAAGAGGTTTGACGTGCTATTGCATGACATCGAAGGCACACCCGCTGCCATTCCAAACAGTAGATATATACGAAAGCACAAAAAAAGAGTCATCTCTTCGGCTTCAATAAGCATAGAAAAAAAGGATAGTTATTTTATACCATCTGAATACCGAACAACGTATGAAGATGGAATATACGTTGATTTTAATGATTCCGTATTGATTTCCATAGAAGAGTTCTGGAAATATAGAGAGGAACTGGTAGCATCCGAACCAAATCTCACTCTTAACATCAATTTGAAAGAACTGTGGAACAGATTGGGATTCTATATGTCCGACTGTATTATTTCTAACATTGAAGTTAGTCGTACCGATTGGGACGGAGGGTATAAAAATGTAAAAAACAAAGAACAATGTATTTGGAATTACTTACAAAGTGACGAGTGGGAACGATATAGTAAATATGAAAAACTTAAAGAACATGAAATAATCAAATTCTCGAAAGATACCCTATACATATATAAAGAGAAAAAAGGAAAAAAAGAATACAAGAAACAACCTTACTACCTTGAATACAGCAAAAAGTTAGGAGCTGAATTTCAAAGCGAAAAAGTGGGGAAAAACAGTAGAGGTAATCGTCTCGTAACTAAGGAGGAAACGGGGAATACCAAAATTTTTGAAATCATATACTTTACAAATGAACAACTTCGGTTGCGAACAATTGAGACAGGTGAACTTTTAGATTTCAAGAAGAAATAAGAAAGGAATCATCAAGCGATGAGGGTGTGGGAGGAGATGTGTCAAGAGGAGGAAAAGAAAAAGCCCCGCAAAAGCGGGGCTTTGTTATAGGTAACATCAAGAGGGTTGCTCTTGAGCAGATGCGGATTACTCCTTGACACGCTCGACGTAACTGCCGTCGCGGGTATCAACCTTGATTTTTTCGCCTTGGTTGATGAAGAGCGGCACACGCACCTTAGCACCCGTCTCGACGGTAGCGTCCTTGAGGGAGTTGGTGGCGGTATCGCCCTTGATGCCTGGTTCGGTGTAGGTCACTTCGAGGGTGACAATCATAGGGATTTCGACGAAAAGGATGGTATCGCTCTCAGCATGCACCACGAGGTCACAGATTTCGCCTTCCTTGAGGTATTGCGCGCCACGGATGAGTTTCTTGTCAACGTTGATTTGCTCAAACGTCTCTTGATCCATGAAGTTGTAACCCATCTCATCTTGATAGACATATTGATAAGGACGACGCTCGATGCGCACGTCGTTGATTTTGATACCGGCGTTGAGCGTCTTCTCGATAACGAGACCGGTCATGACATTCTTGAGTTTGGTGCGAACGAAAGCCGGACCCTTGCCTGGCTTCACGTGGAGGAACTCGACAACGTAGTAGTATTGGCCGTCGAACTCGAGGCACATACCGTTTTTAATATCAGCAGTTTTTGCCATAAAGAATTATAATTGAGTTGTTTTTGTTTCAGATAGCGTGCAAAAATAAGAAAAAAAGCAAGAGTAACAAGCAAAGGGAAGCATAAAAGCGACAGAGATGAATAAATATGCAGACAAAACGAATAAATATGCACAACAAGAAACAAAGATGATTACCTTTGCAGTCCGAAAAAGAACCTTACCTAAGGTGGAAAAGAAGGAACGACATAGCATCTTGCTGAAGATTGTGCGAGAACACGGCATCAGTGACCAACGGGCGTTGCAAGCGGCATTGGAAGCGAAGGGCGTGACGGTGACGCAGGCGACGTTAAGCCGGGACTTGAAGGCGTTGCACGTCGTGAAGCATCCGACGGCGAACGGCTATGTGTACGCCGTAGGTGGCGAAGACAGGAATGCGCAGAAGCAAGAAAAAGAGGAAGAGGTGGCGTTCAGCGGCAACCTTGCCGTGATAAAGACGCGCCCAGGTTATGCCGCGGCGAAGGCAAGCGAAATAGACAGCAAACATTCAAGATGGATATTAGGAACGATAGCAGGCGATGACACCGTGTTGGTGGTGCTGAAAGAAGGGGCGAACAAGACGGAGGTGGAGGAGGAAGTCAGAACAATGAATGGAGAACAGCGAGGCGTTGAGAATTAAGAGTTAAGAATTTGAGATAACAAGAAAAGGAAAAATGAAAGAAAACGAGAGCGCGACAGTAGAGCCCGAGGTTCGGATAGAGAACGGCGAGAAGATTGAAATCATGATGGCAAACGAGAACCACTACGGTTACGTTGACACCATACTTGACACAGTGAAGAAGGCCGCGAAAGCCAGAGGCACCGGAATAGCAAGCAGAACGCATGACTACATCTTAGAGAAGATGAAAGAGAAGAAGGGCATCATTGCGTTCGTAGATGGGGTGTTTGCCGGTTTCTGCTATATCGAGACGTGGAGCGGCAAGAAGTTCGTGGCGAACTCAGGACTGATCGTAGCCCCCGAGTTCAGAGGTCGCGGCTTGGCAAAGCACATCAAAAGAAAGGCCTTTGAACTGTCAAGGAAACGCTACCCGGAAGCGAAGTTGTTTGGTATCACAACCGGTTTGGCGGTGATGAAGATAAACAGCGAGATAGGCTATCGCCCCGTGACCTTCTCGGAATTGACAGACGATCCTGAATATTGGAAAGAGTGCGAACACTGCGTGAACTTTGACGTGTTGAGTCGAAACAACTACACGAGGTGTTTGTGCACGGGCATGTTGTATGACCCGTCAGAACACAAGGACAATCCGGAACCTTGGAAGAAATGGGAGAAAGGCGAGAAGAGCGAAAAGGGACATTGGATGAAAACGTTTAAGAAAATCATTTCATTGCCTTTCGCGGTGAAGACACACAAGAGAGGAACCAAGAATTAAGAATCAGAACACTATAAGAACTAAAAAAAATGGCAAAAGAGAAAGTTTTGTTGGCGTATAGCGGAGGTTTGGACACCTCGTTTTGCGCCATGTATTTGAAAGAACAAGGTTATGAAGTTCATGCCGCATTGGCAAACACGGGCGGTTTCAGCCAAGAGGAATTGGCTGTAGTAGAAGAGAAAGCCAAACGCCTTGGCGTAACATCGTACAAGACGCTTGACGTGACGGGCTCGTACTATGAGAAATGCGTGAAGTATATGGTGTTCGGCAACGTGTTGAGAGGCGGCACCTACCCTATCTCGGTAAGTTCGGAGCGCACGATGCAAGCGATTTCGATTATCGAGTACGCCAAGGAGATAGGAGCGGACGCAGTGGCACACGGCTCAACGGGCGCAGGTAATGACCAGATACGTTTCGACTTGACCTTCCAGATATTGGCACCGGAGATAAAGATTATCACTCCTACACGTGACATGGAATTGACGCGTGACTATGAAATCAACTATCTGAAAGAGCATGGTTTTGTCGCTGACTTCACGAAGATGGAGTATTCTATCAACAAGGGTCTTTGGGGAACGTCCATAGGCGGCAAGGAAACGTTGAAGAGCAACGAGACGCTGCCAGAGAGCGCATATCCAAGCCAAGTGACGAAGAGCGAGGAGAGCCAAATGACGATAGATTTCGAAAAGGGAGAAATCGTTGGCGTGAACGGAAAGCGATATACAGACAAGATAGCCGCTATCAATGAGGTAAACCGATTGGGCAGCGAATATGGCATTGGTCGTGACATGCACATCGGAGACACGATTATCGGCATCAAGGGACGCGTGGCATTTGAAGCAGCGGGGGCGATTCTAATCATCAACGCTCATAAGATGCTTGAGAAGCACACGTTGACAAAGTGGCAACAGTATTGGAAAGACCAGATAGGCACGTGGTATGGCATGTTCATGCACGAGAGCCAATATTTGGAGCCCGTGATGCGTGACATGGAAGCCTTCTTGGAGAGCAGCCAACAGAATGTGACGGGGCGCGTGATTATCACGTTGCGTCCTCAGAGTTACACCCTCGTAGGCGTTGAGACGGATTATGACTTGATGCGTAGCGACTTTGGCGAGTATGGTGAGGTCGTTAAGGCATGGAACGCTGACGACATCAAAGGATTCACGAAGATCATGGGCAACCAAATGAAAATCTTCTATAATGTTCAGAAACGCGCTCAGAAGTAAGATTTACGTTTCATAGAAAAAGAGAAAATCCTTTCACCTATGCGGTGAAAGGATTTTTTTATCCATAGAGTCAGGCTTAATCGCCAAGTTCAGAGAGTTCGAGCCAGCGGGGGGTGATTTGGTCAAGGCGAGATTCGATTTCGGGGAGACGGGAGGAAAGGCGTGTGATGGTAGGCAGGTCAAGGTCGGACGAGGAGAGTTGCGTTTCGATGTCCTTTTTTTCTTGTTCGAGGAGGTCTATTTCATCGGAGAGGGCTTTCAATTCGTTTTTCTCCTTGAAGGAGAGTCTTCGCGGACGTGGAGGTCTCTGCTCTCGCTGCGGCTTGTCAGCCTTTTCAGGGGCAGAGGTGGCTTTCTCTTCAAGGAGTGCGGCGGCACGCCAGTCACGGTAATCGGTATAATTACCAGGGTAGTCCTTCACTACCCCATCGCCTTCGAAGGCAAGGATATGGTCCACCACCTTGTCGAGGAAAAAACGGTCGTGGCTGACGACGAGGACGCAGCCAGAGAAAGCGACAAGGTAGTCCTCCAGCACGTGGAGCGTGGCGATGTCAAGGTCGTTGGTCGGCTCGTCAAGTATGAGGAAATTGGGGTTGCGCATGAGCACCGTGCAGAGGTAAAGGCGTCGCTTTTCACCACCAGAGAGTTTGTAAACGTAGTTGTATTGCGCTTCGGGAGAGAAGAGGAAATTTTGGAGCAGAGCGGTGGCAGAGAGTCGATGTCCGTCGTTGAGAATGACCTCGTCGGCAATGTCACGAACGATGTCGATGACCCTCTTCTGCTCGTCGAAACGCAAGCCCTCCTGCGAGTAATAGCCGAAACGAACCGTTTGCCCGATGTCGAAGGAGCCAGAGTCGGGCTTGAGTTGTCCGAGCAGAAGTTTGAGGAAAGTTGATTTGCCCGTGCCATTCTTGCCAACGATGCCGACCTTGTCGAAGCGTCGGAAATTGTAGTAGAAATTGTCCAGTATCTTGAAGTCGCCAAAGGACTTGGAGACGTAGTTCGCCTCGAAAATCTTGGAGCCGATGTATCCCGCCTTGATGCCTATCGCCACTTGTTTCTCGTCATGACGACGCTTGGCACGGCTCTCGATGTCAGCGAACGCTTCGACACGGTAGCGCGCCTTGGTGGCTCGCGCCTGGGGTTGTCGGCGCATCCAATCCAATTCCTTACGATAAAGGTTACGCGCCTTTTGCGTCTCAGCGGCTTGCTGGCGTTGTCGCTCCTCCTTCTTCTCGAGGAAGTAGGAGTAGTTGCCCCGGTAGTGGTAGATGGTGTCGTCGTCCAATTCGTAGATGTCGGAGCAGACCTTGTCAAGGAAGTATCGGTCGTGGGTGACCATGAGGAGCGTGAGCGTGGAGACACGAAGGAAGTCTTCGAGCCATTCGACCATCTCAATGTCAAGGTGGTTGGTAGGTTCGTCGAGGATGAGCAGTTGCGGTTCACGCAGGAGGACATTGGCAAGCGCCACACGCTTCTGTTGTCCGCCTGAGAGTTGGTCAATGGGTTGGCTAAGGTCGTGGATGTCCAGTTTGCCGAGTATTTGTCGAACCCTCGCCTCGTGGTTCCAGTCGTCGTCATCAGGAGGCATGGGGCAAGCGTCGAGCACGGTGATGCCCTTGGGGAAGACAGGATGCTGTCGCAGGTAGCCCACACGCAGGTCACGTCGGAAGACGACGGAGCCGGACTGATAATCCTCCTCACCCGCAAGGATGGAGAGGAGCGTTGTCTTACCCGCCCCGTTCTTGGCTACGAGAGCCACCTTTTGTCCTTCGAGCACACCGAAGGAGATGTCAGAGAAGAGGGACTTGTCGCCAAAGCGTTTGGTGAGGTGTTCGACTTGTAGTATGGCGTTCATCAGCGTGCGAGGGTGATGTGTTTGACTTGGAGTTGGAGCGGAGCGAACTTGTTGTCTTCGATGGTGTAGCAGATGTTGACGGCAGCCCCCGCCTTGATGGCGTCGAAGAGTTGCGCCTGTCGGAAAGCGATGGCACTGACCGGTTCGGAGGTGGAAGCGTCGATGAGGTCAAGTTTGATGTGCTCACGGTTGCGTCCGACAAGTCGGCTGGTGCCCGCATCACGGACTGACTTGGAAACGAAGATGGGCATTTCGTTGTCCGGTCCGAAGGGACAGAACATCTTCATTTGCCGATAGAACTTAGGCGTGACATCGGCAAGTCGCAACACGGCATCGACAACGACTTGCGGAGAACGTTGTTCGGGTTGCATGTTGTGGGCGACGAAGGAGTTGAAGCGTCGCTTGAAGTCAGGGAACACCTCGGGGCGCATGGAGAGGCCTACGGCGAAAGTGTGTCCGCCGAAACTCTCGAGGAGGTCACGACAACTCTCGACAGCAGCATAGACATCGAAACCAGAGACACTGCGCGCGGAACCACAGACGAGACCGTTGCTCTGCGTGAAGATAATGGTAGGCTTGTAGAACTGCTCGGAGAGTCGCGAGGCGACAATGGCGATGACACCCTTGTGCCACTCTGGATTGTAGAGCACGATGCCCTCCTTGTCATTGACCGGAGCGGCGGCGAGCATGTCAAGGGCTTGCGCCGTGATGGATTGGTCAAGTTCCTTACGCTTCTCGTTCTGCTCATCAAGCAGTTTGCAGCGTCGCCAAGCGGCGGCGTTGTCACGTTCGACGAGGAGGTCAACGCTCTCGGTGGCGTTTTCGACCCTGCCGGAGGCGTTGATGCGCGGACCTATCTTGAAGATGATGTCAGCAAGTTGAATCTCGTGCCCGAAGAGCCCGGTGATGCGTATGATGGAGCGCAAGCCCACGGAAGGGTTGGCGTTGAGCCGCTTGAGTCCGTAATAGGCAAGAACACGGTTTTCACCCGTGACCGGTACGATGTCGCCAGCGATGGCGACAACGACGAGGTCGAGCAAGGTGAAGAGTTCGTCACGATTGATTTGGTTGCTCATGGCGAACGCCTGCATGAGTTTGAACCCCACACCGCAGCCACAAAGTTCCTTGTAAGGATACTCGCAATCCTCACGCTTGGGGTCAAGAACAGCGACAGCGTTCGGGATCTCGTCATCAGCGGTGTGGTGATCGCAGATGATGAAGTCGATGCCTTTCTCCTTGGCGTACTCTACCCTATCAGCCGCCTTGATGCCACAATCGAGTGCAATGACAAGCGTGCAACCCTTGTCGGCAGCGAAATCGATACCTTGCGTGGAGATGCCAGATCCTTCGTCATCGCGCGATGGCAGGTAATAGAGGATGTCATCATGATAACGTTTCAAGAACTGATAGACGAGTGCGACGGCAGTGGTGCCATCGACATCGTAATCACCGTAAATGAGGATGCGTTCCCTATTACGCAAAGCCTCATTAAGACGGTCAACCGCACGATCCATGTCTCGCATGAGGAAAGGATTGTGCAAGTCATCAAGTTGCGGTTGGAAGAAATCACGCGCATCATCAAGCGTGCAAACGCCCCTTTGCAGGAGAATTTGCGCAATGGCGGGATGCAACTCTAAATTTTCGCTAAGTAGTTCTTTCTGTCGTTGTTGTTGTTTAGTTAGGGATGGTAAAATCCATTTAACCATTTTAAGTGTTTCATTTTTTATATTTTTTATTTTCGCCAAAAATACAAAATATAGGAGAAAAATCAAAGCGGAAAAAGGGAAAGGGGTAAGCAAAAAAAGCGTAAAAAGTCAGAAAACAAAGCGTGGCAAACAGAAGGAGAGGGTGTAGATTTGGGTTATCTTCGCGGAAAGAAAAGCAAAAAAAACACAAAAAGAATATGGAAATAGAAACCTTGTACCAACTATATGAATCGTGTCCGACAGTGACGACAGACAGTCGCGTGACACCAGCGGGCTCGATGTTCTTCGCCTTGAAGGGAGAGAACTTTGACGGTAACCAATTCGCCAAGAAAGCGTTGGAAGGCGGCTGTGGACATGCCGTGATAGACGATGCCAGCCAAGACACGGGAGACGGACGTTGCATCGTTGTGGAAGACGTGTTGACGACGTTGCAGGAGTTGGCGAAGTATCATCGCATAGCATTGGGACTGCCCGTGATATGTGTGACCGGCACCAATGGCAAGACGACGACGAAGGAGTTGATGGCAGCTGTGTTGTCGAAACGATATGACGTAGCCTACACGCAAGGCAATCATAACAACCACATAGGCGTTCCGTTGACGTTACTGTCAATAGGCAAGGAGAAGCAGATTGCCATTGTGGAGACAGGTGCCAACCATCCGGGCGAGATAAAGACACTGGTAGAAATAGCCGTTCCGAACGCCGGACTGATCACGAACGTAGGCAAAGCACACTTGGAAGGATTCGGTTCATTTGAAGGCGTTGTGAAGACGAAGTGCGAGATGTATGACTTTCTGAAAGCGACAGGCGGCATGGCGTTCGTAAACATGGACAACGAAATCCTGCGCGAGAAGAGTGAAGACTTGGCACGCGAGGGTTACGGACTAAAAGAGAAAGGCGGAAACGTCAGCGGTGAGGTGACCAGTTGTTCGCCTTTCCTGAATGTTCGATTAACAATAAGAGGACATGCGTATGACGTGTCGACACACCTAATAGGCGGTTATAACGCGGAAAACGTGGTAGCGGCGGCATGTGTGGGCACCTATTTCGGTGTGAGCGGAGAAGACATCAAAGCAGCCTTGGAAGCGTACGAACCAACGAACAATCGTTCACAGTTCACGAAAACGGATCGTAACGCCTTGATAGTAGACGCCTACAACGCCAACCCGACATCAATGACGGCAGCGGTTGAGAACTTCAGCAAGGTGGAGATGGCAAACAAGAGTTTGATTTTGGGTGAGATGCGCGAGTTGGGAAGTGAGAGCGAGAAAGAACACAAGAAACTTGTGGCGTTGTTGAAAGAGAAGGGATTTGAGGACGTGTATTTGGTAGGGAAATGCTTTGACGGCATAGCGGGAGGCTTTCGTCACTTCGAGACGACGGAAGCGTTGAAAGAGTACTTGAAACGCGAGAAGATAGCGGGCAGAACCATCCTGATTAAAGGTTCAAACGGCAATCACTTGAGTGAAGCGGTGGAATTGCTTTGAGAAAAAAGAGTTAAGACGTAAGAATTAAGAGTTGTCGATTAAGTATCATGTCATAGTGCCAGAGCGACGCGAGGGAGAGGCGAGCACGTCGTTGCGTCAATCTCTGATGGAGCAGAGCATAGGAGAGGAGCAGTATGACGTGACGTATGCCGACGGAAGCAGAGGAAAGAAAGAAGGTCTGCGCACGGCAGTGGCGAACGTGAGGAAGGGCGAAGCGGAGGACGAGTGGATAGTGATGACCGACGCGGACTGTACGGTAGCGAACGATTGGATAGAAAAACTGACCGACGTGGATAAGGACGTGGTGATGGTGGCGGGGAGCGTCCGCGTGAACAAGGGGGAAAGCGGATTCTGGCGGGACCTGGAGACAGTGGAATGGTTGTCACTACAAAGCGTGACACGGATGACGTTTCCAATGATGTGCAACGGAGCGAACCTTGCCGTGCGGAGACGCGTCTATGAACAGTACCTTGCCGAAGGAGCGGACCGACAGGAATACGCCTCGGGTGACGACATGTTCCTTTTGGAGTATTGCAAAAGGAAAGGCAAAGTGGCATACAAACCGGAATGCGTGGTTGAAACGCGAGGAAGCGAAAGCATTGGCGCCTTTGTCCGTCAACGGCTGCGGTGGGCAGGAAAGACGGGAGGATATAAAGACGTGAAGACTATATTAGCCGCCTTGACCGTGTTTGGCGTGAACGCAGCGTTGATTGCCTTGGCATCAGTGGGAGCCTGGCACGTTCTGCTTGCCGCATGGGGAGCAAAAAGCGTTGTTGATTTCATCATCATAGCCCAACAAGCCCGACGGTTCGACCAAACGAACGTTATGTGGTGTTTTCCGATAGCGGAAGCACTCTACCCCATCTATGCCGTAGGAATAGGTTTAGGAGCACAGTTGCGAAGGAAGCGCGCGTGGTGACGCGAAACCGTCAGAAAACAAAATCGGAAATTAAAGAGCCGTGCCCCTTGGGTCACGGCTCTCTTTTCCGGGGAAAAATATTAGGAGAAAACTTACTTGTCTTATTGCGCGAGTTTGTTGTCAGAGCCAAGCACGTTGATGATTTTGTGCTTGTACATCTTGACCATTTCCTCACGTGCCGGACCGCAGTACTTGCGCGGGTCGAACTCGCCCGGTTTCTCAGCGAAGACACGACGCACGGCAGCGGTGAACGCGAGACGGGAGTCGCTGTCAATGTTGATTTTGCAAACGGCGGACTTGGCTGCCTTGCGCAACTGCTCTTCCGGAATACCTACTGCGTCCGGCAATTTGCCACCGTTGGAGTTGATGATGTCAACATATTCTTGTGGGACGGAAGAGGATCCGTGAAGCACGATAGGGAATCCCGGCAGTTTGACCATCACTTCATCAAGGACATCGAACGCGAGTGGAGGTGGCACGAGACGCCCCGTCTTAGGGTCACGGGTGCACTGCTCAGGTTTGAACTTGTAAGCGCCATGGCTGGTACCGATAGAAATGGCGAGGCTGTCAACGCCCGTCTTGGAAGTAAAGTCGATGACTTCCTCTGGTTTGGTATAGTGCGACTCTTCAGAGGCTACCTCGTCCTCGACACCAGCGAGGACGCCGAGTTCACCTTCGACCGTGACATCGTACTTGTGCGCGTATTCAACGACCTTGGCGGTGAGTGCGACGTTCTCGTCGTAAGGGAGAGAGGAGCCGTCAATCATGACGGAAGAGAAACCGAAGTCCACACAAGACTTGCAGAGTTCGAAACTGTCACCGTGGTCAAGATGAAGCACAATCTCAGGATGTTCGCAACCGAGTTCCTTGGCATATTCGACAGCACCTTGAGCCATGTAGCGGAGGAGCGTTTGGTTGGCATAGTTGCGCGCTCCCTTGGAGACTTGGAGGATGACAGGCGATTTGGTTTCAGAACTTGCCATGATGATGGCCTGCAGTTGCTCCATGTTGTTGAAGTTGAAGGCCGGCACCGCCCAACCGCCATTGATGGCGCGTTTAAACATCTCTCGCGTATTAACGAGACCGAGATCTTTGTAGTTAACCATGAATAATAGTTTTTTTAGATGAATTACGTTTTATGTGACTACAAATATAACAAAAATAAATCCGATGTGTGCTGAAACGAAAAAAAAGCGTAGAATGCCACGAAACGACAAAAACACGTTCCGCGACAGCCACGCGAAAATCGCGACACGCACACGCGACGTGTCTTTCCGACAGGCGGTGAAGGCAACGGGAAACTAAAAAGGTACGGACCGTAAGGTCAGCGCGACACGCGGTCACGTTCGCTCACGAACGCGAGCGACTGATAAAGGAATTGCACCTTGGGCATGAGGGCGGGAGCGGTGAGAAGTGGTTGGCGGTAAATGTATTCGAGTTCGAGAGGTCGGTGGGCGCGGAAGTCGAGGGTCATGGACGGGAGATAAGGACGCATGGAGTCAGTGAAGGAGAGCATCCTATCAATGAACTCGTCACGAACGCCCACTCCCCCCGCATGGGCGGCATTAACCACCTCGGTCATGAGGTCACGCACGAGGGCGCGCGTGTCGGGATTTGCCTGTAAAGCCCCCGTATCGGCATTGAGCAAGGAGCAAAGACCGTTGTAAGGAATGTTCCAAACAAGTTTTTCCCATCGCTTGAGGAGGAGTTGGTCGGAGAAGGATGCCTCTACCCCACTGTCGGAAAGCGCTTGGCACGTCTGTTCCGCAAGGGTGACACAATGAGCGAAGTTGGGGGAGGAAGGTTCGGCGGCTATGGTGAGAGTTCCGTAATCATCGTGATTGACAACGGCAGGAGCGACACGATAGGCGCAGATGAACGCCATGCCGCCACAGACGAGGACGGAAGGAAGGGAAGATGCGATGAGCGATTGAACATGGCGTTCGACATTGAGTCCGTTTTGGATGAGTACGACAATGCCGTCAGGTTTGGTCACTTGCGGCAAGATGTCACGCAGGATGTCGTTGGCAGTGGTCTTGAGCGTGACGAGGACGACATCACACTTGGGCATGCGGGATGGGTTGTCGTAGGCATTAAGGGCGTCAGGGGGTATGCAGAAGTCGCCCTTAACAGAGTGAACGGAGAGCCCGTGAGAACACGCGGCGGCATACTCAGAGTGAAAGAGGAAGTGGACGTCATTGCCAGCGGCGGCAAGTCGTCCTCCAAAGTAGGCACCGAGGGCACCGGTGCCGATGACGGCGAAAGAAAGCATAAATACAATTATAAAAAAGATGTCAGATAAATCGGAAAGGGGTTTACCAAAATCTTTTGGGGTGATTTCTCCGAAAATACGAAAAACAGAAAAACAAGGGATTTATAGGAGGACTTAGGAAGTTCTATGAATTTATAGGAGGGGTGAGGGAGACTTAGGAGGCGGGAGGAAAAAAGGAACGCTCATGGGGACATGAGCGTTCTTTTTATTGATAGCCTACTGTGGTGGTAGGGATTAGTCATACGAGCAGTTGTCGTAGGTTGTAGTGCCACCGTTACCAACTGTATAGGTGTCAGGGACGAGTGTCTTGGTGGAGCCGTCCGGGAGTTGGACGATGATTTGCCAGAACGGATGTTCGGAGCAAGTAGCATAGTCACTGGCATCCGTTTTGCGAACCACCTTGAAGAGACCGCACTCCTTGCCATAGGTGTCGTTGGTCGAAGGATTGGTGTCGGTGACGCAGATGTCCTCACCGAGGATGTAGAAGTCAGGGATAGCTGAGACAGATTCCACGTCATAGTTGAAAGAGGAGAAGGAAACGCACTTGGAGGCGAAACCAGCCGGTGTGGAGGCGACGACGATACGGAACTCGTTATAAGAATTGTAGTCGGAAACCGGGATGTCATATTCAAGGGTAGCATTGATGTCCGAGAGTTGGAGAGGCGTTTCCTGACCAGGAAGGTCTTTCCAGGTACTACCGCCGTCCTTGGAGCCTTGGAAACGGAAACCGTAGTCGGTGATATAAGGAGCCACAGCCGCTTTTTCCTCATCCGTTGTTCCTTCAGCAAAACTTGTCTTGAGCGAGACGATACCCGTGACGCAGGCATTGGCAACGGACGCTTCGATACGCGAAGGAACGATGGCGAACGGTGAGTAAGGACGGAAGACGATGTCATCGACGGCAAAGTCATTCGCCTTGTTGCCACCATTGAGGTTGCGGAGCACGAGGTAGCAATGCTCATAGTTGCCAAGGCGGAAAACATCGACAAATGACGTCCAACGAGTACGCGGGTTAGAAACGGTTACCGAGGTTGTATGATCGCTATTGTACTTGTAGGCAGTGGAGAAGACGGAGGACTGGTCTGCCAACGCAGCGGAGAACGTGCATGAAGGCACATTGACATCGGTGGTCAGACCCGAGGCATAATTGGCAGGCGTACCCGCCGTGAGTTTAAGGTAATTGGCACCGTCATAGACCGCATAGGCACCCGTACCATCGGCATAGAGCGGATATGAATTGACCCCGTTGGTGGCATAAGCCCTCAACTGGTCGGAGACGTTAGCAGCATCATATTCGTTTTCCGTATCTTTCAAAAGAGAAGCCCCCGAACGTGTCGCCAAATAATATTTATCCGCGCTCGAATCGTAGCAAACAGTATCACCCTCTACGACAGAAAGGTAAACCGGTTCGCCCGTAGTCGTCTTCACATAGACAGGCGTGGTGAAATCGGCGGAAGAATAGAGACGAGAGCCACCTTCGGCAAAGGTGTACCAAACGGAGTAACCCGCATTAGCCCCCGAGACACGAGCCGTGGAGAAATAGTGGTCAGAAGCGTCCAAATAGGCATAGTTGCCAGCACCATCGGTAAAGACACCATATTCATTGGTGGTAGTAGTGGCGGAAATTTCTTCAGAAACCGTACGGTTGAAAGTGGTGTCACCAGGAGTCGCGGTAGGGGCAAAAGTCGCAGACTTGTAAAGCAGATTGCGAACAACCGGGTCTTGCCCCTCCTTCACAATCATTTCGACAGGACCAGGCGTAAGTGACTCCGCAGCATCGTCGACAGGAAGAATGGCATCTCCCGGGTCATCGGAATAGATTTCAAATTGGAGTTGCGTGCCTTGGAGTTGGGAGTTGTGCGCATAAGCCACCCAGGCGGAAAATTCGAATTGCGAGTTTTTGCAAATTTCGTTGATTTCACGAATGAAAATAGCACCAGCCTTGGTCGAACCGTTGACAATCATATAGCCACCGTCGCCATCACCGGAAGTGTGGTCAAGGAGCGGAAGATCCGTGAAATTGGCACAACCAACAAGGTATTTGTTGTTGTTACCAGACTTACAACCATTGGCATTATAGAGAGAATAAGCAGAACCCGTCGAAGAATTGTAGGCCATGGCATGCGAGTTGGAGATGATGGAGTAGTCACCGCCATAGAAAGCCGTGGCATGGCCGGAGCAAGCGTTCAATTCAGACCCATTTATCCACGTCGGAGTATAATAACCATAGAGCGGAGAGATGTGGTTGAGGGGAGACAACGAAGCCGCCGCAAAGTCACGATAGACGGAATCGGGATTGAGACCCGTACCAAAGTTGGCGTGGAAGATGGTGTCACCATAAGAAACTCTCCCTTGAGCGAACGAAGGCAAAGAAAGAGCCAACGCCGAAAGCAAGAGGAAACATATTTTAGGGAAACTCTTCATAACAATGAACAATGAATAATGAAGAATGAACAATTAAGCGTTAAGGAGAAACTTTTTGCGTTGGAGGAAGAGAGCATAGGAGAGCGCGAGGAGGGAGAGGAAGAGGAACGCAGGAGCGTCGGTATGGAGAGGGAGTTTGAAACCAAAGACAGTAATGCCACCACCGAGATCACCAGCGGGACCAAAAGTAACAAGTTCGCCAGACCCATTAACAAGGATGAGATAGCCTTCAGGAGCATTGATGGTGAAGTCAGAACCATCCTCATCCGTGAAAGTACCAGAAGTGGCAAGGGTTCCAGAGATACCCAAAGTGGCACTTGTGAAGGAGTCGCCAGCCGCGAAATCATAGCCTTCGCCACGGAGAAGCGCCACTTGATGTGGGTCACCGTTGGCATCATAAAGGGTCGTTTCAACCACTTCACCGTCGAAAGCGATGCCCGACTCATCATCGTAGGCAGCCTGCAGATAGTCGTTGTTGGAGGCGGAGACAAGATTGCCCGCATCGTCGAAAGACGTTCCTTCCGGAGAAAAACCAACCGAAGGGAAAGAGACCGCTGAAAGGGAAATGGTCAAAGAGAGAGCAAATATGAGAGAGAAAATTTTTTTCATCCTAACAAATTTAATCCTATGCCTTGGTCGCAAAATTAGGTATAAACGGTAAAATGTCAAAAATATTTAACAATTAAGTTATTTGGTCTCACCTGCCTTATCACGTAAGTGACAAGGCAAGTGAAAGAAAATTAGTAGAGCAGAACCTCCTTGGTCTTGACGGCATTGGAGGTGACCGCACGGACGATGACGGTACGTTGACCCGCGTTGAGCGTCACGTCACGGAGGGAAGCATTGACGTTGGACTGCTTAACGATGAGCGCGCCAGAAGCCGTGTAGATTTCAACGTCGCGGATAGGGTCGGAAGCGGAGGATATGACACGCACCGTGTTGCCACCGCGAACGGAGATGTTGATGCCAGAGTTGTCGGCAACCTCTTCGATGTCAGTAGGCGTGTCGTCACCCACGGTGTCAACGACCTCAGCGGAACGGAAGACGAGGTAGAGAGCCCCCTCTTGGTGAGCGGCATCGTAGCGGAACTCGTAGGAATTCTGCAGTTTGAGGTCGATGGAATCGCCCGTGAGAGTATTGAGGAGGTAAACACTCTGGTTCTCGAACGTCTCGGCACCGTTGAACGTGAGACGTGTAGAAGCCGTGTCAGCCTTCTGCGAGAGGTTGCGCACACCAACCGGGATGTCAATGTTCACAGCATTGAACTGGTTGACATCCACTGGCTTGCCAGATGTGAGCGTGTAGATTTCGGAGAGTGTGTGACCTGAGAAGAGTTTCACAGCATCCTCATCGCTCACGTAGTCGTTGGAAGCCAAGTCGGAGTTGCGGAGGGAGGCATAGGACTTGGTGGTACCATCGTCAGCAATGATGTAGAGCGTGTTGGCGGCTTCGTCAGCACGCATGTGAATGTTCGCCGAGTTGGCAGGAGCGACGAAGTAAGACGCCGCAGGATTGAACGTAAGCGCATTGGCAGTGCTCGTCACGTTGACAAAGAACGATTGCGCAGGAGGAACGATTGTCGAAGTGCCGGCAGCAGCACCCAAATTCTCACCTTCACCATTAACGACAATGGATGTAGCGGTATTGTAGTGATTGTTCCACAACTTGATGACATTTCCAATCACCGAACTGTTAGCCGCTTGGAAAGCGTCAAAGTCAAGGTGCGTCATGAGCGGGTTACCGATGAGGTGGTAGCCGTTTTGTGCAAACGTGGTGTCAATGGTACCGAAGTTAGCCGCACCCTCGGTGAGATTCTTGTCGAACGCCAGACGGTAAGGTTGGTTGTCGGTACGTGTAACGTCGTAAGGCGAACCATAAGGATTGCCCGTGTAGGTAGAGAACTTGTAGTAAGAAGGAATAAGGACACCAGATGCCGTGGTGCGCGGCAAGGTGACAGACTGAGGGGTGGATTGGGAAGAAGTCCGGAAATTGCCGACATAAGAGAGGTTGGAAACCTGGTAAGCAAAACCTTGACCCGGGTTGAGGTCGTAGTTGAGCCCCACGATACCAGAAGTGAACGCGAGATGGTAAGCCTTAGCGTTGTCCGGGTTGGCGGTGTTGTAGAACTTGATGTTGGCGGAAGGCTTGCCTTGGTAGTAATAGTCGCCGGTGTACATCTGATGGAGCGGAGCGGTGAGGGTGTACCACGTGTTGCGGTCGAACGTTTGCTTGACGACAGCACGGTTATAGGTCAGATGTTGCAATCCCTTGACACCACCACCTGGCAGGAAGACGATGGAGTCGCAGGCAGCGGCAGCGGAGATTTCCGGATAGTTCGTAACCGTGTAAGCGATGTCGTTGACACTGGTACCTGAAGTACCGATTTGAGGAATGTAAGCATCGGTACAAGCCGTAGGCACCTGAGCGGTCCAGTTGCCACGATTGTTCCAAGCCGAGCTAACAGCACCTGTCCACGTGGTAGCGGAAGAACCATAGTTAACAGGGAAACGTTCGGACGAGATGGTACCGCAACCGTTCTTGGCAAGGACCACGACATCAAGGTTAGGTGCCGTCTTTGCCAATGTCACGGTGACAGTGGTGTCAGAGATAACCATAGAGCGTTCGAGGAGGTCACCATCGTCGGCAGAACCATTGACGAGGAAGTCGAACGAGAAAGAAGTGGCGGAGATGACAGGATTGGTATCCTCCTCATCAACCACGACAATGGAGTCGCCAACCGTAGGACGGATAGCTCGGATTTCGAGGTTACCGTTGGCGAGTTTGCAATCGGCAGAGACAGCCTTGACGGACGTAGGAGGGAGGAGCGAAGCAAAGACATTGAGGGTAGCGTCACCAGAGATGACGGAGCACTTCTCGTCCTCGAAGCCAAGGTTGATGTTGAGATCCACTTTGACCGTACCCTCGGCGATGACTTCAGGGGCTTGGAGGCGGAGTTTCTCGCCAATGAATCTGTACCAAATGGAGTCAGGGCGCGAGACACCGTCGAACGGACTGATGCCCGAGGTGATGAGTTCACCGCCGACGATGGAGAAGCGATGCGTGGAAGGCGTAGCCGCCAAGCCTCCAATGATCCAAGTATATTTAGGATTGTTGGACTCAGGAGCGTTGGAGAGTTCGTATTCACCAACGGAACCCACGCAGAGGGACGAAGGACCGGAGATGATGTAGGAATCAGGTTTGTCTTCAGGAGTGAGGTAGTGGATGGTGTGTGTGGAGTTGACAGCGGAAGCGACCGGAGCGAGACAGTTGACCTCACCGGAGCCATTGCCCTCACCAATGTAGAGAACGTGGAGCGTCTTTTCCTCCGTGTTCATGTTGACGGAGTAAGCGATGGTATCACCGTAGCAAACACCGCCCGTACCAGAAACAGGGCATTGAACGTTGACGAGGTACTCCTTGGACGTGAAACCGTCCTCAGCCGTAACGGTGTAAACGTAGTAGCCTTGAGCGTTTTGAGATGCCGCCACGCCAATGCCTGGCGTTACAGTGGCACCCGGTGAAACCTCGAGAACATTGGCTACGAAAGAGGAGCCAGTGTATTCAGCACCGGAGCAGTTGCCGGAGTAGCAAGTAGCGTCATCCTTATCAACACGAAGAGTAACGATGTTGTCCGCGATTTGGAACGAACCGTCAGTGCACTCGCTACCGATGTTGAGAAGATCACACTTGGACGAGATGAACTCAGGGTCGCAAGGCGTGATGTTGAGGTAGTTGATGGTGGAGAGGGCAGCCGTGTCGGCAGCGATAAGTTGAATCTTGACAGAGGTAGAACCTATATCATCAGCCGAGGTACAGTTGTGAATGTCAACAGAGTGGGTGTAGCAACGACGACCCGCGAGCCAGTCGGTGGCAAGGTATTCGGTAGAGCCATCGCCACTCGTGACGAGGAGTTTGCGCGAACCACCGGCGGACCAGCCAATGGTAAGCGTACCTATGGTACCCTTGATATTGTTGTTTGTGCTGTGGTCGAGGTTGATCAGGAGACTGTAGTCGTTCTTGCCAGCTTCGCTATTGTCAGAACCGACACGGAGCGCGGACTGACCGTTGCGAGCGCAAGCACCCTCGGAAGAGTAAACATTGTACTCAGGGAAGAGACCAGAAGAAGCACCCGGGGTGACTCTGTAGCCAACACCTGAACCCGGTGTAGGAACGCTGATTTCGACAGGGATATCAGAGAGAGCAGCATAGTCCTGCGAGAGTTCTTCAGAAGTAGCAATAGGGTTCTGGAGACCAGACTGGTAGGTGTAAGGAAGGACGAAACCAGCGACAGAAGCCGAGAGACGGAGGGAGCGCACAGCCACCTCAGGGAGACCACCCTCTTGCTTAGCGAAGACACGGAGCGTGTCGGCATAAGTGCCAATCGCACCAGCAGCGGAAGCGACTTTGAACGTAGCCGTGACGTAGAGCGTATCGGAACCTGTGAGTTCAACAGGGTCAGCGTGTCGATCATCCAAACGCTTGCCCGTGGCAATGTCGTAGAGCGGCGTGTCATGGTTCTTCTGCACCTTGGTTATCTTGTAGTCCTCAGCGTCATGAGTACCTTGATAGTAGCCAGAGAGCGCGAGAGAGTCAATCTTGAGCGTACCGGTGCCAATGTTCTTGATGCCGAAGACGACAGACACCGCATCCGCCACACCTGACTTATGGAAGACAGTACCGAAGTTGACGAGTTGGCTCTCGGACATGGCTGACTTGGAAGCGTTGAAGACACCGATGACAGGGACAGGAGCCGCCTCGGTCTGGAAGGTGGAGAGGATGGAGTCAGAAACTTCTGTTCCCTCACAATTGACAAGGTCAGAGACTTGCACCTTGTAGTAGGTGCCAGGCGTCATGATCGTTTTAGGAGTAAAGACGACACGAATGGAGTCGTTGTCACCATCGGTGTCAGGGTCATTGTAAGCCGTGGCAGCCGAATTGAATTCGGAAGTGGCATCGACATAGGCAGAGCCATTGTACTTGGTGATGGAGATGTGGGAAACGGAGTTGCCCGTCGTGGCCTGGGTGACGTTGCCCGCGCCATCGGACCAATAAGGCTTGTTGCCGAGGGCGACGACGATGGTGGAAGTCGTGTCCACATCGGTAGAACCGGTGATAGGGCTGATGTGGGAAGCAGCCTCAGGGAGGGCTTCGGAACCCTTGCGGAAAGCAAGGTAAGAAAGGTAACCAGCGTAATCAGAAGAACTACCTGAAGTTACAAACATAATTTTAACCGCCATCGTTCCGGAAGGAAGAGAAACAGATTGTGAGGAATCGGTAGAAATAGAGCTGATCGTTATGTCAAGGAAACGAGGCTTCAACGTGTCACCATTAACGACAGAAGCAGTAGTATCAGAATATGGTATTATATTAAGATAAGTACCCTTGCCAATATAAGAACTTGTTGTTTTTTGATCTTTAAGACGCGTGGTAATATCGAGCGAAGAAAAGTCAACACCATCTTTAGACGTGTAAGTCAAATAATAGGAAGAAGTATAACCTATTTGCCACGTAGAATCGGAGGAACCATTGCTCAGTTTGGTAGTCGAACCTGCGTTGAGAGCCTTGAGGTTCACGTCGGAAGATTCACCATAACGAGTATTTGCGGTAGGTTTCGGTTTCCAATGATTGTAAACAACAACCGGATCACGCGCCTCGGAGAAGTTTACGTAGATGTCAATAGCGGAGGATTCGACAGAGACGGCATAAGGGTTAGAGGTGGAGTGTTCGATATTGTCCCACCATTTGAACGCCATGCCAGAGACGAAAGCGGTGAGGGAGGCTTCGGTGTCAGGATCGGCATAGACGGTGATGACACCGGAGGCATCGGTGCCGGAAGTGGTGTTGCCACCTATGGTGACGGAAGCGCCAGCATTGGAGGTAATAGGCGTGAGGCAAGAGCCAGTGAAGTGGACATTGATAGGCACCTTGACGGAGAAGGTGTAGTTGAGCGTGAGCCCTTGGGCGCACGCGCTGGCTCCACGGCTGTCAGTGATGACTATGGATCCGTTGTAAGTTCCGGCGTCAAGTCCGGCAGGAATCTGCAAGTAGTAAGTAGTAGAACTACCACCCGTGATGGAGCCACAAGAAGAGACAACGGAAGCACCCGCCTCATCAGAGGTGAGCGTGACACCCGAGCCACCCGGAGGGGTGTGGGCGAAGCAAGGCTGGAGCGTGGTGCCAGAGGAAGCGGTGTTGGCGACTTCAAGGGCGAAGTGGGTATCGGAATAGCCCACCTCGAGGCTTGGCAGAGTGACGTTTTCCGTCTCGCCATTGAGGATAGCGTCGGAAGCGGCGAGGGTGACGGAGATGGTACCGTTGACAGGGGCTATAGAAGCGACGTTGGAGGTGTCGGCACAACCTGCTGCGTTGGAGGCGATGAGGAAGTAGTTGTTCAAGGCAGAGACGGAAGATACGGTGTAGGAAGAAGAGGTGGCACCGCCGATGGCCGCCTTGGTAGCGATGGAGTCAGCCGGGTCGGAGCAGGTGTACCACTGGTAGGAGGTTGCCCCGACGACTGTAGGAGCGAGGGTCACATTGGTACCGCACGCGACCGCTTGCGACGTGGTGAGATTCGCCACACCGACGGAGTCGCAGCAACGCTTGACGGTGATGGAACGGATACATGGGTTTTGATCGTCACCACCTGAACTACTCCCCCCCTTGTTTGCACGATAGAAATAAATGGCCGAGGTGTTGGCGGTAAGCACAAACGCATAAGTTCCGCAAGCCGCATCTCCCGGAGTAGAGAAAAGAGGGGTAGCAATGGAGGTTGTGTTTGTTCCGTTTGAAATTTGGAAAGGTTCATAACCAGTATTCGGAGCATTACCCACCATGGTAACGGTGTCACCTATTTTGAACGTACCATTAAGAGCCACATAAGCACCAGCACCATTCAGTTTATAACGATTGAAATCACAAGGCGAAGATGCAGCAGGCTGCTCCTGCAATGTTTTTTGTGCCGACGTAACAAATCCGAAAGGTCCGCCAGACTTAGCACCCGTAATAGTAGTTGCGGTCGTTGATGTCCAAGTAGCGGTGACTTCGTAGCACATTTTCGCCACTTCCTCAACAACCTCAATGTCCGCGACAGCAGTGGTGCAACTTTGAGCCGGGAAGGAAGCATTGGCTTCAGAAACTATACAATAATAGTATTGATGTCCTTCGCTTGCCGTGGAGATTTTAGCCCCCGCATAGGTTGCAGAGGTTTCTCCCGGAATGATGGCGGAGCCAGACTTGTTAGCAGCGGTGCAAGAATACCACTGGTAAGCGTAAGCACCAGAACCACCAGAAGGAGTGACAGAAAGGCTTGACGCAACATCATCGACAGAATAGGTAGCACCGGAAGGACCGGAAGCGGTGATGGCGGCAACGACCTTGACAGGGAAGTCATAGGTGTCGGCACAATAAGTTGCATTAGACGATTGCGAAACACGGATATAATCATCGCCCGCAGCAGTCGCCGAATAAGAGATATTGTTGTTATGAGCGGTAGTGGTAGGGGAAACCGTTCCCTTGCTGTTCACAGAAGAAACGGTAATGGAACTTGCCGTTGTATTGCTTGAAGTAACTTTTACAACATCCGAATAAGTCTGTCCGACCAAGGCATGGAGGGTGTCAGGAACGGCAGCGGTCAAAGTGACCGTGACGTTGATGCCTGTTTCATTGGGGCAGTAGCCGCCGCCAGCAGCTTGAGTAATCTTGACCGTTTCCGTTCCGGTGCCCGCATTGCTACCGGTGACAATGGAACCGAAAGTCTCCGCCCAGCCATTGGTAGTGGTCTGCAAGAACGTGAAAGCACCCGGCGAAGCGGAGGAAGGGAAGAGTTGTCCCGCACGGTTGGCAGGGATGGAGAGGGCGGCGCAAGTGATGGAAGGGGCGGCCAAACAAGAGGAAACGGTGTATTGAACAACGTTGGAAGTAACCGTGTTCGAAGATAGACCATTGTCGGTGATGACGCAATAGTAATATTTAGAGGAGGTAGCATTGACAGCAGGGTGGAAAGAAGCCGTCGTGGCACCCGTTCCAGAAGCCGTTGTCGCATTGGTCTTTACAGCATCGTCACAAACATACCACTGATAGGTATAGCCAGTTCCTGTTCCGCCAGTAGCGGTAACGGTGAGGTTAGGCGGGGTGGCGGCATCCATGATGCAAGATTGCGCCGTAGGCTGGGAGGAGACGGAGACCGCGGAAACGACAGTAAGGGTAAGGTTGGAGGTTTGAGCACAATAGTCAACAGCGGAGTGCGTTCCTGCCGCCTGCGTGGCGGAAACCACAACAGTACCCGTAGTATTCGGGGCGGTATAGTTGATGGTAGAACCATAGGAAGCGGAAGTAGAAGCAACAGAACCCGCATTGACATTCGTTCCCGTCGCTACACCAACGGAAGAAATGCCAGTGGTTTCGTTGGCCGAAGAAAAACTGAGCGCCCTGATGTCACCCGCCTTGATGTAGATTTGCGCAGACACGGCAGTCGGCGCAAGCAACGCGAAAGCCGCACAGAGGGTGGCAGCCTTGACGGAGAAGGAGGAGAGGAAACGATGGAACGTGTTCATATCGTGATGTATTTTTATAGACATGATGAAGTGAGATTACACTATTTCTCGGTGCAAAGATATTGTAAATATCCTTTTGTCAGTGTTAAAATTCAGATGTTTTGCAACAGAATTCTGTTAAAAATATGAGAGTTAAGAATTTCGTTGGAAGACCGAGGAACATGAATAAGGAATAAGGAAAGATGAACCGGGGAAGAGGCGGCAGGCGAAGAAACGAGGAAGGCAGGCAAGGTTCGTGAACCTTGTCTGCCTTCGATGTACAGTTTATATATTATTATAAGGTGTAGGGCACTACCCTACCGCGATTACTTGGCGACGGATTGGAATTCGGCATCGTCACGGAACTTGGCGAACTCGATGTCGTTCAGGACACGCGCCTTGAGTTCAAGGTCGGCAACCGCTTTGCGCAGCGCGTTGAAGCAATCCACCTTGTTGCCCTTGCGAGCGGCGACGATGGCGTTGAGGTAAGAGGTGAGGTTGTCAGGATTCTCGACCTCCTTGAGTATCTGCTCGGCAGCGGCGTTGTCACGGTTGACGAGTTTGGCGATGGCGGCATTGTTGGACTTGTCGCCTTGGAGCGCCTTGTTGGCAGCACCGTAGTCACCCTTGTGGAGGTAGATGACACCGAGGGCGGCATCAAGTTGCTCGCCGATGCCCGCAGCCTTGCCGAGGAATTGTTCAGCGATTTTGACCTCTCCGTTATGGAGTTTGATGATGCCCCAGTTGTAGTTTGCCTCTTTGGCAGAAGAGTTCATGTCCATGACCGCGGAGAAGTCCTTCTCTGCGGCAGCATAGTCGCCTTGGAGGAAGCGAGCGGCACCGCGGTTGTTGAGGGCGCGCCAATCGTCAGGGAAGCGTTGTACCGCCTTGTCATAGATTTCCTCTTTCTCCTTGGCATTGGAGGTGAGGGTGGCAGCATAGAGCATCTCCTCGATGGTGAGAGAGTCGCCAGACTGGATGGCGGCACGGATTTGGTCATCGGTCTTGCCGGCAACGGTGAGGGTGACGCGCATCTTGGAGCGGCGGAGTTGAGGAAGAATGTCAGTAGCGAGAGCGGTATAGGCAGCGGAGAGCTTGCGAATCTCGGTCTCGCGTTGGTCAGGGTCAGAGAATTGGGAGAGGACGTTGAGGATGAGTTCCTTGTCCTGTATGTCGGAACCGGAGACGAGTTGTTGGAAGCCCTCCCAGTCCTCGGCGGTGTATTTGGAATCAACGGTGACGTTTTGCTGAATCTTTTTCATCTGGTCGTTGATGTACTTGTTGGCCGCTTGTTCACGACGCTCAGCGAGGTTGGAGTTGAAGTTTTGCGGACCTTCAGGCGAAGCGAAGCCGCTGACTTCGACCGCCTGGATGGAAGAGCCGTCCTGAGCGGAGACTTCCTTCATCTTCTGTGCGAGGGCCTTGATTTCGTCCTTGGAGAGTTCGGACCCACGGATGTTGGCTTGGTTGACAAGGAACTTGATGTCAGCCTCCTCGGTAGAGGTGGAAGAGTGTTGGAATCCGTCCTCGGCGAAAGCAGGTTGGAGGTTGTCGCCCTTTGCGAGCATGTAGGTGCAGTTGATGCCATCAGCGATTTTGACTTCAGGCAGGTCGTAGTTGCCGCCGGAGGTTTGCACCTGGAGCGAGAGGAAGAGTTCCGCCTTCTCCATGCCTGGCTTGAAGTCGAACTGCACGCGGTGGGTATAGGTACCCCCCGCCTTGTAGGAGATTTTCTTATTGTTGCCCTGCACGGCTTCGCCTTGGAAGGTGACAGGGGTGAGTTTCTCTTGCGTTCCGTTGTACTTGAGCACCGGAGTGACAACGACGGTGGCTTTCTTCTTCAGGTACTTCTGCGGGAAGGTGCCTGTGATGGTGGCGTTGACTACCCCACCCTTAGCTTCGAGCACGGCAGGCGTGCACTTGAAATACTCTTGCGAGAGCGGTCCCATCTTTTTGCAACCGACGAGAGCGAGCGCGGAAGCGAGGACCGTAAGAGCAACGAGAAGGTGTTTTTTCATGGTCGAAAAAAAATAAAAAAGGTTTATTGTTTTGTTGTTTGTTTCTTTAACGCACTAACATTTCGCAAAGATAGGAAAAAAGAATTAAGAGTTAAGAGTTAAGAGTTAAGAATTTTAGGAAAGACATAAGAGGAATGAACAATTTGGAGATGTGGTTTCCCGGAAAGGAGAGAGTTAAGGTTTAAGAATCGTCGTTACGTGTCAAAATGGCAGAGAGAGTGACACAAAAGTGAGCCGAGAGGTCGGAGAAAGTGACAAGGCGGCAGGAAACGGAAGGAGGCGTGCTTTGGCATGAAAAATGAGAAAAGAGAGGTGAAAATGTTGGATATTTTTGAGAGAATAAACAATAACAATTAAAAAAATAAAGATTATGGGAAAGATTATTGGAATTGACCTTGGCACGACGAACTCGTGCGTGGCGGTGATGGAAGGCTCGGAGCCTACGGTGATCGCCAATTCGGAGGGTAAGAGAACGACCCCTTCGGTGATAGGATTCGTGGATGGCGGCGAGCGCAAGGTGGGAGACCCCGCGAAGCGTCAGTCAATCACGAACCCAGAGAAGACAGTGTTCTCGATCAAACGATTCATGGGCGAGACATATGACCGCTTGAGCAACGAGGTGTCGCGCGTGCCCTATAAAGTAGTGCGCGGAGACAACAACACCCCAAGGGTTGACATAGACGGAAGACTGTACACGCCACAGGAGATTTCAGCCATGGTGCTTCAAAAGATGAAGAAGACCGCGGAGGACTATCTGGGCCAGGAGGTGACGGAAGCGGTGATTACCGTTCCAGCCTATTTCAACGACTCGCAACGCCAAGCGACAAAGGAGGCGGGCGAGATAGCCGGATTGACAGTGAAACGCATCGTGAACGAGCCAACGGCAGCCGCCCTCGCCTACGGTCTGGACAAGAAGAACAAAGACATGAAGATAGTAGTGTTCGACTGCGGTGGCGGCACGCACGACGTGTCCATCCTGGAACTGGGCGACGGCGTGTTTGAGGTGAAAGCCACGGCGGGAGACACCCATCTGGGCGGAGACGACTTCGACCAAAGAATCATTGAGTGGCTGGTGGACGAGTTCAAAAACGAGAACAGCGGCGCGGACCTGTCAAAAGACCCAATGGCATTGCAACGCTTGAAAGAGGCAGCCGAGAAGGCGAAGATAGAGTTGTCGAACGCGACATCAACGGAGATAAACCTGCCGTACATCATGCCTGTGGACGGCGTGCCAAGACACTTGGTGAGAACGCTGACGAGAGCGAAGTTCGAGCAATTGATTGACGACCTGATCCAAAAAACCATAGTGCCATGCAAGACTTGTCTGGAGAACGCGGGCATGAGCGTGAGCGACATTGACGAGGTGATTCTGGTGGGCGGTTCGACCCGCATCCCAGCCATTCAGACAGCCGTGCAGAACTTCTTCGGGAAAGCACCGTCGAAGGGCGTGAACCCAGACGAGGTGGTCGCCATAGGCGCAGCGATACAAGGCGGCGTGCTGACAGGCGACGTGAAGGACGTGTTGCTGCTGGACGTGACACCATTGTCATTAGGTATCGAGACGATGGGCGGCGTGATGACGAAACTGATTGACGCCAACACGACCATTCCGACGAAAAAGTCAGAGACCTTCTCGACGGCAAGCGACAACCAGCCATCGGTAGAGATTCACGTGCTGCAAGGTGAGCGTCCGATGGCGGCACAGAACAAGACGATAGGCAGGTTCCACTTGGACGGCATTCCAGCCGCACCGCGCGGCGTGCCACAAATCGAGGTGACCTTCGACATCGACGCGAACGGTATCTTGAAAGTATCAGCAAAAGACAAGGCGACCGGCAAGGAGCAGAGCATCCGCATCGAGGCATCATCAGGTCTGAGCGACGACGAGATCAAGCGCATGAAGGCGGAAGCCGAGGCGAACGCTGACGCGGACAAGAAAGAACGCGAGAAAGTGGACAAGTTGAACCAAGCTGACGGCATGATTTTCCAAACGGAGAAGCAACTGAAGGAACTTGGCGACAAGATTCCAGCCGACAAGAAAGGTCCTATCGAGAGCGCGTTGAACAAGTTGAAGGAGGCGCACAAGGCACAAGACCTGGCAGGCATTGACGCGGCGATGGCAGAGTTGAACAACGCCTTCCACGCAGCGAGCCAAGACATGTATAACGCAGCGAACGCGGCGGGAGCACAAGGCGGCGCACAACAAGGTCCAACACCGGGAGCGGACGCGAACGGCGGCAAGCAGGACGGCAACGTCCAAGACGCGGACTTCGAGGAGGTGAAGTAAAAGAATAAAAGATAGCGAAAGAAAAATCCGTGTGGCGAAAGGCTACACGGATTTTTTTTATGCGTAAGGAAAATAGTAAAAACAATCAGAAGAGGACGGAGAAGGAGCCGCCGAAGATGAAGGTGTGGCGGAACTTGCGAATGGACTCACGCTCGATGAAGTCTTCGGGCGAGAAGCCGAGGTCGCTGATGTTGATGCCATCGAAGGAGACGGCCTCGAAGTAGTAGCTGCCGGGGTTGTAGGTCATGGTGTACTTCTTGCGCGAGAGGTCGTAGTCACAGAAGAGACGGAAGGCGTAGTTCTCCTTGTAAGCATAGGTGAGGGAGATGCCGGTACCGAACTTCCACGAGTTGTTGGCCGAAACGGTGAGGTAGTCCCACTCCTCGTCGTAGGTTTCGCCCGAGGCGGTGACAGCGGTCAAGTTACCATAGTCATCAGAGACAAGGTTACGTTTGCCACCGAAGATGGTGACGTTGAGGTCAACCTCCTGCATGACACTGCGGCCGACGAGGAGTTTGGAACCGAGGGCGAGGTGGTCGGTGAGCGGGAGGCTGAAGTAAAGACCAAGGTCAGTAGCGAACTCGGAGAGGTGGTCGGACTTGATGTTGAACTCGAGTTTTTCGACAAGCGCAGGAGAATAGCCCGCCATGCCCGGGGTGCCTTGCGCATTGATGCCAGCGTCGTAGATGACCTGTTCGGCAGGTGTGAATCCGAAGACGTCAGAGGCGAACATGGCGTTGATTTCGTCGTTAGCAATGTCAACGGCACCGTCCCATCCGTTGATAGGAGCGACATTGACACGGAGACGACCACCGACACCGATGTACTTGTTGAAGAAGTAGGCACCCTCGGCAGAAACGGCGGTGGAAGCACCGAACTTGAGGTTGAAACGTGAGTCGGTGTCACCCTCGTCATAGAAGTAACTGTCCATGTCGAAGTCAAGGTTACGGGAACCCAAGCCGACACCCATGGAGATGGCGAAGAAAGAGGGCTTGTCGAGCGTCATGCGGTTGCCGTAGGAGCAGCCACGCACGAGGCCGTAGTCCTTGAAGATGAGGTCGCTGAGGGCGTAAGCCAACTCGCCCGACATGATGCCGATGCCGGCACCTGAGAGGACATCGGAAACCCAGTGGCGGTTATTGAGCACGCGCATGACACCCGTGGCGGTGGCGACACCGTAGCCCGCAACGGAGAACCAAGGGGAACGGGAGCCGTATTCCTTGTGGAGGATGGTGGCACCGACGAAAGCCGTGGCAGTGTGTCCGGAGGGCCAAGAGTTGGCGGTGGAGCCATCGGGGCGCATCTCCTTGGCGGTGTATTTGATACTGTTGACAAACGCACCCATGAACGCATAGGAAAGACCAGCGGAGACGAGGTAGCGCGGCCAGTTGCTGCGGCCCTCGACACCCGCAAGTTTGAGACCCGTAGCCATGGCAGGACCGAAGAACTGCGAGTAGTCATCGATGCGCGTCTTGAAACTGGTGAGGAGGGTATGGTTGTTGCCCGGCTGGTTGACACGGAAGGCACGCTTCTCGCCTTTGGCGAGAGCACCCGCCGCAAAGACCGGAATGCCGACGAAGGTGAGGTCGTCCATCACCTTATAAGGGCGCACCGTAGGGGTGGCGGAAGGAGCGGGATCGGCATCCTGATCGAGCGAGAGGGAAGGCGCAGAGACAGGGGAAACGGACGAAAGCGAATCGGCAGTCTGCGCCGGAAGCGATACGCCATAAACCAGCATGGCGAACGCCACGGAGAGTCTTGAAAGTTTCATGAAAGAGTTCAGAAAATATGGTAAAATAAAGTGCAAAATTACTAAACTTTCAATGAAATGATAGCCACACAACATATAATGCATATAGATTTGTAGAGCCATTTTGTTTATCTTTGTGGAATTGGAAAGATAATTATGAAAAAGACAAACGACATCTTAAAGGTCAATACTCAGCGCAACAAAACAATACCCCAAGCCACGATTACTCAATCAGACATTGAGCGAATGATTATCACCATACGTAATGTGCAAGTGATTCTGGATCGTGATTTGGCTATTTTATATCAAGTTGAAGTAAAACAAATGAATAGACAGGTAAAACGCAATATAGAACGTTTTCCCGATGACTTTATGTTTCAACTTACCAAGGAAGAATATGACCGTTTGAAGTGCCAATTTGGCACTTCAAACAGTCGTGGAGGCGACCGTCGCGCCCTGCCTTACGCCTTTACGCAACAAGGAATAGCAATGCTTAGCGGTTTGTTAAGAAGTAAAGTCGCAATAGACACGAATATCAACATCATGCGTGCCTTTGTCAACATGCGACATTTATTATTTTCAAACGTCCAGATTCTTCAACGCCTTGAAATTGTCGAACAAAATCAAGGAAACTTACTTTCTTGGAAAAAGAGCACACAAAATTCAATCGAGCAAATACTAAACAAGATAGAAAATCAAGAACCGAAACAAACTCACGAGCAATTGTTCAAGACGGGATGTGTGTGGGATGCATGGTCTTTCGTTTCTGACCTTGTGAGAAGTGCCAACACACGTATCATATTAATTGACAACTACGTTGACGACCGAGTTTTGACAATGCTTGACAAAAGAGGCAACAACGTTACCGCTTCAATTTATTCTCGCTACAGTAAAAATTTCGATATTGATTTACAAAAACATAACGCACAAAACCATAAAATTGATTTTAATCAATTGTCTCAAAAGAATCATGACCGTTTCCTCATTATAGACGATGCAACATATCTTCTTGGGGCAAGCGTGAAAGACATGGGAGTTGGTTCTTGTGCCATCACGAAAATGGAAGCCTCACCCGAAGACGTTTTGAAATTAATAACACGGTAAATTGTTTACCTTTGTGGAGGCAGAAAAAGAAGCATGAACACGATTGAAAAACAAGAAGATATGAGACCCTTGATAGTGATCACGAATGACGACGGGATAGGCGCACCAGGCATCATGGCGTTGCAAGAGGCGTTGATGGAGCTGGGAGACATCTTGGTGGTGTCGCCAGACGGACCGCGGTCGGCACAGTCGAACGCCATCACGTCGGTGGTGCCGTTGCGTCTGCACCAGGTGAAAGGGGAAGAGGGGCTTGCCGTATATAAGTGTTCGGGCACGCCGACGGACTGCGTGAAGATGGCGTTGAACCTGATTGCGGACAGGCGTCCGAGCATGGTGGTGTCGGGCATCAATCACGGCGTGAACACGTCGATTTCCGTCATCTACAGTGGCACGATGGGCGCGGCATTGGAGGGATGCGTGGATGACGTGGCGTCGTTCGGCATCTCGATAGACGACTATAGCCGAGACGCGGACATGACGCATGCCGCGGAGTACGCCCGGAAGGTGGCAGAATGGGTGTTGAAGAACGGGTTGCCTCGGTACACGTGCCTGAACGTGAACGTTCCGAAAGGGAAGCCGAAAGGCGTGAAATGGTGCCGACAGGCGCAAGGGTCGTGGAAAGAGGAGTTCGAGAGAAGAGTGGATCCGTACGGGCACAATTACTATTGGTTAGGCGGAGAGTTCGTGAACCACGAACCGGGAGTACCCGGGACAGACCAAGAGGCGGTGGAGAGCGGAATGGTGTCGATAGTGCCAGTGAGGTTGGACATGACGGACTTCGGGTTTCTTGAGAAGATGGAAAAGGATTTTAAGTTTTAAGAGCGTTATATGGGGAGTTCATGGAATCATCCGCCACAAGGGCGGAAAAGGAAAGAGAGCGGGGACAAGTTCTGGTGGGGATTCGTGCCGTCGTTGTTGCTACCCGTAGTGTTGAACGTGGTCATCTTCAAGATAAGATGGACGACGGAGGAGAACGTGTTCTATGCCATGTGGCGGATGGCCCAGAAGGGATTCATCGGCAAGGACATGATGGCGGCATTGGTTCCGTCGCTGCTGTTGATCATCATCTTCTCGGCATTCAAGAAAGAGAAGGCGAGCATAGGATCGTTCGTGGGATTGTGTCCCGCACTGATCATCGCACTGATATACTATTAAGAAATTTCAAGATGACCTATGACGCTTAAAAGGAATCGTAGGGAAACGCAAGAAAAAGAATCAATAATCAAGAGTTGAAAATAGCAGTGGCATGAGGTATTTCATCATAGCGGGAGAGGCTTCGGGAGACCTGCACGCATCGAACCTAATCAACGAGTTGAAAGAGGCGGACAAGAAGGCAGACTTCCAATTTTTAGGAGGCGACCTGATGGCGACGGCGGCAGGGAAGGCACCCGTAATACACTATCGCGACATGGCGTTCATGGGTTTCATCAACGTGGCGTTGAACCTGCGCACGGTGTTGGGCAACATGAAACGATGCAAGGAAGCATTGGCAGCCTACAAGCCAGACGTGCTGATACTGATAGACTATCCGTCGTTCAACCTTGACATAGCGAAGTTCGCGAAGAAGACGATGGCAGGAATGCCCGTGTATTACTACATATCACCGAAGATATGGGCATGGAAGACATGGCGCGTGAAAGCCATCAAGAAATTGATAGACAGGATGTACACCATATTGCCATTTGAAACGGAGTTTTACAAGCAATACGGATATGAGGTGGAGTATGTGGGCAACCCGTCGGTAGATGCCGTGGCACGCCACATGTGGACGGAGAGCGAGGAAACAAAGGCGTTGGACACGAAGAGAACCGTAGCCTTGCTTGCCGGCAGCAGAAAGCAAGAAATCAGGATGTGCCTGCCAAGGATGTTGGAAGTAGCGGAACGGTTCACGGACTACGACTTCGTGGTGGCGGGCGCACCCGGCGTGGAGGAATCGTTCTACAAAGAAGTGATCGGAAAGAAGCATGCGACGGTGGTGTTCGGTCACACGTATGACCTGCTGAAGAAAAGCCGAGCCGCCATAGTCAACTCTGGCACCGCAACATTGGAAACGGCACTGCTAAGGGTACCAGAAGTAGTGGTCTACAACTTGACGGGCGGCAGGCTGGTGAACATAGCACAGAAGTTGGTCATCAAGGTGAAGTGGGTGTCGCTCGTGAACCTGATAGCGAACAGGGAGGTGGTGCCAGAACTGATTGCAGCGGACTTCACCGTGGAAAAGACAGCGGTAGCGTTGGCGAAGATATTACAGGAGACGGCGGAACGCAAGAAGATGTTAGAGGGGATGGACGAAGTGATAGAAAAATTAGGAGCCCCCGGAGCGGCGAAGAAGGCCGCGAGAGCGATGGTAAGAGACTTGGAAGAGAAGAATAAACAATAAAATATCTGACATGAAAGTTAAAACCTATGCCGTGAGCGGCATGAAATGCGAGAACTGCAAAGCGAAAGTAGAAAACGCCCTGAAAGCGATAGAGGGCGTGAGCAAAGCCGAAGCCAGCGTGGAAGCCGGCAACGTGGTGGTGGAGATGGAAGACGGGAAAGTGACGGACGAACAGATAAAAGACGCCGTGGAAGGAAGCGGACGATTTGAAATAGAGGTGCAATAGCGGAAATGAAACAGACGATTCCCGTAGTGGGCATGGCATGTTCAGCTTGCTCTGCGAACGTCGAGAGGAGGTTGAACGAGTTAAAGGGCATCAAGAGCGCATCGGTGAACCTGGCAAGCCGAAGCGCGGTGGTGGAATATGCCCCCGAGGTCATCACGCCAGAAGAGATGAAATGCGAGATAAACCAATTGGGTTATGACCTAATCATCGAAAAAGACCGTTCGGCGGAAGAAATAGGAAAAAGGGAGTACACATTGCTAAGGCGTAAGACACTGTTATCGTGGGCGTTTGCCATAGCGGTAATGAGCCTGTCAATGGGTTGGACGGACTTGGACAGCAAGGACTTCAACAACCAAATAAGCCTCATCATAGCCATGGCGAACATAGCCTACTGCGGATGGGGGTTTTATAAGTCCGCATGGAGACAAATAAAACACGGGAACGCCAATATGGATACCCTGGTAACTTTGTCAACCACCGTAAGTTTCGCTTTCAGCGCATTCAACACCTTTGAGGGTGAGGCGACATGGGGAGTCAGGGGATTGGAATGGCACACGTATTTTGACGCGTCGGTGATGATAATCACGTTTGTGTTGACCGGGAGGCTGATAGAGGAGAAGGCAAAAGACGGCACCGCCAGCAGCATTCGCGAACTGATGGGGATGGTTCCCAAGACGGCGCACGTGGTGACGAAAGAAGAAATAATGGACGAAGCAGGGAACAAAACGGAAAGGAGCGAAATGCGTGACGTGCCCTTATCAACCATAGAAAAGGGAGACATCGTGGAAGTGAGAAGTGGCGAGAAAGTGCCCGTGGACGGCGAAGTGACATGGGCGACATCGTTCATGAAGGAAGATGCCGCCTATGTGGACGAGAGCATGATAAGCGGCGAACCCACCCCCACGGAGAAGAAAAAGGGAGCGAAGGCGTTGGCAGGAACAATGGTATGCCAAGGAAAATTCAGAATGAAAGCACGACAGGTGGGAGAAGAAACCGCCATAGCACATATCATAGAAACCGTGAGGGAGGCGCAAGGGAGCAAAGCCCCCGTGCAGCGAATGGTGGACAAAGTGGCGAGGGTGTTCGTACCCGTAGTATGCGGCATGGCGATGGTGACCTTTGTGGCATGGTGGGTGGCTGGAGGCAACAAGCATTTACCTCAAGCCATCATGAGCGCAGTGGCAGTATTGGTGGTGGCGTGTCCATGCGCCATGGGGCTTGCGACACCAACCGCATTGATGGTGGGCATAGGCAAGGCGGCGAAGAAACAGATACTCATCAAGGACGCAAGCGCATTGGAGCAACTAAGGAAAACGGATGCCATAGTGACCGACAAGACGGGCACGCTGACCATAGCAAACCAGCAAGTGGACTTCACCCAAGCGGAAGGACTCGCCCTCGAAGAACGTGAACGACTGAAGCCACACGCGAGAGACGCCATGGAAATGTTGAAGAAGCAAGGGATTGAAGTCCACATGATGAGCGGAGACAAAGAAGAAGCGGTGAAGTACTGGGCGGGACAAGCTGGCATCCAACATTATCGGAGCAAGGTTATGCCCCAAGACAAAGAAAACATGGTAAAAGAATTGCAATCGAAAGGGAAGCACGTAGCCATGATAGGCGACGGAATCAATGACACGCAAGCTTTGGCCGTGGCAGACGTGAGCATAGCCATGGGGAAAGGCGCAGACGTGGCGATGGACGTGGCACAGGTGACGCTGATGGGAGACGACTTGCGTCGCATACCAGAAGCGGTGGAGCTAAGCCGAAAGACCGTGAAGAAGATAAGGGAGAATTTGTTTTGGGCCTTTATTTATAATGTGGTCAGCATACCTCTGGCGGGCGGAATACTCCACGTATGGGGCATAGAATTTCAAATCACGCCAATGTGGGCAGCGGCATTGATGGCGATGTCGAGCGTAAGCGTAGTGCTGAACAGTTTGCGGTTGAAACTGGGAAAATAGAATGGCAAAACTATTTTCGCAACCGAAGGGAGGTCAGGAAAAGGAAGAAGACGGTGACGGAGAGGAGGTAAACGACATCGGAGAGGTCAATGACGCCGCGCGACATGGAGTCGTAGTGGGCGGCAATGCCAAACCAAGAGATGGCGGACTGGACAGAGCCACTCGCAAAGAGCGAGGAGATGAGGTCGAAACCGGCATAGAGCGTGAAGCAGAGGAGGACAGCGAAGAGGAACGCCGTAATCTGGTTGTCAGAAAGAGAAGAGGCAAAGAGAGAGAGGGCGACATAAACCATCGCCAAGAGAAGCAAGCCAATCATAGAACCCCAATAGGCACCAGAATCGACATTGCCGATGGGTTCGGCAAGATACCAAACAGAAAAGAAATAGACAACTGTGGGCAGCAACGAGAGGATGACGAGGGAAAGTCCAGCAAGGTACTTGCCCAACGTGACACTGAAGGCGGTGACTGGCTTGGTGAGCAAGAGTTCGATGGTGCCAAGGCGACGCTCCTCGGCAATCATGCGCATGCAAACGGCAGGGACAAGGAGGAGGTAGAGCCATGGCGCAAGGGTGAAAAGTCCGTCAACCTGAGCATAGCCAGAGTCGAGCACGTTCCATTCGCCCGGGAAGACCCAAAGGAGCAAGCCCGTAAGGACAAGGAAAAGACCAATGACAAAATAGCCGGTGGCGGTAGCGAAGAATTGCGCCATTTCTTTCCTGAAGATCGCGAACACGATAGTTGAGAGTTAAGTGTTAAGAATTAAGAGTTTTTAGGGACTTGAGAGGAATACAAAGAGTTAGCCAGAAAAAAGTTATCTTTGCGTTTTGGCAAAGATACACATTCCGAACGTAAAAAAGAGCAATGTCGGAACAGAGATTAAAAAAGACGGGGCAGTGGTCGGCGGTTCGCCTAATGTTGTTGGCGGCAGCCTTGATAATGGTCGCTCCCCTACTCCCAACGGGCAAGGCGCAAGCGCAATGCCTTGGGGAGGACTGCTCGATAAAGGGCAGGAACAAAGCACGGAAGCAAAAGACCGCCAAAATGACAGGCAGCAGTCGCGCACGCAGCGGAGTGAACAAGGCAAGGAAGGTGAAGAGAGGCGGCAGCGCATACGACCCATTCAGCAACAACGGTCAGAAAAAGATGAGTGCGCAGGGCTTTGACCCATTTGAAGCGGAGAAGAAAAGGAAGTTGAAGAACAAAAGGGGCAAGGCGAACGACGCATGGTTGACAACACAAACGGCAAGCGTCGTGAGCGGCGGCTTCGACGGTTGGGACGACGGCATCAAGCCTAAGAAACCGAAGAAGGGCGGCGGCATCTGGGCGAACAGCAACACGAGTTACAAATCGCCCAAACGCCAGAAGGTGCGCGGAGGCGGTTCGAGGTGGGACTTGGCGATGGACGCGACCACCTTTGGCGGCGGAGAGTCCGGCGACCGAGTGGGTGGCTATGACATGGAGTCGTGGTCGGACTTCTCGTCGGCAGCCGTGTCGCACGACATATCGTACAAGAATCCTCACCAATGGAAGTTCAGCGGATTCTACGGCACCCAACTGAAAACGGGCAGCACGGCGAAAGCCCTGATGAACGCCACGAAGCCGGGAGCGGTGGTGGGCGGCGAGATAGCCGTGGAATGGCCCACGACGGGCGAAAAGAACTACCACCACTACTTCAACCTACCGACGTTAGGCGTGGGCGTAGGCTATTTGAACATGGGCGACAACGACGTGTTGGGGCATTGCGCATACGCACTGCCATACGCCAACATACCGATTGTGAGGACACGTTCAGTAGATTTGTACGTGGGAGCAGGAATGGGCATCGCCTACCTATCAAAGTGGAATGACGGAAGCAAGTGCCAAAACACGCCAGAGGAGAACTACCTGACAGGCAGTCCGGTGAACGCTGTCGTGAAAGGCTCGTTGGGTCTGAACTTCAGACCCGTGACGAAGGCGACGGACGAAAGAAGGGACGAGTGGTCACGGTTCACCTTCACCTTGGCATTGGACGGTTATCACTTCGGCAACCTAAGCATAGAACAACCGAACAAGGGTTTGAACGTGGTGGGTGGCAGTTTCTCAATCAAATATCTGACATCAGATCCAGAGTATCTGACCCGAAGAAACGCGGACGACCTGCCACACATCTGGACAATAGACGTAAGCGGCGGAGGCGGCTTGAAACAACAGGCGCATAGGGACAGGAAGCACTATGGCGTGGCAAGCGCATCGCTGCAATTGAAAAGGAGGGTGGCAAACGCACTGCGGTTGGGCATAGGCGGAGACTTCTTCTTCGACAACTCGTGGAGCGAGGAGCACACCGATTGCACACACTATAAATACGCAGGGAAATATGACCCGACGAAGACGAGTAATCAGTTCAGAATAGGTGGCAGCGTGGGAGCGGAGATAGACATGGGAAGGTGGAGTTACCTGTTGGACGCTGGTTACTACCTCTTTGACCCCGTGGACATAAGCGGTGAGAAATGGTATGTGAAGCACGGAGTCGCTTATCACTTCAGCAAGAACGTGTTCGGGTTGCTGAACGTGAAAGCCCACGGATGGAACGTGGACTTCGCCACATTGGGATTGGGATATAGATTACCACTATAAAAATAATGAACATTGAACTGTTGAGCGCATGAGAATAGGAAAAATAATCATAACGGCAGCGTTGTTCGTGAGCATGACGGCACAAGGCGCAGAGCAGGCGGACACGACACGCATCATGACAATAGACGGCTACCCCATCACGAGGAGTTACTTCGAGTATTCGTTCGCAAAAAACGGGATGGGGAAAAGCAAGCAAGCCTATCTGCAGGAGTTCACGGACTTTCAGTTGAGGGTGCGTGAAGCACGAGCCACAGGCTTGGACACCACGAAAGACTACGTGGAGAAGTTGAAGGCGGAAGTGGCAAAACTGCAAGAACCGTATGCCATGAACATGGCGATGGTAGATTCCGCATTGAGGAGCGAGGAAGAAAAGTCGAAGACCAATTACAGAATCCAACATATATATATAGCCATCAAGGGAAACGGGTCGCCCAAGGACACCGCGGAAGCGTATAAGAAGGCGATGACGGCAGCGCGACTGACAGAGACAGACCCCTTTGACAGCGTGGCGATATGGATGTCGGAAGAAGGAAGCGTGAAGCGCACGCGCGGGTATCTGCCTTGGGTGAGCGCGGGAGCACTGCCCTACCCCATAGAAAAAGCGGTGTACGCATCGACCAAGGGGAAAGTGACGGGACCGATAAGAACCCAGAGCGCCTATTACTTGATACGAATTGCCGACACGCGCCAAGACCCGGGGAAACGGTTCGTGAGACACTTGGTGTGCCTAAAAGACTTTGAAGACCCGAAAAAGACGGAAAGAGACCAAGCCTACTTCCAAGCGGACTATGAGAGACTGAAAAAAGCCATCAGAAACGGAAGAGGAAATGAAGTCTTCGACTCGCTGTACAACACCCCACGCAATGTGGACAACGGTGGCGGCGACTTGGTAATCACCGTGGGCAACGTGTTGCCAGAGATAGAAAACGAGGCTGTGGCCTTGAAGAAAGTAGGTGACATTTCGAAGATGTTTGACTCGCCATTCGGGTTCCACATATTGAGATTAGATTCGATAGCGGAGAAGAACTTTGAAGCGGACGCCGCCTTCCTATATGAACAAAGCCAAAGGACGGGACTGCTCAGAGAACTGACACGACAATACGCCAACAGCAAGGCGGAGACGTTGGGGATGACGGAGCAGAGGCGAAACTTCGACCGGTTAGTAGCCCACTGCGAGAAACAGGGATGGAACGACACGCTGATAACATCCAGAATGGGAACCCTGAGAGGCTTGACACTGTACAGCATGAAGGTGAACGGCAAGACAAAGGCGACCACGATAGGTGACCTGTTTGACTACATGAGAGAGCAGGAGGTGAACGCCTCACGTTTCTGGATGGCGTATGAAGACAAGAAGACCGAAGACCAGATAAACATGTATCTGAGTCATTTGCAGGAGTTCTCGGACGATTTCGCCAACCAATCGCGCGAGTTCTCGGACACGGAAATGAATTACAGGCTGATGCGGACTCGCATTTGGGACCGTGGCGAGGACGACAAAGAGGGCATGCAGCACTATTTTGAAACACACAAGAAGAACTATGGCGACGCTACGACGACGCACGGCATCAGAGGGAGGGTGAAAGCGGACTATGAAGACAGCCTTGAAGAGGCGATGATGACGGAACTGAGAAGCAAACACCAAGTGGTGATGAACGAGAAAGCGGTTGCCGAACTGAAATAAAAAACCACAGCAAGAAAGGAAAAACATGGGAAAAGCAGTCAAAATATTGTTGGGCGTGGCGTTGCTCGCCCTGATGTCAGGCACGGCGGCAGCAAAGAAAAAAGACAGGAAAGCAAGTGTTGAGGCACGAGCAGCGGACAGTATCGCCGTCGCCCAAGACACCGTGAAAACCGAGAAGGAAATTCATACAGAACCAAACGTCACAGGAACGACGATAGACGAGGTGTTATGGGTGGTGGGAGACGAAGCCATATTACGGTCGGACGTTGAGAACATGATTCAGCAAGCCAAGGCGGAACGCGTGACAATAGAAGGCGACCCCTACTGCACCATTCCGGAACAGCTGGCCGTGAGAAAGTTGTTCATGCACCAAGGCGGCTTGGACTCGGTGAACGTGAACGAGAGCATGGTCAACGCTCAGGTGGAAGCAAGAATCAACGAATTGGTAGGTCAGATAGGGTCGGAAGAAAAAATGGCAGAATACTTTGGTCGTCCCATCATAAAAATAAGGGAGAACCTGCGTGAGCAAGCACGTGAACAGTCGATTGTTCAACAAGTGCAAAGGAGCATCACGTCGGACGACAAGGCAAGTCCGTCAGAAGTGCGCAAATACTGGTCAGAAGCGGATGAGAACAAGTTCCCGATGGTTCCGACGAAGGTGGAAGTGCAGATTATCACGCTGTCACCCCGTCCTGACACGAAGCAGATAGCGGACATCAAGTCACGCCTGAGAGAATATAAGCAACGCGTGGATTCGGGCGGCGAATCGTTCGCGATGCTCGCGACACTCTATTCGGACGACCAAGCGTCAGCCGTGAACGGCGGAGAATTGGGACTGATGGGTAAAGGACAGTTGGTGAAACCCTTCGCAGAAGAGTTGTTCTCCATGTCAACGCCGGGCAAGGTGTCGCGCGTGGTGGAGACGGAGTTTGGCTACCACATCATACAACTGATAGAACGTCGGGGTGACAAAGCCAACTGCCGCCACATATTGCTTCAAGTGAAGCCATCGATAGAACAACAACAAATGATGTTCGGAAAATTGGATTCGATAGCCAACGAGATTCGCAACGGCAATATGACCTTTGAAGAAGCCGTGAAGCAATGGTCAACGGACAAGGACAGCAAGATGTCGGACGGCGTAATGGAGAATCCACGCGACATGACAACCCGATTTGAGTATCAACACCTGCCATCGGAAGTGGCACGTCAGGTATATTCAATGGAAGTAGGAGCCATTTCACGCCCATTCAGTTATGTCAACGCGAACGGTCAACAGGTGTGCGCCATCGTGAAATTAAAACACAGGTATGCCGAGCACCGCGCCAACCTGAACGACGACTATCCTCAACTGAAACAGATAGTGGTGGCGGAGAAACAAGAGAAAGCCCTGCAAGAATGGATCAAGCAGAAGATTGGCGAAACATACGTCTTGATTTCGCCGTCGCTACAAGGGTGCGACTTCCACTATGACGCTTGGAAAGAGAAAATAAGGAAATAGGACACAACAAGAGTCGAATACTGAACGGCGAAGGATGAAAGACAGAAGACAACGACACAGAGGCAAACGAATGGTCGCCACCGCGCTGTCACTGCTGATGGCAACGATGTCACAGGGCGCGGATTTGGTGACACTGGAACACGCCAACACACTGGAGTTCAAGAAAGAGATACTCCCAGACGCACAAGTGCTGCGGGGAGACGTGACCTTCAAGCATGAAGGAGCCACGATGAGATGCGATTCAGCCCACTTCTACAGCAAGAGCAACTCGTTTGACGCCTTCGGCAACGTGAGGATGAAGCAAGGAGACACGCTGTTCGTGTATGGCGACGTGCTGCATTATGACGGCGGGACAAAATACGCCCGTCTGAGGGGTAACTGCAAACTGATAAATCGTGACGCATCGTTGGTGACAGACTCATTGGACTATAACCGAACGACACAGACAGGCTTTTACTTCACCGGCGGTCAGTTGAGCGACCAAACGAACACGATGACATCTGTTTACGGTCAATACTGCACAACGACAAAAATGGCGGACTTCAGAGGCGACGTGCGCGTGTTGTCACCCGACGCAGCCCTTGCCGCCCCTACCATTGGCTATTCGACGCAAAAGAAAACAGTGTATTTCACCTCGCCAACGGTGATTGAATATAAAGGAGAAACATCAGGATATACGGAGCAAGGTCATTATGATACGGAAAGGAAGTACCTGTTCGCCTCAAGGAAGTCAAAAATAGACAGGGTGGATAAGTCGCATCTGGAAGCCGACACACTCATCTATGACGAGAGAAAAGGAGAAGCGTGGTGTCACGGGAACGCAAATGTTGACGTTCCTAAACATCACGTATCGATAAAGGCAGACTACATCTACCTGTATCAGAATCCTGACAGCACCGCCATAGCCCAAAGCCAAAAGCCCGGTGACACGACGGACGTGTCAAAGGCAAAGGCGGAGTACAAGAACGTTTGCTCCCGATTCGCATTAGCGACAAAGAGAGCTGTCGCAATGGAATATTCATCAAGAGACACTTTGTATCTGTCGGCTGACACGCTGTTGGCATACGAACAAATGAGCGACACGACGATAAAACAAGCCTACGGAATGCACAACACGCGCTTCTATCGCAGGGACGCACAAGGCACGTGCGACACGCTTCAATTCTACGCACCGGACACAACCATCACGATGAAGCACAAACCCGTGTTGTTTTCGGACACGACACAGTTGAGAGGAGAAGTGATCGTGGCAAAGTTGGACACAGGATTCAGACCTTACAGAGTAGATGTGAAAGTATGGGCATCGGGCGTGATGCGAGACGATTCGACTCACTATAACGAAGTAGAAGGCAAGAGTTTGGTCGCCCACTTGGAGAACGGGAAGTTACGTCACGTAGTGGTGGAAGGGAACGCAGAAGCCATCTATACCGCCCGAGACGAGGATAAGGAACTGATAGGCGTGAACCGTTCGGAAACATCGAAAATAGACATCTATCTGAAAGAGAATGAACTTGAGAAGATAGTGATGACACCAGCATCGTCAGGCGTGTTGTATCCAGAAACGATGATGCCCGAAGACAAACGTCACCTGAACCGATTCGTGTGGTTAGAAGAATTGCGCCCCAAAAACGGTGAAGACCTATGGAGACGCAATCAGGACTACCTGCCCAAAGAAACTCGAACAAGCCGCCACAAATCGAAGTAAGGACGAGCAAAAAAGGGGAAACGGGAACGGTGAGAAATAGAAGTTAAAATAAGTTTCATAACTGATTATCAATCAAACAGTAAAAAAACCACATTGATGAAAAAAATGTGGTTTTTTTGCGCATTATTGTGGGGGAAGTTTTTAACTTTGCGGATGAAAGTGGGGAAAAGTGGAGGAAAAGACCGCAGATAAGTAAAATATTCTCTTACAGCATGATGTCGTTTATAGGAAAAATAGAGTGCAAGTTGGACTCGAAGGGAAGAGTGTTCATTCCCGCCCCCTTTCGAAAAATTCTGCAACAACGAGGCGTTGAGGGATTGGTCATAAAGAAAGACACGGACAATCCGTATCTGACAATTTATCCCATGGACGTATGGGAAGCGAAACTGAGCGACCTGAAGTCACGACTGAACGAATGGGAAGCGGAAGAGAGAATGGCACTGATACAATACGTCGCAGACGCAATGCCCTTAGAGATGGATAGCCAAGGGAGGGTATTGTTACAGAAAAAATGGACAGACGTGATTGGTGTCAAAGAGGAATTGCTATTCGTGGGAGGCATTGACACCATCACGATATGGAGCAAAGAGCGATTTGAGGAAGGAATGTTGAACACTGACACCTTCAGGAAAATCATAAGCGCCAAGAGTTAAGAGTAAAACCGAGGATAGGCAGGAACGCAAAAAAAATGGAAGAAGCGTATCACATACCAGCATTGTTGACGGAGACGGTGGACGGATTGGACATTCGTCAGGGGGGGAGGTATGTGGACTGCACCTTTGGCGGCGGCGGACACTCGAACGAGATATTGCGCAGACTGGGCGGAACGGGAATGCTGTTCGGGTTGGACCAAGACGAGGACGCCATTCGCAACTACGAGAAGACACAGGGAGAGAAAGCGGGGTTGACCTTGATAGAAGGTAACTTTCGGTATTTGAAGAACTTCATGCGTTATGAAAACGCCTTGCCAATAGACGGAATCGTGGCGGATCTGGGCGTGTCGTTTCACGACTTCGACACGATGGAGCGCGGATTCAGTTTCAGGGGCGAAGGCAACGAACGGTTGGACATGAGGATGAACCAACGTTCGTCACTGACAGCGGCAGACATCGTGAACGAACGAGATGAGGAAGAACTGTCGAACTTGTTTTACCTATACGGAGAGTTGAAAGAGTCGAGACAGTTGGCAAGGCGCATCGTGAAATGGAGGAACACGAATCGGATAGAGACGGTGGGCGACTTCATAGCGGCAACGGGCATAGACAAGGCGGACAAGAAAAGAATGAGCCGCGTGTTTCAGGCGTTGAGGATAGAAGTGAACGACGAAATGGGCGCACTGAAGGACCTGCTGGAACAGTCGGTGGAATGCCTCAGGGAAGGCGGGAGGCTCGTTATCCTGACGTATCATTCGCTTGAAGACCGAATGGTGAAAAACTTCATGAAGAGCGGCAACGTGGAGGGGAAAGTGGAGAAAGACATGTTTGGCAACGTGATAAGTCCGATGAACATGTTGACAAAGAAGCCGATAGAAGCAAGCGAGGAAGAAGTGGCAAGAAACCCACGGAGCAGGAGCGCAAAATTGAGAATCGCAGAGTTAAGGAGCAAAAGATGAAGTGGAAGATATTACATATGGCCGGTCACTTGATGAAAGGCGTGTTCAGCGGCCGATGGGCGGCTCACGAAATCACGCGCCGGCAATACGCATGGTTATTTCCGCTGGTGATTGTGAGCATCATCTACATCTTCTTCGGATTCATCTATTTGCAAAACGAGCGGAGGCAACGCGAATTGACCAAGGAGATTGAAGATTTGAACTACGAATACATTGCCGTGAAGACGAAACTGACGCAGATGAAACGCGGGAGCGTCGTGGAGGACAGCGTGAAGAGCGACATGATGGAATTGGAGCGTCCGAAAACGGCATCGTATATCATAAAGAATTAAGAGTTATAGAGGAAATAGGAAAACATAGGGAATTATAGGAAGGCATAGGAAAATATAGAAAGAAGAATTAAGTCAGGGAAGTTTGCAGACGAGGGAACAACATAAGATTATCACAGGATGGGCAACGAGGATATATTTTGTCTTCGTTCTGTTGTTCCTAATCATCTTGTGTCGCGTCTGGAACATTCAACATTCGGAACGAGACCGATGGATCGCCTTGGGAGACTCCATCAGGAAAGAGAATGTGGAATCGCCCCACTTGGCAAAACGCGGCAATATATTGAGCGACGACGGACAGTTGATGGTGGCGACGGTAAAGGAATATGACGCGGCGATAGACTTCCGAACGGAAGGATTGAGAGCGAACAACGGCGAGCGGTTCAAGAAAAACGTGGACAGTCTGGCTCTGTGTTTGCACGCCTTGCGGGGCGAAAGGAGCAGCGAACAATACAGAGATTTGCTATGGAGAGGATATAACAGCAAAACACGGTATTGCAAATTGTTCCAGAAGCCAATCAGCCACTCGGAATATAAGCAGATGAAGACCTTTCCGCTGATTAGAGAAGGCAAGTACAAAAGCGGCTTCACGGCAGACATAGAAACGAACTGCAAGATAAAACGAAGCATGCCGTTCGGAAGTCTGGCGGCAGTGACGTTGGGTTCGTATTCGTCAGAGACGAATCGTCCGACACGCGGTATAGAATACGCCTTTGACAGATACCTGAAAGGCACCGACGGAATAGACCGAAGAAAACGCGCCGCCGGAGCGTGGATCAAGAAACCTGTGGTGGAAGCCATAGACGGGTGCGACATCACGACAACGCTGAACGTGGTGATGCAAGACATTTGTGAACAAGCACTGCGACACAGGGCTGAACAAATAGACGCGGAGTGCGGCGTGGTGATACTGATGGAGGTGGCGACGGGAGAGATAAAAGCGTTGGTGAATCTGAACAGGAGTGACTCCAGTTACAAAGAGAACGAGTCAATAGCCTTGACCAGCCATATGGAACCCGGTTCGACATTTAAGGTGCCGGCATTGATGGCAGCATTGGAGGACGGGACGGTGAAACTGACAGACACGGTAGATTGCGGGGACGGCATTTGGGACTTGAACAGCAGCATAAGAATCTCGGACTCGAACACGGGAGAGAAGGCGAACCACAAAATTCCTGTCGGTCAAGCCATCGTGAGGTCATCGAACGTGGCGATGGGAAAAATCATTTATGAGAACTACGGCACGAAAGAACGCGCAAACCACTATGTGGAAATATTGAAGAAAATGGGCGTTGGCAAGCCGATAGATTTGGGGTTCAAGGGATGCGCGAACGCCAGAATAGAGGGTCCAAAGGAACGCGGGAAAGAATGGATATATACGGACATAGCAAGCATGGCGTACGGGTACAGCGTGGATATGCCCCTACTGTACACCTTGACGTTCTATAACGCCATAGCGAACGGAGGAAAGATGATGCAGCCGTATATCGTGAAGAGGGCGAGCCGTGACGGAATAACGGTGAAGGAATGGGGACCGAAGGTGATGGTGGAGAGCATTTGCAAGCCATCGACACTGAACGCCATCAAGCCGCTGATGTTAGGCGTGGTAGAGGACGAGCATGGCACGGGAAAGGCAGCGTACTCGGAGTACACAAGGATAGCGGGGAAGACGGGCACGGCACGTTACAACTACCGAGCCGGTCAAGGAGGATACAAACATCAAGTGTCGTTCTGCGGTTTCTTCCCCTACGAGAATCCAAAATACAGTTGCATCATTTACTTCAGGAATCCGGGCGTAGGCGGAGCAGGTGGCGGATGGATGTGCGGCCCGGTGATGAAACAGATAGCGGAGCGAGTGATGGCAAGCGTGGAATACATTCCAGTAGAGAAATTCGTGGCGGACAGCGCACGAAGCATGGAACCGACACCCGCAAAAATGATGAGCGCAGACGCGGCAATGCTGAAGAGGTGCTTCGGAGCGGATTCGACACAAATAAGGGTCATCACGCCAAAAATGAGCGGCAATGAGTTTCCAAACTTAGTGGGGATGGGTCTAAAGGATGCCATTTTCATCGCGGAACGGAGGGGGAAAACGGTGGTGACGCACGGAAGAAACGGAAAGGTGAAGAGAGTGGAGATAGTCGGGGACAAATGTCATCTGTATCGATAAACCCAAAAAAACAATGAATATGAAACTGAGCGAATTGCTTGAAAGAGTAAAGGTTGTAGAAACTGTCGGAGAAAAGGAAGTAGATGTGAAGGGTTTGGCCTTCGACAGCAGGAAAGTGGTGGAAGGCGGAGTCTTCGTCGCCGTGAAAGGTACGGAGAGTGACGGTCATGACTATATAGACATGGCGATAGAGAAAGGCGTGAAGGCAGTGGTGTATTCAGAGCCAGAGACCAAGACGGAGAAAGAGAACGTGAGTTACGTTCGCGTGGAGGACAGTGCGGAGGCGTTGGGCGAGATGGCAAGCGCATGGTATGGTTATCCATCAGAGAAATTGACCTTGGTGGGCGTGACGGGAACGAACGGCAAGACGACGACCGCAACACTGCTATGGCAGATGGCGCAGGCAGCGGGGAAGAAAGCGGGATTGCTCTCGACCGTGGTGAACTACGTTGACAAAGAGGCGGTAGCGAGCACACATACGACCCCAGACCCGATTGCCTTGAACGAGTTGTTGAGAAGAATGGTGGACGCAGGTTGCAGTCACGCCTTCATGGAGGTAAGCAGCCACTCGGTGGTGCAGAGAAGAATAGCGGGTTTGGACTTTGACGGCGGACTGTTCACGAACTTGACTCGAGATCATTTGGATTATCATAAGACATTTGAAAACTATTTGCAGGCAAAAAAGGCTTTTTTTGACAGTTTGAAGCCAGAAGCCTTTGCCATCACGAACGTTGACGACCCGAACGGACTGGTGATGTTGCAGAACAGCGGAGCGAGGAAATTGACCTACTCCACCCGTCGTCAAGCGGACTTCAAGGGGAAAATAGTGGAGGAAGGATTTGACGGCATGCAAATAGAGATGAACGGGACGGAATTGTCGGTCGGATTTATAGGACGGTTTAACGTTTACAATCTTCTGTTGGTCTTTGGAGCGGCGGTAGCGTTAGGCATGGAGAAGCAAGAGGCGTTGCGGCTGTTGAGCACCTTACGTCCCGTAAACGGCAGGTTCGAAACAATCAGAAACGACAAAACAGGTTGGACCGCCATTGTTGACTACGCTCACACCCCGGACGCATTGGACAACGTGATTGGTACCATCAACGAGATTCGCAACTCAAAACCCGACAGGGGCGAACTGATAACCGTTGTCGGCTGCGGTGGCAACAGGGATAAAGGCAAACGTCCGTTGATGGCACAAAGTGCCGTGAAGGGTTCGGAGAGGGTCATCATCACAAGCGACAATCCGAGGAAAGAAGATCCGAAAGCCATCATTGAAGACATGCTGGCAGGACTAACGGACGATGAGAAACGAAAGACCTTAGTAATAGAAGACCGACGAGAAGCCATCAAGACGGCATGCGCACTCGCAAAAGCCAATGACGTGATTCTGGTGGCAGGCAAGGGGCATGAGGACTATCAGATAGTCGGTGAGGAGAAACTACACTTCGACGATCACGAAGAAATAGCAAATGCTATTGCTTACTACTAACATAGTAACAAGTAACTACGAACATACTAACAAATAACCACGAACACACTAAGAAAAAGACATGCTTTACTTCTTATTTGACCTTTTGGACCAACTGAACGTACCAGGCTCCGGTATTTGGCAATACATCTCATTCAGAGCCGGGATGGCGTTCGTCTTTTCGATGTTTATCGCTACCTATTTTGGAATGCGAATCATCAGAATCTTGCAGAAAAAACAGATTGGCGAAACTATTCGCAATTTGGGTCTGGAAGGTCAAATGAGCAAGAAAGGAACACCCACGATGGGAGGAGTAATCATTATTCTCTCCATACTGGTTCCTACCCTGTTGCTTGCCGACCTGAGCAACACGTATATCCTCTTGATGATCATCACGACCCTATGGATGGGAGTCATAGGCTTCACGGACGACTACATCAAGGTGTTCCGTCACAACAAGGAAGGCATGCACGGCAAAACCAAAATTGTCGGTCAGGTCGGTTTGGGTTTGATTGTGGGCATCGTCTTGTTCATGTCGCCACAAGCCAAGGTGATAGAAAACGTTGAAAGTCGCGTGATTGAATCGACAGGTGAAGTGGAAGTAACCTACGAAAAGCAAGCGAACAAAAGCACCGTGACAACAATACCATTCCTAAAGAATCACAACTTTGACTATGCAGACCCATTCTCCTTCTTAGGGAAATATAAACAAGCGGCAGGATGGATATTCTTTATTCTCGTGACCATTTTCGTGGTAACCGCAGTAAGCAACGGAGCCAACTTGACCGACGGCTTGGATGGTTTAGCAACGGGGAGCAGCGCGATTCAAGGTGCGACGTTGGGTGTGCTTGCCTACTTGAGCGGTAACATTCAATACGCTTCGTATCTGAACATCATGTATCTGCCTGGAACTGGCGAGTTGGTTATTTTTGCGGCAGCATTTATCGGAGCCTTGGTCGGTTTTCTGTGGTACAACAGTTTTCCTGCCCAAGTGTTTATGGGGGACACGGGTTCACTGACCTTAGGAGGCATCATCGCCGTGTTTGCCATCATTATCAGGAAAGAATTGCTTATTCCCATCTTGTGCGGTATTTTCCTGATGGAAAGTTTGTCCGTAATCTTGCAAGTGACGTATTTCAAATACACTAAGAAAAAATTTGGCGAAGGACGGCGCGTGTTTAAGATGACGCCACTGCATCACCACTTCCAAGAGCCAGCAGGAGCAGTGAAGGCATTGCTGAACAAGCCAATACAAGCTTGGCCAGAGAGTAAGATCGTAATACGTTTTTGGGTAATCGGGATGATTTTGGCAGCCTTGACAATCATTACGCTAAAAATTCGATAAACACTTAAGGATTAAGTTATTGTTCAATATGAATCAGAAAGGTTTAATAGCAATCTTGGGAGCCGGAGAAAGCGGTGTCGGAGCCGCCGTACTGGCCCAGAAGGAAGGTTTTGACGTATGGGTCAGCGACAGCGGAACGATAAAACCAAACTATAAAAAGGAACTTGAGAAAAGAGGCATTGCATACGAAGAGGGTTCGCACGACGAAGAGAAAATTTTAAGTTCCGTTGAAATCATCAAATCACCCGGCATTCCTAATGATTCACCTTTGATCACGAAGGCGACGCAAAAGGGAATCAGCGTGATTAGCGAAATTGAATTTGCCGGCAGATACAGCAACGCAAAAATGATTTGCATCACAGGCAGCAACGGAAAGACCACAACAACGTTGTTGACGTATCACATTCTGAAGCAAGCCGGTTATGATGTCGGTTTGGCAGGGAACGTCGGGAAAAGTCTGGCATTACAGGTGGCAGAAAAAGACAGGACAATGTACGTGATTGAACTAAGCAGTTTTCAGTTGGACAACATGTATGACTTCAAAGCAGACATTGCCATCTTGCTGAATATCACGCCAGATCATTTGGACAGATATGACCATTGCTATCAAAACTACATAAACGCAAAGTTCAGAATCACACAGAATCAAACAGAGAAAGACGCCTTTATATATTGGGCGGACGACCCAATCATCAAACAGGAATTGGCAAAGAGAGGTGATGAGATTCGCGCGACACGTTATCCATTCTCGTTGGAGAAAAAGGATGGTGCGCAGGCGTTTGTCGATCACTTGCAATTGGTGATTAAAACACACAAGGACACTTTTCAAATGCCTGTTGAGGAGTTGTCACTGATTGGAGATCACAACCGATTTAACAGCATGGCAGCAGGATTGAGCGCACGACTGACAGACGTGAGCGAGGAGCGGTTAAGGAAATCGCTGGCGGACTTTGGCGGTGTGGAACACAGAATAGAATATGTAGCAACCGTAGGCGGTGTCAGATATGTGAACGATTCGAAAGCCACCAACGTAAATTCATGCTGGTACGCTTTGCAGAGCATGACGACACCCGTGGTGCTCATATTGGGTGGAAAAGACAAGGGAAATGATTATCGCGAAATAGAGGAGTTGGTGAAGGAGAAGGTGAAAGGGATGGTCTTTTTAGGTGTAGATAACGAGAAGTTGCACAACTTTTTCGACGGAAAGGTGGCAAGAACAGAGGACGCACGAAGCATGGAGGAGTGCGTGAGAAAGTGCGCGGCAATGGCAGAAGACGGGGACACGGTGTTGCTGTCACCATGTTGCGCAAGTTTTGACTTGTTCAAGAGTTACGAGGACAGAGGGAATCAGTTCAAGGAACGAGTGAAGGCGTTGTAAGTTAAGAATTAAGATTAAGAACAAAACAAACAGCGTATGGAGAGGAAGGAGGTTTCTTTTTTCAATCGAATGTTTCGCGGCAGCAAGGCTCTGTGGTGGGTGGTTCTATTCATCGGACTGTTCAGCGCAGTGGAGTTGTACAGCGCAAGCAGTCAGTTGGTGATTGAGAAGGATGACGTGAACGCGGAGATCAGCGGTCACTTCTATACGCTGGTGATTGGAGCGGTGATGGCGGTGGTGATGAGTCATGCGGTGCGGACGAGAAGGAGGGTGGCGATGTTGACGTGGACGTTAGGCGCGGTGGGCATGGTGTGCGTGCTGATTTTGCTGTTGCCAGAGGGGTTGTCACCACACGTGAGAGTGGCGGGCATTCCAATAATAGAGACGGGCACGGAGAACGGCGCAAGCCGATGGATTGTATTGATGGGGATTCGATTTCAGCCTTCGGAACTATTGAAGTTAGGGGTGGTTTCAAGTGTGGCATGGGTGCTGACGGCACCGGGGAGGTTTGTCCCAGGAATGAAGTGGCTGTGCCGCATGGCGAACCGGGACATGAGCGACGAGGAATGGGTGGACAAGGTGAGGTTCGTGATGGGAACGGCAATAAGCGCGGTGGCGTTCATGGTGGTGTTTTCGGAGAACTTGTCAACGGCGTTGCTGATAGGTGGTGTAGGTGTAGCGTTGACATGGGTGTCCGGGACTTGGGGACGAGGCAGAACGGTGAGCATGGTGGCATTAGTGGCGATGGCGACGATAGCGGTAGCGACGCTTCACATGGTAAGCGACGAGGGGTTGAGAAGAATGGGGGCACCGGAGAGAGCGCACACGTGGAAACACCGATTGGAGGAGAAGTTGAGGGAGGACGAGACAACGAGGTTCGAGTATAACGACGTGAGACGCCAAACGGTTCACTCGCAAATAGCGATAGCGAGAGGAAGCGGATGGATAGGAAGGTTGCCGGGGAACAGCGTGGAGAGGGACTTCTTGCCACAGATATACGCTGACTTCGTTTTCGCAATCATCGTGGAGGAGTTGGGGTTCGTGATAGGGGCGGTGTTACTGATGAGTTTGTATCTGGCGTTGATGTGGAGGTGTTGCGCCATAGCGAGGATGACGAGGGATAATTATTTGACGATGGTACTGATAGGGTTCGGGGTGCTGATAGTAACTCAAGCGGTGATGTCAATGGGCGTGGCAGCAAACGTGGGTCCAGTGACAGGTCAGCCGTTGCCACTGATTTCAAGAGGAAAGACGTCAATTTTGATTACTTTCATGATGATTGGTATCATTCAGGGCATAGCGGAGATGACAATCAGAAGAATCGAGAACAAAAAAAATAACGATCATGAAGAAGTTGAGAATAATGGTTAGTGGCGGAGGGACAGGAGGCCACATCTTTCCCGCAGTGTCAATCGCAAACGCATTGAAAGCGAAATTGCCAGATTGCGATATACTATTTGTCGGAGCGGAAGGAAGAATGGAAATGGAACGTGTTCCTGCCGCAGGTTACAAAATTGTGGGACTTCCGATTAGCGGGTTTAACAGAAAAAACCCGTTGAAGAACGTGGGAGTGGTGATGAGATTGGCAAAAAGCCTATGGAAGGCACGAAAAATAGTAAAGGACTTCGCACCTGACGTGGCAGTAGGAGTCGGTGGATATGCGAGCGGAGCAGCATTGTGGGCTGCCGCAAGCGCAGGGGTTCCATGTCTGATACAGGAACAAAATTCGTATGCAGGCGTGACAAATAAACTCTTGGCAAAGAAAGCGAAGAGAATATGCGTGGCGTATGAGGGTATGGAACGCTTTTTTCCAAAAGAGAAAATCGTATTGACAGGTAACCCCGTGAGACAAAACTTGACAGAGGAGGTGGACAAGAAGGCGGCATATGAGAGTTTCGGTTTTGACGAGAAGAAGAAGACGCTGTTGGTCATAGGTGGCAGTTTAGGAGCAAGAACTATCAACGAAAGCATGATAGCGGGCTTAGCGAAGTTGCAGAAGGAGGAGGACGTTCAGGTATTGTGGCAAACCGGCAAAATATATTTTGAAAACGTGAAGGCAAAAGCAAGGGAGCATGAAGGTGAGAGGTTGAAGATCACGGACTTTGTCAGCAGAATGGATTACGCATACAGTATCGCGGATTTGGTGATTTCAAGGGCAGGAGCAAGCAGCATTTCTGAATTATGTCTTTTGGGCAAGCCATCCGTCTTGGTGCCATCACCAAACGTGGCAGAAGATCATCAAAGGAAAAACGCGGAAGCACTGGCAAAACGCGGAGCGGCTATAATGGTAATGGATGGCGAAGCGAAGGAGAAAATGATAGATGCGGCATTGTCAATACTTAGAGACAAGGAGCAGTTGGAAGAGTTGGGGAGAAACGCGAGCAAATTGGCACAAGAGGATAGCGCGGCGAGGATTGCGGAGGAGGTTATCGCCCTAACAAGGAACAAGGAATAAAGACAAGGTGGAATTATGGCAAAAATGAAGACAAAGTACAAGACCTACTATTTTTTAGGGGTCGGAGGCATAGGGATGAGCGCTTTGGCACGTTACTTCAAAAAAAAGGGTGCAAAAGTGGCAGGTTACGACAGGAACAGGAGCGAGTTGTGCGCCCAATTAGAGGCAGAAGGCATAGAGATTCACTACGAAGACAACACGGAAAAGATTCCGACGTATGCGCACGACGTTAAAAACACGTTGGTGGTGTACACGCCAGCCATACCAAAAGAACACGGCGAAAGGAAATGGTTGGAAGAGAAAGGGTACAAGATGATGAAGCGCGCGGAAGTGTTGGGCCTCATCACACGCAACCAGAAAGGGCTGTGCGTGGCAGGAACACACGGAAAGACGACCACGACAAACATGATAGCGAACATCATGAGCCGAACGAGAAAAGGTTGTAGCGCATTTTTGGGCGGGATAAGCAATAACTTCGGGACCAACCTGCTGATAAGCGACAAATCAGACAAGGTCGTAATAGAGGCTGACGAATTTGATCGTTCGTTCTTGAATCTGCGACCATGGATAGCGGTCATTACAAGCGCAGACGCAGATCACTTGGACATCTATGGCACGGAGGAAGAGTATAGAAACGCATTCAGTGAATTCAGCAGTCTGGTGCAAACATACGGAGCACTCATCGTCAAACGAGGCGTGAAAGTAAAAATCAAGCAGAAGAAGGGAGTCAGGGTTTATAGTTACGGAGGGGCCGTAGGATTGGTAAAGAACAAGCCGGACTTCTACGCGGAATATGTCAGGAAGACAAAGCAAGGAGAAATAGTGTTTAACTTCGTTTCACCTCGAGGCGTGATACGTCGAGTGCCATTAGGTGTTCCCGTATTGATAAACGTGGAAGACGCCGTTGCCGCATGTGCCGTAGCACAACTATGCGGAGCGCGTGACGAAGAAATCCGCTTAGGAATCGGCACGTTCAGGGGTACTCACAGACGTTTTGAACGACACGGAGACTTCTTGATTGACGACTACGCCCACCATCCTGAAGAGATTGCCGCAACGTTGGATAGCGTACGCTATTTGTATCCAAAAAAGAAGATTTGTTGCGTTTTTCAGCCTCATCTGTACAGCAGAACGAGAGACTTAGCTGACGGATTCGGAAAGGCACTGAGCAAAGCGGACGACGTTTTGTTGCTGCCGATTTATCCCGCACGGGAAGAACCTATAGAAGGCGTTAGTTCAGAAATGTTGCTCGGGAAAATAGGACACGACAAGAAGGTTGTCGTAGAAAAAAACAATCTGATAAAAGAGTTGGACAATCATGACTTTGATATCTTGTTAACTTTAGGCGCAGGAGACATAGACTTTATGATTCCTGAACTAAAAACATATTTAGAAGAAAGGAACAAGAAGAAGTAAAGAGATGGCACGACGATTAAAATGGCGAAACATTATCTTGTTGCTGTTGTTGTTGACAACGGTGGTCATTGCCATTGTCTTGTCGGTCACAACTTGGGGAGAAAGCGAAGAACGTACCGTCCAAAACATTGCTGTAATTGTCGCGGACAAGGAGGAAAGGATGTTTGTTAATCCAGAAGTGATTGAGAAACAATTGAGAAACCCCAAGACGGGAATAGTCGGGAAAAAACTAAAAGACATCAATACCAAGGCGATTGAAAAGAACATTGGGAAGGATCCCGTAATCAGGAAAGTGGAATGCTATAAAACCGCCGCAGGAAACATAGCCGTAAAAGTGTGGCAACGCAAGCCCCTGCTGCGCGTGATGGAGGAAGATGGTAAGTCGTATTACATGGACAATGAAGGTCAAGTATTTCCCACCTCCACACGTCATAGCGCACACGTCGTTGTCGTGACCGGGGAAACGAATAAAAGAATAACGGGAAAAGAAATTTTGCCTCTTGTAAAACTGATAGAAAAAGACGATTTTTGGAAATCAAATATTCAGGAGATTCATAGGACAAAATCCGGAAATCTGGTTTTAACCCCCGCAGTAGGCGATCACGTGATTTTGCTGGGTAAAGCAGAAAAATTAGACACTAAATTAAGACGACTTAAAACCTTCTATAAAAACGGTTTGTGTAAAATTGGTTGGGGTGACTATGAGAGCATAAGCGCAGAATTTGACAACCAAATCGTATGTGAGAAGAAAAGAGAATAAAACAAAAAACATTTTTTACTTGGGAGACAGAATCAATATGAGCGAAGGAAAAATTTATGTTGCATTGGATCTTGGTAGCAGCAAAACATCAGCAATAATAGCCGAAACGGACAGTTTGGGCAAGATTCATATCATTGGAGTTGAAACAACAGAAAAGGCTGATGGCGTTGAACGCGGTAGCATTCAAAACCCATCATTGGCAGCGGATGACGCGAAAATCGTATTGGACAAAATAAGAAACTACGCTGTCCTTAGCGGAAAGAAGATTACGTCTGTCGTTATTGGGCTGACGGGTTATTCGTTCCGAACGTTGTCAACACATACCGCCGCATCTCATAATAACGACATGGAGTTGACAAAAGAGATGATGAAAGAACTGGAACAAGACGCCGCCGAGAAATTGCAGTTGGAGGAAAGAGAGCACGTATATGAGATGATTGACCAAGAGTTCGAAATGGACAACGGCATTGTCGATGCAAAGATAGGCAGCAAGTTTCAAGAGATAGACGCTCGCTATATAGCCATCGTGGGACGAGTTGGATTGGACTCGAGAATAGATGAAGTCTGCCAAGAACTATCGCTTGAGAACATACGTTTCTTTGGTCCATCACAGACGGCAATGGCAGCAATAAACGACACGGAAAGGGAATTGGGATGCGCCGTGATTGATTTTGGCGCTCAAACGACATCCGTTGTAGTGATAGAGGGGAACAAGATTCGACATGCCGCTGTCATACCTGTGGGCGGACAAACGGTGACACGAGATTTGAAATCATTATTGATTTTGGAGAAATCGGCAGAAAAACTGAAAAAACAATATGGCTACGCATTGGTTGAAAAGGCAAACGAGTCGGAAACCAAACGCGTGATAATACCAGAAGAAGTCAAAAGAAATGTGGACTTAAGAGACGTGTCCAAAATCATTGAGGCACGTGAAGATGAGATTCTTGACATGGTTTGCGGCGAGATTGACAAATCGGGCTATTGGGGAAAACTAAAAAGTGGTATTGTGATTACAGGAGGAGCCTCAAAAATGAACTCCCTCAAAGAACTAATATCACTAAAAACGGGCATGACCGTTCGCGATGCGGATTGGAAACATTTAGTTTCGACTTCGACAAACGAAATGTTCATCTGCCCAGAAAACGCAATGCTGATTGGGTTGGTGAACAGTGCCATTCTCGCAAACTCGGACGATTGCGTCGCAAGTGACGAAAAGAAAAAAATCGAAGACGTAGCAACAACCCCGACTGAGTCAAAAACCGCCAAGACACCAAAGAAGCCAACAAAGGAAAAGAAGAAAAACTTTGTTGACAACCTTACAAATATGATGGAAGGCTTGTTGTTCGACAACGACAAATTATAAAATCACGAACAAAGAATAACTTAAAAAAGAAAAGATATGGAAGATCCAGGATTGGTAAACTTCGGCACGGGAAACATTCCGACATCAATGATTAAGGTGGTAGGTGTCGGTGGCGGCGGCGGAAACGCCGTCAATCACATGCTTGAAGATGGAATCAAAGGCGTTGACTTTATCATCTGCAACACGGACAAACAAGACCTTGACAAATCGAATGTTAGCAACAAGGTTCTCATTGGATATGAAGCATGCAAAGGACTGGGTTGCGGCGCAAATCCCGAGAAAGGACGTGAAGCGGCGGAAGAGAGCCGTATCGAAATAGAGAACGCCATCTGCACAGAAAACGCCCAAATGGCATTTATCACCGCAGGAATGGGTGGCGGTACCGGAACGGGTGCGGCCCCGGTCGTGGCACGTATCGTTCACGATAAAGGATTGCTGACAATAGGTATTGTAACTATTCCATACCTGTTTGAAGGACACAAAAAGATAGAGAAAGCACTTGCCGGCATAGATGAACTGAGGAGTTGCACGGATGCCATATTGGTCATCAATAATGAGCGCATAAAGGATATTTATCCAGACATGAACTTCTTCAATTCGTGGAAGATGTCGGATATGATTTTGAGCGATGCCGCAAAAGGCATTGCGGAGGTCATTACGAAGACGGGATTGGTAAACATAGACTTTGCCGATGTTGCCGCGACAATGCGCAATAGCGGTATTGCCCTGATTGGAACAGGATTAGGCACAGGGGAGCACCGCATGTATGACGCATTTAAGAACGCCGTGACTTCACCACTCTTGCAAGAAAATGACATAAGAGGAGCCCAACGAATCTTGTTCGTCATCTACTCACGTACGGATGAAAATTCGTTCATGGGCAAAGAAATTGAAGCCATCAGCAAATTTATGGAAGAGAATGAGGGCAAAGAAGCAGACCTCATTTGGGGTGTGTATCCAGATGATTCGCTCGAAGAAGGACAAATAAAGGTAATGGTTATAGCCACGGGATTCAAAAGTGAATCGCTAAAAATCAACTCTAAACAAGTTGAAGATAAAACGGAGAATCCGAATCAAGATCTCTTCAGCAATACGGAATCATCCATAACAGAAGAAACAACCGTACATGAAGAGAAAAAGGCAAATATTGACGAGTATTACGGCAAAACGGAAACCTTTGTCAAAGAACAAGAAGAAAAGAATCAAGAATTGATTGACAACGTGAACGATGAAGATACGCTAAAAGTGATTGAAGAAGAAACTGCCGTTTCAAGACGAAAGAATATAGCACCAAAGCCTTACACGCCTCGTAGTTTATGATAAAACGAAGCAAACAAACCATATTAACAGTAAAGTCGGAAACGAACCTGACAAATTTCATGACAGAGAAATTTTCAGGAATGAGCCGAACTTCCATCAAGAAACTGTTACAAAGCGGTCAAATCTGTATCAACGGGAAACCGACGACTCAATATAACTACGCTTTGCATATTGGTGACACAGTCTTACTGAACACCGGAAAAGTTGAATATACCCTAAAAGACACGCGACTAAAACTACTCTATGAGGACGATGACCTTATCGTCGTGGATAAGAGTGCGGGGTTATTGAGTGTTTCGGTGACAGCGGACAAAAAAGATACATCCGCATTCCAAATCATAGAACGCTATCTGAAAAGAAAAGACCCGAACGCCAAACTATTTGTCGTGCACCGTTTAGACAAAGCGACCTCAGGTGTCATGATGTTTGTGAAAAATGCGGAAATACAACACCTCATGCGTGACAATTGGAAGGGTTATGTTACGGAGCGAACCTATATTGCCATGACGGAAGGCGTGCCATATCCATTTGAAGATACGATAGAAAGCTATTTGCACGAAAACAGAAGGCAAACAATGTATTCAGAATTGGATGGAGAGGATGGGAACGGGAAGTTATCCGTGACGCACTATTGCGTTGTTCGCAGGACGGGAAAACATGCCCTTGTGAAGTTAAATCTGGAAACAGGAAGGAAGAATCAGATTCGCGTGCACATGCATGATATTGGTTGTCCTATTGTCGGAGACATAAAATATGGCGCACAAGAAGAATCCCCCATAAGACGACTCGGATTGCACGCCACCACTCTTTCTTTCACTCATCCAAGAACAGAAGAAACTTTAACCTTTACGTCTCCCCTACCCCGACAATTCAATTCCTTCATGGAAAAAGAATATCAAGAGGAGAAAACGAAAGCACAAGTCAAGGAAGAAGCGCGACAAAAAAAGGGACTCAATCGGAGAACAACCGATCAACGTAAGAAAAAGGACTAATTCTCATCAAGTTTCAGCACGGCAAGGAACGCTTTCTGTGGGACTTCGACGCTTCCAATTTGCTTCATCCGTTTTTTACCTTCTTTCTGTTTTTCCAATAGTTTGCGTTTACGGCTAATATCACCACCATAACATTTTGCCGTCACGTCCTTACGTACCGCCTTGATGGTTTCACGAGCAATGATTTTTGCTCCTATCGCGGCCTGAACAGCCACGTCAAACTGCTGACGAGGAATAAGGTCCTTGAGTTTCGCACACATGCGTCTTCCCAATGATTCAGCATTGTCTCGATGAATCAAGGAAGAAAGGGCATCCACCTTCTCCCCGTTGAGCAAGATGTCAAGTTTGATAAGATTAGAAGGGCGGTAATCAAGAACATGATAATCAAAAGACGCATAGCCTCGGCTAAGCGATTTCAACTTGTCATAGAAATCAAAGACTATTTCACCAAGTGGCATGTCATAGACAAGTTCAATACGGTCACCCGACACATAATTCTGATTGATGAGCACGCCACGCTTGCCAAGACAAAGCGTCATGATGTTACCGATATAATCGGCACGAGTAATAATGCTCGCACGAATAAACGGTTCATCAATGTGATCAATGGTTGTAGGCTCAGGTAATCCAGCAGGATTATGAACTTCGACCAAAGCACCTTTGTTGGTGTACACCTTGTACTGCACATTGGGAACGGTCGTGATGACCTCCATGTTAAACTCCCGATCCAAACGCTCTTGCACAATCTCCATGTGCAATAGACCCAGAAAGCCACAACGGAAACCAAATCCCAGTGCAACACTGCTTTCCGGTTCATAGGTTAAGCTTGCATCGTTAAGTTGTAATTTTTCAATAGCAGCACGCAAGTTTTCAAATTCACTTGTCTCAATAGGATAAACACCGGCATATAGCATTGGCTTAACCTCTTCGAATCCTGCTATGGCCTTGTCACAAGGACGTGCAACATGCGTAATGGTATCACCCACTTTAACTTCCGTTGCCGTCTTGATGCCTGAACATATGTAACCCACATTTCCAGCCGAAAGTTCTCCCTGCGGACGCATCTCCAATTCAAGAATGCCTATTTCATCCGCATCATATTGTTTGTCCGTGGCTACGAATTTCACTTTGTCGCCGGTACGTATCGTTCCGTTAACCACCTTGAAGTAAGCGATAATGCCTCTGAACGAATTGAACACACTATCAAAAATAAGGCATTGTAACGGAGCGGACGCGTCACCTTTTGGAGCGGGGATTCGGTCAACAATAGCTTCGAGAATCGCATCAACTCCCAATCCAGTTTTTCCACTTGCACGAAGGATATCGTCACGTTTGCACCCCAACAACTCAATGATTTGGTCTTCGACCGTTTCTGGCATTGCGCTGTCAACATCAATTTTGTTGATGACCGGAATGATTTCAAGGTCATGCTCTATCGCCATATAAAGGTTCGAGATAGTCTGAGCCTGAATACCTTGCGTCGCATCAACGACGAGCAACGCTCCCTCACATGCCGCGATAGAACGGGAAACCTCGTAAGAGAAATCGACATGCCCCGGAGTATCGATAAGATTGAGGGTGTATTCTTCACCACCATGTAAGTAACGCATCTGTATGGCATGACTCTTAATCGTGATGCCTCGCTCACGTTCAAGATCCATATCATCAAGCACTTGCGCTTGCATGTCCTTGCCAATCACCGTACTGGTACGCTCAAGAAGACGGTCCGCAAGCGTGGATTTTCCATGGTCAATATGAGCAATGATACAAAAATTGCGAATTTTGTTGATGTCCGGCATTGTCGTTCTGTGCAAAATGAGTGACAAAATTAGAAAAAAATCCCTCTCTCAAGATAAAATTCAAGAGAGAGGGATTGAAAAACTATACATTCAAGGTCTTGTTAGCCTCCGATACCAAGGAGAGGGAAGATGGTGTTCGCTTGCAGAATATACCACAGCGCACCAGCCACATAGCCAATGAGCATAACCAATGACACCTTCTTGAGATACCAGATGAAGTTCATCTTCTCAATTCCCATCACAACAACGCCTGCCGCACTGCCAATGATGAGGATGCTACCACCAACACCCGCACAGTAAGCGAGGAAAATCCAGAACTGTCCGTCAACGACCATGTGCGAAAGCATTGGGTCAGCAAGCACATCGGCAGGCGTTGCCAAAGGATACATACCCATAGCAGCCGCCACAAGTGGCACATTGTCAACCACGGAAGACAACACACCAATAATCATGTCAATGACATAGAAGTTGCCAATCTTATCTTCAAGCATCTGGGCAAAGTCTCCGAGTATGCCAGCGCACTTGAGCGCGCTTACCGCCATGAGAATGCCCAAGAAGAACAACAGCGTGGAGAAATCGACACGTGACAACACCTTCGTGATACGCGCCTTCTGACTTTCCGCCACATGAGGCTTGCGGTGATAGAGCAGTTCGGTATATACCCAAAGACCACCGAGACCCAGCAGGATGCCCATGAATGGAGGCAAATGGGTTATGCTCTTGAAGATAGGCACAAAGACAAGCGCACCTACACCCAGGAAAAAGATGATATTGCGCTCACGTTTGGTGATAACACCTGCCGCCGTGAAATTGTCAGCGTCAGAATCACTGCGATATTTCTCCACATTCTCTTCCAATTCACCTTTCAGTGAGAATGAGAGAACTATGGCAGGGACAATGGCAGACACCAAGGATGGCAATATCAATTCAGGAATCAAATGCGACGTTGTCACGTTGCCCTTGATCCACAACATGATGGTCGTCACATCACCAATAGGCGACCATGCACCGCCACTATTTGCCGCAATGATGATAACTGAGGCAAAAATGAGTCGGTCGTCCCGTCGTGCCACAAGCTTGCGAACAAGCATAATCATGACGATAGCAGTCGTCATGTTGTCAAGAATAGCACTGAGGAAGAACGTCAAGATAGCAAGCGTGAAAAGCAACTTACGTTTGTGCTTTGTGGTTACGTGTCGCGTTATGATTGTGAAACCTCCGTGAACATCAACAAGTTCAACAACTGTCATGGCGCCAAGAAGGTAGAAGATGATTTGCGCCGTATCACCAAGGTTTTCGATAAGTTGGACATTGGTGACATAGTTCACCACCTGTTCATGAATTGACAGATGGGAGAATTTCTGTCCGGAAAGCCAAGATTGGAACTCTTCGATTCCTGGCAGGTAGGACTGTGCAAACACAATGTAGCACGTCCACAACAGAGAAGCAAGCAGCAAAGCAGTAGCCGCCTTGTTGACTTTGAACGGATGCTCCATGGCTATGCAGAAATAGCCGAACAGGAACAACGCAATCATAAATACAATCATAGACGATGAATTTTATGGATTCTTGAAAATAACGATATAGGAATGATTACTTGTAGAATTGCAACATTTGAGCGGAAGAAGCCTTGACCCACGCAGTGTGTTTTGCCACTTCTGCCTCCGCATGATTGATGAACACGTTGGCACTCTTGGTGAAGTCAGGACCCGAGATGCGGATTGAGCGAGTCGCATCGAGCACGAGCAAATAACCCATGATGCAAAGACCTGCCATCTCCACGAGTTTGCGAGCGCACAAGTCGATATAGGCTTGTCCGTTCACTTCGTCATTCGCTTTCTCCGCCTCGACATGCGCCACTGCCTCTTGGAAGGCAACAACCATTTTGTCAAGACGCTCTTTGAGTGGCAGAAGCGAAGCATCGACCGTTTCGGCTTGGTATTCTTGAATACGAGCGAGGTAAGTGCCAGTGGTGACGTGACGAATGGCAGCCACAACCTGCAACTGCGAAGTGCCTTCATAGACATTCATGATACGAGCGTCACGATAGAGGCGTTCGCACTTATAGTCACGCATATATCCGCTACCACCATGCACTTGAAGACAATCGTATGCGTTTTGGTTGGCATATTCGCTGGCGAAGAGTTTGCATTCTGGCGTGAATGCGTCTGCCAATTTCTGATACTTCTTCGCTTCCGGACGCTCTTCTTTGGTCAGCAAACCTTTGCGCTGACGGTCTTCGTACAACTTGGCGAAATCAACAAAACGAGCTGTTTCGTAGAGCAACGCTCTCGACGCATCAAGACGCGCCTTGATTAAGGCTATCATTTCTTGCACGGCTGGCATTTGGTCAATAGATTTTCCAAACTGACGACGGTCAGCAGCATAAGCGACGGCTTCTCTCCAAGCAGACTCGCTAAGACCTACGGACTGTGCGCCAACGCCCAATCGCGCGCCGTTCATCAAGCTCATGACATACTTGATGAGACCCAACTTACGCTCCCCCACCAGTTCTGCCTTGGCGTTGGTAAACACAAGCTCGGTCGTCGGTGATCCGTGAATACCAAGTTTGTCTTCGATGCGACGTACCTTGATGGCATTGTCAAAATGATTTTCGCAGATAAAGTAAGAAAGTCCGCGCGCATCAGTTGTGCCTTCTTCGCTACGAGCAAGCACGAGTTTGATTTGAGCGTCACCATTGGTGATGAATCGCTTCACACCATTGAGCAACCAACAGCCTTGTTCTTCACTGTATGTCGCTTTGAGTTGCACGCTCTGAAGGTCGCTGCCCGCATCAGGCTCGGTGAGATCCATCGAGCATGTATAGCCCTTATTAATGAGTGGCAGATACTTCGCTTTCTGCTCTTCACTTGCAAATTCATAGATGGTTTCAGCACAGTCTTGCAAGCCCCAAATGTTAGCAAAACCCGCATCCGCACGAGACACCATTTCGCCACTCATTACATAAGGTGTCATGGCAAAGTTCAAACCTCCATATTGACGAGGCAATGCAATACCATAGACACCCGCTTGCGTAAGCACGTCTTGGTTTTGTTGTGTACCCGAAGCGTAGGCGACACGATTGTTCTCACAATGCGGTCCTTCCTTATCCACTCCTTCCGAATTCTCTTCAATCACCGTTCCTGCAATCTCACCCACGATGTCAAGCACACGCTCGTAATTGTCTTTCGCATCAGCGAGGTCTTGAGGAGCAAAGTCGTATTTATCCTTATCGGTGAAGCCCTCTTCCTTCATCTCAATGATGCGATCCATCAAGGGATGGCTGAGTTGGAACTTTAGGCTTTCATTATCGCTGTAGTAATTTGCCATCTTTCTGTTTTTTATTTAGAGTTTTTCTTGAAGTATTTGATGAGTTTCGGAACGACTGATTCAACAGAACCCGTAATCACATAGTCGGCAACGGCATTGATTGGAGCGTCAGGATCCGTATTGACACTGATGACAATGCCACTCTCTTGCATACCAGCAAGATGTTGGATTTGTCCGGAGATACCACAAGCGATATACAACTTAGGACGAACCGTAACACCAGTTTGACCAATTTGTCGGTCATGGTCAACCCATCCAGCATCGACAGCGGCACGAGAAGCACCAACTTCCCCATGAATTTCTTTAGCCAATTGTTCAAGCAACGCAAAATTTTCCTTTCCTCCCACGCCATAACCACCAGCCACGACGATAGGACTTGACTTCAGATTATTTTTGCTCTTTTGCATTTCACGCGAAATGACACTGACAACGAAATCCGCATCCGTCACATATTTGTTCACGTCAACTTGCAAGACATTGCCTTTGCCTGGTTTTTCCGCAACCTCCTTCTTCATGACGCCTTCACGCACGGTTGCCATCTGTGGACGATGATCAGGATTAACAATCGTGGCGACAATATTACCACCAAAAGCAGGACGAATCTGATAAAGCAAATCTTTATATTCCTTCTGCGTTTTGGCGTCCGTGAAGTTACCAATTTCGAGGCTCGTACAATCTGCCGTCAAACCGCTATGCAGACAACTGCTAACACGCGGTCCCAAATCTCGACCCGTTGACGTAGCCCCCATCAGGGCTATTTGCGGTTGTTGTTCCTTGAACAAGCCAACAAGGATTGCAGTATGCGGCAATGACGTATAGTATTTCAGTCGCTTGTCTTGCGCGACATAAAGTGTGTCAACACCATAAGGCATCACTTGTTCCTTGATTGTTTCAAGACCGTCACCGATGGCCACAGCATCAAGATCAACACCGAGTTGGTTCGCCAATTTGCGACCCTTCGTGAGGAGTTCAAGGCTCACATCCGCAACAATGCCTTCCTCTATTTCGAGATAAACGATTATATTGTTCATAAAAGATTCAATTCTTGTTTTGATTATCCTAAAATATTGTCCGCGATCAGTTCTTTCATCAACGTATCGATATCCTCGTCCGAATCTGTCATTCGCTTACTTTCTTTTGCTTGGAACGAAACTGCCTGAATGCTCTTGACCTTAGTCGGACTTCCCTTAAGACCGAGACTGTTGATATCCGTGTCGATGTCCGAGACTGACCATTCACCTATTTTCAGTGCAGAATCTTTTTGATAGACTTCCGGATAAGCCGATGGCATCGCTGCCAACTCGCTTGGAACAGCGGCACGCTTGAATCGCATTACACGCTTCGCCTCACGAGAACGGCATGGAGCCGCTGACCCATTCACCGTAATAACGACAGGGAATGGACATTCGAGGACTTCTACGCCCTTCTCCACGCGCCTCTTGACAACCACCTTTTTCGCACCCTCGTCCAATTTCACGATTTCCTCAACATAGGTAAGTTGCGGCAACGACAACTTCTCCGCCACTTGAGGTCCCACTTGCGCAGTGTCACCGTCAATGGCTTGACGTCCACAAACAATCATATCGACATCCCCGAATTTCTTAATCGCACAACTAATGGCGTAACTCGTTGCAAGCGTATCGGCACCGGCGAATTCACGACCCGAAAGAATTGCGCCTCCGTCAGCACCTCGATACATACTTTCACGAACTATTTCTGCCGCCCTCGCTGGTCCCATGGTAAGCACGTTCACCGTCGTGCCAGGAATGAGGTCTTTCAAACGGAGGGCCTGCTCCAATGCGTTCAGGTCCTCAGGGTTATAGATGGCAGGCAGCGCGGCGCGATTCACCGTTCCGTCTTCCTTCATCGCGTCCTTTCCGACGTTGCGGGTATCTGGCACTTGCTTTGCCAATACGACGATTTTTAATCCCATAAAACTGATTAGAATATTGGTTTATGAATTGTTTTGATTCCCATGCGGATTTATTCACAAATATAAGCAACATTCACGGGCAACGAACAAAAGAATTGTCATTTTTGCGACAAAAAGGGTTATTTGAGCAACGTGAAAATGTCAAGCCACAAAATTTCTTACTTTTGCAAAACAAAATGAATAAACATGGCACTAATCAAATCAATATCAGGCATTCGCGGAACAATTGGCGGAAGCGTAGGCGAAGGACTTTCGCCCGTAGATGTAGTGAAATTCACGGCAGCATACGCCGCTTGGAACAAGTCCCGTAATAGAAAGTCATCTAACAAAATTGTCGTAGGACGTGACGGACGCATTTCGGGCGAGATGGTGAGTGGCTTGGTCATTTCAACACTTATTGGCATGGGTTATGACGTAGTGAACATTGGACTTGCCACCACCCCTACTACAGAATTGGCAGTGACCGCTGAAAATGCCGACGGAGGCATCATCCTTACAGCAAGCCACAATCCAAAACAATGGAACGCCTTGAAGCTTTTGAACGAAAACGGAGAATTTCTTAACGATGCCGAAGGCAAAACCGTGTTGAAAATTGCTGAAGATGAAAGTTTCGATTTTGCTTGTGTCGATAACTTGGGGACCGTTGAAGAAAAGTTTGATTATGCCGATTATCATATTGAGCAAGTCCTAAAACTCCCTCTCGTAGATGTCGAGGCAATACAGAAAGCGCATTTCACGGTTGCCGTTGATTGCATTAACTCGGTAGGAGCCATTACCATACCACAATTGTTAGAAGAATTAGGCGTGGCACATGTGATTGCCCTGAACAGTGACATAACAGGAAATTTCGCCCACACTCCCGAACCTATTCCTGCTAATTTGACAGAAACCGCCGCTATCATAAAGAAAGAGAAATGTGACGTTGGATTCATTGTCGATCCCGATGTGGATAGACTTGCCATTGTCCATGGTGACGGAACCATGTTTGGAGAGGAATATACCTTGGTCTCAATTGCGGATTACATATTGAACCATACCCCAGGCAACACCTGTTCAAACCTATCATCCAGCCGCGCCTTAAGAGACGTAACAGAAAAACACGGCTGCCAATATAGCGCCGCCGCGGTAGGTGAAGTGAATGTGGTAACGGAAATGAAAGCCAAGCACTGCGTGATTGGCGGTGAAGGCAACGGCGGCGTCATCTATCCAGAACTTCATTATGGTCGTGATGCCCTTGTTGGCGTGGCTTTATTCTTGACCATGATGGCAAAGAGCGGTAAGACAACCAAAGAAATACGTGCAGAACTGCCAGAATATGTCATTTCAAAAAACCGCATTGACTTGACCACGGACATTGACGTTGACGCTATTCTCAACAACGTGAAGGAAGCCTACAGCAAAGACCCCGAGAACAAGATAACCGACATTGACGGCGTAAAGATAGACATGCCTGACGGCTGGGTACATTTGCGCAAGAGCAATACGGAACCTATCATCCGTGTCTATAGCGAGGCGAAAAATGAGGAACGAGCCCAACAATTAGCGAAAGGCGTAATAGATTTCGTTCGAAAAGTTTCGTAACGCTTTTTCTCTTTTTTAATGCAATTGTAAATTAAAGACATTTTTTGAGCGGAGCGGTTGCGTAAGTGATTAAAATGACTATCTTTGCACCGCTTTAATCGAATCGGATATTGTTGGCGCGGTAGCTCAGCTGGTTAGAGCGCAGGATTCATAATCCTGAGGTCGGGGGATCGTGCCCCCCCCGCGCTACAAAAAAGGAAGTCGTTCTACGGAACGACTTTTTTTTGTGCCCCACCGGAAACGTTGCTTAGTTAGAAAGGTTAAGCACAACATATTCAGAGCAAGTTCCTACCCGAAATTTTGCGCCCCAAATACCGATGCCGCTTGATATATAATAATGCGTGTTTCCTTTTTTATAATTGCCATATCCGCATTCATATATGGCCTTAACAATTAGGTTGATTGGGAACATCTGCCCCTCATGCGTATGACCTGAGAACTGGAAATCAACACCGTTCTGCATGGCCTGCTCAAGGTGAAATGGCTGATGGTCGAGCAAGAAAGTATAGCGTGAGGTATCTATGTCGTGCATCAGCACCCCCAATGGATGTCGATTGGCATTAGAACTGTCATCACGCCCGACTATATTGACCTCGCCTAAAGAAACGACGCTATCTATCAAAAGATGTATGCCCGCCTGCTCATAGAACGATGCGCTGCCATTTTGTCCGGAGATGTACTCATGATTGCCGAGGCAGGCATAGACCGGTGCGTTTAACTGCCGCAAAACTTGCGCTGCCTGTTCCTCATAGAGCGGTCGAAGTGACATATCAATCAAATCACCTCCCATAAGTATAAGATCCGCATTTTCTTGGTTGATAAGTTCCACCCATCGCTTCGCCTCATTAACACGGTTTATATAGCCGAGATGCAAATCCGACACCAGCACTACCTTAAGTCGTTCCATGCCAAGAGGCTTCTCCGTCGTGAGATTCAACTCAACACGTCGCTTCTCATGATAATGGAAATAGCCATAGACAAACGCGGCTATCATGAACGCTGAAAAAACAAGCAGTCCACCCCATGAGGCCGTAAAGAACGATGTGCGGAAACAAAACCGAGCGACATCTGCCACGACAAAAAACATCACAACATACAGCAACACAAATAGCCAAGACGCACCATAAGAATAAATAGCGGAAGACAGCGAAAGCGGCAGCTTGTCAAGCAACGATGTTCCGTTAGCAAAGCGCGCTCCAAGGAACATGGTCATCAAAGAGATGAAGCCACCACAGAGCAGAACCTCAAGAACCACCTTGAGGGCCATTGCCGATGGAGGCACAAGCTGCCAAATACGCATTCCCGCATAGACCATGCCTATTACCGGAATGAGCGTAAACAACAAAAACCAAAGTCGCATAAGAATGATCTACAATCAATTAGGCAAACGGAGAACAATCGTGTAAAGGTAAGGTATGACATAGTTCATGTCAACAGACGACGCCTGTTTTGAGGGGATGATAACTCGAGCATAAGCAAGGTGATGATTCATCACGGTTAACGCCTGATACATTCCTGATGACGTGTAATCATAGGATGACGATATGTATCCGTAATAGGTTCGGATTGGCTTTTTTGTGTAATCAGCGACCAATTCCCCGTCAAGAGTCTCTTTGGTATAGGAGAGAATCACTTCGCATCCGTTAGAGAGAGAAACAGAATCCACCCCCGTACTGTCTAAATGTATATAAACTCCGTTCTCGTTTTTATACCAAACATTTTCTGGCCATACCGTTTCAGTAGGACATTGCGAAACCACTTGGATGCCGTGAGAAGAAATATATGAAGAAATGGCTGAAGACTCTTTGTCCAACAATTCCTCATAGTCTCCCGAATCGGTACAGGAAACCATTGCTATCAATGACAACATGGACAAAATATGAAAAAGACGCATCTTCATCGATTAGAAACACTTTTAATTCTATACATTAACGACGCTCGAGGAGGAATATTTTTCCTATCTCCGAGGGCACCATACGACAGAACAGACGGAGACAACACCCAAGCCGAATCTCCTATTCGCATCATTTGGAGAGCGTAAGATAGCCCCTTCTGATGTCTGTCTTTTCCTACCAGGTACTTTTCTCTGTTACCGCCAACATTGTTTCGCAACGTATCTCCCTGCATGTCAGAGAGGATATACTCAAGATTCACTTCGTCTCCGTCACGAACGCTGTCGCCATTTCCTATATGAAAAATCTGAACATAGATTCCCCAAGGTGTTGGCTTTAAGCCTAAACTGTCCGCCCGAAGCGCGAGCAAACTGTCTTCATTGGCATGGAGATAGGCATTGAGTTGTTCCACCTTGATTGCCGTGCTATCTTCCTTATCCAGTTTATTGTATGGCAACTGCGCTTCCTTTTTACAAGAGGCGCATAGAACAGCAAACACCAGTATGAAAAGCGAAAAAACTCTCATCGAATGTTGGCTATTGAAATAATATCGCTAAACACACCAGCAGCCGTAACCCCGGCTCCCGCACCATATCCTTTGATTATCATCGGATAGTCATGATACCTCTCTGTCGTTATCATTATGATGTTGTTTGACCCTTCAAGATCATAGAACGGGTGACGGACACCAACTTCTTGTAAACCTACGTTGCATTCTCCGTTGTCAAGCGTGGCGACAAAACGATACTTCTTGTCTTGTTTTGCAAGTTCCTTGCGCTGCAACTCAAACTGTTCGTCCAATTCTGGTATCGTCTTCCAAAACTCGTCCAACGACCCTTCGAAATAGCGATTAGGAATAAATAGATTTTTACAAACATCTTCTTGTTCAACCGCATAACCTGCCTCACGTGCCAAGATGACAAGTTTCCGAACGACATCCTTACCGCTAAGGTCAATGCGCGGATCCGGTTCCGCATAACCTGCCTCACGTGCCATTTCAATCGCTTTGCTTAAAGGAACTTTTTCAGAAAGCGTGTTGAAAATAAAGTTGAGAGTACCGCTCAATACCGCTTCAATGCGAAGAATCCTGTCGCCCGAATTAATCAAATCGTTGATTGTGTTGATGATAGGCAATCCTGCACCTACATTGGTTTCAAAAAGATATTTGATACCCTTCTCTCGAGCTGTACGTTTTAGCGACTCATATACTTCATAAGGACCAGATGCCGCTACCTTATTAGCGGCAACAACTGACACGTTATTGTCGAGCAACTTTTGATATAATCCCGCCACCTTGTCGGATGCCGTGCAGTCAACAAAAACACTGTTGAAGATATTCATGCCCAAGATGCCTTCTACAAGTGCATTTTCCTTGTTTTCTATACCTTTTTCCTCAAGGAGTTGGCGATAATTCTTCAAGTCAATACCATCGCGATCAAAAAGTATTTTCTTGCTGGAACCAATTCCGACTATCTTAATCTTCAGTCGATTTTGCTCCATCAACTTTTGTTGTTGACCTCGCAGTTGTTCCAATAGCCCTGCACCAACAGTTCCGATACCACACAGAAACACGTTCAATTCCTGGTATTCACTCAAGAAAAAAGACTCATGAATAACATTGAGAGCCTTGCGCAACTGAGTCTCTTTGATAACAATAGAGATATTGGTTTCGCTTGCTCCTTGAGCAATGGCGATGACGTTTATACCGTTACGTCCCAGTGTCCCGAACAACTTGCCGCTCACTCCCGTGTTCTTCTTCATTCCCTCACCGACTATGGCGAGTGTCGCAAGATCCATTTCCGTTTTTATCTCATTGAGCAATCCTGTCTTCAGTTCTTCGTCAAACTCATCACGCAACGCTTCCTCCGCCTTTTGTGCCTCCGTGTTCTTCACGCCGACACTAATCGTGTTTTCACTTGCCGCCTGACTTATGAAGAATGCGGAAATACCCTTATCCGCCAATGCGCCATAAAGCCGACGACTGACACCCGTCACACCCACCATGCCCATTCCGAGCATAGTGACAAGCGCAGTATCGCCTATGGAAGATATTCCTTTAATTCCACGTTCTGAAAGTTGTTTCTCTCGACTAATGTAGGTACCAGGAGCCGACGGATTGAACGTGTTCTTGATGACAATTGGAATGTTGGAGTGATAAACCGGGAAAATCGTCGGAGGATAAATCACCTTTGCCCCGAAATTGCATAACTCCATTGCTTCGATATACGAAAGTTTCTCAATGACGTATGCCTTGCTAATAACACGCGGATCAGCGGTCATGAACCCATCCACATCCGTCCATATTTCCAAGATTTCGGCACCTAATCGAGCCGCCAAGATTGCCGCAGTATAGTCACTGCCTCCTCTTCCAAGATTGGTGAGTATGCCAGACTCCACGTCTGATGCGATAAAACCGGGAACAACGGTTAGGTTCGCAAGATTTCCAAATTGGCGTTCAATTAACTCCTGAGAAGATTTCATGTTAAGAACGCACTTACCGTCACCATTTATTTCTGTTTTGATAAAATCTGGTGCGTATGCGTATTCAGCATCAAGAGCGTCCGCTATGATTAACGAGGAAAGTCGTTCGCCATAACTCACAATAGCATTTTTTGTTTGTTCGACAAGTTCTCCTTCAGCGACAATTGTTGACAACAAATCTTTCAGGTCAGAAAGCAAACCTTCAACCTTATGCCGAGTTTCATCCTTCGACGCAAGTTGCCCCATCATCTCGTGATGTCGCTCCACGATCTCATTTAAGGCGTCAACGTAAGCCTCATCGCCTTTCTGAGCCAGCGTTGCCGTTGAAATCAAACTGTCGGTGACACCACCAAGGGCAGAAACAACAACTATTGTTTTTTCTTCCCTATTCTTGACAATTTCCTTTACACGAAGTACATTTTGTGCGGTAGCGACGGACGAACCGCCAAATTTCAAAACTTTCATAGCAATAAAAAAACGTGTAAAGATAGTGTTTTTCAAAACGACTATTAAAGATTTTCCGTACTTTTGCCGCCGCAAAGCATTGGTTGCGTAGCTCAGTTGGATTAGAGCAACAGCCTTCTAAGCTGTGGGTCGCGAGTTCGAACCTCGCCGCAATCACAATGACAAAGGGGACGCACCGTTCGGTACGCCCCCTTTTTTTGTGTGATAAATTCAAAATTTACTTCACAGCGTCTGCGAGTTCAGCACCTGCTTTGAATTTAGCGATTTTCTTTGCAGGGATGCTAATCTTCTTACCCGTGCTTGGGTTAACGCCTTGGCGAGCGGAACGCTCAGCAACAGAGAAAGTACCGAAACCTACAAGGCTGAGTTTGTCATTAGCCTTGAGTACGTCCTTAACAGTTGCAACGAAAGCGTCGAGAGCCTTCTTGCTGTCAGCTTTGCTGAGACCTGCCTTTGCGGCAATTGCGTCTACCAATTCTGCTTTGTTCATAATAAACTAAAAAATTAAAGATTAATAAAAGGTATTCTTTCGATTTTTCTATGATTGACGCAAAGATAAAGTAAGAAAAGACAATTACAATCGGTTTTGAAAGGTTTTTTAGCAAAAAAAAGAAAAAAAAACACCTTGTTTAGTTTCGTTTGGTTAAAACCATGCTCAAAAACATAAAAACACAATAAAACAAAAGAAACAACGCTTTGATTTACGACATATTAGGAGTTAGTTGGAAATTGGTTAATTTCGCGCTTGATTATAAATGCAAGCGTTTTCTCCTTGTATCGCTAATCAACCCATGGAGTTTCCTCCATCTTATATATTTATTTTCAAATATGGCTATTTTTAATAGTGACAGCAACATTAGAGGTTACTTTTGGCTGCCGCCTGTCACGAAAACCTTGCTGATAGCGAATTTCGCCATCTACTTTTTACAAAGGATTTTTCCTCCGATTGAATCACTTTTCGGCCTACACTATTTTGAGTCGCAACTGTTCAGTCCTTTCCAGACGTTGACTTACATGTTCCTTCACGGAGGTTTCAACCACATTTTTTTCAACATGTTCGCCTTGTTCATGTTTGGCAGGGTCATCGAACAGATGTTGGGCAAGTGGCGTTTTCTGCTCTATTACGCCGTTTGTGGCGTAACGGCAGCGGCGGCGCAAGAGATTGTTTGGTGGCTACGCATGGGTTCTTCCATTGAATCACTCCTCTACTTGAACAATTTGGACTTCTTCACGCCTGCCCAAATGTCAACCATTTATGATATGTTCATCACCATAGGTGCGTCGGGAGCCATTTTTGGTTTGCTCTTGGCTTTTGCCGTAATGCTTCCCAACCAACCCATCTTCTTGTTTTTCTTGCCCATCCCCATCAAGGCGAAATGGTTTGTTGGCATCTATGCCCTTTTGGAATTGATGGAAGGAATCAAGGTGACAAATGGTGACAACGTGGCTCATTTTGCTCATTTAGGCGGCATGATTGGCGGTGCTCTATTATTATGGTATTGGCGCAGGGAGGCGAGACGAAATCTTGAATTCTGATGATTCACCTGGCGTTGCACATACTTAACATGAGCGTGAATGTTCTCCTCGCCCTGATGTTTGTTTTGAGCGGATTGGCCACGCGCGTCAGTCCCGAGACATGGATTATTCCGTCGTTCTTTTCTTTAGGATTCTGCATCTTAGGTGTTCTTAATCTGTTTTTCGTCATCTATTGGATGATTCGCCGCAAGTGGAACTTCGTCCTTTCGTTAGCTTGTCTTGTCTTGATGTCCGACGTCATCAACTACCAATTTCTATTGTTCGGCAACGATGAAGAAAAAGCAGAAGGGAAGAACATTACCTTGTTGAGTTATAATGTCCAACTTTTTAACCTCTATCGTCAGAAAGACGGTTCAAATGACATTATCTCCTTCATCTTGGACAAGGACGTTGACATCGTTTGTCTCCAAGAGTTCGGTTGGTACAACGAGAAAGGGTTCGTGAGCCAATCCGTGCTGAACCGCACGCTTGGTGACCGCTATCCCTATTGTTACGCGATCACGGATCCAAACTTTGGCGGTCGTGCCACCTATGGCATCGCCACCTATTCCAAATTCCCCATCATAAATAGGGATTCCGTTCGCTATCCGACCCATTACAACAGAACCAGCACGTGCGACATTCTTGTGGGGAACGACACCTTACATATTGTCAATTGCCATTTGGAGAGCAATCTCCTGACCAATGACGACCGAAAATTGGTTTTGGCGACACTTGACAGCACCAACCAACATAACCTCAACAAGACAGGCGAACTTCTCATCCGAAAAATGGGCAAAGCGGCAAAAACACGCGCCAAGCAAGCTGATGCCATTGCCGCTCACGTCAAGAAACAAGCGGGACGAAAGGTCATTGTTTGCGGAGACCTGAATGATCATCCCGCTTCCTACACTTATCATAAGACCAGAGGAGAACTCTCCGACGCATTTTTGGACGAGAGCGAAGATAACGGATTGGGCATCACCTACAATGAATTTCCTTTCTTCTATCGCATTGACTACCTTTTTCACAGCAAAAGCCTGAAAGTTGAAGATTTTGAGACAGGAACTGAAAAACTATCAGACCACTATCCTATCGAAGCAAAAATATTATTGAACCCATAGCAAAAACAAAAAAGATGAAAGCAAAAGTGAGCATCATCATGGGCAGCACCTCCGATCTGCCTGTCATGGAAAAAGCGGCAAAACTCCTCAACGAGTTTCAAATTCCGTTTGAATTAAACGCCTTGTCAGCCCACAGGACACCTGACGAAGTGGCTGACTTTGCCAAAAACGCCGAGGACCGAGGTATCGAAATCATTATTGCCGGAGCCGGAATGGCGGCGCATCTTCCTGGAGTCATTGCGGCAATGACCACCTTGCCTGTCATTGGAGTACCTATCAATGCCACCTTTGACGGCATGGACGCCCTGCTTGCCATCGTGCAAATGCCTCCAGGCATTCCCGTGGCTACGGTTGGAGTGGGCGCGGCTCAAAACGCCGCCATCTTAGCCATCCAAATTCTTGCCCTCAGCGACAAGACCTTGAACGAGAAGTTCACCGCCTATAAGCAAGGTCTCAAACAAAAAATCACCAAAGCCAACGAAGACCTCAAGGAGATGGCACAATACGAATACCGAGTTTGAGCGGCGAACGCGTCATATTAGCCTTAGGCTCCAATCTCGGTGACCGTCTTGCGCATCTGCAAGAAGCCATCCGGAGAATCAATGACACCGTGGGAACGGTTCGCGGTATTTCCACCTTCATGGAGACGAAAGCCGAAGGCTATGACGGAGCGGACTACTTGAACGGTGCCGTTTGGGTCGAGACTGATTTGGAGCCTGAAGAACTGCTGAAGACATGCAAACGCATCGAATACGAAATGGGACGCACGCATGACACAAGCGAAACCGGTCAATACGAGGATCGCGTCATTGACATTGACATCATCCTTTACGGTGATCGCCGCGTGACGACACCACGTTTGGTCATTCCCCATCCCCGAGCCATGCAGCGTGACTTTGTCCGTATTCCTGTTGAAGAAATCTTAAGCAAAACATACGAATCGAATAATTAGAAAAGAAAATGAAACTAAAAACCACCATAGAACCTGATTGGATCTTCGAAACTTCATGGGAAGTTTGCAACCGCGTGGGAGGCATCTACACCGTGTTGTCAACCAAGGCTGAAACCCTTCGTGACATGTACGATGACCACTTGGTCTTCATCGGACCTGACGTGTGGACCGAAGCCACGCCTTCTCCTTTTTTCAAGGAGACCAAGACACCTATCAACGGTTGGTTGTCAAAGGCAACCAAAGAGGGACTCGGAGTGCGCATCGGACGTTGGGACATTCCCGGCGAACCCATCTGCGTTTTGGTCAATCACCGCCCCTTTATGGAAGAGGAGCGACTGAACCAGATCTATGGCAAGGCATGGGATCTCTACGGCGTTGACTCTTTGCATGGCTATGGCGACTATGCCGAAAGCACTGCCTTTGCCGTGGCGAGTGGCATGGTCATGGTCTCGTTGCGTGAGTGGCTCGAGAAGAAGCAAAAGGGTGGCAAATACATCGCCCACTTCAACGAATGGATGTTGGGTATGGGCGAATTGGTCGTCAAGCAGTTGGCTCCCGACATGGCCACCGTCTTCACCACCCACGCCACCTCTATCGGAAGATCCATCGCCGGCAACGGCAAGCCACTTTATGGTCAGCTCCCGAACTACAATGGCGACCAGATGGCTTCTGAACTGAACATGCAATCCAAACATTCCATTGAGAAAATTGCCGCTCACGAGGCGGACTGCTTCACCACGGTCAGTGAAGTGACCGACAAGGAATGCGCTCAATTGCTTGAGAAGCCTGCCGACATTGTGACCCCCAATGGTTTTGAAGACAGCTTCGTCCCTTCCACAGCCGCTGACTTCAAGCGCAAGCGCACTGCCGCTCGCAAACGCCTGAGCGATGTCGTCGAATGCCTCACCGGAGTGCGCCCTTCCGACAACGCCCTGTTTCTTGGCACCTGCGGTCGCTGTGAATTCAAGAACAAAGGCATCGACCTCTTCATTGACAGTCTGAATACGCTCTCACACAGAGATTTGCAACGTGACATTATCGGATTCATCATGGTGCCAGGTTGGGAAGCAGGACCGCGCGCCGACCTGCAAGGTGCGTTAGAGCACCTCCAATCGCCACGAACGGCGGCGGAAACCGAACTGCCCAAAGCAGGACTTCCTAACAATATGATCACGCACCATCTGCATCAGAGTGACAGCGACAGCATCCTGCGTTCGATTCGCTGGTTTGGATTTCAAAACAAACCTAAAGACAAGGTGAAAATCATCTATGTACCATGTTACCTGAACGGTGATGACGGCATCTTCAACATGAACTACTACGACGTGCTCATCGGTTTGGACTTGACCGCATTCCCTTCTTACTACGAACCTTGGGGCTACACCCCGCTTGAGAGTGTGGCCTTCTCCATACCTACGATTACAACCACCTTGTCCGGCTTCGGGCAATGGGTCAACTCGACATGTGGCGGCAAGGAGAGCGGTGTCCTTGTCATTCCGCGCGACGACAATAACTATTGGGAAGTGCGAGACACCATGGCTGACTGCTTTTCTCGTTTTGCTTCCTTCTCTGACGAGCGTGTCGCCGAACTTCGCAAATGCGCAAAAGCCACGAGTCAAAGGGCATTATGGAAAAAATTTATTGCGTTTTATGTAAAAACATATACCTTTGCGCTCAAAAATGCGTCAAAACGCAATCAACACTAAACCTATTTTTACTTATTATTTTTTTTGACAATGAGAATTCTTGCAAACAGCATCAACCAACCCAACTGGAAGGAAGTGAGCGTAGCATCGCGTATCCCTGAAGGTTTGGAACCTTTGAAAGAATTGGCTTATAACGTGTGGTGGTCTTGGCACGAGGAAGTCGTAGAATTATTTTCTGAAATAGACCATGATCTTTGGAAAGCCGTTGGGCAAAATCCTGCTTTGTTTTTGAGCCGTTTGAGTTACGAACGTCTGCAAGAATTGCAAAAGGACACAAATTTCACCTCCAAACTCCAGACCGTCTATGCTTCGTTCCGTAAATATATGGATGTGAAGCCACGCACGGATGTTCCCTCGGTTGCTTACTTCTCCATGGAGTATGGTTTGAGCGACATCATCAAAATCTATTCTGGTGGTTTGGGCGTGCTTGCTGGCGACTACGTAAAAGAGGCTTCCGACAGCAACGTTGACTTAACCGCTATCGGTTTGCTCTATCGTTACGGCTATTTCACCCAATCACTCTCAACCGAGGGTGACCAGTTGGCGGTCTATGACCCACAAGACTTCACCCAACTTCCTATCGAGCAAGTCAAAGATGAGAACAATGCCCCTCTGGTCGTTGAGGTTCCTTTCCACGACCGAATCGTCTATGCCAACATTTGGCGCGTGAACGTTGGTCGTGTGGGCTTGTACCTGATGGACACGGACAACGAGCGCAATAGCGAGTTTGACCGTTCCATCACGCACCAACTCTATGGTGGTGACTGGGAGAACCGAATGAAGCAAGAATTTTTGCTTGGCGTGGGCGGTATGTTCATGTTGAAGCGTCTTGGTATCGAAAAGCAAGTTTATCACTGCAATGAGGGTCACGCTGCCCTCATCAATGCGCAACGTCTGGCTGATTATGTTGCCAAGGGCCTATCATTCAACCAAGCGATGGAAGTGGTGAAGAGTTCTTCGCTCTACACCGTTCACACTCCAGTACCAGCGGGTCACGACTACTTCGAGGAGGGCTTGTTCCACAAATATATGAGTGCCTATGCTGACAAGTTGGGCATCAGTTGGGACGAATTTGTTGACATGGGTCGTCAGAACCCAGGCAACAAGGGCGAGAAGTTCTGCATGAGCACCTTCGCATGCAACACTTGCCAAGAAGTGAATGGTGTTTCATGGTTGCACGGCAAGGTATCGCAAGAGATGTTCCAACCAATTTGGAAAGGCTACTTGCCTGAAGAGTTGCACGTGAACTACGTTACCAATGGCGTTCACCTCCCTTCGTGGGCTGCTAGCGAGTGGAAAGCGTTGTATGCCGAAACCTTCGGACCTGACTACATCTTCGATCAGAGCAACGAAGACCTCTTCGCCAAGATTCAAAACGTTCCTGACGAGAAAATTTGGGAGATTCGCACTTCGTTGAAGCAGAAACTCATCAAATATGTCAAGAACAAGACACGCGAGCAACTCTCCAAGAGCCAAAGTTCGCCAAGTGACATCTTGACTGCCGTTGACGCCATCAACCCTAATGCGTTGATTATTGGTTTCGGTCGTCGTTTCGCCACCTACAAGCGCGCTCACCTCTTGTTCACCAACCTTGACCGTTTGGCCAAGATTGTCAATAACCCTAACTACCCTGTTCAATTCCTCTACACAGGTAAGGCTCACCCAGCCGACGGTGCCGGTCAAGGACTCATCAAGCGCATTGTCGAAATTTCACGTATGCCACAGTTCCTCGGCAAGATTATTTTCCTCGAGAACTACGACATGCGCCTCGCCAAGCGTCTCGTTTCCGGTGTGGACATTTGGTTGAACACCCCTACTCGTCCGCTCGAGGCTTCAGGTACGTCTGGTGAGAAAGCGCAAATGAACGGTGTCGTCAACTTCAGCGTCTTGGACGGCTGGTGGCTTGAGGGCTACGTCAAGGGTGCCGGTTGGGCATTGACCGAGAAGCGGACATACCAAAACCAAGGTTTCCAAGACCAATTGGACGCTCTTACCATCTACTCTACCTTGGAAAACGAGATTATTCCTATCTACTTCGCCAAGAATAGCCGTGGCTACTCGCCTGAGTGGATTCAAGTCATCAAGAACTCCATCGCGAAGATTACCCCTCGCTTCACCATGAAGCGCATGATTGACGACTACATCAACAAGTTCTACTCAAAGTTGGCCACTCGCAATGCCGAACTGATGGCAAACGATTGTGCCAAGGCTAAAGAAATTGCCGCTTGGAAAGAGAAGGTGGCTGAACTTTGGGATGGCATTCAAGTCAACTCGTTGAACATTCCTGCAGAACTGACCTCCGCACCAGTGAGCGGAACCAATTACACGTTGACTGCCGAGATTGACACTCATGACGCTTCCATGACCGAAGTGGGACTTGAACTGGTTGTCACCTACCAAGACGAGAAGAACAAGACTCGCATCTACAACGTGAAGGAGTTTGATGTCACATCCGTCAATGGTTCTACCATCAGTTACTCGTTGAACTACTCCATGGGCAACGGTGGCAGTTACAAGTTTGGCGTGCGTATGTTCCCTAAGAACGAAGTGCTGCCTAACCGCATGAACTTCGCATACGTTCGTTGGATATAAGATAACGATAAAAAGAGCATGACTTCGCCCCCGCAGCATTCCTGTGGGGGCGAAATCATAGCGAAACGGACATTCATTTCTCTAAAAGAATAAAACTAATCAAAAACACAATATGAGCAAGATTGTACGGAAAGAACGCTTTTCCGAGAAAGTGGTAAGCTTAGACATCGAGGCACCACAAATTGCAAAGATGCGCAAGCCAGGCAACTTTGTCATCGTAAAGATTGACGACAAAGGCGAACGCATCCCGTTGACCATAGCTGGCAGTGACGAACAAGCGGGAACCATCAAGTTAGTCGTTCAAGCCGTTGGACACACCTCGGCACGCCTCTGCGCCATGGAGGAAGGAGAAGACATCGCCCACGTGGTTGGTCCATTGGGCAAGCCTACCGACATCGAAAAATACGGCACCGTAGTTTGCGCCGGCGGCGGTGTTGGGACTGCACCTATGCTTCCTATCATCGAGGGAATGAAGAAGGCGGGAAACAAGGTGATTGCAGTGCTTGCCGCCCGCACCAAGGATTTGATTATCCTTGAAGACCAAGTGCGCCAATGGGCGGATGAGGTCGTCATCATGACCGATGATGGGTCCTACGGCACCAAAGGTCTCGTGACCAATGGCGTCGAGACGGTCATCAACCGTGAGCAAGTGGATCTTTGTGTCACCATTGGCCCTGCCATCATGATGAAGTTTGTCTCTCTGTTGACCAAGAAATATAACGTTCCTACCATTGCTTCGCTCAACACCATCATGGTCGATGGCACGGGTATGTGCGGAGCTTGCCGCGTCAGCGTGGGTGGCGAAACAAAGTTCGTCTGCGTTGACGGTCCTGAGTTCGACGCCCATCAAGTTGATTTCGACGAGATGATGACCCGTTCGCGTGCCTATCGCGACCAAGAGGCGGAGGAAATGAAGAAACCGTTAAGGTAATTTCGAAAAGAAACGACAAATACTGACCAATCATGGAAAACAGAAACGAAATATGGCGCGATGAATTGCGCAAAAACATAAAAGCGAAAGAACGCGCAGCCATTGAGCGCATACCGATGAACGAAGCCGACCCTATGGAGCGTCGCCGCTCGCGTCAAGAAGTGAACAAGGGTCTTACCCTTGACCAAGCATTGACCGAGAGCCGACGCTGTCTCGACTGCGCTAATCCGCAATGCGTGACAGGATGTCCGGTGAACATTGACATACCGGGCTTCATCAAGAACATCGAGCGTGGTGAGATTTTGGAGGCTGCCAAGGTTCTGAAAAAGACCTCTTCTCTGCCTGCCGTTTGCGGTCGCGTATGCCCGCAAGAGAAACAATGCGAAAGTAAGTGCATCCACTTGAAGATGAACGGCAAGGCTGTTGCCATTGGCAACCTCGAACGCTTTGCCGCTGACTATCAGCAAGCTCACGATGACGGTTCGCTGCCAGAAATGGCTCCGCGCAAAGGCAAGAAAGTTGCCGTCATCGGTTCAGGACCTGCCGGACTGAGTTGCGCTGGCGACCTCATCAAGATGGGCTATGACGTGACTATCTTCGAGGCATTGCATGAGATCGGTGGCGTGTTGAAATATGGCATTCCTGAATTCCGCTTGCCAAATAGCGTGGTGGACAAGGAGATTGACACCTTGAAGAAGATGGGTGTGAAGATGATTACCGACTGCATCGTGGGTAAGACCATCAGCGTCGACCAACTGAAAGAAGAAGGCTACGAGTGTATGTTTGTGGGCAGCGGGGCGGGACTGCCTCGTTTCATGAACATTCCTGGCGAGAACCTTATCAACGTGTTGTCGTCCAACGAATACCTGACGCGTGTCAACCTCATGGATGCCGCCAACCCTGAGACAGACACCCCTGTCTATAAAGGCAAAAACGTTGTCGTTGTCGGGGGTGGTAACACCGCCATGGACAGCGTGCGTACCGCCTTCCGTCTCGGAGCGGAAACCGCCACCATCGTCTATCGTCGTTCGGAGCAGGAGATGCCTGCCCGTCTGGAGGAGGTACATCACGCCAAGCAAGAGGGCGTGACTTTCATGACCCTGCACAACCCTATCGAATATATCGGTGACGAAAACGGACGTGTCAAAGAAGTGAAACTCCAAGTCATGGAGTTGGGCGAGCCCGATGCGAGCGGTCGCCGTTCTCCCGTTCCTGTGGAGGGCAAGACGGAAACTATTCCTGCCGACATCGTGATTGTGGCTATTGGCGTGAGCCCTAACCCAATTGTGCCTTCGTCCATCAAGGGACTGAACATCTCGAAGAAGGGCACCATCATCGTAGGCGATAACATGCAGAGTGATTCCATCCCGACCATCTTTGCCGGTGGTGACATCGTGCGTGGCGGAGCCACGGTGATCCTCGCCATGGGTGACGGACGCAAAGCGGCTGCTGCCATTGACGAGTATCTGTCAAAATGAGCACGATGACGGGCGGAAATCGTTCGTTTAGGGTCAGATTTGTCCATTTGGGTCAAAAAAAAGGACAGATTCGTATTCCAATTAAGATTTCTACCTATCTTTGCACCGTAAAACCTATTTAGGTAAAGACCCAAATTCCCCTTTACCTATTGAAACAAAAAAGACATCCGCGTTCGGGAATTAGCGGAAAACAAAAAAAGAAAAGAAAATGAAGAAAGTTATCATGACTCTCGCTTTTGCAGCTGCAGCAGTTGTAGGAGCAAACGCACAGTTCCTCATCGGAGGTAACGTTGGTTTCGAGTATGACAAAACAGAGAACGTAACTATCACTGAAGACAAAACCATCGGTTTTGAAATCGCTCCAAAGTTGGGTTACCAACTCAATGAAAACATGAGCGTGGGTGCTTACGTTGGCTTTGGCTACGCTAAGAACGATTGGAAGAACACGGTTGCTGGCGTTACCACCAAGGGTGACACCAAGACGACCCAATTCAACATCGCTCCTTTCTTCCGTTACAACTGCTTGAACTTTGGTAAGTTCACCGTTGCCGCTGAAGCACAACTTGGTTTTGGTTACTCCAAGACGGCTGACGTTTCTAAGACTACCGCATTCGGCATCCAAGTCGTTCCTTTCCTTGTTTACAACTTGAACGAGAACTGGAGCATCGAGGCTGGTCTCAACTTCTTGGATCTCGGTTTCACCTATGCTAAGACCTCCGACGAGACTGGTGCCGGTCTTCCTGACCAAAAGACTACCGACTTCGGTATCGGTGTTGACGCTGACAACATCTTCCAAGTTGGCGCATTGCAATTTGGTGCTACCTACAAGTTCTAAGATTTAGAAACAATCTTGTATAAAAAAAAGAGTTGTCCCTTTCGGACAACTCTTTTTTATTATGGACTGCCCATTTTTGACCACCAGAAAACAAACCTAATCATTGTCAAAAAATCATTATAGAGATAGGCTACACCAACAAAATCACATATTGCGGAAAGAAACACGATATTGACCCATTCCAGAACGCAGGAGCGAACAAAGACGCCATCATGAATCAAACGTTTACAGGCTAACAACAAGAATTAAGACATATCACAGCCTTATTAACATGCTTGACAACGTTCTACGAGAAACAGACAGACAAACGTTGAAACAAAGAAAAAGCCGACCAAACCCTCGTTCGATCGGCCTCTTGTGTGGGTGTTGAGGGATTCGAACCCCCGACCCTCTGCTTGTAAGGCAGATGCTCTGAACCAGCTGAGCTAAACACCCTTGCCTTAATTGCGGTGCAAAGATACGCTATTTTTCATTACCGCCAAATTTCTATACCGTTTTTTTTATTTTTTTGCACAAAAAAAAGGAGTTCCCAATATAAGGAACTCCTTCAAATGTCAGCAAAATGACAAACAGAATGTAACGAATATTAGAAAGCAGGCTGCTGCGGCAGTTGTGCGAGCGAGCGTTTCAGGTCATCGTCCGTTGGAATATAGTCGGTCATTTCGTGGTCATTATACTTTTGGTATGCCACAAGATCAAAATAACCCGTTCCCGTCAATCCGAAGACAATCGTCTTTGACTCTCCTGTTTGTTTGCACTTCTCAGCCTCATCTATGGCGACACGGATGGCGTGGCTACTTTCCGGTGCAGGCAAGATTCCCTCGACGCGAGCGAACTGAACAGCGGCATCAAACACACGTGTCTGCTCAACGCTGCGCGCTTCCATCAGTCCTTGGTCATAGAGTTCGCTGAGGATGGTGCTCATGCCGTGGTAACGAAGTCCGCCCGCATGGTTAGGCGAAGGCATGAAGTTGCTACCGAGCGTGTACATCTTGGCGAGTGGACATATATGTCCCGTGTCGCAGAAGTCGTAAGCATATTTGCCACGCGTGAAACTTGGACACGACGCGGGTTCGACGGCAATGATTTGATAATCCGCCTCTCCTCGCAACTTCTCTCCCACGAATGGAGAAATAAGACCGCCCAAATTGCTACCACCACCGGCACAACCGATAATCATGTCTGGGTGAATACCATATTTGTCGAGTGCCGCCTTCGTCTCCAGACCAATGACAGACTGATGGAGCAGCACTTGGTTCAGCACGCTGCCCAACACGTAACGATAGCCATCGGTCGTTACAGCCGCCTCTACCGCCTCGCTTATGGCGCATCCGAGCGAACCGCCCGTTCCGGGATGTTCGGCAAGGATAGCGCGACCCACGTTGGTCGTGTCTGACGGACTTGGAGTGACGCTCGCTCCATAGGTGCGCATCACCTCACGACGAAATGGCTTCTGTTCGTAACTTACCTTTACCATATAGACCTTGCAGTCTAAGCCGAAATAAGCCGTTGCCATGCTGAGCGCCGTACCCCACTGTCCGGCACCCGTCTCGGTCGTCACGCCCTTGAGACCTTGTTGCTTGGCATAGTAGGCTTGCGCAATGGCACTGTTCAATTTATGACTGCCAGAGGTATTGTTGCCCTCAAACTTATAGTAGATTTTAGCGGGAGTTCCGAGAGCCTTCTCCAAACAGTAAGCGCGCACGAGCGGCGAAGGACGATACATCTTGTAGAAGTCACGTATCGGCTGCGGTATCTCAATATACGCCGTATCGTTATCCAACTCTTGCTTCACCAGTTCGTCGCAGAAAACCGGACGTAACTCATCTGCCGTGGCAGGTTGCATAGTACCAGGATTTACAATGGGAGCAGGCTTCTTTTTCATGTCCGCGCGCACATTGTACCACGCTTGCGGAATCTCTTTCTCCGAGAGATAGATTTTGTAAGGAATTTCCATATTCACTTGATAATTGTTTTCTTTTTTCTGTTTCACTTGCGGAAACCTTCGCAAAGATAACATAAATCAACAACGATGGACTAAGAGACAATGGTTTTCACTATCGCCTGGTCGTGGAATGTGAGTCCGAACAAAGGAAAAACCCATTTCAAACAAAAAGGGTCGGTCTCGCTTGACCAACCCTTTCTGATAACCTTAAATCTAATACTATGAAAAACACGGTGCAAAGATAGTACAAATTATGCTCCAAAACATATTTTTAAGTTAAATATTTGTTAAATTTATGTTATATAGCATCTTTTTTTGAATTTTTGCCGACTTATTTGTCATTATAAACGACGAAAATGTCCTATTCCCAATTTGCGTATCTTTGCAAATATCGAAGAATGAGGAGATAAAGAAATGGAATCAGGAAACATCATAGAACTGAAAGACGTTCGAGTCAAAAAAGGACTGAACACCGTACTGCGCGACGTGAACTTGAAGATGAAGAAAGGAGAATGCGTTGCTGTGGTTGGAACCGCCGGCAGCGGCAAAACGACCTTAGGACAAGTGGCAAGCGGGCTGATTAAACCAAATGAAGGACAAGTGAAAATGACGCCAGGAATGTCCGCTTATTTTGTGGCGCAACAAGACGACTTCTTCAACAAAACGAAATTGAACCTGACCTATTATAGCCAACGCTATGAATACAGCGACGCGAACGACGCCATACCGCTTGTGGGTGGATGGCTAAACGAAATGGCTGATTCCATGGACGGAGCGGACAGAAAAGAGGACGTGTTTCGAATGATGAACATCGAACCGCTCTTGAGTCGCAACCTGATGCAGTTAAGCAATGGCGAGCGCAAGCGAACACAAATAGCCCTTTCGCTGCTCAGCAACGCCCATCTCTACGTTCTGGACCAACCATTTTTAGGCTTGGACACCGCCACGCGTGTCGTGCTGCGTGACACGCTGCGCACGCTCAAGGAGAAAGGCATCTCCTTGCTTATCATCTGCGGTGCTCGTGAAGTGCCAGACTTCGCGGACCGAGTGTTAAGCCTTGACGCTGGCGTCTTTACCGAAGAAATGCCAACCGCCGCCTACATTGAAAGGGAGAGGAGCAAAAAGGAAGAAGATTTTCATCTTGACGAAACGGAACTTCCACTTTTATACGAACATCCGGAATATGGCTTCGTCGTGCGCATGAGAAACGTTCACGTGACCATGGGTGGTGAAACACTATTAAGTGACATCAACTGGGAGGTGAAAGACCACGAACGGTGGCTGCTGAGCGGACACAACGGCAGTGGAAAATCAACCCTTCTTTCACTCATCACCGCAGACAATCCCCAAGCCTACGCCAACGACATTGCGCTGTTCGGCAAGCAACGAGGCAGCGGAGAGAGCATTTGGGAAATCAAGAAGAAAATTGGGTTTGTTTCCCCCGAATTACACCTCTACTTCCTCCGACAGACAAAGTTGGTGAACAGCAGTCGCTCAAGCATGTTTGACCTGCCCTGCATGCACGCTCTCGTTTCAGGGTTCAATGACCAAATCGGCTTCTCGTCCGAACCTACCAATTATGAAGTAAACGTGGCGCAAGCCTGGCTTTCGGCACTTCACTTGGACTACCTTGCCAACAAAAACTTTTGCGAGATAAGCCTTGGCGAGCAACGCATGGTGTTGCTCATTCGCGCGTTGCTCAAGAATCCACCGCTTCTCATTCTGGACGAACCATGCCAAGGCATCGACTACGAACAGAGCCGCCGCATAGTCAACATGCTGGATGCCATTTGTTCCAAACTCAACAATACCCTCATCTACGTGAGCCACTCACCTGACGAAATTCCGACGTGCATCACGCACCGCTTGGAATTGAAAAACGGCAGACAAGTCTCTTGATATTTTCCGCATTGAACTTCAACGACGAAATAACATATTTGAAAGGCGTGGGCCCCGCCCGTGCCAAGGTGCTGGAGCGTGAAGCAAACATCCGGACGGTGGGCGATTTGTTGCAATATTACCCCTATCGCTACGTCGATCGTTCACACATATACACGTGCGCGGAAATCAATGACGAGACGCAATACGTACAACTGAAAGGTACCATCACCAACGTCCGAAAGACAGGAACTCCGCACAAAGAACGTGTCGAAGCCACGTTCAGCGACCCTACGGGGTCCATTCAACTCGTATGGTTTAGAGGCACAAAATATATTCTCAACCGATTTCAGGAAGGCAGCACTTATCTCGTTTTCGGGAAACCCACACGCTATCAACACCTCTTCAACATACCACATCCCGAAGTGGACGAAGCCACGGAAGAGAATGAGCGCAAAAACTTAGGATGGATGGCGATGTACAACACCACCGAGCGCATGAAAAACGCCGGATTGGGCACCTCGGGCATCCGAAAATTAGTCTTTACGGCACTTGAAACCCTTTCGCACGAACTTGTGGAGACACTACCCGCCTACATTCGTGACAAACTCGGCTTCCCCGACATCAACGATGCCACCCGAGCCATTCATTTCCCGAAGAACAACCGAGAACTGAGCAAGGCGCAGGAACGATTCAAGTTCGAGGAACTCTTCTACATACAATTGCAAATCCTGAAGCACTCAAAGTTCAGCGGACAACCACAATCGGGATTTGTATTCGCAAAGGTGGGCGACACGTTCAACGAGTTCTACAACCACCACCTGTCTTTCGACCTGACCAACGCTCAGAAAAAAGTGATACGAGAGATTCGAACTGACCTTGGCAGCGGCAGACAGATGAACCGATTACTGCAGGGCGACGTGGGCAGCGGCAAGACACTCGTGGCATTGCTGACCATGCTGCTTGCCGTTGACAATGGTTATCAGGCCTGCCTCATGGCACCAACCGAAATCCTCGCCACTCAACATTTTCATTCCTTCCGTCGGATGCTCGATGGACTGCCTTGCTCCGTATCATTGCTCACCGGCAGCACCTCCGCTAAGGAGCGTGACGCCATCCACGTGGGCTTGAAGAGCGGGACCTTGAACCTCCTGATAGGAACGCATGCCTTGATTGAAGACAACGTTCAGTTCAAGAACCTCGGACTTGCCATCATTGACGAGCAACACCGTTTCGGAGTGGCGCAAAGGGCGAAACTACGACTTAAGAACTCCCTTCCGCCACATGTTCTCGTGATGACCGCCACCCCCATCCCACGAACACTTGCCATGACCGTCTATGGCGACCTTGACGTTTCCATCATTGACGAATTACCTCCGGGCAGAAAACCCATCAAGACCTACCACTATTTCAACAACCGCCGCGATGACTTGATGCGTTTCCTGAAGCAGGAAATCGACCTCGGTCGCCAAGCCTACATCGTCTATCCGCTCATCGAAGAAAGTGCCAAGAGCGACTTGCAAGCCGTCGAAAACGGTTACGATTACGTGACCACCCACTTGTCGCAATTCAAAGTGAGCATGGTGCATGGCAGATTGTCGTCACAGCAGAAAGAGTCAGAGATGAACAAGTTCGTTCACGGCGAAACCCAAATCATGGTGGCAACCACCGTGATTGAAGTGGGCGTGAACGTTCCCAACGCTTCGGTGATGGTCATTGAAGACAGTCAACGCTTCGGTCTGGCACAACTTCACCAACTACGTGGCCGCGTAGGGCGCGGCAACAGCCAGTCCTACTGCATACTGCTGTCACCCCAGAAACTGTCATACGAGAGCAACCAACGTCTCAAAACCATGGTGGCGACCAACGACGGTTTTGAAATTGCCGAAGCGGACATGCGCTTGCGCGGTCCTGGCGACATGGAAGGAACGGCGCAGAGCGGTATGCCATTTGAGTTGAAGGTGGCGAACCTTGCTCGCGACGGCGAGATAGTCACTCTGGCGCGCGACGTGGCGCAACGAGTTCTCACCGCTGACCCTAACCTCAATGCGGAAGAAAACCGAGTTTTGACCTTCCAATTACGCAAACGCGCACGCACCAACATTGACTGGAGCAATATCAGTTGATATTGATTTTTTTGTCTAAATAATGTTAAAAAAAGACCTTATTTCAAGCATTAGTTTGAATTTTAATGGTATATGCCTAAATTTGAGGTCGTTAAAATCTAAGGGACATGTGTTGCGGTCTTAAAACAGATGAAACCCCTTGATAATTCGACATTTCTGGCATGACAAGACAAACTCTGATTATAATTTTCGTCGCGATACTCACCACCTTCGCATGCGGCACGGCTTCCGCCCAAAACCCAGGTTACGAAAAATTCCGGGCAAAGGCAATGGCGGGCAACTCGAATTTCAGCAAACAATCACACTTACTGGACAGCGTGATTGCGCACTACGTGGAAATTGACACCGAAGAAGACGAAGACGTGCGTGACCAAGACGTGGACAACCCCGGTGACGACATATATAACGGAGCGTGGAGCACCGACGGCGTGAACGCTAATCGTGTCGCATTGTGCGATGTGCCTGACTCCGTGACCATTTCATGTTCTGGCTACGTTCCTCCCGTTGTTGGCATCACGACTTCACATTTTGGTCCGCGTTGGCGTCGAATCCATTATGGCATAGACATCGCCCTGCGCACGGGTGAGCCTATTGGGGCTGCATTTGACGGCAAAGTGCGCGTAACGAAGTTTGACCGTCGAGGCTATGGTTACTACGTAGTGCTTCGCCATGACAATGGTTTGGAGACAGTCTACGGACACTTGAGCGAGATAAAAGTATTCGAAGGTCAACATGTCGTAGCGGGTCAATGCATTGGTCTCGGTGGCAGCACGGGAAGAAGCACGGGACCACATCTTCACTTCGAAACACGTTTCATGGGCAACCCTATCAACCCTGAGAAAATCATCAACTTTGCCACCAACGAGCCACACAACAAGAACTTCTTCCTCGTGAAGACCATAGCCTTCGACTACGCGAAATCGTCGAACTATCGCTCTTCATACGCAGCGGACAACATCATCAAGGGCAGCCGGGGCAACAGTTATGCCAAGGGCGGACATCGTTATCATAAGGTACGCAAAGGCGAAACGTTGTCAAGCATCGCCAAACGCCACGGCACGACGGTCAACAAACTATGCAAGTTGAATCGCATCTCCAGAAACTCAAAACTGCGTCCGGGTCAACGCCTGCGCTACACCTAAGATTTTCCTTTTCAAATAGGCATAAACAGAAAGCGTCGGAACCAAGGTCCCGACGCTCCTTTTGTTATTAGCACCCTTGTTTTAGTTGTTAAAATGGTAAAGGAAAACGACATCGCCCTTATAGGCTGGCTTTCGATTACCTTCAATCTCCATTACGACCGAGATGGTACATTTGGTGATGCCGCGCAAATCGGCACACTCCGCAAGCGTCGCCTTGAGACGAACACGTGAACCCACCTTTACAGCGTCACCAAATCGGAAGTTATTGATACCGTAGTTGACTTGCATCTTGAAATTGCTGACCTCCACAATTTGGTTCCAAAGGTAAGGGAGCAATGACAAGGTCAGGTAGCCATGCGCTATGGTCGAGCCATAGGGAGATTCGGCTGCACACTTTGCCTCATCGACATGTATCCATTGGTGGTCAAGGGTGCTGTCCGCAAAACCGTTAATCATGGTTTGCGTCACTTGCAACCACTCACTCACCCCGAGTTCCTGTCCAACGTATGCCGACAACTCGGCAAACGATGATATTTTCTTTCTTTCCATATTTTCGCTATTTTGTATTATCCGATCATTAAGAAATGGAAACACCATTATGCACATTCGTTCCGGGACGAACAAGGCAAATGGAGCCATCGGCATCCTGCGTAGAAAGCAACATACCTTGCGACTCAATCCCCTTGAGTTTGCGAGGTGCAAGGTTAGCGACAAAACAAACCTGCGTGCCGACCAACTTCTCCGGTTCTGGATACCATTGGGCTATGCCGCTGACAATGGTACGGGAACCCATGCCGTCATCTATGGTGAATTGCAGGAGTTTGTCCGCCTTTGGCACCTTGACACAAGCCGTCACGGTTCCCACGCGAAGATCAATCTTGTCAAATGCGTCATATTGAATCTCGGCTTTTACCGTCTGTGGCTTGAAGTTCTTGAGTTCCTCCGCAGCGGCGGCTTCAGCCAAAGCCTTACGCTTGTTTTCCAAACGATCTATCTGTGGCTGAATGTCAGCGTCCTCAAGTTTGGAGAACAACAACGACACCTCCCCTATCTGATGTCCCGTCGTGACAAGATCCGTACGACCCAAATCAGCCCATTTCCAAGCGTCCGTCACACGCAACATCTGACGCAAATGTTCGGTCGAGAACGGCAGGAACGGCTGCATGGCGATGGACAGATTGGCAGTGATTTGGAGAGCCACATACATGATGGTCTTGACACGCTCAGGATCTGTCTTCACCAATTTCCATGGCTCCATGTCCGCAAGATACTTGTTACCAATGCGTGCGATGTTCATTGCCTCTTTTTGAGCGTCACGGAAGTGGAACGTGTCAAGCAAGCGGTCCATTTCCTTCTCGGCGGCTACCATATCATCCAACGCCTGTTTGTCCGCCTCGGTCAACGTTCCAGCCGCAGGCACGACTCCTTCATAATACTTTTGGGTGAGAACCAATGCTCTATTCACGAAGTTGCCATAGACGGCGACGAGTTCATTGTTATTGCGGTTTTGGAAATCCTTCCATGTAAAATCGTTGTCCTTTGTTTCTGGCGCATTGGCGGTCAACACATAGCGCAACACGTCCTGTTTCCCCGGAAAGTCACGCAAGTAGTCGTTCATCCATACCGCCCAGTCGCGCGACGTTGAAATCTTATCGCCTTCGAGATTCAAGAACTCGTTGGCTGGCACATTGTCCGGAAGGACAAACGAACCCTCAGCCTTCAACATGCTCGGGAAGATGATGCAGTGGAAAACGATGTTATCCTTGCCTATGAAGTGAACAATTCGCGTCTCCGGGTCCTTCCACCACGTCTCCCAGTCTCCCCACTTGTCGTGCTGCTCACGACAGAGGTCAATGGTATTGGAGATGTAACCTATCGGAGCGTCAAACCAAACATAGAGAACCTTGCCCTCCGCTCCTTCGACAGGAACAGGAATACCCCAATCCAAATCGCGCGTCATGGCACGAGGTTGCAAGTCAAGGTCAAGCCACGATTTGCATTGACCGTAAACATTGCTGCGCCACTCCTTGTGTCCTTCCAGAATCCATTTGCGTAACCACTCCTGATAATCTCCCAATGGCAAATACCAGTTCTTCGTCTCCTTAAGCACCGGTTTGCTGCCGGAAATAGTGCTGTGCGGATTGATAAGTTCTGACGGATCAAGCGACGTTCCGCACTTCTCGCATTGGTCGCCGTAGGCACCTTCATTGTGACAATGCGGACACTCGCCCACTATATATCGGTCTGCGAGAAAAGTCTTTGCCTCCTCGTCATAGTATTGCTTCGACGACTCTTCGGTCAACTTTCCGTCATCGTAGAGCTTACGAAAAAAATCGGCAGCGAACTTATGATGCGTGGCGGACGTGGTTCGCCCGTACACGTCAAACGAAATGCCAAATTCCTTGAATCCGTCCTTGATCATGTTATGAAAGCGGTCCACCACATCTTGAGGCGTGCAACCCTCCTTACGGGCGCGTATGGTGATAGGAACACCATGCTCGTCACTTCCGCCTATGAACATGACGTCAACGCCTTTCATTCGAAGATAGCGCACGTAGATGTCTGCTGGAATATAAACGCCCGCCAAATGACCTATATGAACGGGTCCGTTTGCGTATGGGAGCGCGGAAGTAACTGTAACTCGCTTCATTTTTTTTCTTATTTCAATGTATTTTTTGACTGCTTTTTTAGGAGAGGACAAAGGTACGACTTTTTATTTGTCACGACGCAACACGAAGTCCAGAGCGTCAATGACCGATGTCTTGTAAACACTGTCCGGAAACGCTTCCAGAAGTGTCAACGCTTGTTTCTGATATTCCTCCATGATTCGGTAGGCGGCTGAAATGCCATCATGCGAACGAACGAAATCTATGACCTGACGAACATCATCATCCGGCAACGACGACTGCTGAAAAAGAGCCTCCATCTTGCGTTTCTCCTCTTCTGAGGCGACACCAAGCGCGCAAATGAGAGGCTGCGTCACCTTGCGCTCGCGCACATCGTTGCCTATCGGCTTGCCTATGCGTTCCTCCGACCGCTCATAGTCAAAAATATCATCCTTGATTTGGAAGCACAAACCCAAGAGGTCACCAAACGCTCGCAGTTTCTCCGCCTGAGTCTCAGTGAACGACGAGGAAGTCAACGCCCCCGCCTCCATCGACGTGGAAAACAATATCGCCGTTTTCTTTCGCAAAATCTCAACATACTGTCCTTGGGTCAATCGCAGATTGCCCGTTTGCTTCAGCTCCAGAATTTCACCTTCGCTCAAATCCATTCCCAACCGGGCAAGCGCGCGTGACACCCGACGATTCGCCATCTCACTCACCAGGTCAAAAACACGAGCCAACACATAATCGCCTGACAGAACCGCCACCTTGTTGCCATAAACGGCATTCACCGACGGACGCCCGCGACGGACCGAAGCCTCATCAACAACGTCATCATGAAGTAGCGAACACGTGTGTAGCAATTCAAGCACACGAGCGACATTATAAGTGACATCCGTCGGCTCGCCCGTCATCCTCGCCGCCAGAACGGTCAGAAGCGGACGCAACTGCTTACCCGTCGTCTCCTTCACCAACTGAAAAACCTGCCGCAGCAACCCGTTGTCAGTCTCAAACGACGAGTCAAAAACCCTTTGGAACCGACGCATGTCGTCCGCCACCACTGCTCGTATGTCATCAATTGTCTTCATTACCTAACTCGTAGAGTTTGAAATCATGACCGTCAAACGTGGCGTACGAAAACGCCGAGAACCAGTCGCCAAGAATAGCCATGCGCGCCCTTCGGAGTTGAAGGTCAAGCAGTATATGACGATGCCCGAAAACGTAATACTCAACATCCGGATGTGCCGCGCTGTGTTGCTTCGCAAACTGAACCAGCGGCTCCTTCTCCTCCCCCTTGTAGCCATAGTCACCATTGATGTCACCTATGCGATTGTGCCTGCTCCAAGCATGAGCAATGGACAGACACAGATAAGGGGGCAAGATTGAAAACAAAAACTGCAGGAAACGGTTATGAAAACAATTCTGGACAAGAAACATGTCCAACGAATGGTCATTCAGACCGTCACCATGCGCCAAGAAGAAACGATGCCCCATGATGTCCATCGTCTCCCCCTTGCGATGCACAACGACCCCGCACTCCTTCTCAAGATAACCGAACGTCCACAAGTCATGATTACCCGTGAAGAAATGAACCTCCACCCCCTTGTCCGTCAGTTCCGCCATCTTACCCAAGAAGCGCACGTGACCCTTTGGAACGACAAGACGATATTCGAACCAGAAATCGAACATGTCACCAAGCAGATAAACGGCGCTTGCCTTATCTTTTATCGAATCCAAGAAATCGACCAACTTGCGCTCGTGGACAATCGGATCTTCAATCGCCAACGAGCCCAAATGCGCGTCCGAAAGGAAATATGCCAGTTTCTTTTCCGCCATCTACATCAAACCAAGTTCAAGTTTCGCCTCGTCGCTCATCATCTCACGATTCCATTCTGGCTCGTAAACAAGGTTCACCACCGCCTTCTTCACGCCCTCCACACCTTCGACTTTCGTCCTGACGTCATCGAGTATGAAGTCCGCCATTGGGCACGAAGGAGCCGTGAACGTCATGTCTATCGTACACACCTCACCCTCCAAATCTATCTTATACACCAACCCCAAATCATAGATGTTCACAGGTATCTCCGGGTCAAAAACCGTCTTCAGAACCTCCACAATCTTCTCCTCTCTCTCCTCCTTCTTTTCTATATCTATATCAATATCCATTTCCTCTTTTTTTCCTTATGATGGATTATTCTTTACTTCCTCGCTCAACTGCACCAGACGGTCAAACTCCTCGCAATGCGCAAGCCTTCCGTTGACGACCGCCACCGTGTCTATCCGCGCGCGAATGCACATCTTCAAGTCCGGCAGACGATAAATGTCCTGATGAAAAACATACTTGAACCCCTCCTTGCACACGTTCAGACAACTACGGTAATAATCCCCCGGACGCAACGACTGCTTATAGTCTATCGACACCCGCGCCACCAATGCGTCCGTACCCTCATCATGAAGACGAGCGAACGACACGTCATACTTCTCCAAAAACTTATGCCTCGTGTGCTCCAGATAGTGCTGATAATTCGCGTTGTTCACAATGCCCTGCAAGTCGCACTCATAGTCGCGCACCTGATCGTCTCGCGTATACAGATATGCCTTCATTCCTCCTCCTTTCAATTCTTTATTAGTTTAGAAAGCCGATGGCTTCAACCGCAAACCCGCCTTCTCATCCAGCCCGCACATCAAGTTCATATTCTGAACCGCCTGACCCGCAGCACCTTTCAGCAGATTGTCTATCGCCGACAACACCAACAACTTGTCCCCGTGCTTCTCTATCGACAGCAGACACTTGTTCGTGTTCACCACCTGCTTCAAATCTATCGCCGTCTCACTCACATGCGTGAACGCCGCCTCCGCATAAAAATCCCTGTACAACGCCAGAGCCTCCTCCGCAGTCAAATCGGTGGTCATATACACCGAAGCGAAAATTCCACGAGCGAAATCCCCGCGCACCGGAATAAAATTCAGTTCCGTATTGAATCCTCCCGGTTGCAACTTATTCAGCGTCTGCCTTATCTCGTGCAAATGCTGATGCTCAAACGCCTTGTAAACGGAAATATTATCAACGCGCCACGAGAAATGCGACGTCGCCTTCGGTTTCACACCTGCGCCCGTCGAACCCGTGATGGCCGTCACGTTCACCTCCCTCCGCAACAACCCCGCCTTCGCCAGTGGCAACAATGCCAACTGCAAACACGTCGCGAAACATCCAGGATTAGCCACGTGACGCGCCTGCTTGATTCTCTCACGCTGAAACTCAGGAAGGCCATACACGAAATCATTTCCCTCGCCATCCAGACGATAATCCTGCGTGAAGTCAACTATCCTTACGCCCTCCGGCACCTTCGTCTCCGACAGGAACACACGCGTCTCCCCATGCCCCATGCACGAAAACAACACGTCTATCTCATCCAACGGCAACTCGTCCGTGAACGTCATCTCCGTCTCACCCATCAACCCCTCATGAACGCTATAAAGCCTATTGCCAGCGTTGCTCTTCGAATTCACGAACACGATGTTCACATCCGGGTGATTCAACAACAAACGCAGCAACTCACCACCCGTGTAACCCGCGCCACCTACTATACCAACATTAACCTTCTTCATTGTTCATTATTCATTGTTCATTATTCATTGTCAACAACTCCGGCCGCAACCTCCGCGTCCGCTCCACGCTCTGCTCATAACGCCACTCCTCAATCCGCCGCTCATGCCCGCTCAGCAACACCTCCGGAACCCTCCACCCCCTGTACTCCGCCGGACGAGTGTAAATCGGAGCCTCAACCATCCCGTCCTGAAAACTGTCTGTCAATGCGCTCTGCTCGTCACCCATCGCACCCGGCAACAAACGCACTACAGCGTCCGCCACCACCGCCGCCGGCAACTCGCCACCCGTCAACACATAATCACCTATCGACACCTCACGCGTCACCAAATGCTCTCTCACACGATAATCCACACCCTTATAATGACCGCACAGAATGATAATATTTTCCATCAGCGACAGACCATTCGCCATCCCCTGTGTGAATCGCTCCCCGTCGGGCGACATGAAGATGACCTCATCATAACGCCTCTCTCCCTTCAACTTCGTGATCAAACGATCTATCGGCTCCACCTGCATTACCATCCCCGCGCCGCCACCATACGGATAGTCATCCACACGCCCCGTGCTCTTCACCGAATAGTCGCGCAGATTATGCACCACCACCTCAGCCACGCCCCTCTCCACCGCTCTCTTTATAATAGAGTGTGCGAAAGGACCCTCCAGCAACTCCGGCATTACGCTAATGATATCTATCCGCATACATCTTTTTTAACATGCAAAGTTAACGATTTATACGTATTTTTGCGGCGTTTTTGACAAAATCAACAATCCTAATGACACTCTACCCCAAACTCATCACCGACGCCCTCTCCAAAGTCAAATACCCTGGCAACGGCAAGAACCTCGTCGAAGCCAACATGGTTGAAGACGACATCCGCATAGAAGGCATGAAAGTCTCTTTCAGCCTCATCTTCGAAAGGGAAACCGACCCATTCATCAAGAGCGTCGTCAAGAGTGCCGAAGCCGCCATCAAAACCTACGTCGGCAAGGAAGTGCAAATCGAAGGCAACATCGCCGTCAAAACCCGACAACAACCCAAACCCAAGGTGGACACCATGGCGAACGTGAAACACATCATCGCCGTCTCCTCCGGCAAAGGCGGTGTCGGCAAGTCAACCGTCGCCTCCAATCTTGCCGTGGCACTTGCGAAGTTGGGCAAGAAAGTCGGACTCCTCGACGCTGACATCTTCGGCCCCTCCGCACCCAAAATGTTCGGCATCGAAGACCAACAACCTTTGGCGGAAGAGATTGATGGCACTCAATACATCCAACCTATCGAAAAATTTGGCGTGAAAATCCTTTCCATCGGCTTTTTTGTTGACCCAGGCAAAGCCCTGCTATGGCGTGGCGCCATGGCAACCAGTGCCATTCGACAACTGACGGGCGAAGCCGCTTGGGGCGACCTCGACTACTTCATCATCGACATGCCTCCAGGCACAAGCGACATACACCTCACACTCATCCAACAACTCAAAATCGACGGAGCGGTCATTGTCTCCACGCCACAAGAAGTCGCCCTCGCTGACGCTCGCAAAGGCATCGAAATGTTCACCAACGACAAAGTCAACATCCCTATCCTCGGACTCGTCGAAAATATGGCTTGGTTCACACCTGCCGAACTGCCAGACAACAAATACTTCATCTTCGGCAAGGAAGGATGCAAAAAACTTGCTGAGGAAATGAACGTGCCATTACTGGCGCAAATACCATTGGTGCAAAGCATCTGCGAGAGCGGTGACGCGGGCACGCCTGCCGCCTTGAAACCCGACACCATCACAGGACAAGCTTACATGCAGTTGGCTGGCAAGGTGTTGATGAACTGATTCCTATAAAGAAAAAAACGAAGAATATGATTTCGACAAAAAACATTAAAGGTGATTTATTTGGCGGCATTACCGCCGGAATCGTCGCCCTTCCGCTCGCCTTGGCGTTTGGCATTCAAGCCTTTGGCGGCGTGAACGCACCGGGTGCAAGTGCCATCGGTGCCTTAGCCGGTCTCATTGGTGCCACAATGTTGGGGTTCTTTGCTTCCCTGTTTGGCGGCACGCACTCACAAATCAGCGGACCTACCGGCCCTATGACCGTCGTGACAGCATCCCTGATTACAGGCATGTGGACAACCTTCCAAACTCAGGGATTGCCTTTGGAACAAGCACTGCCACAAATATTGATTTCTCTCTCTTTGGCAGGTGTGTTTTGCGGTCTGTTTCAAATCCTCTTTGGCATTCTGAAAATAGGAAAATACATTCGCTACATTCCTTATCCAGTTCTTTCCGGATTCATGTCTGGAATCGGTGTTCTGATTATTCTCCAACAAATCTACCCTCTAATTGGTTTGAAGTCACCATCGCTGGTGGTGGACATGGTTTTGCAATTTCCTGAACGGGTAGCAAGCGGCTTCTCGTTGTTGGCTTTGCTAATGGGACTTGGCACCATTGCCATCATCTATCTCTTCCCTCTGCTCACGAAGAAGATACCCGCCACGTTGGTAGCCTTGATTGTCATGACCGTCATCTCCATTGCCGTCGGTTTCCCTACGAACCTGACGATTGGTGAAATTCCATCGGGATTCCCACTTCCAGTCTTTCTCAAAGAAGGACTGGACCTCGGCAACGTGCAATGGGGATCAGCCATCATGGCGGCACTAATACCAGGACTTACCCTTGCTGGTTTGGGGTCTATTGACACCCTGCTCACCTCCATCGTGGCAGACAACATCACCAAGACAAAGCACAATAGCAACCAAGAACTGATTGGTCAAGGTGTCGGCAATGCCATGGCGGGTTTGTTTTGTGGCATCTCGGGTGCCGGAGCCACCATGCGAACGGTGGTGAACGTGAAGAGTGGCGGACGTTCACAAATCTCTGGAATGACGCACTCACTCTTCCTTCTTGCCATTCTTTTGGGTTTAGGTTCAGTAGTTCGTTTTGTTCCTCTGTCCGTGCTTGCAGGCATCTTGATTACCGTGGGTTGGGGCATCATAGACTTCAAAGGCTTCAAAGATCTGATAAGGATACCGCGTTCCGATGCCGCCGTGCTGCTTATAGTGCTATTTACAACCGTTTTCGTTGATTTGTTGACGGCTGTCGGTATCGGCATGGTAGTGGCATGTGTCCTTCTGATGAAACGAATGAGCGACTTGGTAGAAGGGAACTATAGTTCAACAGAATTGTCCACCTTCGACAAAGAATCACCTTGGGATGATGAACACGGCTTGCCAGACGTAGCGAAACATAAGATTTACGTGCAACGACTGAATGGTCCTATCTTTTTCGGAACGGTAACTGGCTTTCAGAAAACCATGGAAAGCGTTCCTGAGGATGCAAAAGTGGTCATCATTCGCATGAAGCGCGTTTCATTCATGGACCAAAGCGGCGTTTACGCAATGGAAAATGCAATCAAGGAACTCCAAGAACGAGGCGTGCACGTGATGATGACCATCATTCAACCTCAACCAAGATACTTAATGGAGAAGATGCATGTCATCCCGAGTGTCTTAGCGCCAGAGAACACCTTCGACACTTTCGAGGCATGCACGGACGCCCTGAAAGCGGACTTCAAATGAAAATAACAGAAAAGAATGAAGCGGTCTATAATTCCAACGAATCATAGACCGCTTTTTATTTCCAGAAAAACACTACTTAACGAATTGTTCCTGTAAACACGGGCGAACCTGAAGCCATTGTTCCGTCCTTGCCGTAGAGCATTTCATTGTATTTTCCTACAGGTAGGTCGCTCAATACATAAGCGTTACATTTTCGACCTACGACAATCTTATCCGTGACGGCTGTGTTTACAGCTGTTGCCGCCATGTCCAACAACAAACCTAACGCACCTGAAGAATTGCCTTGAACGCTGGTGTCAAGCGTCAACTTTCCTTCCCTCTGATAAAGAATCTCGTTGGTCTTTGTGGAGCGAATGATGTATTGGATGTCAACCGTGATAGTGCCGGCAACCGCATTCTTACGCCACTCCTTGATGACGGTAAAGATAAGCGCATCCGCACCCAGCACCTTCCCAAATCGAGAGATGTCCGCATTGAGAAAGAGTTCCGCATCATAAGCACTTTCGGATTGAAACATCTGCATCGTCAGCTGCGGAGAAAACACATAATACCCTTTCTCACAAAGTGGTTGATAAAGCGTTGTGTAAAAATACTCTTTTGCCTCGACAAATTGGGTTTGATTGATGGGCGGCATGATAGCGATAGAAACAGGTCGTTCGGCATACATGCCCGGATAACGTGCCTCACGTGTCACAGTCTCAGCGCAAGAGGAGAACAGGAGAACCATCATGACAAGACATCCCCATAAGGACAAACCACTTATTCTTGAATGTTGTTGTATGCTCATTGTTCCAATCGTTTAATGATTCCACCAATAAAGAGTTGACTTTCTGGATACAACTCCACTTCTTTTTTCATGTACTGCAATCCCTTTTCCGCCTGACCACTGTTGTAGAGCAAGAAACCATACTCCGCATTATAGCCTGGAGGAACAATGCCTCGTTGTCCGCGCTGCTTCTCCATCTTGTCCATTTGTGTCATGAAGGCGGCTTTGGAATTGTCCGTCAATTCCTTTTGATATTTATAGGCAGCATTGTCGTAGTCGTACCAAGAATAGAGGGCTTTCTCTTGCATCGTGCAGGAAACAAAACTCAACAAGAAAGGTACGGAAAAGACACTAAAAAAGAATCTTCTCATCTTTTTCGCATTTTAGGATTAAGGCAACAAGATTTGTCTCACCTCGCGAGGCGACAAGAACAAATCCTTCTGATAGACGGTCTGACCGCCACGCTTCACGTTGATAGAGCGATTGCCTGGCTGCACACTATATTGCGTTCCCTTGCGGCTCGCTTGGCGACTCTTGACCGTAGTGGCAGTGAAGTGCGTGTCATCAATCTGAACGTCAACATCATAATTCGATTCGTTCGACGTGCTGACAAAGAGCAAAAACGCGACGTCTTCCTTTCCTGTCTGTTGTGCCACTGGCGTGCTGACATGACAGGATGTGAGTATCAGTGAAATGGCACAGATGCCAAGTAATATCAATTTTTTCATAAACGTAAAGTTACTGTGTGATATAGAAGTTTGACATGTTGTCCGCCGTTATCGAGGTCGAACCAGAATACTCAACAAATGCGTATTGCGTTTCGGGCGTATCGCCACCCGTGGTCAATACCGTAACCGTGCCCACTTGCTTGCCTGGCAACTCTATCATTACACCCGTTTGCGGATTTTTCACTTTCTTGCCGTTTGACATTACCTTGAACGTGTCGCCAGCGGCAACTCCTTGACTCGCACCACCAGCAATCAACGTGGCATCGGAATCAATCGATATGAAATATGTGCGCCATGGCTTGTCCGTACACTTATTGATGATGTTCTCCACCAATTGTGAAATCGCAGCGGAGATAGCCTTATCGCTGAGCGAAGCGTCAAATCCCGCCGTGCTTCCGACACCGAGAGTCGTCTTGGAAGTCAATTCCGCCTCACCATGGCCCTCATCACTATAAATAATCATCCCTGTGGCAACCTCAACCAAACGAATAGAGACAGCCGCCTCGACCATCTGCGTGCGCGTGTTGCTAAAAACACCTTCCTTTCCAACATTCTTGCGGCCGAACTGCGTCACGCTGCCTATGATGAGATAATCCGCTCCGATTGACGCCGCTGCCTCACCACCATTCTTCTGGCTCTCCGCAAGCAGCGAGGCGATGTCGTTACGCTCAAGAAGCAAGAACTTACCGCTTGCCGCCAACTTCGATGACAAAATGTCCAACGCCTGCTTGCCCATCGGGTCATTCTCCTTGTCATAAAAAATTCCCTTCGCATACTGCGTCTCATTGCTGAAACGACCTATCGCAACCTTACGCTTGATGAACTTACCGCTTTCCTGACTCTCCTTCACTACCGACGGAGATGACTCGACAATCTGTGTCGCTCGCGCAGCGGCAAACGCCATGCCACTTGCCATCAGCAACAGCATGGAAAAAGAAACCAATTTTTTCATATCGCGATTATTTTTGGGGTTTTTAATTTTTCAGAACCTCCACGCCAACGTCATTGATGGCTGGCAATGGATCAAGCCTCATTCCGTGACGCAGCGTGAACGTATATGTGCCCGGTTCCGGAAACTTCAACCGCTGACGGAACAAAATGTTCATCTCACGCAAACTGCCCCACCCGTGTCCGAGCCATGCGCCATGAGCGTCCGCAAGCATACACTCTATCGTGTCATGCTCCACGCCACCGCTCGGCGTCTTTATCTCCGTGAACAACCACAAGTTCTGCGATGGGAAAGCCTCCGTGTGACGCAAATTGATAAGCACCGCATACGTGACTGCCGTGTCCGCTATCTCCACCCTGTGGGAATAAGCCGAATCAACATCCCAACCCTCCTCGGGAACAACATCCTGATGCGTATAAACACTGTTTCTCCCACACGAGGCTAACAGAAAAGCCACAGGAACTATGAACAAACTGACAAAACGCATACACTTATGATTTAGGTTCCTCCGTCGGTTGTGAAGGACGATTATCCCTTGACGAACGCCCCGAATGGTGATTATGTGAACCGCCGTCACGACGCCCCGACCGAGCGTTATTCTCTCTACGGCCGTCCCGCGAATGCCTACGGTCACGATGCCTGCGGTCACGTTGGTTCTGACGGTCAAATCGTGTCAGGTCATCCTGCCCCACCACGTTCTGATAGTCTATCTTCGGTGTCTCCTTCTTCTGCTCGCGTTCGTCGCCTAACTTGTCCGGCTTCTCGCCACGACGATTCATCTCTATCACCTCCTTCGCACGCTCCACCGTGATCGTGACAAGGTTAGCCCCCATCTGCCGTGACGAAGAGTAAGTGAGCAGACGAGCGAAGACATCCTGCTTGAAGAAATGCCACGTCCCGTCAACCGTTTCCAATTCTATGTTCTTCGCTGGAAAATCCTTTTGCGCGTCCGCATAGACAGGCGCTTCATAATTGATGCAACACTTCAGCTTCGCGCACTGACCCGCCAACTTCTGCGGATTCAACGAAATGTCCTGAATGCGAGCGGAACCCGTCGTCACGCTCGAAAAGTTGCCCAACCACGTCGCGCAACACAACTCCCGACCGCATGGACCTATGCCGCCTATGCGTCCCGCCTCCTGCCTCACACCTATCTGACGCATCTCTATGCGCACGTGAAACGTGTCCGCAAGCACCTTGATCAGTTGACGGAAATCGACACGCTGATCCGCGATATAATAAAAAATAGCCTTCTGACCGTCGCCCTGGTACTCCACGTCACCTATCTTCATCTGCAAACCCAGCTCCTCCGCTATCTGACGCGAACGTATCATCGTCTCCTGCTCCAACGCCTTGCTCTCTTTCCACTTCTCAAGGTCGCTCTCCTTAGCCTTTCGATACACGCGCTTAATCTCAAAACGTTCAAGATTCACATTCGCGCGCTTTATTTGCGTGAGCACAAGCCGTCCCACAAGCGTCACTTCACCTATGTCATGGCCGGGCGTGCTCTCCACAGCCACAATATCCCCCTTCACCAAAGGAATATGCGTCGAGTTCAAATAATAACCCTTGCGCGTGTTCTTGAATTGCACCTCCACAAAGTCCGTGTCCGAAACCGTCTCTGGCAGGTCGGCAAGCCAATCGTAAACAGAAAGCTTCTTCCCGCTCACGCCTCGGCAACCATTCGCGCAAATTCCGTTGCAATCGTTATTCGTAACGTATTTTAGATCCGAAAAATCCATTTTCTTTGTTTCTCTTTATCCCTCCGTCCCCTGTTGTTCCGCTTTTCTCTTACAAGAAAAAAAACAGAGGAACTCGAATTTTTTCTTAATTAACGCTGTTAAAAGCAATCGCATAAAGTTTCATCTGCTTCATCATAGCAAGCATACCATTGCTGCGCGTCGGTGACAAATGCTCCTTCAGCCCTATTCTGTCTATGAAATACAAGTCCGCGTCCATAATCTCCCTTGGCGTATGACCGCTTAGTATCTCCACAAGCATGGCGGCTATCCCGCCCGCTATCTCCGTGTTACTTTCCGCCTGATACGTCACCTTGCCGTCAGCATAGTCCGCATGAATCCAAACCTTGCTTTGGCAACCCTCTATAAGATGCTGAGGAGTCTTATATTGCGGGTCAATCTTTTGGGCCATCCCGCGGTCTATGATCAGTTGATACTTGTCAAGCCAATCGTCCAACCCCTCAAAATCCGCTATGATGTTATCTTGTGCCTCGTTGATAGTCATGATTTATAAGCATTACTTCATTAGGAGGATATCGGTAAAATGCAAAAATAGTAAAATAAACGCAGAAATACCTATCATTCGGACACATACATAAAACACAAAAGGGTGACCGTCCGTCAGTCACCCCTCGCATTTAATGAAACATGCGCATCGCTCGCATGATGGACTCAATGAGCGTGTCTATCTCCTCCTTCGTATTATAAACTGCCACCGACGCGCGCACCATGCCATCTACCTTGAATGCGTCCATGGTTGGTTGGGCGCAGTGATGTCCCGTTCTTACAGCAATTCCCAAGTGGTCAAGAATGGTGCCAAGGTCATAAGGATGAATCTCCCCCACCAGGAATGACGCCACGCCAATGCGTTGGCGCGGTCCGAAAATGCGAATCTGAGGAATTTCCGCAAGACAACCTATCATATAATCCACCAACTGGCTCTCATAGGCGGCCACATTCTCTATCCCGAGAGCGGAAACATAGTCAAGTGCCGCCTTCAGAGCGGCGGAACCAATGAAGTCCGGTGTTCCCGCCTCGAACTTGTACGGCAACACGTTGAACGTGGTCTTCTCAAACGTCACGTGGTCTATCATCTCACCTCCACCCTGATAGGGCGGCATGCGTTCAAGCACCTGCTCCTTGCCGTATAGCACGCCAATGCCCGTAGGTCCGTAAATCTTATGACCCGAAAAGGCAAGGAAGTCGCAGTCCAAATCCCTCACATCAACAGGAAAATGCGGCACGCTCTGCGCACCGTCAACCAACAACAAGGCTCCTGCCCCATGAACCACCGTAGCTATCTCCTTGATAGGATTCACAGTGCCCAGAGTGTTGCTCGCCTGCGCCACCGCAACCAATCGCACACGATCCGAAAGCAACGCCTTGAGGTCGTCAACGTGAAGCACACCGTCCGCGTCAAACTTCCACACCTTTAGACGAATGCCACGACGTGAAGCCAACAACTGCCACGGCACGATGTCGCTGTGATGCTCCATCTGCGAAACAATGACCTCATCGCCTTCTTTCAACGTCTCACCGAACGACGACGCCACAAGATTGATGCTCTCCGTAGTGCCACGAGTGAACACAATCTCCGACGTGGAACGGGCGTTGATGAACGACCGCACCGACTCGCGCGCCTGCTCGTGCGCCTCCGTAGCCTCCTGGCTCAGATAGTGAACGCCACGGTGAACATTGGCATTGCGATGATAGTAACACTGAGATATGCACTCAACCACCTGACGTGGCTTCTGCGTAGTGGCAGCGTTGTCCAAATAAACAAGGGGACGATTATAAACCGTATCACCCAATATGGGAAAATCCTCGCGTATCTTATTGATGTCAAGCATATCGTAACTCTGATTAAATCCTCCCTCGCACATCTTACTTGATTTGCATGATGAGTTGCAATGCGAGGTCCGTAAGCACAATCTTTATCTGCACATTCTGACCTATGTCACGCTCTGCTGTCGCGAACAACTTCATGATAGGCAGAATGTTGTCTTCATTGATGAACGGGGCGAACTTCGACGAAAACGACTCCTCCGTCACGGAAAGATAGTTCAGTTCCGGACGTTTGAAGTTGTAAATGAAGTTCTCGCGCAGAAGTCGTTGACAATATTGAAGCCACATGATAATCTCATCACGACTCTCCCCCGATTTCTTTTCCGACCACTCCTGCAATCGGAGCAGAAAATCTCCCTTTTGGTCCAACGACGGCAAATTCCTGATTCCCCACGCGGTGCGCATGAGCAAAGCGAAGTCATCAAGTCGCTTGTTGCCCTGCAACAGGTCTTCCATCATCTGTTTTGCTGTCGATAGGCTTCCCATGGACGCTCTTGCCACTCTGCGAGCGTCTTCCTCTCCAACTTCCGTCGAATGTTGGCGAATCCAGCCAAAAACCTGTTCTGCCGACAAGGCGGGGACATTCACCCTCTGCACGCGACTCCTGATCGTTGCGAGCAACCGGTCGGGATTGTCCGAGACCAAGAGCAACACCGTTGACGGTGACGGCTCCTCCAACGTCTTCAACAACTTGTTGGCTCCCGCCTCGCCCATTCGCTCCGGCAGCCAAATAATAAGCGTTTTCCACTTGGCTTGGTATGACTTCAAAGAGAGCGTGGTAATGATACGTTCACTCTCGTTGGCGTATATCTCACCCTTCTTGCGGTCATTGCTTTGAAAGGCTATCCAATCCTGAACCGCTCCATACGGATCTGAAAGGAACCACTGTCTGAAAGACGAGAAATAATCATCGCATGTTTCTTCCGTATGCTTATGCACATAAGGAAACACGAAATGCAAATCCGGATGCTCAAGCCTCGCGAACTGACGGCAAGACGCGCACTCACCGCAACTGTCGCCATCATGCGGATGAGCGCAATTCAGATACTGAGCGTATGCCACGGCAAGCGGCAACTTCCCTACCCCCTGCTTCCCCACGAACAACTGCGCATGAGGAATCCTTCCCCCGTCCGCTTGTGAACGTAACAGTGATTTTATATCGTCATGTCCGACTATTTCGGAAAACTGCATACAGCCATCATTTTCTTGCAAAGTTAGCGAAAAAAAGAGAGGATATGTCGCACGCGTGCCGTCATTGTGTCCTCGCTCAGCACGCACTGACGTGCCCTCTCGCCTGATGGATTCGTCTTGAGAGCGACCTCTATCTTGTCCATAAGGTCTGTCACGTCATCATAGAAACCCACCTCTCCGTTCGGAAAATGCGTTTCGATATATGGGTTTCGGTCACATAATTGGTAAGAACCCGTCGCGGCTATCTCATAAACCTTCGGATTGGCACCGTCCGTCTGCTGTTCATTATGAATGTTAAGAACCACTCGCGCCCTGTTATAATCACCATTGAGTTGTTCCGCCGTAGCATTCCTGTTCTTCCATATCCGAGGATGCTGAAGTTTCAACCTCAAATAGCGAATTGGCGTTTTCGACAGGAGTGCCGCCCTTCCCCATATTCTTATGCTACATCTCTTGCCAAAATGACGCACCACCTCTTGAACTATTCGCCAACGCTTGGACGACTGCCAAATGTCACCGGCAAAAACAATATCAAGATTCTTCTCCGCATCTACCTTATAATATAAAGTCTCATCAACCGCCTGTGGAAGAAATGTCGCCTCCCTGTCGAAGTATTCTTTTATATAAGGAATGTCCTGACGCTCATAGCAAAACACATGGTCCGCAACTCGAACGACAGATTCACATGCGGGATACTTTTTGATACTGTCAAAGAGCCATAAAGCAAGCGGTGCCACCTCTTTTAGTCGTCTGACACAAGATTCCGTAATCATGTCACCATTGACAACAAAGACAAATGAAGGATTATAATCCTTCAACTCGGACAACACGTCGCAAGAAAAACGCTCTCGTGATAACGCTATAGAATTTTCTTTTTCCGAAAATTTCCAACGAAGTTTATTAAAAAAATTCCATGGGTGAAGCGGAGTGTCATAAGCGACCACCCTCGTGTCATAACCCGACGATTGGAATCCTCTTTCAATACTTCCCATGAAGTAATGAAATTTAGGACCTATAATCAACGCTTTCTTAACCTCTGACATGCGCATTCACTTTAAGAGGAAACAAAGGTAACTACATTATGATTACAACACTCCGATATGAAAAATAATCATACAACCACATCGCTTGTGTAAAATGCGCATTTCCCATCTCGTTTGCATAAAAACTCATTCTCTTCCGCGCATTCCACTCATCACACCATGTGCATATAAAAAGCAAGGGAGCCCCTCCGACCGTGTCGGAAAGGCTCCCGTAAGTGGCGGCGACCTACTCTCCCGCTGTGCGCAGTACCATCGGCGCGGGCGGGCTTAACTTCTCTGTTCGGGATGGGAAGAGGTGTGACCCCGCCGCCATAGCCGCCTGTGTCCT
>JAFSQL010000011.1 GCA_017446585.1 Paludibacteraceae bacterium
AGGACACAGGCGGCTATGGCGGCGGGGTCACACCTCTTCCCATCCCGAACAGAGAAGTTAAGCCCGCCCGCGCCGATGGTACTGCGCACAGCGGGAGAGTAGGTCGCCGCCACTTACGGGAGCCTTTCCGACACGGTCGGAAGGGCTCCCTTGCTTTTTAGATACAAACCACATCAACCAAGGCTATGAACAAAGTATTAAAAGTGTTAGCAATCACAGCATTCTCTGCGATATTTGCACTGCAACAAGTATATGCAGCGAAGAAAAACACACAGAAAGACACTTTTCCAGACGGGACAGAGGTTCCTGAATGGTTTCACAAAACGGATGCTGTGAAACTGAATGAATTGGGCAAACAATACAAATTAACAGACTATGGAATTTTCGCTGACGGTAGAGTACATACAACCGAAATACAGGCTCTCATAAATAAAGCTGCTCAAAATGGCGGAGGTGTAATAGTAGTGCCACAGGGCATATATAAGACTGGTGGTCTCGTATTCAAGCAAGGAACACACTTGTACATAGAAGACGGAGGTGTCCTTATGGGGTCGGATTTCATCGGCGATTATCCATTGGGCAAGACACGGATAGAAGGAGAGACATGCACCTACTTCGGTGCCCTCATCAACGCTGATGGTCTTGACGGTTTCACTATCTCAGGTAAAGGCATCATCGACGGTAACGGTTTGAAGTATCATCAGCAATTTCGGTTGCGACGCAAGTGGAATCCGGCTTGTACCAACAAAGACGAGCAACGCCCACGGCTTATTTACATAAGCAACTGCAAAAATGTGCAGATCGAGAATGTAAAACTCCAGAACTCAGCGTTTTGGACCACCCATATATATAATTCGGAAAATATAAAATTGCTTGGATTGCGCATATATTCACTTGACAAGCCCGACTCGTCGAAGGGACCATCTACCGATGCCATAGACCTTGACGTAGTGAAGAACGTGCTTGTTAAAAACTGCTATATGTCTGTAAATGACGATGCTGTTGCCATAAAGGGAGGTAAAGGGCCATACGCAGACGCATTCGAAACAAAATATGAAGGAATAGAGATTCCTGCAGAGAACGAAGGTAACGGAATTAACATAAACATAATTATTGAGGATTGTGAATATGGATTCTGCCATGGCTGCTTGACACTCGGATCGGAATCCGTACATAGCCGCAATATCATTCTACGCCGCATAAATATCAGTTCAAAGGCTAATAATCTATTATGGTTGAAGATGCGCCCTGATACACCGCAATTATATGAATATATCACTGTTGAAGACATAAAAGGATCTGTCGAGAACTTCATTCTCATTGCTCCTTGGACACAGTTCTACGATCTCAAGGGACGCAAAGACAATCCAATGTCATTTTCTGACCACATCACAATGCGCAAGTGCGACGTTGACTGCGATGTGTTTTTCAATGTAAAACAACAGAAAGAGGTTTACTATTTATCAAACTTCATTTTTGAGGACATAACAGCAAGGGCAAAGGATAAGGAGTTTCATCCTGATATAGTAGAAGGTTTCATCTACAAGAACATCAACTTGAAATAACACGGAACAAACCTCTTTTTTCCCGCTCCATAATATGCTTGTGAATTCTTAGGTGTTAAAGAGTTCTTTGTGAATTGATTTTATTAATTTATTTTCTTATCTTTGTTCAGTAAGATTATTTTTTTACCTTAAAACCAATTCAACATGAAAAAGTATGTTTGCAAAACGTGTGGTTATGTTTATGACCCGGAAGTAGGGGATCCTGATAGCGGAATCGCAGCAGGAACTGCATTTGAAGATATTCCAGAAGATTGGGTTTGTCCGGTTTGTGGGGTTGGTAAAGATGATTTCGAAGCGGAATAAATAAGTTTTTTATAAAGAAAGGGCTGTTCGGTAAAGAACAGCCCTTTCTTATTTTATGGTCGGATTAGTATTTTTTATATTTGAAAACCTTGTTCACGAAAGACATCAAGAAGTTCAACGGATATTCTTTCTGCGTCTTGTTGTGTGTATCGTATGTCAGTAAAAACTTGTGCCAATGTTTCTTTCTTGTTCTCAAGTACGAATTGTTTGTTTTGAGGCAGATTCTCTTTATAACGATAGATGCGTTCAATCTCGCTATCAGGATAGTCCTCGTAGATTTCATGGTGACAAATTCCGTCTAAGGGAAGTCTGTCTTCTTGTTGTTTTTCCTTTTCTTCAGCGGTAGGATAGCCAACGGTTATGGTTGTTATAGGAACGACGTATTTGGGCAATTTCAATGTTTTGATGATGCTGCGTGCGTTGTAGGTGGTCGTACCAAGATAGCAGATGCCTAAGCCTTCTGATTCGGCTGCTACAGCGAGGTTTTGGGATGCGAGACAAGCGTCAATTATTGCTGACGAAAGGGAGAGGAGGTTGCCATAGCCAGGTTTAGCGTTTCGCAGGGCGCACCAATGGTTGAATCGGTTGAAATCGACGCAGAATGTAATGACTGCTGGTGCTTCTGTTACCATTGGTTGATTGAAGTGGGCAGGGGCGAGTTGTTTCTTTATCTCCTTGTCAAGTGTTACGACTATCGAATAAGTTTGCATGCCGCCCGTATTGGAGGCTCGACAAGCTGCCGTGAGTATTCTATTGAGGGTTTGTTCGCTGATAGGGGCGTCCGTGTAGCGACGAATGGTTTTATGGTTGATGAGTTGTTGTAGCATGTTGCTATGATATTAAATGTTCGGTTACAAAGTTAAATAAAACATGGTCAAAAACGCAGATGTATAAAAATAAAAAGACATCGTTTCTAATCTTAGAAACGATGTCTGAATCGTGCGCAGGATGAGAGTCGAACTCACACAGGATTACTCCCACTACCCCCTCAAAGTAGCGCGTCTACCATTTCGCCACCTGCGCAGGGAAAAGCCCAAAGCGATGTTGTCGCATTGAATTCGTGCCCAAAACAGGACTCGAACCTGCACACCTTGCGGCATACGCACCTGAAACGTACGCGTCTACCAATTCCGCCATTTGGGCAATTTGTTGTCAAAGACAAAGGCGGCGGATATTTGCGTTACCACCGCCTTTTTCACTTTTTTGAGCGGAAAACGGGATTCGGACCCGCGACCCCAACCTTGGCAAGGTTGTGCTCTACCCCTGAGCTACTTCCGCAACATTATTTCAAACAACTTGCGAAAACGAGTTTATCGCTGTGTTGCGGGTGCAAAGATACTGCTTTTTGTTTTTCCTGCAAGCGTTTTTTGCTAAAAAAATGATATATTTTTTCTGTTTTTCGTAAGTGTTTGAAATAGTGTGATAAATTATAACCTATCGTCCACGACATCACGTGGAAGGAAGTTTTTTACGTCATAAATGATGGCACCTCCGTCGTGTTGTTTCTTGTAAGGAAGAGAAGCGAACTGTGAGTGGCTAACTGCTAAAATGATAGCGTTATATTGCTTGCTCATGTCAGGTTCAGCGGTGATTTGAAGTCCATACTCTTGCTTCACTTCTTCAGCATCCGCCCATGGGTCACAAATGGTTACGTTAGCACCGAAGTCTTCCAATTCCTTATAAATATCCACAACTTTCGTATTTCGGATGTCTGGGCAGTTCTCTTTGAATGTGATGCCCAATAAGAGAACATTAGCATCTTTGATTCTATCGCCTTGACGAATCATGAGTTTCAGAACTGTGTCGGCAATGTGTTTTGCTATGGCGTTGTTTACACGTCGTCCTGATGCAATCACTTCAGGTGAATAGCCTGCAGCCTTAGCGCGGTGTATTAGGTAGTAAGGATCAACGCCAATGCAGTGTCCTCCTACCAAGCCAGGTCTGTATTGTTTGAAATTCCATTTAGAACTTGCCGCATCTATCACATCGTTGGTGTCTATGCCCATGTGAGAGAAAATTAACGCTAATTCATTCATGAACGAGATGTTCACGTCACGTTGAGCATTTTCGATGGCTTTGGATGCTTCTGCTACTTTCATGCTGGCGGCACGGAAAGTCGGAACTTCCAAGATGGATTGATAAAGTTTGTCAACAAAGTCCGCAATTTCGGGTGTCGAACCGGAAGTGACTTTACGGATTTTTGTTAATGTGTTCACTTTGTCTCCCGGGTTGATGCGCTCCGGAGAGTAACCGCAGAAGAAGTCAACGTTGAACTTTAATCCCGATTCCTTTTCAAGTACGGGAACGCAATCTTCTTCTGTACATCCGGGATACACAGTAGATTCATAGATGACAATGTCTCCTTTGTTGAGAGTTTGCCCAACGGTCTTACTTGCTCCTAAAAGTGGGCGAAGGTCTGGATTGTTGTATGTGTCGATGCCAGTTGGTACGGCAACGATATATACATTTCTGTCTTTTAGTTTATTGGTGTCATTGCTAAAATGCAAGCCGATGACACTATTTTTGCCTCGTTCAATGGCCTTTTTCAGTTCGTCTGTATTGGTCTCGAGCGTATGGTCTTTGCCTTCGTTCAGTTCTTTAACTCGGGTAGGATTGATGTCGAAACCTAAAACGTCATAGTGTTTGCTAAATTCCAAAGCAAGCGGCATTCCGACATATCCGAGTCCTACGACTGCAATTCTAAGATTTTCGTTTTTCATTCCTTGAAAAATTAAAGCCAATGATTAATAATATTCTCGTTTGATTTCTTTCAATTTGTTTTTTGTTCGTTTCCACCAATTTTCATTGCTGTTTTCTTCCTCATCTTCTTTGAAATATTCTTGGGTATAATTGTGATATGTGTCTTTCTTCATGTAGTAGGAACGTCGTCCATATTCGTGATAGTTCGAGTAGGAAATCTTGCGTTGGTCAACGTCATTCAAAACAACATATAAGTTGGTGATTTGGTCAGCCCGAAGTTGTTGCAAGACGGACTTGAAGAAGTTCTTGTTTGTCTTTGCGCTTCGTACAATGAAGATATTTGCGTCCACGTTGAACATCAGTGCGTAAGCATCCGCTACCAAGCCGACAGGTGAGGTGTCTATGACAATGTGGTCATATTCCTTTTTCAGATTCTCCATCAGTTCTGTCAATTTTGGCGTGCGAATCAATTCTCCTGGGTTTGGCGGAACTGTTCCTGCATAAATCATGTCAAAATTGTAATGCTCATCGGTGATGATTAAGTTACGCCAATCTTCAACTTGACCAATCAAGTAGTTGCTTATTCCGACATTCTTGTCGTTTGGCAACTCCAATCGGTCAATCAATGATGGTTTACGCAAGTCCATATCAATAAGCAGGGTGCGCCGTTTGGAATGAGCGCAGATTGCGGCAAAGTTGAGAGCGAATGTTGTCTTTCCGTCACCACTTTCGGTGGATGTTACCAATGTCGTAGTAGGTGATACTCGTTTCGTTATGAACTCAATACGGGTACGTACCACGCGATAACTCTCTGCCAATCCGCTTCGTGGGTTATTGAGAACTGGTATTTTGCTCTTAGACTGTGTGTGTCGAATGGAACCGAAGTAAGGGTAGAAAGAAGAGAACCTCTCTACATCTCGCTTGTCAATAATCTTATTGTTGAGAATGATTTTCAATATGGAAATCAGTAAAGGAATAAGGATTCCGATAGATAAGTAGAATGTCTTGGTGCTGGATTTTTCTCCACTGTTGGTCATACCGATGACACGGGCGCGTTCAACAATCAGGTTGTCCGCACTGTTAGAGGCCTTTTGTACTTGGCTTTCAGAGCGTTTTTGCAGTAAATAGCTATAGTAGTCATCTTGAATCTTAAACTTCCTTTCGTAGTTGCTCATTAAACTCTGCTTGTCTGGCAAGTTTCCTTTTTCGGTGTTGTTCTTTCTCGTTTTTCGTTCCAATTCTCTTTTTTCAAGGTCAAGAGATTGTTTCATGTTGTTGGTCAACAAGAGAATATTCTGGCGATTCTGTTCCAATTGTCTTTCATAGGTTGAGTGAAATGGGTTTTTTTCTCCGATTTCCTTTTTCTTCATGACCAAATCGTTGTACTTCGAAACATAGATTGAAAGATTTGCATCCGTGATTCCGATGGATGTCGGTACGGCAATAACTTCCTCGTCCGTATTGTTGCTCAGTATCTTCAAGAGGTATTGGAAATACTTCTCCTTCATCTCGAACTCATCCATTTTTGATTCATAAGAACGCCCCTCGCTGACGATTTGGGAAGTGTAGGAGTTGATGTCGATGATGTCGTTTTGAAGTCGATAGTTCTTCAGATTTCCTTCACTGATTTCAAGGCTATCGGTAATGGACCCCAACTGGCTGTCAATAAAGTCAATAGTTTTGATTGCCGCTTCGTTTTTTCGGTCCAATGACATTTGAATAAACTCATCACACAGTTGGTTGATGAAGTCAATGTCTTTGGCATAATCTGGACCTTGCATGTTGACCGTAAGCACGGATGAACCTTTCATGACAAAGTCAAAAGACAATCTCGAAGAGTAGTAGTCAATCAGTTGCTCTGTGTTTTCGAATCGAAAATAGAAATCATAGCCAGGCATGAATTGTTCTGGTTTTATTTCTACTTTTATGGTTCCGAAAGGGAACATTTGCGAAACACCATATTTGCCTTTTTTGCTTGCTTTGATTTCGTTTTGTGTCCAAGTGACAGTATAGTATGTCCTGTCGCCATCATCTTTGATGTGGAACTCTCCGTTGTAAGCTAAAGGAGAAATGCTCTCGTCGATGATGCGAACGGGTTCATAACCATAAATGGAAGTGGTCTTATATCGTCCTTTTTGGTAGCAATTAACTCTAAAAGGAAGTTTGTTGATGGTCTTTCGAATCAAATCGCGACTTCCGAACATGATGATTTGGTTGTTCACGTTTCGATAACTCTGTTGCAAACCAAACCCCTGCATGAGATAGTTATTGCCGATTTTGTTTTCATCAATCATCACCAAGGCGTTCGTGGCATAGTTTGGAATCCAATGTTTGTTCTTGTAATGCGCCACGACTAAGGCGATGGTGATACCTATGACAAATAAATACCAGAATCGAATGATTTGTCGCAAATAAACGACCAAATCGACCAATTGAAACGATGCGCCGCTGTCATTGTCCGTGTATGGTGTTTGTCTTGCGGATTCGTTAGGTGACGATTCGCCATTCAAAGTGGTGTTGGGGTATGTATTAGATTGATATGCCATTACTTGTTCGCATAAGTTGTTACGAGCAACACAAACGACAGGGTTGATGTTACAAAGCCCATGAGCGATGCAAACGTAGTAATTCTAAAGAATGCGTTACTCGCTTGCGGAATAAAGATGATGTCGTTTGGTTCAATGTAGTAAAATTCAGAATCCAATATGTCCTTGCTTCGTATGTTGAATGAGACGATTTTTTCTTTTCCATCTACCCGTCGCAATATCTTGATGCGTTTTCTGTCCGCAAGGGGTGTCAGGTCACCTGCTTGTGCCAACGCTTCAAAAACATTCATGTTGTTCTTGTAGATGGAGAATTTTCCTTTTTGGGCTTCCCCAATCACGTAGTAGGACCTATCTGCCATTGCGGTTTTGACAACTAAATCTTCCGCAACATAGGGTTTGAGCAGTTCTGTCAGGTATTGGTTTGTCTCTCTCAAGGTTTTTCCTGCGACATGCACGTTGGAAACGTAGGGTAAGTCAATTGTCCCGTCTTGATATATCCTATACGTCAGTTGGTTATTTATGTTTGCTGAGTTTCCCATTCCGTTTGAGAATAAGGAGACGGCATCTGCGTTTGCGCTTCCGAAAGAGATATTTAATTCGTCATTAGGTTGAAGACGATACTCTTCTAATTGTGCCGGTGCATAGTTTTCTTTCTCGTTTTGAAGGTATCTTGTCGTTTTGTTTGTCACGCATGATGATGTAATCGTCATGATGCTCGTTACGAGAAGGATTTGAATCGAGACTTGGATAATATGTCTTTTTTTGGCGTTCAATTTTCGGAGTCTTTTTGGGTTCTAAAAGCCTTTTGTGGAATAAGTGTAAAGCAAAAATCCGAACGAAAGAGTAGAGGTGATGGCAGACAGTACTTCTGTAAATGACGAGACGGCAAAGAACTGTCCGGAGAAAGAAGGAACGTAAATGATATCGTTTGGTTGAATATAATAGAATTCGGAATTGATGATGTCCTTGCTTCTCACGTCAAATTCTCGAACGGTTGTTTTTCCGTCTATTCGTCGAAGGATGCGAATGTGTTTTCGAGAAGCCAAAATAGGCAAGTCTCCGGCAACGGACAATGCCTGAAATATATTCATCCTTTTTTCGGAAATAGGAAAGATTCCATTTGAATGTCCGATGATGGCAAAGTAGGCTCCGACAAGTTTGACGGTCACTTCGATATCCGGAATAGATGAACTGAGTTTCTCTTTCAGCAAGTCTTGTGTTTCGCGTGTTGTCAGTCCGACAACTTTAATGCTTCCGAGGTGTGGAAAGTCAATGCAACTATCACCATAAATCGTGTATGTATATAAATCGGAAGCAAAGTTAGGCATCATGCCGAATTGCGCCATGTTGACACCGTTTGTGTATGGTGTTACGGCTTCTTTGTTCGTCGAAGAAAGAATGATGGAAAGTTGGTCGGACGGTTGAAGGCGGTATTCGGCAAAAAGTTCAACGGAGTCCATCTCTGTGTAAGTGTTTACTCCTGGTCTTTTTTGTAAATAGTTCGTCTTCCACGGGGTAACACAGCTACATACGGAGGTGGCTATGAATAGATATATAAGGGTTTTCAGCAGGGTATCCAATTCTATGAATCTAAATCTTTTCGTCATGAGGCGAACCGCAGATTTTCATTCAATGATTGCAAATGTAACACTTTTTTGTCAAAAACGTAGCGATTTATACAAAAATTAACCAATGAGGGTGTTTGTGTCTAAAAACAAAATAAAAGAGTGATTTGGAGTGTTGTTTCAAAAACTATCCTTATCTTTGCACTCCAATTTTTCTTCAGCCTCTGACAGACAAGCGATAACTGTTCTATGCTGATGAAATTGTTTAATAATCAATAATTTGTCCTAAAATGGATTTTATTAAAATTGCAGAAGCCGCATTCGCAGGCGAGAAGAAAGAATTTCCAAAGTTTGGTCCTGGCGACACCATTACCGTGTCATACCGCATCAAGGAAGGAAACAAAGAGCGTGTGCAAAACTATCGTGGTGTAGTCATCAAAATCGTTGGTCACCAAGATACGAAGCGTTTCACCGTTCGTAAGATGAGTGATAATGTTGGTGTTGAGCGTATTTTCCCAATGAACTCGCCATTCATTGACAACATCGAAGTAAACAAGTACGGAAAAGTTCGTCGCGCTAAGTTGTACTACTTGCGTAAGTTGACTGGCAAGGCTGCTCGCATCAAGGAGAAAGCCTTCAATCCGAACAAGAAATAACATCCCTTGAGTTGATGTACGAAAAGGTCGAAGATAAGTCTTCGACCTTTTTTTTGCTTTATCTTTGCGCAACAGGTTTTTGTTTAATCAAAATGAAAAAGTTTTTATCCATTCTGTTTCTGTTGTGTTTTTGTCCTATTCTGACGTTAGCGGAGGGTGTATTGAACGATTTGAATTTTGAATATGGTGGCGGTGTGGATTCGTGGATTGACAATACCGAGTTCGGAGGGTGTGAATTTCAGGATGATCAGACGATGGCTTCAACTCGATTGATGGCGGAGGTCGGATTGTCCACTTTGGAAGACAAGAACCGTTTGCGACACGCTTTCATGGTGGGTGGTTATGCTTCGTTGAATTGGGGAGACGGCGGAAAATTTGAAACAGCAGTTCCGTTGGCTTATTATCGTTTGTCACGCAAGGGACAACGTGAAGGGAATGGTGTTGAGTTTGAAATGGGTGCGTTTAAGAGAAGTGATCTTCGGCGTTTTCCCCGAATGTTTTTTCAAGACTCTATATTGTTTTATCGTCCCACTGTGGAGGGTTTGATGATTGACCTATCACGAGGAAATGAGAAAGGTTCTGCCTTTGGATTCCGACAGACTTACTTCACGGCATGGTTGGACTGGACTGGGCATCAAGAGGAAAACCGTCGAGAATCTTTTATGGCGGCGTGGAGCGGTCGTTATGCTTGGGCAGGTCTGTATGTGTCGTATTATGGTTCCATGATTCATTTTGCCAAGCGCAAAAATCATCCAGAGGATGGTATCCGTACCAATTTGCTGACCTATACATCGTTGGGTTATGACTTTGCCGCTCACTTTTCGAAAGTCAAGGAATTGAGTATTGAGGCTGGCTATGTGCAGGGTGCGGAAGAGAATCGGGAAATAGATAAGTGGTACTGGAATGGTGCTTTTTACGCTCAGGTTGCGGCGGAATATTGGCGTTTTCGGATTTCAAACGCTGTGTATGCAGGCAAAGGTCAAATGCGTGCATATGGCAACTATGGCAACGCTTTGTATTGGGGTGACCCGGTCTATCGTTCTTCGTTTTATGATCGTATAGATGCAGGAATTAACTTTGTTGAAACGGAACACGTGCATTTATTCCTTGATACGACTTTTCATTTGTTCAAGGGAGGTGACCTCTATCCGGAGCAGCAACTGCGTTGCTCTTTCGTTTTTTGATTAGTCTTGATGCATCATGCGTCGCAACTTGGAACTGAGTGCGAGCAGTGTTACACCGCATAAAATGCAGACGATGGCGATAGATGCGAAGATGGTGAGTGGGCCCACTTGTTGAACAGCTGCCGCTATGAACCCTGCAAGGATGTTGGCGACGAAACTGCTCATTAACCAAATGCCCATCAACAAAGATGCGTATTTGACAGGAGCCAATGTGCTGACCATGCTCAGTCCGATGGGGGAGAGACACAGTTCGCCCAAGGTGTTGAACAAGTAAGTAAGGATAATCCATGACATGGACGCTTTTGCCACGAATCCAGAATCTTCGTTTCCGCTCTCAAGAACAGCTCCGACCATGAAAAGGAATCCAACACCAACCAGAATCATTCCTAAACTCATTTTGACGGGTATGGAAGGCTCTTTCTTCCTTTGCCCTAACCATTGCCAAAGCATTGAGAAGAGTGGAGCCAATACGACAATGAAGATTGGGTTCACGCTCTGAAACCAAGCAGCTGGAATGGTGAATGAGCCAACGGTGCGGTCAACAAATCGGTCCGTAAAGATGTTCAAACTGCTTCCTGCTTGTTCAAAACTTGCGAAGAAGAAGACGGCAAAGCATGTGACAATAATTATCACCCATGTGCGGTCTCGTTCCACTTGAGTCAAGGCGTCATGAGTTGTGGAGGTAGGTGTTTCGCTCGGTCTCATGGATTGAACTTGTTCCAATGGTGGCATTGCGTGCGCTTGTATGGATGTTTGCCTGACACCGGCATTTCCGAGTAAGGGGCGTTGAAGCAATAGGTAAAGGAGCAAACCAATCAGAAGCCCGATTCCAGCAGCCAGAAAACCTATGTTGTAATTGTAATTTTCAGACAACGTGCCACAGATGAGCGGAGAAAACAACGCTCCTACGTTGATGCCCATGTAGAAGATGGTGAAAGCGGCGTCACGTCGGTGGTCGTCATGCGAATAGAGTTTGCCGACAATGACTGAGATGTTGGGCTTGAAAAATCCGTTTCCTATTGTCAAGAGTGATAGTCCCAACAGGAGCAATCCTCTGTCTTGTCCTGCCGCTAATGAAAATTCACCGGCAGCCATCAGCAAGGCACCGATAACAATAGAGTTTCGTTGTCCAAGATAGCGGTCGGCTATCCATCCGCCAATGACTGGCGTGAAATAGACCAAGCCTGTGAATACGCCATAAATAAGGTTTGCCGTTCGCAGGTCAAACCCCAGACCGCCTTCCAAATATGTTTTGGTAAGATAGAAGATGAGGATGGCGCGCATTCCGTAATAGGAAAAGCGTTCCCACATCTCGACGGTGAAGAGTAGGTAAAGTCCTTTGGGGTGTCGCATTTATCGGACAGCAATCAGAAATTGTTGTATAGGTCGTTCTTCTTCGGATAGTCAATGGTGTAGTGTAAACCTCGACTCTCTTTGCGCGCTTGAGCTTGTGTGATAATGAGGTAAGCCACGTTGATGATGTTGCGCAATTCGCAAATGTCGCGACTGACGACACTCTTCTTAAAGAGTTCCTCGGTCTCGTCATACAACAGTTTCATTCGACGCAGGGCACGACCTAAACGCAGATTGCTACGTACGATGCCGACGTAATTGCTCATGATGTCTTCCACTTCATTTCTGCTTTGCGTGACGAGTACCATTTCTTCGTTGAGTTGAGTTCCTTTGTCGTCCCAATCAGGAACGGCTTCATTGAATTGGTATTCTTGCAGTCGTTCGACGGAGTGGCGCGCTGCCGCTTGGGCATAAACGATGGCTTCGATGAGAGAGTTGGACGCTAAACGATTTGCCCCGTGTAGCCCCGTGCAACTGCATTCGCCTGCTGCGTATAGTCGTTTGATGGTTGACTGAGCATCCGCATCAACCGCAATGCCACCACAAAGATAGTGTTGTGCGGGAACGACTGGTATGTAGTCTTTCGTGATGTCAATACCCAGTGATAGACACTTGTTGTAGATGGTCGGATAGCCGTCACGAGTCTCTTGTGGATCTTTGTGCGTGATGTCTAAATAGACATGAGCCGAACCCGCTAATTTCATTTCGTTGTCAATGGCACGTGCCACGATGTCGCGCGGTGCGAGGCTTGCGCGGGAGTCGTATTTCTGCATGAACTCCTTGCCGTTGATGTCACGAAGTACGCCTCCGTAACCTCTGAGGGCTTCGGTGATGAGAAATGATGGTCGAACGCCAGGATTGTAGAGCACAGTAGGATGAAATTGGACAAACTCCATATCCTTGACAATGGCACGAGCGCGGTGTGCCATGGCGATGCCGTCTCCAGTTGCCACGGGTGGGTTGGAAGTGTTCATGTAGACGTTGCCTATGCCTCCTGTGGCAAGGAGCGTGACCTTGCTGAGAAAAGTCTCTATTGTCCCCGTTTGTTCGTCCAAAATGTAAGCGCCATAGCATTCGATGCCGGGGGTATGATGGGTGACCCACATTCCCAAGTGGTGTTGTGTGATGATGTCAATAGCGAAGTGGTGATCGAATACCTCAATGTTCGGGTCACTCTTCACTCGTTTTATCAAACTCTGTTGTATTTCCGCGCCTGTGTTGTCCTTGTGGTGCAAGATGCGGAACTCGCTATGTCCGCCTTCACGGTGCAGGTCAAACTCGCCTGATGGTTTCTTGTCAAAATCCACGCCCCAACGCAGTAACTCATTGATTTCGGCAGGAGCGTTTTTGACTACTTTTTCAACGGCAGCCACGTCGCAATGTCCGTCTCCTGCAATCAACGTATCTTGTATGTGTTTCTGAAAATTGTCCACATCCAAGTCTGTGACCGAGGCGACTCCTCCTTGTGCGTAGTAGGTGTTCGCCTCTTCTAACTCAGTCTTGCAGACGAGTGCCACGGAGCCGTGTTTAGCTACTTTAAGGGCATAACTCATGCCCGCTATTCCACTTCCGATAACAAGAAAATCAACTTTTCGAGCCATAACTTTTTATTATGATTGTTGCGCTTGCTCCAACGAGCGAAGCGAAATTTTTCGGGCAGGTATGTAGGCCGCGACAAATCCCATCAGGCATACGGTCAGTAGCGATAGCACTACATCAGTGAATTGTAGGCTGACGGGGTAGGCTTCCATGACCGTGAGATCGGCGGAAGGAATCGTGATGAACCCAAATGCTTGTTGCAGCAGGCACAGCGTGCTTCCCAAGAAGACTCCAGCCAATGCCCCCGTGAGTGAGATTAGCCATCCCTCAAAGAGGAAAATGCGTCGGGTCAGTTGTTCCGAGGCTCCAAGGTTATGGAGCGTCTTGATGTCATCGCTCTTGTCGATGATGAGCATGGACAGGCATCCAATGACATTGGCGACGGCAATCAAAAGGATGAAAGTCAAAATGAGGAAGGTAATCCATTTCTCAACCTGCATGATGCGGAAGTAGTCCGCTTGTTGTTGCCATCGGTCTTGAACGACGAAGTCATCACCGAGTGTTTCTTGAAGTTGTTGTTTGGTCTTGCTGATGTTGCTTTGTGATTTGAGACCCACTTCGATTGCCGTGGCAACATCATCGTCATATTCATAGAGTTCACGTGCCAAAGACAAAGGAACAAGGAGCAGGGAATTATCATATTCCGCTTGTTGCACGGAGAAGAGGGCGCTGATAAAGACGTATTTTTCGTTGAACGAGTTGGCGGGGTTGGCTATGTTGATGTTGCCAATTCGTCGCGGAGCGTAGATTTTTAAGCTTTGTGTCAGGTGGGCGACAAAACCAAGTTCTGCTGCAAGCCCCACACCTGCTATTCCATAGTTGAATACACCATCTGAAAGCAGAAACTTGTCATTGTAGAGCAAAATGCGCTCCAGATGTGCCATTCGGTTGAAATCCTCGCTTACACCTTTGATATAGCCCGTCGTTTGCCGTTCCCCAAATCGGAAAAGCACTTGCTCCTCAACTACCGGACACCAGAATGCAACGCTTTCGTTCTCTCTCGCTTTTTCCACGGCTGGGTCGGTGAGGGATATTGTTTTGCCTCGGGTTGCGGTGATTTTTATTTGTGGGTCGAATTTGCTGTACATAGACTCTACCACATCGCCAAACCCATTATAGACGGAAAGGATGCAAATCAAAGCCGCCGTTCCGACCATCACTCCAGCCGCCGTGATGGCTGAAATGAGATTGATGGCTCCCACTCTTTTTTTAGAGAAGAGGTATCGACGCGCTATGTGCAAGGCGAGTGACATGACGCTATTTCTTCAGCAATTCGTCAATGTGTTGCATGTAGTCGAGCGTGTCGTCCACATGCCATTTGAGTTGCGGAATGATGCGCATTTGGTTGTGGACACGTTGTCCCAGTTCGTAGCGAAAGTTCTTCCCGTTCAATTCTATGCCTTCCATCACCTCCTGCGCCTTTTCGCTTGGAAAGATACTCACGTTGACATGGGCTATGGATAGGTCGGGTGATATGTTTACTTTCGTCACAGAGAGCATTACTCCGTGAATCTTGTTTTGGTACTTGAGCATTAGTTCGCCCAGTTCCCTTTCGAGCATGCGCTCTATTTTTTCTTGACGTGTCGTTTTCATTGTTTTGGTCTGATTACTTCTATGCCGGTGAAGTGCTTCTTGTTGCTCATGTATTGCGTGAGTGAGCGTGATGTGAGTAGCACCTTATGGTTGGAGAGAGAACAGTGCAGGAAGTGAACCGTTCCGTCTGTGCCTCGTCGGGCGAAGCCGACATGGGCGCAGTCCAACCCTTTCACATCGGTAGTGAAGGCTATGATGTCACCGTCCTGGATTTTTGAAAGGATTTGTGGTGTGATGTTATTTCTGAGAATGACATAGCGTTCACTTTGACTCATTCTGCGCTCCACCATCTTCAGTGTATCGATGTCACGTTGCTCGTGTAGGTTCTTGTAAATGTCCGTGTGGGTTGTCATGTAGTTGATGACTTTGGGCGTGGCGGTTCCACCCAACTCTTGAGTGATGTTGGAGACGAATCCGTTTCGTTCGTTCTCGTAAATCCAATCTTCAAGATAGTGCAATCGGGAGGCATAGCCGTCCGTCTTGGCATTTCGATAGCGCAAGGTTCGTAACGTACGAACTAATCGTTCAAAAGTGAAGTCGCCTGATGATGCCGTGAGGGCAAGGGCAAGTGACTGCTCCATGAACGTTGCGCAATCCATTTCCCTCAAGTTGATGATGAGTTGTTCCGTGTTGTTCACTTCAAGTGTGTGTGAGACGTATGGGGTACCGAGAAAAAATTCTCCAGTGTGGATGATGAGGCTATTGAGAGGCAGTGTGTCCCATCGTTGTTCAATCACCTTGGAGCGGTAAGCGTAGAAGATGGAAGAGTCACGTGCCGTGGCTTGAAAAGTACCTGTTTCAGGCAACGTCAAAGTGTCGGCTTGAGTACTTTCAACCGTTGTCACATTTGTTTTTACACTTGTGTCGGCAGTCGTTCCGTTATCGGCTGCGTTCACGTGAGAACAAGATGCAAATAACAACGTGGTAATGGTTGTTAATGCGGCAAAAATGAAGAAAAATGTTTTCTGAAAACGAATATCCATATTATCCGCAAAATTACGTTTTTTTTGTATTCCTTATCGTACATTTCGAATGTATGCAAGGCGTAGAAAACAATAACCGCCGCAAACTTGCAAGGGTTTGCGGCGGTTTACCTATTGTCATGCCAAGTTAGTAATTCTCGGCCTTGAGTTCAAAGAAACTTTGCGGGTGGTCGCAGCAAGGGCAGGTATCAGGTGCTTGCTTACCGACAACTACATGTCCGCAGTTGCGGCAAATCCAAACCTTATCACCGTCACGAGAGAAGACGATACCTTGCTCGATGTTTGCGAGCAGTTTGCGGTAGCGTTCTTCGTGCAGACGCTCAATGGCTCCAACCAATCGAAACTTCTCGGCTATTTCGGTGAATCCTTCTTCGTCAGCTTCACGTGCCATGCGGTCGTACATGTCAGTCCATTCAAAGTTTTCACCGTTAGCGGCATCTTTAAGATTCGTGATGGTGTCCGGAACTTTGCCGTCGTGTAGGTATTTGAACCAGAGTTTGGCGTGTTCCTTTTCATTACCAGCAGTCTCCTCAAAGAGCGCGGCTATTTGTTCGTAGCCGTCTTTTTTTGCCTTGGAGGCATAGTAAGTGTATTTATTGCGCGCTTGCGATTCGCCAGCAAAGGCTTCTTGCAAGTTCTTTTCGGTTTTTGTTCCTTTCAGTGATTTCATAGAAGTGGTGTTTGTTTCAGGAAGTTATTTGTTCTTGAAGTAGCGGTTGTAGAGACCTTCAAATCCTTGACCATGGCGTGCCTCGTCACGAGCCATCTCGTGAACGGTGTCATGGATGGCATCCAAATTCTGTTTTTTTGCTTCGAGAGCCACGTTGGTCTTGTCTTCGCATGCGCCATGTTCCGCAAGGATGCGCTTCTCAAGATTTGTCTTCGTGTCCCAAACGACTTCGCCCAGCAATTCAGCATATTTAGCGGCATGTTCCGCTTCTTCCAAGGCATAGCGTTTGAAAGCTTCCGCAATTTCAGGATAACCTTCACGATCGGCTTGACGGCTCATGGCAAGATACATGCCTACCTCACCGCATTCGCCATTGAAGTGCGTTTGGAGTGCTTTTTTTATCTCAGGGTCAACATCCTTAGCCACGCCGAGTTTGTGTTCGGAAGCGAATTGCAGGTCGCCTGTTTCCTCTACTTCTTTGAATTTCGCTTTAGGTGCTTTGCAGATAGGGCACAGCTCTGGTGCTTCATCCCCCTCATGGACATAACCGCACACGGTACAAATAAATTTCTTTTTCATGTCAGTTGATGGTTTTATGATTATGGTTTAGCGACAAATATAATGTGTTTGCGTCAGAAAATCAAACGCAAACACATTTTGTAATAATCAGAATTGGAAGAAAACGGATTTACTCGCAGTTTTTCTTCGCTTGTGAAATGAAAGCGTCAAGGGCTGTTTTGTCCTTTCGTGATATGATTTCCGCCAGTGTGTCCAGATTCTCGCGCAAGTGTTTGACTTGCTCCGTACTGTATGGGTTAAACAAGACTTCGCTGACAAGGAATGAGTCTTCGGCAAGGAATCCGTGCGCTATGTCCATGTGCTTCTTGAATGTCGTTCCGGGTGCTTCCTGTTTTTTTATACCCGAGGCGAATGCGAGCGTGGTGGCAAAGGGAACGGCAAGTGAATAGGCCGTGGTTTGGTCATGCTCAACAAATGAGTAATCAAAGATGTGAAGATGCAACGACTTGTAGAAATCACGGAAAAACGCCTTGCCCTTGTCATCTCCCTCTTTGATGATAATGGCGTTCTGACCGGACAGATTGCCGAGATTGGCGAACGTGGGTCCGAACATAGGGTGAGTGGAGGTGAACCGAAATCCCGCTTCGGCATAAAACTCAGGCAGTCCTGATTTCACGGAGGCGATGTCCGATAAGATGCAGTCGTGGGGCAAGTAGCGCAGTACGTCCTTGAACGCTTGGATGGTGTACTTGATGGTCACGGCGTTAATGAGGAGTTGTGGGCGAAAGTAACCCACCTCCTCCAATTGCGACATGCGTTGTGTGTTGAATACGAAACGCAATCGTCGCGGGTCTTGGTCGTAGAGTGCGACCTCGTGATCCATGCAAAGGGCGTCCGCCAAAAAGGTGCCCATCTTGCCAGCTCCTAAAATCAATATACGCATACTGATTCTTTTGATAAAAGTTAGTTGCCGTTCATGATTTCCATTTGCAGGCGCACGCTCTCTTCGTGAATGGCCTCGACAAAGGCTTTTGCAAAATTGGAAGAGAGGCCGAGTTGTGCGGCAATCTTGGCACGGTCGTCAATGATGTCTTGATAACGTTTGGACTGGAGCACGGTGATGGCGTGTTCTTTCTTGTAGATACCAATCTCTTTGCTGATACGCATGCGTTTGGCGACGATTTCAAACAGTTGCTCGTCGAGTTCGTCAATTTGGTGGCGCAGGTCTTCGAGGTTCTCGGTCGATTGAACCGCCTTGCGAATCACCAGACGATTGATTACGTTGTCAATGAGGTTGTCCGGTGTCAGTTGTTGAGAAGCGTCGCTCCAAGCGTCATCAGGGTTGCAGTGGCTTTCGATAATGAGACCGTCGAACTGGAGGTCCATGGCTTGCTGTGAAAGAGGGAAGATGAGGTCACGTCGTCCGCCGATGTGGCTTGGGTCGCAAATCATAGGGAGGTTAGGGAATCGGCGTTTGAGTTCGATTGGAATTTGCCATTGTGGCATGTTGCGATAAATCTTCTTGTCAAAAGTCGAGAAACCACGATGGATGATTCCAATGCGTTTCAGTCCTGCTTGGTTGATGCGTAGCAACGCTCCAATCCAAAGGTCAAGGTCTGGGTTGACAGGGTTTTTGACAAGAACAGGGATGTCAACACCTCTCAGAGCATCGGCGATGTCTTGGACGGCAAATGGGTTGGCGGTGGTGCGCGCTCCAATCCAAAGAACGTCAATACCGTATTTCAAGGCTTCGTAAACGTGTTGAGGAGTGGCGACTTCAGTGGCAGTGTACATGCCCGTTTCACGCTTGACACGACGCATCCATTTCAAACCTTCGGTGCCGATGCCTTCGAAAGATCCCGGTTTTGTGCGCGGCTTCCAGATGCCCGCACGGAAAATCTTCACTCCCTTGGCGGCAAGTTGGGTTGCGGTGTTCATTACTTGCTCTTCGGTTTCGGCAGAGCATGGTCCTGCAATCAGGACGGGGCGTTTGTTGTTGTCAACGCCTTCGAGTGTGATGGGTTCAAGTTCTAAATTGTCCATGGTTTTTTTATGTTGTTTTTGTTTATTTGTTCAGTTGTTTTATTCGTTGGAGGGCTTCCGCCAATTTATCGTCTTTGGCGCAAAGGGAGACGCGTACATAGCGGTTGCCGTTGGTGCCAAAGATGAAGCCCGGTGTAATGAACACATCTGCATCATAGAGCACGCGGTCTGCCAATTCGCCCGCATCTGCATAGGTGTCTGGAATTTTGCCCCAAAGGAACATACCTACTTGGTTGGGGTCGAAAGAGCAACCGAGTGTTGTCATGATTTGTTCAGCAAGTGCTCTGCGACGAGCATAAACATTCACGTTGAACTCTTCGTGCCATTCCTCCGTGTTTTGGGTTAAAGCCACTGCTGCCGCTTTTTGCATAGGGCGGAACATACCGCTGTCCATATTGCTCTTAACCTTAAGAATCCATTGGATGAATTGTGGTTGAGCGGCAACCATTGCCATACGCCATCCCGGCATATTGTGGCTTTTGGAGAGTGAGTTGAGTTCTATGCAGACATCTTTTGCTCCGGGTATTTGTAGGATGGAGAGATGTTTGCGATTAAGGATGAAACTATAAGGGTTGTCGTTAATGATTAGAATATTATGACGTTTGCCAAAGTCAACCAATTGTTGGAACAAATCAAGTGAGGCTGGGGCTCCTGTTGGCATATTTGGATAGTTGACCCACATGAGTTTCACGCCCGAGAGGTCCATTCGTTCCAGAGCGTCAAAGTCAGGTTGCCATCCATTGGATTCGAGCAGGTCGTAGTTGAGAACTTTCGCTTCCACAAGGTTGGAAACGGCGGCGTAAGTTGGGTAACCTGGGTTAGGAATGAGCACGCCGTCACCAGGATTGAGGAATGCGAGCGAGATGTGCATCACGCCCTCTTTAGAACCTATGAGAGGTTGTATTTCTGACTTTGGGTCAAGTGCTACGTCGTAATTCTTCTTGTAGAAGTCAGCAAAGGCTTGTCGCAATTCTGGTATTCCCACATAACTCTGGTAGCCGTGGGCGTCAGCCTTTTTTGCGTCGTCACAAAGTGCTTGGATGGTAGGGGCGGAAGGCATCATGTCGGGACTCCCGATTCCAAGGGAAATAATGTCTTTGCCTTGTCGGCGCAGAGCGTCAATTTCTTTTAATTTCGTGGAGAAATAGTATTCCTTCACGCTCGAGAGCCGTCGTGCTGGCTGTATGTTGATATTGTCATTCATAGCAAGTGTTGTGTGTTTCCTGTATTAGTAGAGTTCGCATTGTTTGTATTCTCCGAGAATTTTAAGGTCGCGCGTAAGTGGTTTGATAGCCTCGACCGATTTGCAATATCGATCATAGTCAGAAAAGGAAACGTCAATATAAAAAAGATATTCCCATTCGCGCCCAATAATAGGAAGGGACTGAATCTTGGTGAGATTGACTCCGTAGAAAGAAATAATGGCAAGCACTTGGCTTAGGCTTCCGGGATTGTGTTCGACGGCAAAAACAAGTGACGCTTTGTCTGGGCTTACCGTTGGGGTTTGTTCTTTCTGGTCGGAATGAGCAAGAATGAGGAACCGCGTGAAGTTGTGCTTGTTGGTTTCGATGCCTTCGGCAAGGATGTCTAAATCGTAGAGATTTGCTGCAAGTGAGCCACATATGGCGGCAACTCCGTTCATCTGTTTCTTGGCGATGGTGCGTGCCGCATTGGCGGTATCATCAAATTCAACCACCTTCCAGTTCTTGTGCCCATCTAAATATTTTCCGCATTGCATCAGGGCAATGGGGTGGGAGATTACTTCATTGATAGATTCGAGGGTCTCTCCGCGCAAGGCACAAAGATTTTGTTTGATTCGCAGTTTCTGTTCGCCAATGATGGTGAAACCGGAATCACGAATGAGTTGGTAGTTCTCGAGTAAGGAACCGGCAATCGTGTTTTCGATGGCGACGATGCCAAATCGTGATTTGTCCTCAGCCAGACTATCGAAAAGTGCGTGAAAACTCTCGCAGGGTAGGATTTGTATATCCTCATCGTGGAAAAATTCACGTGCTGCCATGTCGTGGAAGCAGCCTCCGATTCCTTGTATTGCTATTGTTTTCATTTGGTTCTAAAAAAATCCCGCTTGAATGAGTTTCAAGCGGGATTGAATTGTCGTATTGGATAGGTTTGTTACATTCACATTGCGTCCCGCTCTTACTTGGTAAAGTAAAAGTAATAATAGAAAAACGCAAAAAGCGAAGTTAACTCCATGCCTCCTATAATGTCTTAGTGTTAAATCTGCGGCAAAGGTAATAAAAAGTTAAATGGTTGGCATTCCAAGGGGATTTTTTTTTGAAAGAAGCCGTAAAACACTGAAGAAATAAATGTTAAAAGAAACGGTCAACTTTTGAGAACTCCTTCAGGAAACTGCATAGTTAGACAGTGAAGAGAACCGTTTTGCCGAATGATGGGAACGCAGTCAATGGGAATGATGTCTCGTTCTGGAAAGGCGGTCTTCAAGGCTTGAATGGCTCTTTCGTCGCTCTCTGGTTGTTGGTAGGTCGGCAAAAGAATCGCTTTGTTGATTATGAGAAAATTCGCATAGGTAGCGGGCAAGGGTCTTCCATCTTCGATAATCGGATATGGAGAGGGAAGCGGAATCAGACGATATGGTTTGCCTTCAGTGGTTCGAAATGAACGTAATTCCTCTTCCATGAGACGAATGTCGAAGTAGTCTTCGTCATCCTCGTCGTTTGGAGGGGCGACATAGGCAATGGTGTCGGGTGAGCAGAAGCGAGCAAGGGTATCGATGTGTCCGTCGGTATCGTCGCCGTCAATGTTCCCATTGTTGAGCCAGAGGATTCTATGCGCCCCCAAAAGTTGTTGTAGTTGTTCGTCAATGGCGGAGGCGGAAAGCCACTCGTTTCTGTTCTCGCTGAGAAGACAACTGGATGTGACGAGAATGGTTCCACAGCCGTCGCTTTCAATGCTTCCGCCTTCAAGTACGAGGTTTTGGGCGTTGACGTATTTCACTCCATGAGCGAAAACTTCACGGTCATGAAATAGTCGTCGGGTGATGAGGTTGTCCAAGTCGGACGCGAACTTCATGCCCCAGGCATTGAAGCGAAAGTCTAAAAGAGTGGGCTGACCGTCTAATAGGATGGTGATGGGACCGTGGTCACGTGCCCAAGTGTCGTTGGATGGCACTTGTGTGACAATCACGTTGTCAAGATTTGTTTGGGGCAAAAGTCGTGCGTAAACGTCGTCGGTGTTAGGGGCGACAATAAGCACTTTTTCCCTCATGGATATTTCGCAAGCAATGGTAGCAAAAACGGGAAGCACGTCTTGGAGCGTGTCGCACCAATCCGTGCCTTCGTGAGGCCAAGTGAGCATGACCCCGCTTTGTTGTTCCCATTCCGCTGGTAGTCGGATGGGGAGAGTAGATTCAATCGGCATTATTGTTGTTGAAGGTGAAGAGCCTTGTCTTGTTCCAATTTCTTGTTGAGTTTCTTGATTTTCTTTTCTTGTTTCTTGATGTCCTTTTCTCTTTTTTTCGCTTCTTCTTTCTTTTTCTTTTCCGCTATCTTTTTGAGAACTTTGTCGTTATGGTCAACAAATTCGTCTTCAAGAAACTCGGTGAGTTCTTTCATCTCGTTGCCTTCGCCAATGAAGGTTGACTTGTCGGAACCCGTGGCAAGAAAGACGTTGACCGTGGTTTTGTCACTACTTTCCTTTTCAGAAGTGGCATAGACATTCATCAAGTTTTTGGAGACACGTTTCCAGTTGACTGCGGGGGCTTGCAATTTTTTTGCGTTGCCTTTGACTTTCAAGTCTTCTTCCTTGAGCACATCTTTGAGATTTTTCATGACAGTTTTTCTGTCACCTTTGACCGTGATGGTTGCGCAAGGAAGTTTGTCACCATCCCATTTGGCTTTGTCTATTTTTGCCTTTTGGGCAAAGGAGGAAATGGCGAAGGAGAAAGCGAGCGAAAGCAAAAGAAATTGTTTCATGATAGGTTATATTTTTGTGTGTTCAATGCCAAGAAATGTTTTCTTTGCAAAATTAAGAAGTATCTTTGATTTTTAATTTGTCAACATGTTAAAATAGTCGTTATTATGGAAATGGCAGAAAATCAAGAAAAGAAAAAAGGTAAAAGAATTGGTCTGAAGGTTGCTCTCGTGACGATTCTTGTTCTTGTCGTGGCGTGTGTGGGATTTGGATATTTGAAGTATTATTTCGTCTATAGTGAAGGTGTTGAAGCCGGCACTCTGAATTATATCGAAAAGAAGGGATACGTATTCAAGACCTATGAAGGACGTATGATACAGGAGGGTTTCAAAGGCAGGACTGGTAGCACGATAGTCAGCAACGAGTTTATCTTTTCAGTAGTGAATGATTCGATTGCGGCGCAACTGATGCGATGCAGTGGAAAGCAAGTGGAGTTGCATTACCAGCGATACAAGGGCACGTTGCCATGGCGTGGAAATAGCGAGTTTGTTGTCGATGGCGTTCTATCGGTCAAGTAAGAGATAGAGATCGTGGTTCCAAAAAAAACGTCGGGATTTTTCCCGACGTTTTTTTTTTTCTATTGTCAAATCTTAGTTATTATCGTTGGTCTGGATGAAGTCAATCAAGTCGTTGAGACCAATCTTTTCATAAGTGAAGACGGTTTGTGTCAATTCTTGGGCACTTGCAAAACCTAAAGAACCGAGTACGGAACCTAAAACGCCGAGAGCGTTGTCCACGTCGGAGTTACCGATTTTGGTCGAACTCATGATTTGAATCTGATCGTCTCCCAGATTCCCGACGAGCGTATATGTTTCTTCACCCGTAACGTTTTCGGATTTTGGTGTAAGTACAAGGGTAGAACCAGTTACCGTATATGTGCCTTTAGAGAGGAACTTGCTCCAAGATGCTTTTTCTGTGTTGGAAGACAATATGGACGTTGCGGCGGAGGCAGCCTCTTGCAAGTCATCCGTACCTACACGGCAATAGACACCACCAGCAGTTGTTCCTGCGGCGTAGAATGAGAACAGTTTGATGTACTTGGTGTTTTCTGCTGTAACAGGAACGCCTGAAACCGTGATAGCGGTACATTTATATGCCGCAAGGACCGGGGTGGCAACGTTACCTTCGCTGTCCGTGCAGGATGTGAGAGTAAGGGTTGTCGCCATTAAGAGCGCGGCAGCAAAAAGAGAAAAGAGTCTTTTCATAATAAAGGGTTGTTGGGTTATTCTTATTCTTCTTTGTCAGCGGATTTAACAGATTGCTTGTCGTTAAGCAAGGTATCTTGAACTTTTCCTGCGAGTTCCTCTTTGAGGTCAGGGTTGTCTTTTAGCAGTTGTTTGACCGCATCACGACCTTGTGCCAATTTGTTGTCGTTGTAACTGAACCAGGAACCGCTCTTCTTGATGATGCCGTGTTCCACGCCGAGATCAATGATTTCTCCTTCTGTCGAGATTCCTTCACCGAACATGATGTCGAACTCCGTGCGACGGAAAGGAGGGGCAACCTTATTTTTTACGATTTTTACGCGAGTTTGGTAGCCTAACACCTTGTCTCCGTCCTTGATGGGGGACACTTTGCGGATGTCAATGCGTACGGAAGCGTAGAATTTCAATGCGTTACCACCAGTGGTCGTTTCCGGGTTGCCGAACATCACGCCAATCTTTTCACGCAATTGGTTGATGAAGATACAAGTAGTATTGGTTTTGGCAATGGTTCCCGTAAGTTTTCGCAACGCTTGTGACATGAGTCTTGCTTGCAGCCCGACTTTGTTTTCACCCATGTCACCTTCGAGTTCCGCTTTTGGAGTCAATGCTGCCACGGAGTCAATGACAACGAGGTCAACGGCTGATGAGCGGATGAGTTGGTCTGCGACTTCGAGCGCTTGTTCACCGCTATCGGGTTGTGAGATGAGCAATTCGTCCGTGTTTACGCCCAAGTTGGCTGCATAGAAGCGGTCAAAGGCGTGTTCGGCATCAATCATGGCAGCGATGCCACCTTGTTTTTGAACTTCGGCAATGGCGTGAATGGCGAGAGTCGTCTTACCAGAGGATTCAGGTCCGAAGATTTCAATGACCCTGCCGCGAGGATAGCCTCCGACGCCAAGAGCGACGTTGAGTCCGATGGAACCGGTAGGAATTACGGCAATGTCTTCGACTGCATTGTCGCCCATACGCATGATGGTGCCTTTGCCAAAGTCCTTATCTATTTTAGCCATGGCGAGTTTCAACGCCTCAAGTTTTTCTTTACTTGGCTTCTTTTCTTGTTCGTTTAAGTTTTCCGTTTCTTTTGACATATTTTGCGTGTTGTTTTTCGTGTGAAAACACGTTGTTGATAGAAACTCAAAGATAGAGAAAAGTTTCAGAAAAAAGAGCGGTGACTTCAATTTTTTGAAGTCACCGCTCCACTTGTAGCGCAACCGGGAGTCGAACCCGGGTTTCAGCCGTGAGAGGGCCGCGTCCTAGGCCACTAGACGAATGCGCCGTTAGCCTTTGAGGTTAATCCCCTCTTTTTTGTGGGTGCAAAGATATGGAAAAAGTTGAAACTAAAAAGACTATTTTGTAAATATTTTGTCAATAATCAATTTATTGACCGTCTAAACGCTCAAAAAAGGTCAGTGTCTGATCCCAATCCTTGAAGTCGGGAGTTCCGAAATAGAGCGGAGTCCCAAGAAAAATACTTGTTTTGAATTGTCGTTCTTGCATGATAAAATAGTCACCATACAAAAGTTCAGGACGCGGGGTGTGGATGATATGGTTGTGTGCAAGAACACCAAGGTCTATTTCGACATTTTCGTCAAAAGCGGCGTCGTTTGGGGTGACGGATGAAATCAAATAGGTGTCGTATCTTTGTGCCAATGATTCGAAAGCATTGTGCGCATTGCTCTTGAGTCTTCCTTGTTCATCATATATGCAGTGTTCAAGGGCTATGTATAAGATAGGGCGTTGGACGCTCGCAATCTTGTCCTTCATCTTATTGATGACTGGGAGCAACGTATGGTGAACGATGTGCTCGTTCAGCCTGTGTTCTCCTTCAAAAGGAATGTCATGGCAATAGTGCTTCAAGAAGATTGGGCGGGTATGGACCAAAGGGTCGTGACGCCCGAAAAGTCCAATGACCATCTCTTGCTCTTCCTCTTTGTCAGCATGTGAGAATGAGTTGGCGAGAACGTCGGAGAACTCCTTGACATAGGCTTTGTTGACAAGAATGTCACGTACGCCATCTTGGCGCGGTGATAGCATTTCGTGTCGTCCCGCTCCGATGGATTGCATCAAGGTTTTGTCTATCTCAAAAGCAGGGTTGACCAATATGCGGTGAAAACCATAGAGTTGCTCTGCATACATGCCGCCCATGGAAGACCCGATGATAAGTTGTGGTTGCTCGTCAATCGTAAAACGCTTTAGAAAAGAAATCGCTTCGTCGGGATGGAGCGGCACATCTGGCGAAAGGATGGTGTCGTCAGGGAGCGCATCGCGCAGAAGTTTTGCCGTACCGCTTGCGCCGGAAGAGAGAAATCCGTGAATGTAAAGTATCTTCATGTGGGCTGATGTTCAGTCGCAAATGTAGTTATATTTGTACATCCAAAATATCACAAGATAAGAAAACCATTATGATTGAACGTTTGGACGAAAATTTAGTAGAGGTGGGTTATTTGATAAAGTCGCATGGGCTGAACGGAGAGATGAATGCCGTCATAGACGCGGTATTGGATTATGATCAATTAGAATGCCTCTTTCTCAAAGTTGGAGGCATTGCTACTCCCTTTTTCGTCGCGGACTTAAGAGAAACGTCCAGTAGGGGAGTCCTGATTCGGTTTGACGATGTCGTGACACAGGAGCAAATGCGTCCGCTCTTGTCCGCGCGAGTGCTTTATGCCCATCGTGAAGATGTTTTGGAAACAGCGGAGAGTGAGGATGAGTATGAACTGATGGGATATGAGTTGCATGATGAAAAATTAGGGACGTTGGGCACGATTAGCGGCATAGACGATGCCACTGCGAATGTGTTGTGGCGCGTGGCTCGTTCGAACGGAGATGAAATATTGGTTCCTGTTGCAGAAGATTACGTCGTCGAGGTGGATGATTCGAAGCGAATCATTACCGTTCTTTTGCCAGAAGGCTTTCCCTTGTAGTGGAGATTGGCCTTATTTTGTGAATCGAATCCAATCGATGGCTAAACATCCGCCGTCGTTCGTCTTTTGGAATCGACGTGCCACGTAACCGATTTTTGCGCCAATCCAACGTCCTGCCTTTGCGGCAAAGGGGCCTCCTATGGGAGTGAAAGTGGTGTTGTCAAGACTATAAAAGAACTGACAATCCTTGCCGTTGGAGAATGACATTCTCAAATAGATAGGGTCTTTTGTGGCAGGAATAAGTATTTGCTCATTGATTTTTTCTGAAGATCCTTTGCGTGCTTGGGTGCAAGTGACTTGTCGAAGGGCAAAGTTTTTCCCTTGGTTTACTATGTCAATCATGGCATAGTCTTCGCCCATGATGACAAAGGAAAAGTGTTCGCCCGTTCGTATGGAGTCGGGGTATAGGTAAACTTTAGTTGTTGCCGTAAAGTTGGGTCCTGTGAGTTTTTCGGCAAGGATGGTGGGCGAATCCCAAAGGTTTCGTGTGCTATCCGTAAAGACGCTATAAAGTCGAAGAACACCATGGGTCGAGTCCGCAAAGAAGTAGATAGGGCGAGAGTTTGCGTACCACTGCCATTGGAGTGAAAGTGACGTGGCGTTGAATTCGTCGTCGTCACGAGGAGTTTCGATTGGAAAACCTTTCTTTTTCTTTTTTTTGTTTGAAGTAGGCGTGTCAGGCTTTCTAAAGGTCTTGACCGGTTGTCCGCAGCCGTCGAAGTCTTTGTCCTCGCCTATTACGGGCCAGTCATTTATCCATCGCATAGGTTGGAGATGGACAATTCGACCGACCGTATAGACGTCTTGGAAATGCAGGAACCAGTCTTCGCCTTGAGGTGTTGTGACCCATGCTCCTTGGTGCGGACCGTTGACATCGGTGTCGCCTTGGTCCAAAACTCTACGTTCTTCATAGGGTCCCCATGGGCTTTTAGACCGAAGCACGGTTTGCCAACCCGTTTTTACTCCTCCGGCAGGAGCGAAGATGTAGTAGTAGCCATTGTGCTTGTAGAACTTAGTACCTTCAATGGTAGGATTGGAAAAATGGCCGTCATAGACAATACGACTGTCGCCTGTCTCGGTCAGAGATTCGGAGGCGGAGCAGACAGCGATGACGCTTTTCAGTCCTGAGCGTGAACCTGCATAGGCATGGCTAAGGTAGGTGTTGCCGTCATCGTCCCAAAGTGGGCAGCAATCCTCCAATCCCGCTCCTTTGGCTTCTTTCATTAAAACTGGATTGGACCATTCGCCTGCAGGGTCGGTAGTTTTCACCATCCAAAGTCCGAAATCCGGGTCACCCCATGTGATATAGAATGTGTCTTTTCTAACTCGGATGGACGGAGCCCAAACGCCTCTACCATGTTGCGCTTTGGAATAGAATTCGAAAGGTTCTTGTTTGGGTAGGGCATAGTTGATGAGTCGCCAATTGACGAGGTCGTTGCTGTGCAGGATGGGGAGTCCTGGAATACAATTGAAAGAGGAGGCGGTGAGGTAGTAGTCTTTCCCTTTTCGACATACGTCAGGGTCGCTATAATCGGCATAGAGGATAGGATTTGTATATGTCCCATCTCCATTGTCCGCTGACCAAACCTTCGACACAAAAGGAGTGTCCTTTGATTTTCGTTTCTTGTCTTTTGCTTCTGCAGTAAGGGAAAAGAGAAACGCGACGAGCAGGAAAAGTCGGAAAAAGGTCATTGTTTTATTTGGATACTATTGCTTCTGGCCTTTTTCGCCTTCATCAATCTGGTTGTTTGTCTTGTTAGCAAGTTTGTTGATGCCAGCAACAGGTGTCGTATAGGTCAATGTGACGTTGTCGCTCTTTTTGACATGCTTGAGCAGTTGTTTCAGTTGCTTGTTGTCTGATTGCTGTTGCAAACCTTCGATAAAAAGATTTGCCATGGCGAGAGCTCCGACGGGTTTCAGATGCGTGTTGTCAATTTTGCCTTCCGGATGTTTTTGACATTCACCAGGTTTGACGTGCAAGAAGTATTGGCAAGACGCGGAGTCGCCAGCGGCAATGATGAAGTCCATTGACGAGTGTTGCATATCAACAAAAATGACATTTTGTTCTTGTGCCACTTGGCGTGCAAGGTTCGGATAGTTTCCGTGTTGGTCAACGAAATTACCACTTTTGTCAAATTTTCGACGTTCGATGGGCGTGCAGAGAATAGGTATGCCTCCTTTTGCTTTTGTATCGTTCACCATCTTGGTCAGGTTCTGTTTATACTGTTCCGGGGTGGTGTAGCGATCTGCTTTCTTGACGCTTTGGTCATTGTGTCCAAATTGAATGACAACATAGTCTCCCTTTTGCACATGGCTAAGCAGGAAGTCCCAGCGACCTTCGGAAATGAAGGTACGCGTGCTGCGTCCGTTGCGGGCGTGGTTCTCGATAACCACGTCGTCGTCGAAATAGGAAGGAAGCACTTGTCCCCAACCTGTTTCGGGGTATGCGATTTGTTCTTTGTCAGCCATGGTAGAGTCGCCTGCCATAAGAATGCGTACCGGTTTGTTCTTCATGGCTATGAGCGTAGCGATGACTGCGATAAAAGATGCGAGGAACAGTGTTTTTTTCATGTCATTTAGATTTTTTTTTGTTGGAGTGGGGGAATTTATTTTGCCAATTCAAGTGCTGCCAAGATGAATGGACCTACGACTTTAGGGTCATCATTGCGAATGGGTTCGGTGATGTAGTAATCGAAGGTGCCACTGCGATATGGCGTCCCGCCTAAGCCTGCCACGCCACACGCCTTGGAAATGGTAATGGTACCATCTGGATTTTTGATGGTGGCGTTGGAGATGAGGCCTTCAAATGAGGTACGTGCCTGATGGGCGTACCACTCGTTGTTGTTATAGTATTTCATGCGAGCACCTTTCGCTATGGCGTAGATGAACATAGCCGTGCAAGAGGATTCCGTGTAGTTGCCTGTGCTGTCAGGGAGGTTTGGCACTTGATACCACATCTTGGTGGCAGGGTCACGAACGGCAAGAAGCGCATCGGTAAGACGGTTGAAGTTCTTGATGATTTGCTTGCGAGCAGGGTGGCGTTTAGGCATGTAATCAAGAACATCTACCATTGCCATCATGTACCAACCGATGGCACGTCCCCAGAAGTTGGGAGAGTGTCCCGTGGTTTTGTCAGCCCAAGGTTGCTTTCTGTCATCGTTATAGGCGTGATAGTTTAACCCCGTGACCGTGTCGAGTGTCAGTGAATCCGTGAGGATAAATTGAAGGGCTACGTCATCGTAAAGCTTTTTGTCTTCTTTGAGTTGGTTGATGCAACGAGCGTAGAATGGGTCTGCCATGTAGAGACCATCAAGCCAAACTTGTTCAGGGTAAACTTTCTTATGCCAGAAAACACCGTTGGACATGCGCGGGTGGGTGTTCAATTGAGAACGGAGCAGTTTGACGGCTTTAAGATATTTGTCTTTTTTTGTCAGTTCGTAATAGTCGAATAGAAATTTGCCTCCATTGACGCGGTCCAGACTGTAGGAGTCAAGCACGTATGTTTTGATAGTTCCGTCTTCGTTCACGAAGAAGTCGGCAAACTCATCCACATATCGCAAAAGGGATGTATCGGAAGTGAGTTGATAGGTGGCTAAGATGGCCTGCGCAACCAGTCCTTGTGTGTAGTCCCATTTTGGTTTTTTTTGGAAATCCGCTTGCCACAAATGCGCATTACGCGTCATTTCACTTTTAGCAATGGTGTGAGCCCAGTTAATGTAATCTTGCTTGTTGCGCGCAAACGAAAGGTTTGCGAAAAGAAAGATGGAAAGTAAAGTTAGAAGGTGTATTTTTTTCATAGTTATTTCGATTAAGGCTACTTGATAGTAACGTTACAAAAATAGTGCAAAATCGAAAAAACACAAATAAAAAAGCCCATCCAAATGAAAATGGATGGGCTTTTGTTTATTAAAGCGTCGGATTAACCGTTGTGCTTCTTCATGATCTTGATGAGGTCAACAACCTTGTGGCTGTAACCGATCTCTTTGTCGTACCAAGAAACGACCTTCACGAACTTGTCGGTCAAGTAAACGCCAGCCTCAGCGTCGAAGATAGAAGTGCGAGCGTCACCGAGGAAGTCAGAAGAAACGACTTTGTCTTCAGTGTAGCCGAGGATGCCCTTCAATTCACCTTCAGAAGCTTTCTTCATAGCAGCGCAGATTTCTTCTTTGGTAGCACCCTTCTTGAGGTTAACCGTCAAGTCAACAACGGAAACGTCAAGAGTAGGGACACGCATGGAGATACCGGTAAGTTTGCCGTTCAATTCAGGGATAACCTTGCCTACAGCCTTAGCAGCACCGGTAGAAGAAGGGATGATGTTGCCGCTGGCAGCACGACCACCACGCCAGTCTTTCAAAGAAGGACCGTCAACGGTACGTTGGGTAGCGGTGGTAGAGTGAACCGTGGTCATGAGACCCGTTTCGATACCGAAGTTATCGTTGAGCACTTTAGCGATAGGAGCCAAGCAGTTGGTGGTGCAAGAAGCGTTGGAAACAATCTTTTGACCAGCATAAGTGTCGGTGTTCACACCGCAAACGAACATGTCAGCTTGACGACCGTCGTCACCCTTCTTGGAAGGAGCGGAGAGAACTACGTATTTAGCACCGGCTTGGAGGTGCTTCTCAGCCTTGTCCATGGTGAGGTAGAGACCCGTAGATTCAACTACGTACTCAGCGCCGATTTCGTCCCATTTCAGGTTAGCTGCGTCTTTTTCTGCGGTGACACGGATCTTGTTTCCGTTAACGATGAGGGTGTTGTTTTCCACATCAGCGGAAATTTCACCTTCAAATTGACCGTGCATGGTGTCATATTTGAGCATATAAGCCATGTAGTCAACTGGGAGAAGGTCATTGATACCTACTACTTGAACATCGTTTTTGTTTGCTGCCTCGAGGGTAGCACGGAATACGAAACGGCCGATACGACCAAATCCGTTGATACCAATCTTGATCATTTTTTTGTGTTATTAACGTTTAGAATTATTAGAATTTTCCAATTGCAAAAATACGAAAAATATGTCGCACAACATAATTTTGTGGCATTTTTTCAGTGTAATGCTGATGGGGCGAAAGTCGCTATGGAAGTAAGGTTTGAGGTCGTAAGGAAATCAAGCGTTGCTCTTTTCCATGGTGATGGGGGCATTTATGTTATCGCTTGGATAACCAGCGTTGCCTGGGCATCCACAGCCGGACTTGCATGAAATAAGTGTCAAAGCGAGAGCGGCAATTAAAAGGAGAATAAATGTCTTCATTTGATACTAAATCTCTTGTTGAGTAGAAAAATGACGTGCAAAGTTATGAAAAACAAAAGAAATTATTCTGTTTTTATTTTAAGTGTGTGAAAACGGTGTGTAATTTGGATTATATTTGTATCATTATTCATAAAAACACGAAGAAAATGAAGGCAAAAGTATTGTTTCTATTGGTATCTGTTGCTGCAGGTAGCATTTTTGTCACGTCGTGTGGCAAAAAGAGTGACAAAACAGAAGGTTCTATTCAAGAAGTTCAATTGCCCAATGGAGCCGTGACCAAAGGCGGTGATACCATTTTGATGGTTGACTTGGGATTGCCAAGCGGTACGAAATGGGCGGATCGAAATGTAGGAGCATGTTGCTCCGCTGATACGGGAAGTTTCTTCGCATGGGGAGAGACGAGTGAGAAAGAAGACTATAGTTGGGATTCTTATCTTTGCTCTCAAGAACAATGTTGGACAGCGGAAGACACCATTTTTGTCGCGTTGGAAGGCAGTAAGAACATTGCCGGTACTCAATTTGACGCAGTAACCGCCAATTGGGGAAAAGGCTACAGCATGCCAACAGATGACCAAGTTGAAGAGTTGATGGACACGACCTTTACAACATGGTCTTGGACAAGCGTGGAAGACAAGCGTGGAAATGTGATAAATGGTTACAAGGTGACGGGAAAAGTGAATGGAAACAGCATCTTTTTGCCAGCCCTTGGATGCCGCAAATTGGGCGAAGTGCTTGACAATGGAGTTGACGGGCATTTGTGGACCGCGCAACGTGATTCGTTTGAGGTGAATCGTGCAGGTCGTTTGAAATATAGCAACGACGCAATTGCTTTGGGTCATCCGCAGCGTTATTATGGTCGTCCTGTTCGTGCCGTGACAAAATAAGATTCCTTTAGATACAACAGAAAGATAGACATCGAAGATCGGTGCCTATCTTTTTTTGAATTGAATGTTTTTGAAAGAGTATTAGCCTTTCCTTCGGTTGGCTTGGAAGAGCAAATAGATGCCCCAAAGAATGAAAGGAATGCTCAAGATTTGTCCCATGTTCAGTGTCATGCTTTGTTCAAATGCTTCTTGGTCATTTTTGATAAATTCGAGCAGGAAGCGTGTCACGAAAACAATGATTAGAAATGTTCCAAAAATTAGTCCGCAATTGGTGTAAGCATGTCGTTTCCAATAAAGGTAGGAGCAAACGGCAAGCGTAATGAGACAATAGGTTACTTCGTAGAGTTGGGTAGGGTGGCAAGGAATGGTTTGTCCGTCACGAACAAATATGAATCCCCACGGGAGGTTGGTCGGAATGCCATATATCTCACTGTTCGTGAGATTCCCGAAGCGGATGCACGCCCCGCAAAAGGCGACGGCAGGCACAAGTCTATCAAAAATCCAAATAAAGCCTTTCTTGGAAACGAACTGATTGAAGAGTGCCATGGCAATGAGTATGCCACATGCACCGCCATGGCTGCTGAGTCCGCCTTCCCAAATTTTAATAAGGCTGGATGGGTGTTGCAAATAGGTGTTGACAAGCCCGTTGGGTGTGTTGACCCAGCCATAGAAAAGGCAGTGGCCCAAGCGTGCACCAATGATAGTGCCAATAGCCATGTAGATAAAAATCTTGTCCGCCCAATCGTCCGGCAGTTTCTCGTGCCGAAATTCCCTCCGAATGATTTCATAGCCACCGATGAATCCGATAGCCCACATGAGTCCATACCAATGAACGTGAACTGGTCCTAAGGAAAAAATGATAGGATCAACGTTCCAAACAATAGAAGAAAGCATGACGAAAGAACTTGGTTTTGTTATTGTTCAACGGGTTTTTAAGCGATGCCTTTGCCGTGACAGTTCTTGTATTTCTTTCCGCTGCCACATGGGCAAGGGTCGTTACGTCCTATTTTCTTCTCAACGTGTACGGGTTGTTGCTTTTGTTGTGCTCGAGTGTCTTGCGATGAGGCTTGACGTTGTGCGGCAGCGACTTGTGCCGCTTCGTCCTTACGTTCTTGGTAGTTGTGTCGGTCGGTGCGTTGTTCTGGCATCGCTTGGCGAACTTGTTCTGGGTCAGGCATAGGAATTTGCCCGCGCATAAGGATGGAGAGGGTGGAGCGATTGACCGTATCAACCATTGTCTTGAAGAGGTTGTAGGACTCTAACTTGTAAATCAACAAAGGATCTTTTTGTTCGTAGGTGGCATTTTGAACATTGCTGCGCAATTCGTCCAATGCGCGGAGGTGTTCTTTCCAGTTGTCGTCAATGACATAAAGCAGAATGGTCTTTTCAAATTCTTTGACCACTTCACGCGCTTGTGTTTCAGCGGCTTTTTTCAGATTGACAGAGATTTGGAACACCCTTTTACCGTCGGTAAAAGGAACAAGGATGTTTTGGTATTGTTGTCCTTTCTCTTCGAAGACTCTTTGAATGACAGGGTTTGCAACTTCAACGACGTGATCCATGCGACGTTTGAACGATTCGAGCGCGGCATCGTAAAGTCGGTTGGCAACTTGACCGGGTTTGAGTGTCTTGAGGTCTTCTTCCGAAAAAGGCAAGTTGATGCAGAGAACTTCAAGTGCTTCTTGGGCAAGTGCTTGGTAGTCATCGCCATAAACATCAGCCATGAGAGCTGTGGCGTCGTAGAACATGTTAGCGATGTCCACGCCAATGCGTTCGCCCATGAGGGCGTGGCGTCGGCGTTGGTAGATGACGGTACGTTGTTTGTTCATCACGTCATCGTATTCGAGCAGTCGCTTACGTATTCCGAAGTTGTTTTCCTCGACTTTTTTCTGAGCTTTTTCGATAGACTTGGAAATCCATGGATGGGTAATCATCTCACCCTCCTTAAATCCAAGACGATCCAAGAGACCCGCAATGCGTTCATTGGCAAAGAGGCGCATGAGGTTGTCTTCGATGGATGCATAGAAAACGGAACTACCCGGGTCACCTTGTCGTCCTGCACGTCCACGAAGTTGTCGGTCAACACGTCGGCTTTCGTGTCGTTCTGTTCCAATGATGGCGAGACCGCCTTTCTCCTTTATTTCATCGCTAAGTTTGATGTCGGTACCACGTCCTGCCATGTTCGTGGCGATGGTGACCGTTCCTTTCATACCAGCCTGTGCCACGATGTCCGCTTCTTTTTGGTGAAGTTTGGCATTGAGCACGTTGTGCTTGATGTGGCGGAGTGTCAGCATTCGGCTAAGCAGTTCGCTGATTTCGACCGAAGTCGTTCCGACAAGGACTGGTCGCCCCTCGTTGATGAGTCGTTCAACTTCTTCGATTACCGCATTGTATTTCTCTCGTTTGGTCCGATATATGCGGTCGTCCATGTCAATTCGGGCGATTGGCTTGTTGGTAGGGATGACGACGACATCGAGTTTGTAGATGTTCCAAAACTCACCCGCTTCGGTCTCTGCCGTACCTGTCATACCGGCAAGTTTGTGGTACATGCGGAAGTAGTTCTGGAGCGTTATAGTCGCGAAGGTTTGGGTTGCCGCTTCGACCTTGACACGCTCTTTTGCCTCGATGGCTTGATGCAGTCCGTCGCTGTATCGTCTGCCATCCATGATACGTCCTGTTTGTTCATCAACAATGAGAACTTTTCCATCAGAGACGATATATTCCTCGTCTTTATAGAAAAGCGTGTATGCCTTCAGCAGTTGGTTGATGACATGAAGAATTTCCGCCTTGGCACTATATTTCTGCATGAGGGCATCTTCACGTTCACGTTTTTCGTTGTCAGAAAGGGATGTGTTGGCTTTTATTTCCGCCACTTCGCTACCCACGTCAGGTAGCACGAAGAACTGAGGGTCATCTTTAGATTTGGACAATTGGTCAATACCTTTGTCCGTGAGTTCAATGGTCTTGTTTTTCTCGTCAATGACAAAATAGAGCGGATCGGTAGCGACATGCATGTTCTTGTTGTTCTCCTGCATGAAGAACTCCTCAGTTTTTTGCATACGCTTCTTGACACCTTGTTCGCTAAGGTATTTGATGAGCGGAGTGTTCTTTGGCAACGCCTTATAGCTTCGGAAGAGTGCGACTTCGCCTTCTTCTTGTTCTTTTTTGTCTTGGCTTGCCATTTTGCGTTTTGCTTCTGTGAGGTAGTTGGTTGCAAGATTACGTTGCAAGTTCACCAGATTTTCCACGACTGGTCGCAACTCATCAAAGAGTTGATCCGCTTGTTGGCGGCTGACAGGACCGGAGATGATGAGAGGTGTGCGAGCGTCGTCAATGAGCACGCTATCCACCTCATCAACGATGGCATAGTTGTGTTTGCGTTGAACAAGGTCAAGCGGGGATGTCGCCATGTTGTCACGGAGGTAGTCGAAACCAAACTCGTTGTTCGTTCCGAAGGTGATGTCTGCATTGTAGGCATCACGGCGTTGTTGGCTGTTGGGTTCGTATTTGTCGATGCAGTCCACGCTGATGCCATGGAACATGTAGAGCGGTCCCATCCATTCGGAGTCACGTTTAGCCAAGTAGTCGTTCACGGTGACCATGTGAACACCTTCGCCCGTCAATGCGTTGAGGAATACCGGCAACGTCGCAACCAAGGTCTTACCTTCACCGGTTGCCATCTCGGCAATCTTGCCTTTGTGCAGGACGACACCACCGAAGAGTTGGACGTCGTAATGGCACATGTCCCATTTTATTTTATTGCCTCCTGCGGTCCATTCGTTTTTGTAGATGGCCTTGTCGCCTTCAATACGAATGAAATCATTGCTTGGTTTTGCCGCCAAGTTACGATCGAAATCGTTGGCGGTCACGACCGTTTCCTCATTTTGCATGAAACGTCGAGCCGTGTCTTTGACAATGGCAAAGACAACAGGCATGATTTCGTCTAATTTCTGGTCGTATTTGTCTTGGATGTCTTTTTCGATTTGGTCAATCTCATTGAAGATTTTTTCTCTCTTGTCGATTTCCGTTTGTTCGATTTCTTCTTTGAGTTGTTTTATTTTCTCTTTATCGGGAGCGACTAATTCGGCTATCTCTTGTCGAAGGGCGGCGGATTTCGCTCTCAGTTCGTCGTTGGAAAGACTTTGTATGGCAGGGTATTCCGCTTTAATTAGTTCAACGAAAGGGGTGATCTCCTTCATGTCGCGTTCGGACTTGCTGCCAAGTATTTTCTTCAATAGAGAAGTGATGTTGAATGCCATATTGTGTGTTATGTTGTTTGCAAATTGTCAGTGTATTTTCTTAGAATTTGCAAAAGTACAAAAAATCTAATGAATAAATTGCGAGGAAAGAAGTTGAAGACGGAGAAAGGCAAAAGTGGGTGAGGGGAAAAACGGAGAGACCCCGAAACAAAAGTTTCAGGGTCTCTCTATTATAATTTGAAAATCAATTATTCTACTAAAATCGTCTGCTTTGTTTCTCCGTTGACTTTCACGTAGAACGTGCCTGTGCCGATGTCGTTGACTTGATAAATTAGTCGTAACGTGTCGGTTGTTGGCGTTCCGTTGTAGATTGTCTTAACGACGGTTCCCAAGGTGTTTTCAATAGTAATGACAGTAGGTCCGCTGACAGCGCAAGTGATGTCGTTGATGAGGTCGCAACTCAAGGCAATCACGTCGGCTTTGTTAACGACGACGGTTACCGTTGTTGATGTCACTTGGTCAGATGCGTTGGTTGCGGAAACAGAGAGGGTATAAGTTCCGGAAGCCGTAGGTGTACCTGAGATGGTCAGGGTTCTTGCGTTGGTTTGTGTCGCTGTCATACCAGCTGGAAGAGCGGCGTTGATGGCGGCAACATTGTAGGTGACATCAGCATCTGCCGTCACAGTGGTTGTCGTGGCAGCCTTGTTGATGGTGGCAGTTACCGTAGAGGATGGAGAAACAGTGAGTGTTGCCTTGTCAGCGGCGGAAATGGCAATTGTACCAGGGACGGAAGCACTTGTGCCACTGATGATCGTCGTCGCAGTTACCGTGTAGTTCGTCGCGTCTAACGTCGCTGAACCCGAAGGAGTACCACTGATGGTGAGTGTCCTCTTGTCTCCGCTAACGGCAAAGGTGATGCCATCAGGAAGGGTTGAAACGCTCCATGTGCATGCGCTGTCGGAGGTGATGACTACCGGAGTCATTGCCGTTCCACGTTTCACGCTTGCGGAAGCAGGAGTGCTGAGCACAGGTTTGTTCGGATTAACGGTGAGGACAAGACCCGTGGATGTTCCCGTGAGTGTTTGGTCGTCCGTAGCCGTTGCGGATATGGTGTAAGAACCGGTTGCGGCAGGAGTCCATACATAAACGAGAGGATTGTCGGAACCAGAGTTAAGCGGAGTCGCTCCATTGAGAATGACAATATTGGTTATAGCGGTTCCCGTGGTGAGGATTCCATTTGCTGTTAAAGTGAAGCTGCTACCTAGATTGATGGCAGAGGCATTGGACTTAATCGTGGCAATAGGTGCGGTTGGAGCACTTGCCGTGATAGTAATGGTTGTTGTTGCCGTTTTGCCTGCCGCATCGGTGAGGATAGCGGTTATGACATGTTCTCCATCGGATGCCGCCGTGTAGGTGTAAGTTCCTGTTGTCGCATTGATGGTCGTAAGTGTCGTTTCTCCCTCCTTGATTACGATGCTGGAAACAGAACTGTTGTAAGAGGTAGCCGTAGCGGTGAGGGTGGCGGTCGAGCCAGTCAGTATCGTCTTGTCATCAGCCGTCAGGGTGAGGGCTGGTGTTACAGAACCGACGTTGACGGTAGCGGAATAAACGTTAGAAGTTTTGCCTGTGGTCGAACCTGTCACGCTAACGGAAATGGTATGCGTTCCAGCGGCTGTTGGTGTTCCTGAGATGGTTAGGGTCTTGTTGTCAAGACTTACAGACGCTGTCAAGCCGTCAGGAAGAACACCATAGTTAAATGTTCCCGCTTCGGTAGAGGTAAAGGTAATGTTGGTGATTGCCTCCGTGAGGTTGATGCTCTGTGAAGCAGGGGTGTGGGTAATCGTTGGGGTAGGGTCGTCTTCCACGGCAATCTCAATGGCAGAGGAAGTCGCCGAGCAGTAAACCGCATCTGCCGCAATTGTCGCATAGACTGAGTATGTGCCGACTTGGATACCCGTAACGACGTTGTCGGTAATGGTCGCTCCTGTCGTAGTGCTCAAATAGTAGGTGATGGTTCCGCTACCACTCTTGGTCGGAGTGATGGTAGAGGAGCCTCCGACCTTGATTGGAGAAGGGGCACTGAGTGAGAGGGTTTGGCTTTTGCAGTTAACGGTGATGTTGCTTGTAGCACTACCGTTTCCTGCCGCATTGGTAGCGGTAGCAGTCAACGAATAGGTCTTTTGCAACGCACTCTCGCTTACTGTACCAGAGATGGTCAATGTCGTTTTGTCGAGGCTTACGGCAGCGGTAAGTCCGGTTGGAAGCGAGGCTGTGAGATCGTTCCAACTTGCAACTGTTCCACCCGTAGCCGTGAATACGATATTGACAATCGCACTTCCTGCTTCGACTGTTTGTGTCGTTTTGTTGACTGTCACGGACGGACGAGTGAGTACCGTGATGTCAAGAGGTGTGGCTGTCGCCGCACAGAACTTGGTGTCAGCGGCAATGGTTGCCGTTACCTTGTACGCTCCGTCGGCAGTGGCAGAGAACACACCTTTGTTGGTGACGGAAGCAGTTGCCGTGGCATTGTCTTCGCCATCGGTCACTCCGTATGTGATGGTTCCAGTACCGCTCTTGGTAGGGGTGATGGTGACGTTGGTGTTCTTTTCAACGTTGGTGCTGCTTGCCCCAAGCGTGAGTGTTTGAGGTACGCATGAAACCGTAATAGTGATTTCGGAAGAGGTGGCGGCACAGTAGTTGTCGTCACGTTCAATATCTGCGGAGATGGTGTAAGTGCCTATCGCCGTAGCCGTGAACACGTTGGCGGTGATGGTCGCATCGGTTGTGGCTGCGCCACCCTTGGTGATGGTGTAGGTGATGTCGCCCGTGCCGCTCTTGATTGGTGTGATAGTCACGTTTTCATCAACCAATGCCGTTGTCGAGGCTGGATTGAGGGTGAGTGTCTGTGGATCACAAAGGTCCAGACATTCTTTGAGGGCATAGAATCCTAATCCCCAGTTACCGTCTTGTGTGCCTAATGTATAGGTGCCCGCAGGAAGGTTGGATGCCAATGTCAGTCCTTGCATGTCACTTCCGCTGACAGAGAATGTCGTGTAAGGCGTTCCGTCCTTGAGCAGTTGGATGGTTCGTGTGCTGCTTCCGCTGGAGTTGATGATACCGTAAAGTGTACCTACATAACCTGTGTTGACAGTGAAAGAAAGAGCGTGCGAGGTGTTGTTCCCGCTTCGTCTTGTGATGTTATAGGTCGTTCCGTCAATGGTGATGCTACCAGTCTTGCTGCTGCTGCCATCTTCCGTCACGGTGAGGCGGCTACTATTGGTAATGCCAGCGGCGGTCGCATCCGCTTCGTAGAAGAACCAAGGATAGACGGTGCACTTGCTTGGTTCAACGACTGTAATCGTTCCAACGACTGCCGTTGATGTTCCCGCATCATTGGTAGCCGTCACAGAGAGAGGGTAATCTTTGATGGTGGCACCGAGGTCAGCTGTACCAGAAATGGTCAAGGTCGTTGAAGTCGTGGAGTAGGTGATGCCCGTAGGCAGTGGTGATGTGAAATTCCACGTGTTGACCGCATGGTCAGCCGTCACGACAATGGAGGTCATTTCTTTTCCTTGCTCTACGGTGACGGTTGAAGGTGAGATGGAGAGATTCGCTTTAACAGGGTTTTCGACCGTGATGGTACCTGTCATTGTTTTCTTGTTACCACCAGCATCTGACGCAGTTACCGTATAAGTATAGGTGCCTGCCGTCGTTGGTGTTCCTGAAATGGTGGCAACGAGACCGCTCTTGGTGAAGGTGACTCCCGCAGGAAGTCCCGTAACGGTGATGTTGTTGGCGTCCCCGCCAGCGGTGTATTGAATATTGGTAATGGCATGTCCACGGACAACAGTCTGTGCATCGGTGCCCGTAGCGGAAGTCAATACCAAGGTGATGGCGGCGTCGCAAGGAGAGGATACCTCACCCGTTGTAACGTTAACCAAGAGGGTGGCTCCCGCACCACAAGTCACGTCGGTCACCGCAGTCTTGGCAGCAGTGGCAGAGAGAATCTCATACGAACCGAGACTTGCGCTGGCACTCACCGTTGTTGATGTCGGTAACCCGACAGGTGAATAGCAGTCCTTGAATTGAACCTTGTTTGTGCCACCGTAGGATTTCACGATGGTGGAAGTTTTTATCTTGCTCGAACGGTTGTCAAAGTAGCATCCTTCGCAATAAAGGTTTCCGTTTTCTGGTCCGATGTAATAGTTGGCGTCCTTTGAGCCCCAATAGTCGTTGATGCACTGAACGAGACAGTTACGGGCACGTGGCATACGCTCGACGCAACCGTCAGCCCACCAGCAGCCGATGAAACTAACGTTGTAAGTTCCGTCCGAAGGTTTGTCACTGGAACTTGAACCGATCAAGCCATTGAAACGGTGGTCATCCGTTCCTCCAGAGCCTCCCGCCTTAGGGGCTTTGTCGTAATGGAATTTAGTCCAAGAGACGGTGATGTTATCCGAACTTGACTTGATGTCGAGGTTGCCGTCCACACCGTCGGAAATGTCGCAGTGGTCAATCCATACGTTCTTTGCTCCCTGCAAGGTAATGTCGTCTCCTGTCGAGGCGTCGCAGTCGTAGGCACCGGCACCGACCAAGGTCAGGTTGCGGAGGATGATGTTGCTACCACCACTTAGGTTGAAGATACCCGCACTCTTGTCACGCAATGTTCCAGTCAGGGTCACACCTGGCATAGCAAGTAGGGTATAGTTGCTACCAGTACCTTTGATGACTGAGGTTACGTTGAAACTCTCGGTGATGATGTAGATGCCATTACCGTTTTTCAGTGCCGTGGCAAGTTGTGATTGGTTGGTAATGAGCGATACGGATTTTCCCGCACCTCCTGTGACCCCCGAAGCGTAGCCTATTGCGGACTCAAGACAATAGGATTGGGCACTCAGATGGAGTGCGCATGAAAGCATAAAGAGGGCTGCGAGGAGTCGTGCCGTTAAGTTTTTCATAGTATAAGGTTGTGTGTGTTTTTGTGTGTTCGCGTATGTGTGAACCAAATATCACAACATACGGCACAAAATTCATGTTTTTTTTGATTTGATATACTTTTTTTAGTGTGCATTTTTTTATGTTATTGAACATGTTTTTAACTAAAAAGGGAGTGTCAAACGACACTCCCTTTTTAGAGATTATAAATAAGATGTTTGGATTTTATTGAGTAACGATGACTTTTACCGTGGCGTTCGATGTCTTGGCAATGTAGATGCCAGAAGGGACGGTTACAGAACCGACGCCCGAGGTAACAGGCTTTCCATAAAGGTCAAAGATGTTGATGACGGATTTATCGTCGGTCATAATGTTGTTGCCGAGGATGCGTATCCCAAGTGGGGCGTCTTGAACGGTTTCTGTGTTTTCGGTTACAAATTCTTCAGGGATGACATAGGTGAAGATGTCTTGACGGAATTTTTTGAATTGGTCGTTGGTGAGCGCTTTTGCTTCGTTGCCGTCACCATAGTAGTCAACGGATCCATTGTCACAAATGATATATATGGTGATGGTGTTCCCGTCTTGTATTGCCATGAGGGCTTCCGGGTGACCTTCGACACCTCCGTCGGTGGATGGTTGCACGAGGTTGGACAAGTCGATGTCCAACTTAACGAGGTCGGAACCCACAGAGATAGGGTTAGAACCGCTGTTTTCGGGTGCGCGACCATTCCATAGGTAAACAGAAGGGGAGCCACCACCGGTGTAAAGACCAGCAATGATGAGGTAGCCGGCAGTTCCAGCCTTCTCGATAGAGCGGATGCCAAGACTGTTAAAATCAAAAAGAACAGGTTCGCCAAACGTCGGGTTGATGGAAGACTTGCCGTTGACATTCAACATTGTTTCAAAGTTCTTCACAGGAGCGAGAATCGCATATTTGCGATTGGAAGAAGTTGGAGTCGTGTTCTTGACAGGCACGCAAGGAGCGCGGAAACCGATGAAGGCTTCTTCACCATTCATACGCAAGGAAAGGCCTTCGATATTGAAACCGGCAATGTCTTTAGGAATCATGTTTTTTTTGGCGGAGTTGGTGAAGTCCCAGCCGTAGGAGTTACCCCAAGAGATGAGAGCGTCACGCATCTTGTCCGTATAACTTTTCACGGTAACGGTTGTTGATGTTCCTGTGCCACTGATTTCAGTCGCGAAGACACGGTTTCTGTAAGGTTTGAGTTTTCCGCTCTTGTTGTTACCCATAGAGGTAGCCCAATAGATGCGATTCGGATAGATATGGCTGGCGGAGGCGGCTTCGATGTCAAATTCCTCGCCATTGGTGCCACCCGCTCCTGTCGTGACATCAAAGGTCTTGATTGACGCTCCTGAACGGTTGCGGTTGTAAAGTCGCAAGAGGTTGGTCTCGTCGTCGGCAATGAGCATGTAGTCTTCGCCCACCTCGGCGGCAGCCGAAGCATCGGCTATCAAGGTGTGGAACGTGGTGCTATCAGAACGTTCTGAAGCGGCAGACGAGGCAACGTTGACTTTGAACGCGGAGGAGTTGCTGCCATTGAATGCCGTGACGGATACTGTCGCATAACCTTTGCCTGTAGCACGAATGATGAGACGATAAATCGTGCCGCTGACGAGGGTGCAAGAGCAATTGCTGTTCGTGACAACAGACGTGTTGTTTGAAGAAAACGTGAAAGAGGTCGGGGAGTTGGTTACATTGAGGAGTATGCCATCTGTGGCGAGAGGGTCGGTAGGGTCGTTGACGGCAGTTGAAACGGCGTAAGGGCTGCTTGTGCCGATTGCTAACAAGGACCCACCTTGGTCACTTGCGAGGGTGATGACTGGAGCTGCCGCATGTGACATGAAGCAGTATAACATCGCAAAACCTAAAAGGAAGAAACGTTTCATGATGTGTTAGATTTAAGATTATTGTTATTGATGTTGTGTTTTTTATAGTGAATAAAAATTATCGAATATATCCATCGTAGCGTAAGTGTTGGTGCGTATAGTCTTCGTCGTAGGAAACAACAACGTCCGTAATCTTGTTATCGTCATCTTTGACGAGCGTGTAAACAGGATTTACAAACCCTTTGTAAGGAGCGAGATTCAGTCGCTTATAGCGTTGAAGAACTTCGTTGTGAAGCGTTGGGTTGACCTTCACTCCATAGCTCTCAACTATGTTTTTGGCGGCGTTAAAGTCGCCCGTGGATCGAATGCGTTGTATTTCCGCTAACAGTTCGCCAAAGAAGGAGCGTAGTTTGACATAATCATTGATTTGAACGAATGTCTTGCCATTTTCCTTGATGAGTTGAACCGCAGGATGTTTCTCTTTGCTCGCTTTTTCCAATACCCAGTGGGCAATGAGCGATCGGTTTCGCATGTGTGCTTCCTCAATATTGTTACCTGGTAGTATGCGCGTGAGTTGTGTCATCAGTCCGTTCATCATATAACTATAGTATTCGGCTTTGTAAGCTTCGCTGTCAGGTAATAACCCCAACTCAACAATTTTTGGGTCAGCGGTGTAGTAGAGACCGAAGAGATCAGCGCGCGCTTCTTCGATGGTGCTTCCGTAAACGCCGAGAGATTCACGACTGACACCAGGAAGGAGCTGTCCTGATCCATGCCCAAGGCATTCGTGCAGGTCGGTATGGAGATTATCTGCCAAATAGCCATATTTCTCCGCACGTTGGCGTTCGATGTCGCTCAGCATGAATTCCTCTTTGAATCCATTTCCCTTGGCGGCTTCGCTGTAAGCGAACGTAATGTTTTCGATGGTGACGGATTTGGATCCGTGCGTTTGTCTGATCCAGTTTGCATTAGGGAGGTTGATCCCAATAGGTGTGGCAGGGTAGCAGTCGCCACCAAGGAATGCCATCGTGATGACTTTGGCAGAGACCCCTTTGACTTGTTTTTTCTTGAATCGCGCATCGACAGGAGAATTGTCTTCGAACCATTGCGCATGATCGCTTAAGGTCTCGGTGCGATGTGTGGCAGCGGTGTCTTTGAAATTGACAATGGATTCCCAAGACGCTTTGATGTCCAGTGGGTCTCCGTATGTCTCAATGAAACCATTGACAAAATCAACATGCCCATCCGTTTCTTTGACCCATTGGATGGAGTAATCGTCAAATGTTTTCAGATCGCCTATCTCGTAAAAGCGAATGAGAAGGTCAATCACCTTGTTCTGTTGTTCGTTTTCGGAATATTGACGTGCCAAACGCAGATAGTGGACTATGTTTTCTATCTGCTGAGAGTATTTGCCTCCGACTTTCCATATCTCTTCGTTAAGTTGTCCGTCTTGCTTGACTAACCTCGAGTTCAGTCCGTAAGAGAGCGGCTCCGAATCTCCTTCCTTGCGCATGGCGTTGTAGAATTGTTCCGCTTCGGATTGTGTTACACCGAAGTAATAGTTTTCAGCAGAGGTGAGCAGGAGGTCTTGTCCCTCGGCTTGATTGACGCGTTTGGCATCGACAGAAGGGTCAAAGATGACAGGAAGGATTTCATCAAGACGCATTTGCGCAGTTTCGTCTTTGTCAAGACGAAGCAAGTGCTCAGGAACGCATCGGAATACGTTGATGAACCAATCGCGTTCAAAAAGCGGAGAAAACTTGTCTGTAGCGTAATGGTGGTGGATGCCATTAGAAAACCAGACCCTTTTCAGATAAACTTCCAGATTCTTGAATTGCTCTGTCTGTTTCTCCTTGTCAGGAAGGGAGACGTAAATGGCTTCAAGTGTATGAAGGATGTGCAGGTTGTGCCGATTGTTTTGGTCATAGAGGATGGTGCGTCCTTCTTGTGCAGCAAGAGACAAATAGTAGATGTAAAGTTTTTGTCGAAGGGAAAGCTTTTCAAAACCGGGCACTTGATATCGGAGGATTTCGAGGTCGGCAAATCGGTCAACGTGGTAATCAAATTGTTTTTCGTCTTGCATTGATTTATTCTTTGGGTTTGCGAGGGAGGGAGGGAGGGTGGCGGAGAGGGTAAAAAGAAGTAGAAAGATTTTTTTCATAATTGATAGCAAAGATAATGAATTGAGGAATGAGACTGTCACGGAAAAATGATTTATTTTATATATTCGCGAAAACAAAAAACCGTTAATAATTATTATTGAAAAGCAATGGGAAGAGCGTTTGAGTATCGCAAAGCGCGTAAATTGAAAAGATGGGGCAATATGGCCCGTACGTTCACGAAGTTAGGAAAAGAAATCACGATGGCAGTGAAGGCTGGAGGTCCAGACCCAACGGGTAACCCTCGATTGCGCGCCTTGATGCAGAACGCAAAGGCGGCAAGCATGCCAAAAGAAAACGTTGAGCGTGCCATCAAGAAGGCGACGGACAAGGATCAGGGCGATTATAAGGAGATTGTTTATGAAGGATATGGACCTCACGGAATCGGTATCGTGATAGAAACCGCGACGGACAATAGTAATCGTACGGTAGCAAATATTCGTTCCTACTTCAACAAGTGCGGAGGAAACTTGCAAACGAGCGGTTCGCTCTCGTTCTTGTTTGATCATAAATCGGTATTCAAAATCAAGGAAAAAGAGGGAATGGACCTTGAGGAGTTGGAGTTGGAACTGATAGATTTGGGAGTAGATGAATTAGACAGGGACGACGATAACAATGTCGTGCTGTATGGTGCTTATGAAAGTTTCAACCAGATTCAAAAATATTTGGAAGACAACGGCTATGAAATCGTTAGCGCAGAGTTTGAGCGCATTCCAAACGACATGAAAGAACTGAGCGAAGAAGACAGAGCCGGTGTTGAAAAGCTGCTTGAGAAGTTGGAAGAAGACGAAGACGTGCAGAATGTCTTCCACAATATGGTAGAGTAAGGATTGCGTAGTGCGCGCCTTTAGCGAATTAGGTCAAACGAAAAATGTGCATCCTAATGAACAAGAAAATTATTTTGATAGTCTTAGCCCTTGTTGGTATGGTGTTGGAGGTCAACGCCAAGAAGAAAAGCGGCGAAGATGTTTTTCCTGAAAGCCTTCCGATGAAGAAGGACACTGTTGACACGAATAAAAGTGAAAATCCGAAGGATTTGACACAAGTGTTGGCTACTCCGACAACTATGGAAAGGGCAAACATAGTTACTCCGTCGGCACAGCAGGTGAATGACGAGATATTGGCAGGCATAAAGGATTCGTTGATCAGGATGCGCAAAATCAAATTCTCGCCAGAACTGCTTCGAGAGGAGAAGGAGCTGAAGTTGATGTTTGACAGTCTGTTGCAAAGGGATACACGCAGTGAAGAACGCATTGAGATAAACAATCGAATATTCGCAAGATTCAGAAATTCATTGCGTTTGCAAGGGTCTTTTTTCTATCCGTTTGACAGTCTTCAGAACATAGGGCGGATTTATAGTGACGATTATAACATTCGCGTCTATACTTGGTGCATTGAGTTGGAGGATTTGAGTTATCGTTTTTACGGACTGATTCAAGACTTGAATACGGATAAAGTTTGGGCGTTGGAACAAAACAGTGCCGTTTACATTCCGCGTGAGACGCAAAAGATAGCCCCACGGCGTTGGTATGGCGCGCTCTATTACAAAGTGATGAACATTAAGAAAGGAGATGATCCGCAATACATCGTTTTGGGATGGAGCCAACCGAATCCAAGCATGAAAATGAAAATCATAGACGTGTTGGACTTCTCAGATGAAAAACTCTTGTTGGGCGGTGATGAGACCTTCAAGGGGTATCATGGAAAGGCGGATAGAATCGTGTTCACGTATTGTTCGAATTTGAACATCTCGCTTGTCTATGACGAAAAGAAGAAGCGTTTCGTCTTTGACCATGTAACGCCGTTGAGTGACGAATATGACAATCCGTTGGGCTGCAACGGTCCGGACATGAGTTACGACCAATTGAAGAAGAAGGGCAAGCGTTGGGTGTTGAAAAAGGACGTTGACGTTACAAACGATTTCGAGTAAAAATGGCATATCGTACGACAATCGTATCGGAAGACTACGTGCTCATACATTTGCGCGGTGAGGGTGCGGAATTGGATTTGACAGCATCCGCCATGGAGCGCATGAAGAATGTCATGAACGACACGAAGTGTGTCTTGCTCTATTCCGACTGCATGTTGAAAGATGAAGATGTATTGGAGAAGCATCCGTTGATTGATTATCAGAAAGGGAGTTTGCGTGATGATTTTGACTTCGGAGCGGTTGTGATGGTTCGTAAGGACGCTTATGAACGTGCCAAAGAGAAACAGACTCAAACTTATCAGTATGCAGACTGGTATGATTTGCGATTGAGGTTGAGTGAGGAAGGCGAGTTCTTTCATTTGCCTGAGGCACTTTATGTCGTGAATAAGACGGATAAGCGAAAGAGCGGGGAGCAACAGTTTGATTATGTGAACCCACGAAATAAGGAGGTGCAGTTGGAAATGGAACAGGCGTGTACCGACTATTTGCGAAGGGTTGGCGCAATTGTTCCAGAGTATAGGGCGGAATTGCCAGATGGTGGGGATGCTTTCCCCGTAGAAATGTCGGTGGTGATTCCTGTCAAAAACCGTGTCAAAACTATTTCAGACGCAATTGAGAGCGTTTTGAAACAGGTGACGGATTTTGACTTTAATATTCTTGTGGTAGATAACTATTCGACGGACGGGACGAGTGAGGTGATAGAAAAGTACGCCCAAGAGAATAAGGCTGTCATCCATATTATTCCAGAAAGAAAGGATTTGGGAATAGGTGGATGTTGGATGCGTGCCGCGGATGATCAACGTTGTGGCAAATGGTGCGCACAATTGGATAGCGACGACTTGTATTCAGGCGAGCATGTGTTGCAACTCATACATGACGAGTTGGAACGACAGGCGTGCGGAATGCTGGTTGGAAGTTATACAATCACGGATTTTGAACTTAACGAAATGCCTCCGGGACTTATTGACCATAAGGAGTGGACGGAGCAGAACGGAATGAACAATGCGCTTCGAATCAATGGATTGGGAGCACCGAGGATATTCAGCACGACCTTGTTAAGAAAGTTGAGACTGCCCAATACGTCGTATGGCGAAGATTACGCCATGGGTTTGCGCATTTCAAGAGAGTGGAAGATTGGACGCATATATGAGAGTCTCTACCTCTGCCGTCGATGGGGAGGAAATAGCGACGCCGCATTGAGTCAAGAAAAAATCAATGCGAACAATTATTACAAAGACAAGTTGCGCACGATAGAGTTGCTTGCCCGTATCGCAATGAACAAGAGGGGGTAAGTTTATTTGAAATGCAATCTCATACGGCACATGGATTTCCCATCTGCCAAGTTTTTCATGTCAATGATGTCTCCGTCCTTGCAAAATGCGATTTGCATGTTTGGAAGGATTTCGGCAAGATAGACAATCTCAAGTGATTCGATAAAGGCACCGGAAAGTAGGTCGGCACTATAGAGGTTGAGCGCATGCTCAACATACTTGATGGAGTTGAAGTGTCGGTTGATGTCAATGTCGCTGTATTGCGGAATATATTCCTTGATGGGAGCGGTATCGACGGCAGGAATCTTGAACAATCGTGGCATGACGATGTCTTGTTCAGGTTGCGTGAGAACCTGTAACAGACTACCGTTTTGTATGTCCATCAGATTGGTCGGACGGCGCGTTTTGATGTCAATGCCCGCCCAAAAGGAAACCGCCTTGGCGATGATGTTGTCGTCAGCGTCGAAGCAAGCGAAATTGCGTTGCGTAAAAAAGCGGTCAATGGCACTTACCCACGTAATCAGTTTGATTTTTTCCTCGTTGGCGGGGTAGCGGTTGACGAAAATGCCAAAGCGACTAAGTACCCATGCAAGATTGCTGCTTGTGATGTCATTGTAGCCAAAGCCATTGGTGTTGGCGTGTTTGGCCGCAATCTTCTGCATCAAGTCGTAGATATGGGTGATGGACGCCTTGCCAGAATTGTCGCAATGGCTGGGTTCTATCTCGAAATGTGCTTCACCAATCTTTTGCATGGGTCAATTCGTGTGTTGATGGGAAGTTATGCGTGTTTGCTTTTACGTTCCCTGATTTTTTCTATCTGTTCGAGCATGTCGCTAAGGCGTTCGACCTTGCTGCGCGTGATGGCAACACGTCCGCTTCGAATGAATTGCAGCACACCGATGCTTTGTTGCAGTTCGTCGAAAAGACGTTGTGTCTCGTCGTAGAGACCTGTCTTTTGGAAAACGACGCTGTTGTCGGTTATTTCAAGAATGGTGATGTTGTGTTGTCGAATGAGGCTCTCGATGGATCCCAACTTGAGCAGCGCATTGGTGGACACCTTGTAGAGAGCGATTTCTTGGTAAACAAGTTCGCTGTCGGTGTTGTAATAAGCCTTAAGGATGTCCACACGTTTGTCAATCTGCGCCACAACCTTTTCAATGGTGTCGTGATCCGTGTAGGTGGTTATGGTAAATTTGTGAATGCCCCGCAAAGCGGAAGGAGACACGCTGAGAGTTTCGATGTTGAGTTGACGTCGGTTGAAAATGATAGAAATTTGGTTCAACAGACCCACTCTGTTTTCAGAGAATACGGTAACCGTATATAATGTTCTTTCTTCCATATCGAATAAATAAGCTCAGAGTCGAAAAAAATTATTTGGAACTTTCTTCCAACAGCACGTTGGTAACGTCGTCACCGGCAGGAGTCATAGGGTAAACCATCACGTCAGGTTCGGTGTTTACGACAAGCAGGAATGCCTTATCGTCTTTCATCATGTCGGCAATGGCGTCATCGATTTCCTCTCGTTTGTTGACCATCCGATTACGAATACCATAGGCGTCAGCGATGGTATTGAAGTTAGGGTTGATCATGTCGGTGAACGAGTAGCGACGTTGCCAGAAAAGTTTCTGCCATTGGCGTACCATACCCAACTTATTGTTGTTGAGCAGTATTATCTTTATTCCAATTTGGCTTTGGAGAATAGTTCCCAATTCCTCAACGGTCATTTGGAAGCCACCATCACCACACACGGCAAAGATGGTTCGGCTTGGCGCACCTAATTTCGCTCCCATTGCAGCAGGGAGACAGAATCCCATTGTTCCCAATCCGCCAGAAGTGACCAAGGAACGTGTCTTCGTGTATTTGAAATAGCGTGCGGCGATGATTTGGTTTTGTCCCACGTCGGTTACGAGCACGGCTTTGTGTCCCGTGGCTTCCGAAATCTTTGCTATGACCTCGCCCATGTGGATAGGTCCTTTTGCCTCTTCAACTTCTTTCAGAAGGACTTTGTCGTGTTCTTTCCGTTCGAGTGGTTCAAAGGACTTGATCCAGTCATCGTGTCGTTGTTCAGTGAGCAAATCCGTGACCATTGGAACGGACTCCTTGATGTTGCCTAAAACACCGAGTGTCACTTTCACATTTTTACCTATTTCGCTTTGATCAATGTCAAAGTGAATGACTTTGGCTTGTTTTGCATAGGTGGCCAGTTTGCCAGTCACGCGGTCGCTGAATCGCATACCAATGGCAATGAGCACGTCGCACTCGTTGGTCTTCATGTTAGGACCCAAGTTGCCGTGCATGCCAAGCATTCCCTTGTTGAGCGGGTGTTTGCTTGAGATGGCGGAAAGTCCCATGAGCGTAGTAGCAGCAGGGATGTTGGCCTTTTCGAGCATTTGTTTCACTTCCTTCTCCGCATTGGCGAGGATGACACCTTGTCCGATGAGGGCAAAAGGCTTCTTGGCGGCATTGATGATGTGTGCCGCTTGTTCTATTACTTCCTTATCAATTTCTGGATCCGGAATGTAGGAACGAATGAACTCCGTCTTCTGGTAAGAGAAGTCACAGATGCCCGTTTGCGCATTCTTGGTCAAGTCAAGCACGACAGGACCAGGTCGTCCACTCTGTGCAATATAGAAAGCGCGTGAGACTGCCCACGGAATATCTTCGGGGCGACGAATCTGATAACTCCATTTGGTGACCGGTTGGGTGACACCAACAAGGTCGGTTTCTTGGAAAGCGTCACTTCCGAGAGCCGTTGTAGCCACTTGACCCGCAATGACGACGATAGGCGTGTTGTCCATCATTGCATCGGCGATGCCAGTGATGGTGTTGGTCGCTCCCGGACCGGAAGTCACAAGAGCCACACCGACTTTGCCAGAGACACGCGCATAGCCTTCGGCAGCGTGAGCCGCCGCTTGTTCATGACGAACAAGAATGTGGTTGATGCGGTCGGTATAGTCATAGAGAGCGTCGTAAACAGGGATGATAGAACCTCCAGGATATCCGAAGATGGTGTCAACCTTTTCTGCCAATAGCGATTCAAACAGGGCGTAACTACCCTTCATCTGTTTCACTTTCATTTCTTTATTTAGTAAAAACCTTTTTTTGTTTCGATTCGAGACGTTAATGTTGGAGTTGAAAGACGTTTAGTCAATGATTCGGACTCCACCCTTGTCCGCGCTTGACACGCTTTGCGCATAAGCGCGCAGGGCTTTGCTCACGACACGGTTGCGCTTGAGCGGTTGTTGTGGACGAGCGTTGAGTTCCTCGTCGGAGAGTTTCACGTTGATGGTGCGGTTAGGAATGTCAATGACGATGATGTCTCCGTCTTTGATTTTGCCAATGTTGCCACCAGCGGCAGCCTCCGGAGAGATGTGTCCGATGGAAAGTCCGGATGTGCCACCAGAGAAACGTCCGTCAGTAATCAAGGCGCATTCCTTGCCGAGGTGCATCGACTTGATGTAGGAGGTAGGGTAGAGCATCTCCTGCATGCCTGGACCACCTTTAGGCCCTTCGTGCGTGATGACGACGCAGTCACCACTTTGGATTTTGCCTCCGAGAATGCCGTCGCAAGCGTCTTCTTGGCTATCGAACACCTTGGCAGGACCTTCGAAATGCCAGATGCTTGGATCAACGCCAGCCGTCTTGACAACGCATCCGTCTTGTGCGATGTTTCCGAAGAGAATGGCCAAACCACCGTCTTTGGTGTAGGCGTGTTCGATGTCACGGATGCAACCGTTTTGACGGTCGTCGTCCAATGTCTTCCATTGCGTGTCTTGGCTACCCATGACGGTAGAGAACTTGCCAGCAGGGGCACTATGGTAGATGCGTGAAGCCTCGGCATCGATATTTTCGGTCGTGATGTCGTATTTCTTGATGGCGTCGCCAAGCGTCATGCCGTCAACACGAGATACGGACGTGTCCAAAAGATTGCCTTTGTTCAATTCACCGAGAATGCCGAGGATGCCACCTGCTCGATTGCATTCTTGAACGCTGTATTTTTGCGTGTTTGGAGCCAATTTGCAAATGCAAGGAACCTTGCGGCTCAGAGCGTCAATGTCTTTCATCGTGAAGTTGACTCCGGCTTCTTGTGCTACGGCAAGGAGGTGAAGCACGGTGTTGGTGCTGCCACCCATGGCGATGTCAAGCGTCATGGCGTTGAGGAACGCCTGACGAGTGGCGATGGAGCGCGGAAGAACGCTGTCGTCTCCGTCTTGATAGTATTTCATCGCATTCTTGACGATGAGTCGCGCCGCGTCTTTGAAAAGTTGGATTCTGTTCTTGTGCGTGGCGAGAATGGTGCCATTACCAGGCAGAGCCAAGCCGATGGCTTCGGTAAGTGAGTTCATGGAGTTGGCGGTGAACATACCAGAGCAGCAACCACAACCAGGACATGCGCTTTGTTCAATTTGTGCGATGTCTTGGTCGCTGACTTCAGGGTCGGCACCTTTGATCATTGCTGTGATAAGATCCGCATTTTCACCATTCCATTTGCCTGCTTCCATAGGTCCACCGCTGCAGAAAACGGCAGGGATGTTGAGTCGCATGGCTGCCATAAGCATGCCAGGTGTCACCTTATCGCAGTTGGATATGCAAATCATGGCGTCAGCCTTGTGGGCATTGACCATGTATTCAACACTATCAGCAATGATGTCGCGTGAAGGCAAGGAGTAGAGCATGCCATCGTGTCCCATGGCGATGCCGTCGTCGATGGCGATAGTGTTAAACTCAGCCGCATAGCATCCCATTGCCTCAATTTCCTTCTTAACGATTTGTCCCACTTCGTGAAGGTGGGTATGTCCTGGCACAAATTGGGTGAAGGAGTTAACAATAGCAATGATGGGTTTGCCAAACTGTTCACGTTTCATTCCCGTCGCTACCCAGAGGGCGCGCGCCCCTGCCATACGGCGACCGTCGGTTGTGGCAGCACTACGAAGTGTATGTTTCATATCTTGATTAAAATAGATGTTTGAGTTAGAATATTATGCTTCCTTCTGTTGTAACAGACGGACACAACGGGCTAAGGATTCCATCCAATATGGAATTTGGATGTTGTAAGTCTCCTTAATCTTTGACTTGTCAAGAACGCTGTAGAACGGTCTTGGCGTTTTGTCCATGTAATCTTTAGTCGCAATGGGGAGGACATTGCACGTGGTGATGCCAGAGAGTTGGTGAATAACTTTGGTGAAGTCATACCAACTGCAAACGCCCTCGTTGCTGAAATGATAGATTCCTTCGACAAATTTGTCCGCATTGATGATGGTCATAATGGCGGAAGCAAGGTCGGCGGCATAAGTAGGGTCGCCGATTTGGTCATAGATGACCGAGAGTTGATCCTTTTCCTTGCCGAGGCGAATCATGGTCTTGACGAAATTGTTGCCAAAAGAGGAATAGAGCCAGGATGTGCGCAAAATCACGAAAGCGCAAGCTGTTTTCTTCAAAGCCTCTTCACCTTCCAATTTTGTGATGCCATAGACCGTTTGTGGATTGGTCGCTTGGTCTTCGGTGTAGGGGATGTGTCCTGTTCCATCGAAGACATAGTCTGTGGACACGTGAATGAGTTTTGCGTTGAAAGACTTTGCCGCTTGTCCTAAGTTAGCCACAGCATCACGGTTGATGCGTCGTGCGAATTCAAGATCGTTCTCGGCTTTAGTCACTGCAGTATAGGCTGCGCAGTTGACGATGAAGTCGGGACGATGGTTTTCAACAAAGGCATTGACAGCGTTGGCATCGCAGATGTCCAGTTCAGCCACGTCGGTGAATATGAAATCGTGTCGCGTTTCTGTTTTCGCTATTTCACGAATTTCGTTTCCTAATTGTCCGTTGCTACCGGTAACGAGAATCTTCATGGTCAGGAATTGAATACAAAGTTTGTTTTAGCGTCTTTGAGAAGAGGGTTATGTTCATCCTTTTCGGACTTGATGATTTTATCGGCTGGAAGATGCCAGTCAATGTTGAGAGCTGGGTCGTCGTAACTGATACCCCCTTCAAGAGAAGGGTCGTAGAAGTTGTCGCACTTGTATGCGAAAATGGCTTCGGGGCTGAGTACGGAGAACCCGTGGGCGAATCCTTGTGGAATGAGGAATTGAACGCCATTGTCTTCGGTCAGTTCAACGCCATACCATTGTCCAAAGGTAGGAGAGCCAACACGCATGTCAACTGCGACATCGTAAACCTTGCCAACGACGCAACTGACCAATTTGGTCTGGCTATGCGGATTGAGTTGATAGTGTAAGCCGCGCACGACTCCGAAAGAAGACTTAGAACGGTTGTCTTGGCAAAAATGGATATTGATGCCGAGACGTTGCATTTCACGTTCATTGTAGGCTTCGGTAAAATAGCCTCGTTTGTCCTTGAAGATTTTCCCTTGCAGTATAAGCAGGTCGGGAATCGGCGTTTTGATGAGTTCCATGTGCGAATGATTATTTTGTGGAGTGTTGGTTGTCGTTGGCTATTTTGATTAAGTATTGACCATAGCGGTTCTTCTTGAGCGGTTCGGCAAGGAGCAGGAGTTGTTCCTTGTCAATATATCCTTGTCGGTAAGCGATTTCTTCAAGACAAGCCACTTGCAGTCCTTGTCGGTTCTGGATGGTGGAGATGAAGTTAGCCGCTTCGAGGAGGCTGTCGTGCGTGCCCGTGTCGAGCCATGCCATGCCTCTTCCTAACCTTTGAAGTTGGAGTCGTCCTTCGTCAAGGTAAAGTTTGTTGAGATCTGTTATTTCAAGTTCACCGCGAGCGGAAGGCTTCAGGCTTTTTGCCTTTGCTACAACGTCGTTGCTGTATGCGTAGAGACCGGTGACCGCCCAATTGCTTTTGGGTTGTGCCGGTTTCTCCTCGAGGCTAAGGACTTTGCCTTGGTCGTTAAATTCTGCCACGCCGTATCGTTCAGGGTCGCTGACGTAGTAGCCGAAGACCATGGCTCCGTCTTGGAGCGCAGCCGCCTTGCGAAGGGTGGAGGAAAAGTCCAAACCGTAGAAGATGTTGTCGCCCAAAATCAGGCAGGCACTGTCGTTGCCAATGAATTGCTCACCGATGATGAAAGCTTGTGCCAAGCCATCGGGTGAGGGTTGGATGGCATAGGATATTTCAAGTCCGAGATGGTGTCCGTCACCGAAAAGGTTCTCGTAGAGGTGAATGTCTTGTGGTGTGGATATGATGAGGATTTCACGCAAGCCAGCCAGCATGAGTACTGACATTGGGTAGTAAATCATGGGTTTGTCATAGACAGGAACGATTTGCTTAGAAATGCTCCGCGTGATGGGGTAGAGCCTTGTTCCGCTTCCGCCGGCTAAGATGATACCTTTCATAGCTTTTTTATTTTTGTGTTAGCGACAAAGATAACGTTTTTTTTATTCATTTTCAGACGTTTTTTGCGCATTGTATTGTCTTGACAAAGAATTGAGCAAATGGACGATGAGGCTCATGGCTTCTTGTGTCTGGTCGGTGATGGGTCGCTTCTGCAAGCGGAGGAGAAGAACGCCATAGAGGAATTGCAAGCAAACGGCGATGTCGCCCGCATCGGAGTTGTTTTCTTTTTGCCGCAGTTCGGTTATGGACGGGAGACATTTATAGTAAAGCGCGGCGTATTTCGTTTGCTGGACATCAATGAGCAGGGCGTGGTGAAGCTCCTCGAGTTCGGAAACACGAATGTTGGCTATTTGCAGATGTCCCTTGTCCTTGATGCCTTCGGCGAGCATCATGTCAATGATTTCGGAATACCAGAGCCGCAGTTCGGATTGATGTTGTGGCGCGACGGATGTTATCACGGCGGCATTGACCTTTTCAATGTTGAAATCAAGGGAGCGCAGAAGGTCTTCCGTTTGCCAGAGATAGAGGATATATTCGGTGACAGAAAGGTCTTTGAGTTGGTAATTCATGGTTCAAAACAGATTGTTGGGGGCAAGTCGGATGTCTTCGTCCAATTCGTCGTCATCATCGTCGTCAAAAAAGTTCTCCAAATCCCAATCGTCGTCTATATGTTCTTGTGACTCGTGTAGCGATTCTTGCGCGTTTTCGATGTCGCGTCGTTCTTTTTTCGTCGGTCTTCCAAGTCCCTTTTGTCGTCTTCCCGTTTGGGTGAGGCGTTGCATTTCGATGAGTTCCTTTTGGTCCTTGCTCGTGACGTCGGCGATGAAGGAAGGCACCAGCTTGGCTCCCATGCGGTTGTGGGCTAAGGCAAGGACTTGGAACGAGAGCGTGATGGGACCTTTGCGCAACTTGATGACATCACCCACCTTGACCGTTCGTGACGGTTTTGCGTTTTGACCAGCTACTTGCACTTTGTTTTTCTTGCAGTAGTCAGATGCCCTTGCCCTTGTCTTGAACAGTCGAACTGCCCAAAGAAACTTGTCGATGCGAACTTCGTTCATGAGGAAACAGTGTTAGCGTTTGCGTGCCGTGTTGAATGCGTTCATGGCGGGTTGTATGCCTTCGAGCATGTACTTCTCAATGGCTTCTGCCGCCAGCGTGAGGTGGTCGGGGAGTTCTTGCTGCTGTTCGGCGGAGAAAGCACCAAGCACGTAGTCTATTTGTCGGCCTCGTTCGTAGTCGCTTCCCAGTCCGAAACGCAAACGAGCGTATTGTTCCGTTCCGAGCAAATCGCAGATGTTTTTAAGACCATTGTGGCTTCCTGGCGCACCCGAAGGGCGAAGACGGAGCGCTCCGAATGGGAGGGCGAGGTCGTCAACCGCCACAAGAAGATTGGACAGTTCGATTTTCTCCTTCTGTAACCAGAATTTGACAGCATTGCCAGAGAGGTTCATTAGGGTGTTGGGTCGCAGCAGTTTAGCCGTCTTGTTTTTCACGCGGATGTCAGCGGTGCTGCCGTAGCGGTTTTCTGTCCATGTGGCGTCGTGCCGATTGGCGAGTGTCTCGACAATCATGAAACCTGCGTTGTGGCGTGTTCCAACGTAGTCCTGTCCGATGTTGCCCAATCCGACGATTAAGAAATCCATTGGTAAAGGTTGTAAGAGTTAAGGAAAGCAACAAGCACCGAAGGAATGCCGCTTCGGTGCTTGTGAGATGATGAAAGGGTAAAACCCGTGGATGTTATTCCGCAGCGTTTGGAGCCTCTTCCTTGGCGCTTGATGCAGCGGCTGCAGCGGCTGCAGCGGCTTGGCGGGTAGCCTTGATGGAAGCGACCACGTTGTTAGCGGCGGAAATGAGTTCAACGTTGTCGAACTTCAAGTCCTTTACTTTGATAGCTTTGTTGATTCCCAAGTTGGTCACGTCAATGGTGAAGAACTCAGGTATTTTGTCGTACATGCCACGCGCTTTGAGGTAACGCATTTGTTGGATGAGTTTACCACCGGCCTTGACACCTTCAGCGAGACCTTCAAGACGGGTAGGAACTTCCATGACGATAGGTTTCTTTTCGTCCACTTCGAGGAAGTCAACGTGGAGAAGAGCGTCACTCACTGGGTGGAATTGCAATTCGCGCAAAACAGCGTCGTGCTTCTCGCCATCAATGTCAAGAGCGACCACGTAGATGTCAGCCGTGTAGATAAGACGGCGGATGTCGCTGAAGTTAACGCAGAAAGAAACGTTGTCTTTGCCACCGTAGAGGTTGCAAGGGATGCCGCCATTGCGACGGATTTGCTTTGAGGCTTTCTTGCCCAAGTCAGCACGTTTGGTGCCTTTCAATTCGTAAGTTTTCATCTAAGATGATGTTTTTAGTGTTACTCAAATTAGCGTTCAGGTTTTCTTCACGGAATTCCCATCACACCTATCTTTCCTTCCTTTTGGGAGAAAAGCGGCGCAAAGATAGTGCTTTTATTTGAATTAAGAGTGAAGAATTGAGAGTTTGTTAGAGAACGTGCCACTTTTCGTAGGGCAGTTTGTCGATGTCGTAGGGTTTGCGTTCGTCGTCCTTGTAGCCTATGGCAACGGCGCAGAGAACGGTCGTGTCGGCAGGGAGGTTGAGGATGTCCTTGACACGTTGTTCGGCACTGATGCCATTGACGTCCTGTCGCAATCGCATTTGAACCCAACAACTGCCCAGGCCTAAGTCGGCGGCGGCGAGTTGCAAAATGATAGCGGCGATGGAGCCGTCTTCGACAAAAGTGTCTGCCTTGGAGGCATCAAGGGTGACGACGATGGCGAGTGGAGCATCGGCAAGAAGTGAAGCTCCATTGGCTTTTGCCGTTGAAAGGGCGTTGAGTTTGTCCTTGTCTGTCACGACATAGAAATCCCATTCGTTGGATCGCTTGCCAGCGGGAGACATGAGCGCACAGCGTTTGAGCGTTTCGATTTTGTCTTGCTCGACGGGTTGGTCTTTGAACTTGCGGCAGCTGCGTCGATTGCGTAATAGTTCGAAAAAAGAAGCCATGAGGTAATTAAAAATGAAGAATGAAAATGAAAGTTTGTCGCGAAGGTAAAAAAATGGACAAAGCGTCGGTGAGAAAGTGTAAAACGTTTTATCTTTGTGTTTGTTTACAAAAGTTCATAGCCTCCCATAAAAGACATTGGATGGGTATTCGTAAGTCATTGTGTCGTTCGGCTCTGTGGTTGTTGGGTTGGAAAATAGATCCGACAAGAGTTCCCCGAGAGCATCAATGTGTCATAGCCTTGGCTCCGCACACGAGCAATTGGGATTTCCTTATTGCGCATTTGGGATACTATGCCTTGTACAGTCATGGTAATCCGCGGTTTTTGATGAAGAAGGAGTGGTTCGTGTTCCCCTTGTCAGTGTTGTTCAGGAAAATGGGAGGAATAGCCGTGGATCGCAGTCGGCACACAAGCAAGACGGATCAGGTGGCGCAGGCTATCGTTGAGAGTCGTGAGAGAGGGGAGGATTTTCGAATCGCCATAACGCCGGAGGGGACACGCTCGGCGGTGGTGGAGTGGAAGAAAGGCTTTTATTATATAGCCAAGAAATCGGGTGTTCCGATTCAACTTGCGTATTTGGACTTCAAAACAAAGATGGTGGGCATCACGGAGGAGATGATGCCGACGGAGGACGAAACAAAAGACTTGCATTATATCAAGGAATACTACCGGAAGCATGGAGACGGGGCGAAAAAGCCGAAACTCTTCTTGCTACCGAATTGGGATTGAAACTTTAAGACAACAAAATGAAAAAGAATAGATTAAAAATCGCTGTGGGAATGGGCGTGGCATTGTCCTTGCTCGTTTCGTGCAGCGGAAAAAAGAGCGTGTCGCTCACGGAAGCCGTGTTGGAAGATTCGCTGGTGTTGGAAGATTCTCTGATAGGAGAGCCTATGGTGAATCGAGTGAGTTTGCAAATTGTGTTGCCAACGGATGCGGCAACGGACAGCACGTGTGGCAAGATTGCCGAGGACATTTTGTCGGAGGCCTCTATCGGAGACAGTACCCGAAAGATAGTTGATGCGGACAGCGCGTTGATGTGGCTTAAGGATTTGTTGTATGACAATGCGAGGGCGGACTTCGCTGACAACGTGAGGACGGCAGGTCGCATTGTCGCTTTGCGTGAGAAAGGGGAGGATGTGACCATGCCTCCATTCTTGTCACAAGGAACGGAGACGCAGTTGTCAACTACCGCCTTGCAGAACGATAAAGGCGTGTTGAGCCTCAGATTGTCTGCCTATCAATATAGTGGAGGCGCGCATGGCAATCAGATAGTGAAGTTGATGTCGTATGACTTGAAGACTGGCGACCGACTTCTCTTGGAAGACCTATTCGTAGATGGTTATGAACCCTTCACGACGGACGTGATTCGTCAGGAGCTGATGGTCACGTATGGATATAAGAGTGAAGAACAGATGTTGATGGACGGTTTTTTCAATATCCAAGGTCTGAAACCAACACCGAATTTCTGCGTGAAGACGGATACGATCATGTTCCTGTATAATGCGTATGAAATAGCGACCTACTCGAAGGGCGAGGTGGAAGTTGCCATACCGATGTACAGATTGCGCAGCGTGTTGAAGCCCGAAAGCAGGATAGTGAAGAACATGATGGAAACGAAGGAAGAACCGGAACGCAAAGTGCAGTTTAAGCCATGAGCAGCGAAGTGATATACGAATATTTTCCGAATCTGACGGAGGAGCAACGGCGGCGTTTTGACGCTTTGCAGGCTCTTTATGAGGATTGGAATGCCAAGATAAACGTCATTTCGAGGAAAGACATTGGAAACTTGTATTTGCACCATGTGTTGCATTCGCTTGCCATAGCAAAGGTGATTGAGTTCGCGGATGACAGCAGCGTGATGGATGTGGGAACGGGCGGTGGCTTTCCTGGCATTCCGCTTGCCATACTATATCCGAAATGTCATTTTCTGCTGGTGGATTCGATAGGTAAGAAGATCAGGGTGTGTCAGGCGGTGATAGAGGCGTTGGGTTTAGACAATGTGGAGGCAGTTCAGGAACGCGTTGAGGAGGAGAAAAGCACGTTTGACTTTGTGGTGTCGAGGGCGACGATGCCCATGTCGGATTTGGTGCGGTTGACACGCAAGAACGTGGACAAGAAGCATCTCATCAACCCACTGCCCAACGGATGGTTGATGTTGAAGGGCGGGGAGTTGGAACGTGAGATAGGCACCTTCAAGAAATATGCTGAAGTGACGGATGTCAGTGAATTTTTTAAGGACGAATATTTTGAAACCAAGAAGGTGGTGTACCTTCCGTTGAGCTAAGAATTAAGAGTTATGGAATCGGTAGCATTTATACAATGGTGTTTGGATCACCTGAATTATTGGACAGTGACCTTGCTGATGGCGATAGAGAGTTCGTTTATACCCTTTCCGAGCGAGGTAGTGGTTCCGCCTGCCGCTTACAAAGCGTATAGTGGAGAATTGAGTGTGGTGGGCGTTATCGTGTTCGCCACGATCGGTTCTATCATAGGCGCACTTGTAAACTATGGGCTTGCGTACTTCTTGGGGCGTCCAGTCGTCTATCGATTCGCTCGTAGCCGATGGGGACACTTGTGCTTGATAGACGAGGAGAAAGTGAAAAAGGCGGAAGGTTTTTTCAATAAACACGGAGCCGTCTCGACCTTTGTGGGACGTTTGGTTCCAGCGGTAAGGCAACTCATCTCCATCCCTGCTGGCTTGGCGAAGATGAACTTGGGAAAATTCGTGCTGTACACCGCTCTTGGTGCCGGATTCTGGAACGCTGTGCTTGTGATGCTCGGTTATGGATTAGCGTCAGTTTATCCTCAGGAGCAGTTGATGGCGCAAGTTGCACTATATAGCCAAGAGATAGGACTTGTCGTTTTTGCCGCTCTCGCCGTGGCGTTGGTCATCATTGGCTACAGGTTCATCAAGAAGAAAGAAAAACGATTGCAACGATTCGGACTGATAGGTTATCCTATCACCAAATCGTTCTCGCAGAAGTATTTCAATGAGAAGTTTCAGAGAGAGGGCATTCATGCCTTTTATGACCTGTATCCGCTTGAGAAGATAGAAGAGTTCAGAGAATTAGTGGCAGAGAATGAGTTTCGAGGATTGAACGTCACCATCCCTTATAAGCAGCAGGTCATTCCTTATCTGACAACTCTTGACGAGACCGCCAAGGAGATAGGTGCGGTGAACGTGATTCAGTTTGTTCACCACCGAGGACGTGTGGAGTTGAAAGGGTGGAACACGGATGCCATAGGTTTCGAGGAGTCGTTGCGTCCATTGCTGAAGGAGTATCACAAGCAGGCGTTGATATTGGGCACGGGCGGTGCGTCGAAAGCCGTGGCGTATGTGTTGAAGAAATTGGGCATTGTCTATCGCTTCGTGTCACGCACGCCGAGTGGCGGTCAGTTGGGGTATGACGAATTGACTAAGGAGGTGATGGACCGTCATTTGTTGATAGTGAACTGTACGCCTGTGGGCATGTATCCAGCGGATGCTTGTCCAGACATCCCTTATGATTTGTTGACGGAACGTCACTTGCTCTATGACTTGATTTACAACCCGGAAAAGACTGTATTCCTGTCGAAAGGCGAGGAGCGCGGAGCCACCATCAAGAACGGTGGTGACATGCTGGTGGGTCAGGCAAAGGCGGCGTGGAAAATATGGAGTCAGAAGAATTGAAGCGAGACTTCAAGGGAAAGAACAACAGAACAGAAACAGAAAAAGATGGAAGTAATACAGAGTTTCACGATAGATCACACACGCTTGAAACCTGGTATCTACGTTTCAAGAAAAGACAAGGGTTTTACTACCTTCGACCTCCGCATCACGGAACCGAACAAGGAACCCGCTGTGGCTCCTGCCGCCATGCACAGCATTGAACATTTGATGGCGACATGGTTCCGAAACTCGAAGGTCAAGGACGATGTTGTCTATGTGGGTCCGATGGGATGTCTGACGGGCATGTATGTGGTGATGACGGGTGACTATTCCGTTCAAGACATGCGCGATTTAACCATTGAGTGTTTGGAGTGGATTCTGAAGCAGAAAGAGGTTCCCGCCACTGAACCACAGACGTGCGGCAATTATCTGCTTCACGATTTGCCCATGTGTCAATGGGAATGCGCACGATATAAAGACCGTTTGGAACATGACTTTCACTGCGAATACAAGCAACTGCATGTAACCTTGCAGGATGGTATGGTCTTTGCGGACGCTTGATAAGAGAGGGTGTCCGGAGGTGCGGCATGAATAACGAAACAAAAAAAGAAGTATGAAACGAGGTTTGTTCCTTTTATCGCTTTTTATCTTCTCGGTGTTTGCCTCGCATGTTTCAGCGCAGACGCAAGTCCCTTATAGGGTGGAGTTTCTGAACTTTTGGAACAAGTTCAAACGCGCCGTGAGGAATAATGATGCGGACTTCCTGTTTGGATGCACGCAGATACCATTTGACAGCGAGGGAGCATATTACAACACGGACGCAACGCTTGACGACGTGAAAGAGAATCATAAGTTCATCTATCCGCCTTATCTGCACGAGATGGAGTTCGTACGTTTCTCCGCCGTGTTGGTGGAGAATGCGGATCCCGCATACGTATGGTTAGGGTATTCACCGGATGATGACGCTTACTTCTACAGTTACAAGTTGATGCCCGTGCAAGGTTCGGAGAACATCACGTATTCGGAGAAATGGTGGTTCAAGCGGTTGCCGTCGGGAGAATTTAAGTTCTTCCGCACTTCGCAAGATTACGACTAATTTCCCATGATGTAACTCGCTTTCGTTGCTTGATTATTCCTAATGCAGTTGTAATGGCGGCTTCTGTTTGCCCTAATGGTGAATAACGACATTGATAGGATGGGGAACAATTAGCTCAACCTGGAATTGAAGCCGTAGATTTTATCAAACAAATAACTCGGAATTTCTATCAAATAAGAAAAGGCAGCCGAAATTCTATTCTATTGGCTGTAATAAGTTTTGGAAAGGATATAGTTTGGGCTCTCCAACCTATAGAATCTTATTGATGATAATATGAATAATGTTTGGGAGATACATTCTTCATAGTTGTAACAATGAAAAGATTAGTTGGATACGCTATCGTCGAACGAGAGATGGCATAGAGATAGAAGGCGGTAAGGATTATTCTCGAGTTTTTAGAATTATATCTTCATTTCATACTTTGTTGCGACATGGTGTAGGATGTAAATAGAATAACGAAAAGAAGCCTCGGCACTTTCCGAGGCTTCTTTTCGTTAAACAGTGTTTGTTTGCCGTATAAATGCCAATGAACGACATTAAAGAGTCACGCCGCGCTTGAAGATTGCCATGGCGTGAGAGTCGTGCTTCTCATGGTTCACCTTCTCACCATTGGCAACGGAGATGATGTATTGGATGAACTCTTCTTTGAGTTGGTCCATGGTCTTGCCTTGCAGGAGTTGTCCCGCGTTGAAGTCAATCCAGTTGCCTTTTTTCTGGTAGAGCGGTGTGTTGGTGGAAATCTTCATGGTAGGGACGAAGCTGCCGAATGGCGTGCCACGACCCGTGGTGAAGAGCACCATCTGGCAACCTGCCGCTCCGAGTGCAGTGGCGGCAACCAAGTCGTTGCCCGGTGCGGAGAGGAGGTTCAATCCTTTGGTCTTGAGGCGTTCGCCGTACATGAGCACGTCCTTGACATAAGACTTGCCGCACTTCTGCGTGCAACCGAGGGCTTTGTCCTCGAGGGTGGAGATGCCGCCCGCCTTGTTGCCCGGTGAAGGGTTCTCGCCGACAGGTTCGCCGTGGCTGAGGAAGTACTCTTTGAAGTCGTTGATGAGGAAAACGGTCTTGTCGAAGAGTTCCTTGGTCTCGCAACGATTCATCAAGATGGTCTCGGCACCGAACATTTCCGGTACTTCAGTAAGGATGGTTGTTCCACCTTGTGCCACCAAGAAGTCGGAGAACACGCCCAAGAGAGGGTTGGCGGTGATGCCGGAGAAACCATCGGATCCACCGCACTTCAAGCCAACACGAAGTTCGCTGAGTGGAACGGTCTCGCGCTTGTCTTGCTTGGCTTGCGCATAGAGCTCGTTAAGGATGCGCACACCCTCGCTCACTTCGTCCTCAACGTTTTGGGTGATGAGGAACTTGATGCGGCTCTTGTCGTAGTCGCCCAAGAATTTTTCGAACACATCCGGCTGGTTGTTCTCGCAACCAAGACCGAGCACGAGCACGCCACCCGCATTAGGATGAAGCACGATGTCACGTAGGATTTTCTTTGTGCTCTCGTGGTCATCGCCCAATTGGGAGCAGCCGTAGTTGTGCTTGAACGCTTCGATGGCATCGACTTGTGGCTCTTCGCCTAACTGTTTTTTGAACTCGGTGATGATGTTGTCGGCGATGCCATTGACGCAGCCTACGGTAGGGACAATCCAAATCTCGTTGCGGATGCCGACTTCACCATTGGCGCGTTTGTAACCGTTGAAGGTGAGTTTGCGGTCGGTGTCCTCGAGCGACACTTGTTGTGGTTGCCATGTGTATTCAAGCGTTCCCGCAAGGTTGGTCTTTATGTTTTCGTCGTAAGCCCAAGAGCCTTTAGGAAGATCGGTCTTAGCATGTCCGATAGGGTAGCCGTATTTGATGAGGTTCTCGCCCGTCTTGACATCTTGGAGCGTGAACTTATGTCCCGCTGGAACGTCCTCAAGCAGGGTGACGTTGTTGCCCTCGACGTTGAGCGTTTCGCCTTTAGAGAGGTTGGCGATGGCGACAGCGACATTGTCGGCAGGGTTGATTTTGATGAATTTAGCGTTGTCCATAGAGTGTAAAAGTAAAGAAGTTGATTGTGCTTGAAGAAAAAAGGGCATTCTCACATCGTGCAGGATGTATTGAGAATGCCCTTTTGTTCATGAGAGCGTGGAAAGGTGATTAGAGGATGGTCTTAACCGCCTCGAGCATGCCTTTCTCTTGAATGAGGTCAAGGTCTTTCTTGACGAGTTCGGTAAGTCCCGGAACCGTCTTGTTGAGGTCCTCTTTCCAAACGTAGTCAAATGCAAGTACACCTTCGGCAACTTTCTGGGTGTCGCCCGTAGCCCACAACTCGGTGAGTTTTTCGATGATTTTCGGATCGTCGTTAGGAGTGATTTCCGCACCGTCAGAAGCGCGCTTGCCACCTTTGTAGTAGGTGATGATGGCAGCGAGACCAAAGACGAGACCCTTAGGGAGTTCGCCCTTACGCTCCAGATAAATCTTCACGCCCGGAAGGTCACGCGTCTCGTATTTAGGGAACGAGTTGAGCATGATGGAGGTAACTTGGTGATCAACGAATGGGTTGTTGAAGCGTCCAAGCACGTCCTCAGCAAACTTCTTGAGTTCGTCCATAGGAAGGTTGAGCGTCTGCATCAATTCGTCGAACTGTACGAGGTGGATGTATTTGCCCACTACAGGGTCGTTGCAAGCGTCACGCACGATGTCGATGCCGCTGAGGTAAGCCACTGGAGAGAGCACGGTGTGAGGTCCGTTGAGGAGGGTCACCTTGCGCTCGTGGTAAGGTTGCTCGTTGTCGGTGATGATGACTTGGAGACCAGCCTTGTCAGCAGGGAATTCAGCCTTGAGTTGTTCCACGGTCATGTTCTTAGCCTTCTCGATAACCCAGAGGTGGAATGCCTCGGCTTGAACAACGAGGTCGTCACGGTAAGAGATTTGCTCGCGGATGGCGTCGATGTCCTTGCGAGGGAATCCCGGAACGATACGGTCAACGAGGGTAGCGCATACGTAGTTGTATTTCTCGAACCACTCTTTGAACGGAGCGTAGTCCGCACCGAAGTCGTTTTTCCAGAGTTCGATGTATTTCTCAATGCACTCGTAGAGGTGGTGTCCGTTGAGGAAGATGAGCTCGCACGGCATGATGATGAGACCCTTGGAAGGGCAACCGTTGAACGTCTTGAATCGACGATAGAGGAGTTGGGTCAGCTTTCCTGGGTAGGAAGTGGCTGGTTTGTCAGAGAGTTTGCAAGAGTCGTCGAACGTGATGCCCGCTTCGGTCGTGTTGGAGATGACGAAACGGATTTCAGGTTGGTCGGCGAGAGCCATGAACGCTTGGTTTTGCGTGTAAGGGTTGAGTGCGCGGCTGATGACATCCACACGGTCGATGGTGTTAATGACTTCACCGTCAACGCGACCTTGGAGGTTGAGGTGGTAGAGACAGTCTTGACCATTGAGCCAATCAACCATGCCCTTGTCAATCGGTTGAACGACTACGACAGAGGCGTTGAAGTCGGTTTTCTTGTCCATGTTCCAGATAATCCAATCGACAAACGCACGAAGGAAGTTACCTTCGCCGAATTGAATGATACGCTCTGGCGCGACCATTTTGGGCGCCGTCCTCTTGTTTAGTTCTTTCATAGCGATTTTAAGTGAAAAATATAATAAATAATAATATGTGTCATGCTTAAATCGGTTTCAAATTTAAGTCAAATCTTTTGATTTAACAATGATTGCTCGGACTTTTTTTTCAATAAACGTATAAGTGGATTTTTTTTTAGAAGAAAGTTGGTTTATGTTGGAAATTACGTTTATCTTTGGGGAAGAAATGCATAAAGTGAATTAGTTTCAAAATAATTTTAATAATCATCAAAACCTTATCTAAGTTATGAAGCAATTTATGGATGAAAACTTCCTGCTGCAAACGGAGACTGCGCAGAAGTTGTATCACGAGCATGCGAAGAAGATGCCTATTATTGACTATCACTGTCACTTGATTCCGCAGATGGTAGCCGAGGACTATAAGTTCAAATCGATAACTGAGATATGGTTGGGTGGTGACCACTACAAGTGGCGCGCAATGCGAAGCAACGGTGTGAACGAGCGTTTCTGCACGGGCAAGGACACGACCGACTGGGAGAAGTTTGAGAAGTGGGCGGAGACGGTTCCTTATACATTCCGCAACCCATTGTATCACTGGACGCACTTGGAGTTGAAGACGGCGTTCGGTATCAACAAGTTGTTGAATCCTGAGACTGCGAAAGAGATTTTTGACGAGTGCAACGACAAGTTGCAAAATGACCCTAACTACACGGCGCGCGGATTCATGCGTCGTTACAATGTGAAGGTCGTATGTACGACTGACGATCCTGTTGATGACTTGCGTTGGCACAAGATGACGAAGGAAAGCGGATTTGAGATTCGCATGATTCCAGCATGGCGTCCTGACAAGACGATGGCGGTAGAGGTTCCATCGGAGTTCCGTGCGTATGTGGAGAAGTTGTCAGAAGTGAGCGGCGTGAAGATTTCGAACTTCAAGGACTTCATGGATGCTATCCAAAAGCGTCATGACTTCTTCGCATCCATGGGAAGTAAGTTGAGCGACCACGGTATTGAGGAGTTCTATGCGGAGGATTACACGGAAGCAGAAATTGACGCTATATTTAATAAGGTATATGGCGGTAAGGAATTGACGAATGAAGAGATTCTGAAATTCAAGAGCGCGATGCTCATCAAACATGCTGAAATGGACTATGAGGCAGGTTGGACGCAGCAGTATCACTACGGCGCAATCCGCAACAACAACACGAAAATGTTCAAGTTGTTGGGTCCTGACACTGGTTTCGACAGCATTGGTGAGTTCACGACCGCCAAGAAGATGAGCAAGTTCCTTGACAAGTTGAACACTGAAGGCAAGTTGGCGAAGACGATTTTGTATTGCTTGAACCCAAGCGCGAATGAGGTTATCGCCACGATGTTGGGTAACTTCCAAGACGGAAGTGTTGCCGGCAAGATTCAGTTCGGTAGCGGTTGGTGGTTCTTGGATCAGAAGGACGGCATGGAGAAGCAAATGAACGCATTGTCATTGCTCGGATTGTTGAGCCGCTTTGTGGGCATGTTGACGGACAGCCGTTCGTTCTTGTCTTACCCACGTCACGAGTATTTCCGTCGCACGTTGTGCAACTTGCTGGGTAACGACATTGAGAACGGAATGATTCCTTACACTGGATATGAGGAAAAGCGCGTGAACCAAATGGTTGAAGACATTTGCTACAACAACGCTAACAACTTCTTCAATTTCTAAAAAAGTTTCCAGGGTCGCTTAGAACACGAGTTTGTGTTCTAAGCGAATCTTGGTGAAAAGAGGAAGATTCAGAAAAGAAAAATATACATTTCATTCAATAACTTAATTATCAAAATTACATCTACATTATGGCAAAGATTGTAACGATGGGTGAGATTATGTTGCGTCTCTCAACCCCGGGCAACACACGTTTCGTTCAAACGGACAAATTTGACGTCATCTTTGGTGGTGGCGAGGCAAACGTGGCAGTTAGCTGCGCTAACTATGGTCACGAGGCTTACTTTGTAAGCAAATTGCCAAAGCACGAGATAGGTCAAGCCGCTTTGAACTCGTTGCGTCGTTATGGCGTTAAGACGGACTATATCGCACGTGGTGGAGACCGTGTAGGTATCTATTTCAGCGAGACCGGAGCGTCGATGCGTCCAAGCAAGGTGATTTATGACCGCGCTAACAGTGCCATTGCAGAGGCAGATCCAAGCGATTTTGATTTTGATGCTATCATGAAAGGTGCCGCATGGTTCCATTGGAGCGGTATCACACCTGCCATTAGCGACAAGGCAGCAGACTTGTTGAAGCTTGCATGCGAAGCTGCAAAGCGTAATGGTGTCACGGTATCTGTTGACTTGAACTTCCGCAAAAAATTGTGGACGAGCGAGAAGGCACAAAGCATCATGAAGCCTTTGATGAAGTATGTTGACGTTTGCATCGGCAACGAGGAAGACGCTGAACTCTGCCTTGGTTTCAAACCAGACAGCAATGTCGAGAAGGGTGAAACAGGTGCTGAGGGCTACAAGGGTATCTTCAAACAAATGGCGAAAGAATTCGGCTTCAAGTATGTGATTTCTACACTTCGTGAATCATTCTCTGCTACCCATAACGGATGGAAGGCTTTGATTTACAATGGCGAGGAGTTCTATGAGAGCAAACGTTATGACATCAACCCAATCATTGACCGCGTAGGTGGTGGTGACTCATTCTCGGGTGGTGTTATCCACGGTTTGTTGACGAAGAAGACCCAAGGTGAGGCTCTTGAGTTTGCCGTTGCCGCAAGCGCATTGAAGCATACCATCAATGGTGACTACAACTTGGTTACTGTTGACGAGGTTGAGAGCCTTGCAGGAGGTAACACTTCAGGTCGCGTACAACGCTAAAAAAACTAAGGATTAACTCATAAAAACGAATAGAAGAAAATGGCAAGATTTTCGAAGATGCAGGTGATGTGTGCCGCAAAGGAAACCGGTATCGTTCCTGTGTTTTATCATGGCAACCTCGAGATTGCGAAGGAAGTTGTAAAGGCGTGCTACGAAGGTGGTATTCGTGTGTTCGAGTTCACGAACCGCGGTGACTTCGCTCACGAGGTTTTTGGTGAATTGGTGAAGTTCGCCGCTAAGGAGTGCCCAGATTTGATTTTGGGCGTTGGCAGCGTGGTTGACCCAGGCACCGCCGCTATGTATTTGCAACTCGGCGCAAACTTCATCGTTGGTCCATTGTTCAATCCGGAGATTGCTCCTGTATGCAACCGTCGTTTGGTTCCTTACATGCCAGGATGTGGTACTGTAAGTGAAGTGGGCAAGGCTCAGGAGTTGGGTTGTGACGTTACGAAGGTGTTCCCTGGTGACGTGCTCGGACCAAAATTTGTGAAGGGACTTCGCGCTCCTATGCCATGGTCGAACATCATGGTGACAGGTGGTGTAAAGCCAGAGGAAGAGAACTTGAAGGGATGGTTTGACGCTGGTGTCACTTGTGTGGGCATGGGCAGCAACTTGTTCCCTAAGGACGTGATTGCCGCAAAGGAATGGGGCAAGATCACCGAACTCTGCAAGGACGCTTTGGCTATTGCCAAGAAAGTTCGTAACAAGTAAAAACAGACAAAAGGAGACAAGGTCAGACATTGATTTTGTCTCCTTTTCTTTTCAACAGACTTATAACCTTAATTTTAATTTATGACAAAGGAAAACGTGAATAAGGTCACGGCGACTGTGGGTAAATACCGCTGGACATTTGCGGCGTTGTTGCTCTTCTCCACGACCATCAATTACATGGACCGAAACGTGATAGGCTTCTTGAAAGACTACATGTGTTCGGAGGAAGGGTTCGGATGGACCTCGCAAGACTTCTCGTACTTGACTTCGATATTTACCGCTTTCTATGCCGGCTTCACTTTGGTGGCAGGGTGGATTATTGACAAGATAGGAACGAAGTTGGGTCTTGCATGCTCACTGATTTTGTGGTCGGTGGCAGGTATATTGAGTGCCTTCATGGGCAAGTCGCTTGCGGCTCACTGCGTGGCTCGTTCGTTGTTTGGCGCTGGTGAGGCAGGAAACTTCCCATCGTCCATTAAAGCCGTTGCAGAGTGGTTCCCTAAGAAGGAGCGCGCTTTGGCTACCGGTATCTTCAACTCAGGTTCGAACATCGGTGCGATGATTTGCGCCATTTTCGTGCCATGGTGTCTGCTCACGTGGAATGATCAGAATTTGTTCTTCGGTCTTCACGGTTGGCAAATGGCGTTCATTATCACGGGTCTTATTGGCTTTTTGTGGTTGATTTTCTGGGGCAAGATTTACAAATCTCCAAAAGAGAAGTTGGAGGCAGGTGTCATTACCCAAGCGGAATTTGACTATATCAACCAAGATGACGCTGAAACGGAGAACGCTGCTGAAGTTAAGGAGGAGAAACCAGTGTCATGGGGTAAGATGTTGACCTATAAGCAAACGTGGAGTTTCGCCGTAGGTAAGTTCTTAACCGATGGTATTTGGTGGTTCTTGCTGTTCTGGTTGCCAACGTATGTGAAGCAACAGTTCTTCCCTGCAGGTACGCCTACGGATGACCCAATCATGTTGCGCACCGTGATGATTACGAACTTCATCGTGTTCGGTGTGGCTATTGTCGGTTCGGTCTATGGCGGTTCTATTCCATTGACGTTGATGAACAAAGGAATGGAAACGTATAAGGCACGTATGACCTCATTGTTGATGATAGCATTCGTTCCAATCCTGCTCTTGTTGACTCAAACGGCAGCGGGAGTTGGTGGCGCAGGTAGCATGACCGGTTTGGTTCTTGCCATTGCCATTATAGCTCTTGCAGGAGCGGCTCATCAGGCATGGTCAGCCAACTTGTTCTCAACCGTTTCGGACATGTTCCCTAAGAAAGCCGTAGGTACAGTAACCGGTATCGGTACTGCCATGGGCGGTCTTGGTGGCGTGCTCATTCAGTTGCTTGCGGGTTACTGCGATCAGAAATTGGGAACACAACTCGGTTATACCGTGATGTTCTCAGTATGTGCCGTGGCTTATCTCTTGGCATGGGGCGGCATGAAACTGCTCGTTCCAAGATTCCAAAAGATTACCGACCTCTAATTTATAGAGTAGGGAAATAATGAAATAGTGCGGTGCGCTTCTTGAAGGAAGCGCACCGTCTTTTTTTTATGGAAAAGATGTTCTTCAACAAGAAAAGGCGGCAAAAAAGAAAAATAAAATTGTCTTAAAAAGGTTTCCTAATTATTAATCCTTAAATTTGAAAGATTTTAATTAAAATGCAGAGTTCGCCCAAGAAAATTAGGAGAAAATGAAACGTATTTTTAGCTTCATAATGTTCGTGATGAGTTTGACGCAATTGGTTGTCGCGTCGGACACAAGTGTCAATGGTATATATTATGATTTCAACACGTCGAATGGCACGGCGACGGTGACGTATAGAGGCGCGGCGTATAATTCGTATAGCGGAGAATATACGGGCAGCGTCACGATTCCAAGCACGGTGACGTATGGTTCAAATTCGTACACGGTGACCGCCATTAACGCCGGAGCGTTTTATGACTGTCCGTTATTGACGAGTGTCAATATACAAGCTAATCTGACATCGATAGGAAGTAATGCTTTTTATAACTGTTCGGGATTGTTGATTGTGAATATTCCGAACACGGTGACGAGTATCGGTTCGTCCGCCTTTGACGGTTGTGACAATTTGATGTATGCTTCGTATGATAATGCCCGTTATCTTTCAAATTCAGAGAATACGTATTATGCCTTGATAAAGGCGCAATCAACGTCAATCACATCGTGTGAGATTCATCCAAATTGCAATATCATAGCGGGATCCGCTTTCGAGGGTTGCTCTTCGATGACGAGTGTTGATATTCCTGCTGGCGTGACAAATATCGGAGAGAACGCATTTTATAATTGCGCATCGTTGGCGAGTGTCAATATTCCAAGTGGCGTGACAAGCATTGCGGACGGGACGTTCGGCGGCTGTGTGTCGTTGAGTGGCGTGACGATTCCGAGCGGCGTGACAACTATAGGTGACTATTCGTTCAGTGGTTGTTCGTCGTTGACTGATATTACGATTCCTAATGGCGTGTTGACGATTGGTGACAATGCTTTTGAGAGTTGTACGGGATTGACCTCGTTTGTGATTCCGAATGGCGTGAAGAGCATTGGAGATGATGTGTTCAATAATTGTAGTGGGTTGACGAGTATCACTATCCCAACTTCAGTCACGGATATTGGTGAGTTTGCTTTCAATGGATGTACGAGTTTGAGCAGTTTGACTTTGCCCGCGTATGTCACGAGCGTGAGTCGAGGTACCTTCTATAACTGCACAGGCTTGAGTAGCGTTTCGATACCTGTCAATGTGGAAACTATTGAAGACCGTGCTTTTCAGGGTTGTTCGTCGTTGACCACCATTGTTCTGCCAGAGATTGTCACCGCAATTGGTGATTATGCTTTTTATGGCTGTACGTCGTTGACGAACGTGAATATACCTAACGGTGTGACGGAGATAGGGCTTGGTACTTTCTATGACTGCCAAAGTCTGACGGCGATAGACATACCGAATAGCGTAACCTCCATTGGCAAGGAAGCCTTTTTCGACTGCATCGGGTTGACTTCCATTACTTTGCCAAACAGCGTGGAAAGCGTAGGTAGCAACGCATTCAGAAACTGTACGAACCTGTCGGACGTAACGTGTTGGGCTATGACACCGCCAACGTGTTCTGCTGATCCAAGATTTAATTATACGGGGACTCTTCTTGTGCATGCCGAGAGTGTAGATCTCTATAAGGCTGCAAACTATTGGAAGAACTTCACGTTTATTGAGCCGATACCCGGAACGAAATGCCACCTTGAGGTAGTCGCCAATGATGACAGTTTTGGCAGCACGCTCGGAACAGGCGATTATGAATATAATATCACCGCAGATATTCACGCAATACCGAATACTGGGTATCACTTTATTAAGTGGGCGGAGGATGAGAACATGGAGAAAGACCGTATTGTGACGGTAACTTCGGCCTTGACATATACCGCAGTCTTTGCCATTGACACGTTTGACGTCGTGGTGAATGCCAATGATGACGCTTTGGGAACCGTGGATGGGGGAGGAGAGTATATCTACCAATCGACAGCAACACTAACAGCAACACCGGCTGAAGGTCACCACTTGGTAGAATGGAGTAATGGTATCACCGCCAATCCTTATGACGTGACGGTGACAAGCGACACGACATTGACCGCGGTGTTCGCGATAGACACGTTCACGGTGACTTTGACAAAGAATGAAGACGCATTCGGAACCGTGGATGGAGCAGGAGAATATACCTATAAAGAAGTGGCGACGTTGACAGCGACCGCGAACACAGGTTATCACTTTGTGAGATGGAGCGACGGCAACACGAACGCAAGCCGAGAGGAAGAAATCACATCGGACTTGGATTTAGAGGCTGTGTTTGAAATAGACAAAATCACGGTTACGCTGACAGCGAATGATAACGAGATGGGCATTGTGAGTGGTAGCGGTGAATATGACTATGGTACGGTCGTCTCAATTGCAGCAACACCGAATGAAGGGCACCACTTCCTCAGGTGGAGCGACGGTAACACGAATGCTTCGAAAGACACAACCGTCACGTGTGATGTAACGTTGACGGCTGTGTTTGCTGTTGACACGTTCACGGTGACTTTGACAAAGAATGATGACTCATTCGGAACCGTGGAAGGAGCCGGAGAATATACCTATAAAGAAATAGCTACGTTGACAGCGACCGCGAACACGGGTTATCACTTCGTGAGATGGAGCGACGGCAACACGAACGCAAGCCGAGAGGAAGAAATCACGTCGGACTTGGATTTGGAAGCAGTGTTCGAGATAAACCGATATACACTGAACGTTTCGACGGACACACCTCTATATGGACATGTAAGCCCGAATGGAAGTAGCACGCATGATCATGGTGATTTGGTGAACATATCCGCAACGGCGGAGACCGGGTATAAATTTGTAAGTTGGAGCGATGGCAGTATCGTTGCCAACAGAATGATCACGATGGAGAGTGATTCTGATTTGGTGGCAACGTTTGAGATAGAAACCTATGTGATAAATGGTGTTCCTGACGCTGCGGAACACGGAAGTGTAGAAGGTGGAGGTGAGTATGAGTATGGTTCGACTGCGACGTTGACAGCAACGGAGGCTGCCGGTTGGGAGTTCGTTCGTTGGCAGGATGGCAACACGGACAATCCACGTTCATTCACGGTGACAGGTAGCGGAACGTACACGGCGATATATTCCATTCTGAGCTATACGGTGAACGTGACATCGGGCGACAACGGCACGGCGAGTGGCGGTGGCGTGTTCAACTATGGCATGGTGACGACGCTGACAGCGACACCAAGTGACCACTACCACTTCGTGCAATGGAGTGACGGCAACACGGACAACCCTCGAGCGTTGACGGTCACGAGCGACTTGGACTTGACGGCGACGTTCGCGATAGACCAGATAACGGTGACGGCATTGTCCACGAACGAC
>JAFSQL010000012.1 GCA_017446585.1 Paludibacteraceae bacterium
ACGTTTGCGAGAATGGGATTGCGCCTTTCAGAAGACACATCTTTGATGTCCAAATCCTGTATCAGCATACCATTGTACATTCCACCAGGAGATGTGACAATAAGCCGGTCATCGTAAATGTCAAGATGAACTTCACTCCCCATCACAGTATAATCGCGATGGATGAAATGGTTTACCATTGCTTCCAAAACAGCACGTTCTGCATACTCTGGTTTATTCTTTCGTCCATCAGGCAGTTTCTCCCAGCCTCTCTTGGTATTTGACTTCACAAAGTTCATGGATTCACGGAGCAGCATGAGGACATTGCCTGTAAATTCTGCATCGTTGATGGCATCACCCTTTTCCTTTCCATCCCATCGTGTGCAATAAAGACGAGATTGCCATAAAGGACAGTCATCAGCAAACAATGCGCCAGCATTCGTTAGGTTCCCAGCACCTGTTACCAGTCCAAACGACAAGAGATATTTCTTGTCCCATTCTTGTTTGGTGCGGTCTTTGAAAGTATTCGCTAATATCGTGAAAGCATAGTCTTCGACCTTATAATCCGTATGAAGTGAATCGTAGGTCTTATTAGAACCTTTCAGTACCAAGCGTACCATTTGCTCTGCCGTGGCAGGAAGGCTCTCATCACCGACACGGATAAAGGCTATGCGCTGACCATCGCCAACGTAATAATATGGTGTGTAATGCCCAGCATTGACTTTGAGTTGCAAGATGTGCAAGCCATCTATGTCATGAGGAATCATCTCTACCTCTGGTAGGGGATCCATATAGTCACGAATCCTGCTACTGATAGCCTCGCAAACAAACTGCACGTCATCAAGTCCTTTGACGACTCCGTCATTATCAATGCCAAAGAAAAGGGAACCACCCAAGCCATTGGCAAAAGCGCTTACGCTTTTCAGCCAACTCTTAGGTTTCTTCTCTTCAAGCATCACCTTGAAATCGTATGCAGTACATTCTGCTATCAAAGTCTTTAATTCCATTCTAAATGACTTGCCAATAATATTGGTTCCTATACATTACCTTGCAAAGGTACACAATTTAGAAGATGGCATAAAATCATTGTTTCGCGCGTAAAATCACATCTATGTGACACCAAAAGTTACGATAATTGAAGTTTTTTATTACCTTTACAACGCATAGTGGCGACATGCCATCTTTGCAAGACATATTGACAATACGAAGCGTTATGCTTCTCTTGCTATAGGAAACCTGAGAAATTTCTTAAGCATCGCAAGGGAGTATGATGGTTCGCGCGTATAGCGTGGGCTGTTCTACACCATTCAAGATGCAAGGTTTTCTCAGGACCTCCTATAGAAGAGTGGGTGTAATCAGTGCCACGCTTCTGCATATAGTAAAGGTTAAAATGCTTCCTTGATGGTGCTGTGAGGGGCGCAGAGAAATAAAGGATATGGCCGAATTGAAATTCCCTGTGACCGAACTTGATAAGAATAGATTTCAAGTTGTCGTTGATATGGCTATTTATGCCAAAGAATCTCTTGTTGCTGCTTGCTATAAGTTCACAGACCGATTCTATATTCATCAGGAAACGTCTGGTAGCAATGTTATTGCCACTTTTGAGGCAAAGGATGGCAATGACATTTCGGATGTGATAGTCAAGCAGTTTTGCAATGAACTTATAGACCAGCAGGTTCGCTTTAATACGAATCAGCAATTTGGCCATATTCGTGATTTGATTGTTGAGGAAGCTTTTAAACCAGTTAGCAAATGAGTGATTACCAAATACTCCCCTTCCGCTTCGCCCGCTTCAATGAGTCTGAGTACTTGCTAACGAATGATGTTGGCGAGTACATCTTCCTTCGTAATGAGGATTTCGAGAAATTCATCAACAAGGAACTGGATGTGAAGTCAACGGTGTTCCAAGACATTGCATCGAAGCAAATTGCCACGACCGACAAAGTGGAGGACGTGGTAAATATGCTAGCTACTAAGTTTAGGACAAAAAAAAGTATATTGAGAGATTTCACCAGCCTGCACATGGTGGTGCCGACTTTGCGCTGCAATTCCAGTTGTATCTATTGCCAAGTGGCACGAAAGAACATGGACGATCATGAAGCAGACATGACGAAGCAGACGGCTAAGAATGTGGTGAAAACCATCTTCCAATCTCCGTCACCCTGCATCAAAATTGAGTTCCAAGGCGGAGACCCTTCGACATATTTTGAGATGGTGAAGTACATCATTGAGGAAGCAGAATGGCAAAACCTTTTCAAGAAGAAAGACCTGGGATTTGTAATCTGTACAAATGTCACGCTGCTCACCCCTGACATGGTGAAATATTTGAAGAAGCATAAGTGCGACATTTCGACCTCGCTTGATGGACCAAAGGAATTGCACAATATAAACCGTCCGCTCCAAGATACGACGCATACCCATGAGAAGTTTGAGGAGAACATCAAGATGATTCGTGAGATATGTGGGCAGGACAGCGTGTCGGCACTGATGACAACATCGAAATACAGTCTCGGCCACTTCAAGGAGATTATCGATGAATATGTTCGTATGGGCTACAACAACATTTTCCTTCGCGCTTTGAATCCGTATGGCTTTGCCAAGCAATACAAGGAAAAGATAGCCTATCCCGTGGAGGATTTTATCGAGAACTTCAAGGAAGGTCTTGACTATATCATAGAACTGAACAAGCAGGGAACTTTCTTCATTGAGGGATATGCGGCTCTGCTGTTGAAGCGAATACTCACGCCCTTTGCAACGGGTTTTGTGGACTTGCAATCTCCCGCAGGTGTCGGCATTGCAGGAGCAATCTATGACTGGGACGGCAACGTCTATGTAGCCGATGAGGGCAGAATGTTGGCGCGTTTCAAGGACTACTATTTCAAACTGGGCAATGTGAATGAAGACAGCTATCAGTCGATGTTCAACGGCGAGAAGCTACACAACATCATTGAGAACGCTTGCACGGAATGTTTGCCCATGTGTTCCGAGTGTGTTTTCCAGCCCTATTGTGGAGCAGACCCTGTGCGCAACTATTCTGAGCAGGGTGACATGGTGGGGCATCGTCCTACGAGCGATATGTGCAAAAAGAATACTGCGATTATGCACTACTTGTTTGAGTTGCTAAAGAAGCATGATCCAGAGACAAACAGAATATTTTGGTCTTGGATAAATTAGAACGATATGAAACAGATTAACGGAACAGCATTCAATATCGAATCGGACATCCTTGGCCGAATAACGTTGAAAGGAAAGAGCATCTTTAACCGAAAGGACGAGATACTCGTAAAGGCAGATGCAAAGGATTTGCCATCGGGCTATGCTGCCTTGATTACAAACAGCGAGAATATTAGTGGAGGCAAGCCATGTGTAGGGAATGTCCAGACGCTTGACGATTTTAATGAGGGCGATGTGGTGCTGATTAACAAAAGGGGCGAAATAGTGTTCCTCTATGAAATAAGGTCAATGCACAATGCTATCTTTGCCACAGAGCGTTGTAATCACCGCTGCATCATGTGTCCGCAGCCTCCTGTTGCTGAAGAAGAGGACAAAACGCCATTCAATCTCAAACTGATTTCGTTAATAGACAAGAATACGGTAGAGGTTGGCATTACTGGCGGTGAGCCTACGCTGATAGGTGACAAGTTATTTGACCTCATAAAGCAGATACAGAAATATCAGCCGAAAGCGGGAATTAGTTTGCTAACCAATGGAGTGAAGTTTGCAGATAAAAGCTATGCTATGAAATTGGCTATGTGTAAGCATCACGACTTACAAATAGATGTGCCGATTTTCTCAGACATTGCCGATGAGCATAACCGCATCGTAGGAGCTAAGACATTCTATAAGACGGTGCAAGGGCTTTACAATCTCGCGTTGTTCCATCAGCGTATCGGGCCGAGAATAGTAGTGCATAAGCAGACCTATAAGCGATTGCCACAACTGGCCGATTACATCTATCACAATTTCCCCTTTGTAAGCCAAGTGGCATTCCTGCAAATGGAAACTACAGGCAACGCAGATACCAATCTCGACGAATTGTGGATAGACCCATACGATTACAACGAGGAACTGAAACAAGCTGTCTTGCTTTTGGCAAATCGTGGTATCTGTACCCGTGTATATAATGCTCAGCTATGTGTGTTGCCTTACGAAATAAGGAAGTTTGCAGTCAATGCAATCTCTGATTGGAAAGATACATATCTGCCCGAGTGTGAGGGATGCAAGCTCCGCCAGCAATGCGGAGGACTATTTGCTTCTAATCAGAAGCATCATAGCGCACACATAAAGCCTGAGCTGAAGTATACTCCTATGCCACCACCGGTTGACGGAAATACAACAATATCTCCATTTTTGGAGAAATACTTAACAGAAGAATTATTGATTCAATGTAATAATCCAATTATCTATGATGTACCATGTGGATATGGCAGACATTTACAATGGTTGGCGAAAAAAGGATATGAAGTGCATGGTATCGATTTAGATGCCAAAGCATTAAACTTCGTAGAAGAATGGAAAGAACAGCATGGAATGAAAAGAGTATTTATATCTAAAGAGGATATTGATAGGCTAAAGATTCAATCTTGCTGTGATATTATGCTAAATATACATCTGTATTCAAAAGAAATATTGAAAGTTCTATCTCAGATGGTCAAATTTAATGGATTGTTCGTAATTGAGACACCAGAAATACATGGTGGAAACTATTTAGAATTACCAGTACAAGGGGAAGTTGGTGAATATCTTAAATCACAAAGATATGAATTGATGATTTATGAAGAAAGTGTCCCACAAAAGGGGCATGTTTCTGTAAAAGCAATTGCGCGAAAATTGGCGTAAGCCAAGAGTGATAGTTAATTATATGTTTAACCAATTAAAAAAGGAGGTTCAATGAAGAGAGTATTATTTCTTTTGGTCTCTGCCCTTCTTGCTGGAACCACGTATGCTTCAAACCTGAGCAAGGATGTAATTGCAAAGGTAACGAATAGTAACGAGGTGTCTATCACTGAGCGGGGACAATCTCTGATTCTGGAGCAGCCTGTGAGTACGCAGCTTCATGCTAACCAACATGGTTCTCATGTGTCGCACTCTTCTCACAGCTCTCACAGTTCTCACCGCTCTCATTCGTCTCACTACTCAAGTAGGTTCTGAATGAGCGAGGAATCACCTCAAAAATTAGGATGCCATAGCCAAGTGTTATGACATCCTTTTTTGTTAATAATACTTCCACACTAGTCAGCTATTGAATCCAATGGAAATATACGTAGAAAGCACTTTCTCCGATAGAAACAATTGAATTGGGAATGGTAATACTACTGATATTACATCCATAAAAAGCTTTATTATGTATAGCAGTGACATCTAACTCTTTGGTGTTATAGGTAACCTTTGATGGTATAATTATATTACCAGAATATCCTCCCCCCGACCCTGTTGCGCCCGTTACATAAGCGGTCATTGAAGTTGTTTCAAGGCCATAATAGATTCCGTCGACTTCAAAGTCGTATGCCAATACGTTTTTGCTGATGAAGAGCAAGGACAAAACAAGAAAAAGGAGTTTATGTTTCATGATTTTCATTTTAATAGGTTAATGGTGTAAAAACAGTTCACGCCCGGGCGCATTTGCGCCCGAGCGTGATAGGAAATGACAATATAATAAGATTATAAACGGTTGAGAGCGTGTAGTTTACTCACAGTGATGCGCACAACTAATTGAGAATTAGTTGTTTGCGTGTTGTATTTGCTTGTTGTAGTCAATAGATAACGTTGAATGTCAGCGGCAAAGATAAGGATATAATTGAGAAAAGTTGATAAAGGTGTGGATTTTAACAAAGTTATTTTTGTGTGAAGTCGTGGTGGAGGTATTGGACGTAGGACTGGGCGAAGTGGAGGAGGGAGTCGCGGAAGGGGGAGTCGGCTCCATAGAAATAGGTGTCGGTGTCGTTGTCAATGTCACGATAGAGGGCAAGTTCGGGGGAGATGAGCCCCCAACCCTCCTTGCGGAAGTAGAAGGCGTAGTGGTCTTGCGAGAAGAGGTTTTTTAATAGTGGCGATGTGGCGGAATCCGCAAACCCGAGTTGCTGTGCGAGGGTGGTGCCGAGGTCGGTTTGCGAGCAGATGTAGTCGATGGTGAGGGTGTCGGTGACGGCTCCACCGGTCCAGATCATAGGGATGCGGTAGGACTCGGGGCGAGTGACGTCGGTGCGCGGCTCGGGGAGGAGGGAGGTGTGGTCGGCGGTGACGATGAGCAGCGTGTGCGCCCATGAGGGTGAGCGGCGGAGGCGGTCAACGAAGGCACCGAGGCAACTGTCGCAGTAGGTGACGGCATTGAGGTAGCGTTGGCTCTCGGTGTCAGCGTGGGCGAGCGGGGAGTGTGGCGGAAGGTCGAAGGGCTCGTGGGTGGAGATGTTATAGACGACGGCGAAGAGCGGTTTGGTTCGCGGCGTGAGGACGAAGTCGGCAAATTCGGAATAGAGGTATTCGTCAGGAGCACCCCACTTGGACATCATGGCGACGGAGGCAGGGAAGTCGGAGCGCGAGAAGACGTTGTCAACGCCAGACTGGATGAGCATCATCTTGGTGTTGTAGAAGTCGAGGTCGCCGCCGTAGTGGAAAGCCACGTCGTAGCCGTTGCGCTTGAAGAGCGCGGGGAGGTAGTCGGCATGGCGCATCTTGTCCGGGAATCCAAGGATGGACGAGGCACCGCCCGAAAGGGCGGGATACTGGGCGAGGAGCGCGCTGAGACCGCGGTCGGAGCGGCTGCCGGTGGCGTAGCAGTTGGTGAAGGCGATGCCCTCGGCAACCATGCGGTCGATGTTGGGCGTGAGACCGTCCATGCCGTTGAGCGATTGGATGACACGGTCAGAGAAGGATTCGAGAATGACGAGGATGACGTTGACGGGTTTGCCGTCGGCAGCGCGGACATGGACGGGCAACGAGTCGGCAGGGAGCGACTGTGCGGCACGGCGCGTGAGGACGTCGAGGGCCTCGTCGGGCGAAGAGTAATGGAATGGGTTGCGAGAGTAGTCGTTGTGGGTGAGGGCGCGGAAGAAGCACCAGAAGGAGTTGTAGGCGGCATGATTGGCGTAGGGCTTCTCGGAGAAATAGATGGAGGAAAAATTGAGCGGAGCGGTGTCAATGCCTCCCCGCATGGGCAGGATGAGCAGGGTGGTGAGCAGGAGCGTGAGGAAGGAGAAGGTGACGGCGTGGCGACTCCTCGAGGTGGTGCGCGAGAGGCAGAACGACTTGAAGAAGAGGAAAAGGAAAAGAGCCGAAATGGTCAGCCAAGCCAGCACGGAGAGCAGGAGTTGCGGCAAGCTGACGCTACGGAAGACTGCCAAGGGGTCGGAGAGGTAAGGGAACACCTGCTGGTCGATGCGCGACTCCCAAGCGGGGTAGAGGGACATGTCGCCCAGCACGATGAGCGTGACAAGGGGCAGGGCGACGCAGGTGTAGATCCTTATGACACGAAAGGCAACGGCAGGGAAAAAGAAGGAGAGCGCGAGCATGACTCCCGGCAGGAGGGAGAGGTAGGCAGCGGCGGAGAGATCCATCTTGAGACCATGGAAGAAGACTTTCGCAACCTCGGACGGGGAAAGAAGGGCGGTGAAGTTGGCGTTGAAAAGGAGGAAAAGCACTTTGGCGACGAGGAAGTAGAGAAGCCAAAAACAGAAATAGCGGAGCAGGAAAAAGAAGGCACTGCGCATGGGCAAATCTGAAAATCTTAGTTAAGGAATACAAAGATAGAGGTTTTTATAAGTATTTTTGCGAAATGAAGAAGTGACGGGCAAGCAAGAAAAAAGAAGCATGGGAAAAACAAGAATAGTATGGTTGGCGGTGGCGGCACAGTTGCTGATGGCGTGCGCCAACAAGGGGACAGGTCCGCAGGGCGGTCCGCAGGACGTAGCCGCCCCGAGGGAGAGGACGTGTTCGCCAACCCGCAACGCGACGAACGTTCATCCGAAGCGCGTGGAGTTGTGGTTTGACGAGAACATACAGTTGAAGGACGCGCAGAAGAACATCGTGGTGTCGCCACCACAGGAGATAGCACCCGTCATCACCGCCAACGGAAAGAAACTGACGGTGGAGTTCAACGACACGCTGCGCGAGAACACGACCTACTCGATAGACTTCGGCAACGCCGTGTGCGACCTGAACGAGGGCAACGCCCTGAAGGGATACACCTACGCCTTCTCGACAGGGGCGAGCATAGACAGCATGGAGATGAGCGGCACGGTGCTGAACGCCCAGACGTTGAGCCCGATGGAGGGAATGATAGTGGGGCTGTATGAGCCGTTTGACACGGCACGGCAGGACAGCGTGGGTCCGAGATACAGGATGCCCGCACGCATAGCCCGGAGTGACGAGAACGGGAAGTTCACGATAAGGAACGTCAAGGAAGGACGATATGAGGTGTTCGCGCTGAAAGACGCAAACGGAGACTACCTGTACACGGAAGGGGAGATGTTCGGATGGTTGGACAGCAGTGTCACGACACGGTCGGAGCAAGTGACGGTGAATGACACCGTGTGGAGAAAACGGGACAGCGAGAAGGACGGGGCGGAAGGAGACTCGATGGTGGTGGATAGCATTGTGCAACGCACGGAGACTTTGTTCTATCCGAACGATTTGTTGCTGCTTGCGTCAATGAACAAGCCAAGTCGTCAGAGGGTTGTGAAGACGACGCGCCCGATGGCGAACAGGGTGGACATCTACATGCAAGAAACGAGCGAGACGGCACCGCGAATAGCACTGGCGGAAGGTGACGGGCAGTTGATGACCACCTACAACACGGGGAAAGACAGCATAAAGGTGTGGATAGCGGACAGCGCGACCCAATGGACGGAAGTGGTGGCACTGACCGTGACCTACGAAAGGCAGGACAGCACGGGAAGCACGGTGACGGAGACCGACACGGTGAAGGCACGGTATAACATCAAGAACCTGAGAAGACAAGTGGAGAAAGAACGGGAGTCGGCCAAGGGAAACTCCGTTCAACTCACGCTGCCGAAGAATAAGGTGCAAGAGTGGGAGACGGCAGTGATTACGGCACCCGCCCCTATGACCCGTTTCGACACGGAGAAGGTACACTTGCTGGCGACGGCGGACAGCGTATGGAAGGCGGTGGATTCAGTATCCTTTATCCTCATGCCGGCGGACACGACCAATAGTGCGTATGCGAAGGTCAACTTGCGCGCGGACTGGAAGCAAGACATGAAATATAGGGTGGAGGTGGACAGTGACGCTGTGACTACCATAGACGGCAAGGTGAATAGCCGGCAGCAGTCGGAATGGGTGATAGACGGCAAGGAGAATTACGCCAACCTCGTGGTGTTCGTGATACCTGAGGATGAGGCTCTGACAGAACAATTGGAAAAAGCGCGATTGCAGTTGTTGAGCGACCATGATGACGTAGTGAGCGAGTTGCCTTACGAGAAAGATGGCACGCGTTTTGAATATGTACAACCAGACACCTACTTCTTGAGAATGTATGTTGACGAGAACGGCGACGAACGCTACACTCCGGGTGACTGGATGTTAAATCGTCAAGCGGAGGCGACTTACTACATGAAAGAAGGCATGAAGTTACGCGCCAACTGGGACGTGGAGCAGGAGTGGAATCCGAGTTTGAAGGACATAGAGACGATGAAACCAAAAGTGTTGTTGGAAAACGAAAAAGACTAAAACAAGAGAGCCATGAAAACGAACATGAAACTTTGGGTATTGGCAGCGCTTGGCATGGTGGCTTGCGTCACGGCGAGCAGTCAGAATGCATACAAGGCGTTTGATGAGGGGGAAAAAATCAGTTATGACGCTTATTTCAACTTAGGCTTTATCTGGGTGAACGCCGCAAGGGCGGAGTTCTCGGTGTCGAACGCCACGTGCGGCAAGGAGAAAGTGTGGCGATTGGAAGCGGCGGGTAAGACGGTGAACACGTTCGAGAAATTCTATACCGTGAGAGACACGTTCACGAGTTTCGTCAACAAGGAGACCTTAACGCCGCGATATTATGTGCGCGCGGCGCATGAGGGAGAATATTGGGCGGAAGACAGGTTTACCTTCCTGTCGCAAAGCAGCAAGGAAACGAGCGTGAAGACCTCATGCCTGCGCAAGCGCGGCACGGAGACCAAGACCTTCTCCTTTGACGGTGAGGTGAACGACATGGTGACCGCCATCTACAAGTTGCGCAACTTTCCAAATTACGACGGGTTGAAAGTGGGTGACAAGGTGCCGTTCACCATCGTATATGACGACGAGGGGCAGAAGTATGACCTTGACGTTCGATATGCCGGTCGCGGCACGGTGAAGTTGAAGAACGGTCAGAAGTTCCGTTGCATCAAGTTGGTGCCAAAGGTCATCAAGGGCAAGGTGTTTGAGAGTGAGGACGCAATGAAGATTTGGATGACCGACGATGCCAATCACATTCCGGTTTATGTCGAAGCGAAAATCAAAGTGGGCTATTTGAAGGCTTACTATACGGGTAGCAAGAACCTCAAGTATCCGTTGTCATCGAAGGTGAAGTAGATGTGGATGATTATTCAAGGAAATAGGCATCCCAGTCAAGCATTCGCATGACTGGGATTGATTCTTAAAGTCAGAAGCGTTCAATAATAGAAATCGGGAACGTTTCGTCAGGTGTTTTTCAAGAGGTTGATGACTTCGGAAATGGAGATTTTTTGTTGTTCGCCTGTGGTCATGTTCTTGAGCATGACGGTGTTGTCCGCCATTTCGTCCGAACCGATGATGGCAACATAAGGAATGTGTTTGGCGTCGGCATAGGCGAGTTGCTTCTTCATCTTGGCAGGTGAAGGGTAGATTTCGGTCGGGATGCCGGCGGCACGCGTCTCAGTGGCAAGACGGCAGGCGTAGCGCAGTTCGTCGTCACCGAAGCACGCGAAGAGCAAGGATGTGGTTTGCTCCGTTTCCTTAGGGAAGAGGTCGAGCGCAGTGAGCACGTCGTAGATGCGGTCGGCACCGAAAGAAATGCCGACGCCCGAGAGTCCAGGCAGTCCGAACACGCCCGTGAGGTTGTCGTAGCGACCGCCACCGCTGATGGAGCCCATCGGAACGTCGTTGGCCTTGACCTCGAGGATGGCTCCCGTGTAGTAGTTGAGTCCGCGCGCCAGCGTGAGGTCGAGGGTGACGGTGAACCGTGTCGAGTCAGAGAAAGGCAGGAAGGAAAGGATGGTCTCGGTCTCCTCGACGCCTTTGATGCCCGCTTCGGACTTGCCATCGAAGATGGTGCGGAGTTGGCTGAGTTTCTCCGCGTTGGAGCCTTGGAGTTCGAGGATGGGTTGCAACTTGAGAATTGCATCGTCACAGACACCCTTGTCACGCATCTCGGCTTTGACGTTGTCAATGCCAATCTTGTCAAGTTTGTCGATGGCGACGGTGATGTCGGTAATGTGGTCGGCAGCCCCCGCCACGTCGGCGATGCCCGTGAGAATCTTTCGGTTGTTGAGATGGAGGGTGACGTTGATGTTGAGCCGCGAGAAAACCTCGCGAAGGATGGCTATGAGTTCTGCCTCTTGCAGGAGACTGTCGGTGCCGACGATGTCCGCGTCGCACTGATAGAACTCGCGGTAGCGTCCCTTTTGAGGTCGGTCAGCACGCCAAACGGGTTGGATCTGGTAACGTTTGAACGGGAGGGTGATGTCGGCATTGTGTTGTACGACATAGCGCGCGAAGGGAACGGTGAGGTCGTAGCGTAATCCTTTCTCGGCAATGTCACGCATGAGTCGGACACTGTCACGAGCTTCGAGAGCGTCAGAATTAGCGGAGGCGAGGTAGTCGCCGGAGTTGAGAATCTTGAAGAGCAATTTGTCGCCTTCGTCACCATATTTGCCCATGAGGGTAGAAAGGTTCTCCATGGCAGGTGTTTCGATTTGTTGGAAACCGTAGAGGGCGTAAACACGCTTGATGGTTTCGAAGATATAGTTGCGTCGTGCCATTTCTCGAGGAGAAAAGTCGCGAGTGCCTTTGGGAATGGATGTTTTCTGCATGGTTAGTCTTTAGTGATGATGAACTCAACACGTCGGTTCTTGGCTCGTCCCTCGTCGGTGTCGTTGTCGGCAACGGGCTTGTCGGGACCATAACCTTTTGTGTCAATGCGCGCAGGGTCAATGCCGTGTTTGATGAGGTATTCAGCAACGGACTTGGCGCGCCGTAGGCTGAGGTCGATGTTGTAGGTGCGAGAGCCCTTGCTGTCGGTGTGTCCGGCAACGCAGATGGTGACTTTGGAGTTCTGCTTGAGGAAGGTCGCCAACCTGCCGAGTTGGGCGAACGACTGCTGTTGCAACGTAGCCTTGTCGAAGTCGAAGAAGATATTGTTGAGCGTGGCGGAGCCACCAATGGCGATGGGTTGGACGTTGACTTGGACGTTGGCACCCTTGATGTTCTCACCCTTCTTAACGGTGCCGCTTTCGAAGAGGTAGCCCTTCTTGGTGATATTGTAGCCGTAGTCTTGATCTTCAGGCAAGAACGCTTGGAATTGACCGGAGACCTCGTCACTCACGCTGCTGAAGACCGTTTTGTCATCGGAGAGGCGGAACACTTCGATGTGCGCCTGTATTGGTCGGTGTGTCTTGGCATCCCACACCTTGCCATTGAAGAACTCCATAGGTTCAGGTCGAATCTCAGAAGGGAGTTCGATTTCGTAGATGTCCTTGCCTCGTCCGTTCTTGAGAATGCCGTTGGAGGACAGATAAGCCTTGTCACCTTGCGCATTGACGCAGAATCCGATTTCGTCCATGTGGGTATTGATAGGGTAGCCGATGTTGCGCGGAGAACCCCATTTGCCGTTTTCGTCACGCTTGATGACGAAGATGTCGTAGCCTCCCAGTCCAGGATGTCCCTTGGAGGAGAAGTAGAGCGTCTTGTTGTCGGCGGAGATGAAAGGGCAAAAGTCATCTTCAGCCGTGTTGATGGGAGCGCCAAGATTGCGCGGTTCGGAGAATTGGAGTTGTCCGCTCTCAAGGATGCGAACCTTGCTCGCCCAGATGTCTTGTCCACCCAGTCCGCCAGGACGGTTGGATGAGAAGAAAATCTCATCGCCGGCAGGGGAGAAGGAAGGAGTAGATTCCCAATATTGCGTGTTGAGCGGGCGACCGCAGTTGATGGGCGGTGACCACGTGTTGCCGCGACGAATGCTGTAATAAACGTCGCAACCGCCAACGGAGGAGGCGCGGTCGCAGGCGACGAAGAACATGTAGCGTCCGTCAACGCTGTAGTTTTGTGAGCCTTCGTTTTGTGCCGTGTTGGTAGGATTACCGATGGATTCGCTCTTGGACCACGTCTGTGTGGTGTCATCATAAACGCTCTGGTAGATGTCTTCCTGCGCCGTGAAGTCGCGCTTGCCTTCACGTTGGCCTACGAGCACGGTGATGGAGATGCGCTTGCCGTCAGCCGTGATGGAGGGCCAGTAATCGTCGAAATCGGTGTTGACCTTGGTGAGGTTTTGCGGCTGGAAAGGCACGGGGTTGCTCTTGAGCACTTGCGCCTCGTCGCAGCGTCGTTCCCAATCGGTGTATTTGCCCGGCACCTTTTGGAACCAACTCTTGGCAGCGACGTATTCGCCCGTGTTGAAGTAGGCCTTGCCGAGTCGGAAGCAGGTTTTGTTGTAGTTGCGGTATTGCGGTTTTGCCGCTCGCTCGAGGTAGATGATGCTGCTCTTGTCGTCACCCATCTCCTTGTAGGTAGAGGAGATGAGCCAATAACATTCTTCGAAAGTGGGGTCGAGAGCGATAGCCTCCTTGAGTTGCTGCAACTTGATTTTGTTGTCGGAAAGGAGTCGTGCCTTGCTATAGATGTCGCGTGCTTCCCTTTGCTTTCGATTGAGTTTGGCAGGTTCGGCAAAGACAGAGGTCAGAGCGAAAAAGAAAGTCAGGGTAAGAACGACAAATCGCTTCATAGTGGAAAGGTTGTGGAAGAAGTTCTTAATGCTGAAAAGAGTTTTTTACTGCTTGTCTTGTGGCAGTCCGCTAATGACAATGTCACGGGTGCGCTTGGCAAGTTCCTTCATGTCCTGTTCGGTCTTGCCAGCAGGCATGATGGAAGGGTGGAAGGTGAGTGTGATGACGCCAGGGTTGACGCTCTTGCCATTCATCGCCATGCGCTCGAAGGAACCAGAGATGGTGACGGGCAAGACGGGGAGGTTGAGGTCGGTGGAGACGGCAAATCCGCCTCTCTTGAAAGCCCCGACCTTGCCAGTCTTGGAGCGTGTCCCTTCAGGGAAGATGACGACGGAGTGACCGCCTTGCAACACCTTCTCAGCCGATCGAAGGCTTTCGGTCGCCTTGATGGGGTTGGAACGGTCGATGTAGATGTGTCCGAGTTTTTCGCACGCCTTGCCAACGAGCGGCAACTTGCGTAACTCCATCTTCATGATGAAAGAGAAGGTGACGGGCAAGTAGCCGTAGAGCGCCCAGATGTCGAACGCGCTCTGATGGTTGGAGGTGATGACGTAGGACTGTTGTGGCTGGAAGTTTTCAAGTCCCACACACTTGACACGGATGAAGGCGAGAGCAAGCATGGCACGTGACCACCAACGAGGTCCCCAAGAGAGGAAGTTGATGTTGCGAATGCCTGTGGTGGTGCCGACGATGCATCCGATGGCGGTAATGGCCGTCAGCAAAATTCCCAGAGGGAACCAAACAAACCAAACGTAAAGTCGCCAAAAAGGCAAGAGAATGAATTTCATAATGTGTAGAGGTTAGTCTTGGGCAACCTTTTGGAGCAACGCCTTGAAGGAAACCTTCTCCTCGACGATGCGTGGCAGGTCGCTGATGTTGACGCGTTGTTGGAGCATGGTGTCACGGTCACGAATGGTGACGGTGTTGTCGTTGAGCGTATCGTGGTCAACGGTGATGCAAATAGGGGTACCAATGGCATCCTGACGACGGTAGCGTTTGCCGATGCTGTCCTTCTCGTCGTATTGTATGTTGTAGTCGAACTTGAGGAGGTTCTCAATTTCGCGCGCCTTGTCAGGGAGACCGTCTTTCTTGACGAGCGGCATGATGCACGCCTTGACAGGAGCGAGGGCGGCAGGAAGCGAGAGCACGACACGGCTGTCGCCACCTTCGAGCGTCTCCTCCTTGTAGGCGGCGCACATGACAGAAAGGAACATACGGTCAACGCCGATGGAAGTCTCGATGACATAAGGGGTGTAGCTCTCCTTGGTTTCAGGGTCGAAATATTCAATCTTCTTGCCACTGAACTTGGCGTGTTGTCCGAGGTCGAAGTTGGTGCGGCTGTGGATGCCTTCGACTTCCTTGAATCCGAATGGCATTTCAAACTCAATGTCGGTAGCGGCGTTGGCGTAATGTGCCAATTTGTCGTGGTCGTGGAATCGATATTTGTTATCGCCGAGACCAAGAGCCTTGTGCCAACGAAGACGAATTTGCTTCCACTTGGCGAACCAGTCGAGTTCGGTTCCAGGCTTAATGAAGAATTGCATCTCCATCTGTTCAAACTCGCGCATGCGGAACACGAATTGGCGCGCTACAATCTCGTTGCGGAATGCCTTGCCAATCTGCGCGATGCCGAAAGGCAACTTCATGCGTCCGCTCTTCTGCACGTTGAGGTAGTTGACAAAGATGCCTTGCGCCGTTTCAGGACGGAGGTAGATTTTGCTTGCGGAGTCGGAAGCGCTGCCCATCTCGGTGGAGAACATGAGGTTGAACTGGCGCACGTCGGTCCAATTGCGCGTTCCGCTGATGGGGTCAACGATTTCGTAGTCGAGAATGATTTGCTTGAGTTCGGCAAGATCCACGTCGTTCATGGCTTTCTTGTAGCGGTCGTGGAGTTGGTCACGCTTGGTCTGGTGCTCGATGACGTGTTGACTCGTGGCACGGAATTGGGCTTCGTCGAACTTGTCGCCAAATCGTTTGCGTGCCTTGTCAATTTCTTTTTGAATCTTGTCGTCAAGTTTGGCTATTTCATCTTCGATAAGCACGTCGGCGCGGTAGCGTTTCTTGGAATCCTTGTTGTCAATCAGCGGGTCATTGAAAGCGTCCACGTGTCCGCTCGCTTTCCAAACAGTAGGGTGCATGAAGATGGCGGCATCGATGCCGACGATGTTCTCGTGGAGACGAGTCATGGCATCCCACCAGTATTTCTTGATGTTGTTTTTGAGTTCAGATCCGTTTTGTCCGTAGTCGTAAACCGCTCCGAGACCGTCATAGATTTCGGAAGAAGGGAATACGAATCCATATTCTTTGCAGTGAGATACGAGTTTCTTGAAGGTTTCTTCTTGAGTTGCCATGATTGTTATGATGTTGTGTTTGTTTTTGTTTTCTTGTCAAGTCCGATTATCAAACCGCAAAGATAGTAAAAAAGTGGTGAAAGGAGGGAATGGGCGGTTTAGTCGTCGGAGTATTTGAGCAGGATTCGTCGATAATTGTTGAATACGGAAGACTTGGAGGCATAGCCGAGATAACGTCCGTCAGCATCAAGCACAGGAAGGTTCCAAGCCTGCGTTCGGTCGAAGGCGTCCATGGCGTGCTGCATGGTGTCGTCGATGCGAAGCGTGGCAGGCGGCACGGTCATGAAGAGGCGGACGGTAAGTCGGTCGTAGAGGTCCTGTCGGAAGATAATGTTGCGGATTTCGTCGATATGAACCGTTCCGAGGTACTTCTTGGAAGCGTCCACAACGGGGAAGATGTTGCGCTTGCTGCGTGTGAGAACGTGGGTGAACTCGCCCAAGGTCATGTCGGGCGTGACGGTGAGGAGGTCGGTCTCGATGACGTTTTTCATCGCCATGAAGGTGAGTACGGTCTTGTCCTTCTGGTGGGTGAGGAGTTCGCCTGTTTGTGCGAGTCGTCGGGCATAGAGCCCATGGCGTTCAAACGGCAGGATGGTGATGTAGGCGACGACAGAGGTGATCATGAGCGGCATGAAGAGGTCGTAGCCGCCCGTGATTTCGGCAATGAGGAAGATGCCCGTGAGTGGAGCGTGCATGACGGCACTCATGACGCCAGCCATGCCGGCGAAGGCAAAATTCTTTTCGGGCGTGTCGAAGCCGAAGTAGTTGAGAAGGAAAGCGACGAGGTAGCCCGTGAGACAGCCGACAAAAAGTGAAGGCGCGAACGTGCCACCCGTTCCGCCAGCACCATTGGTGGCGGCTGTGGCAACAATCTTGAGCGCGAGCGTGAGGAGGATGTAGATGAACATGACCCAGGCGGCACCGAGCAGTTTGGACTCGACAAAGAGTGTCTTGAAGACGCTACCCTCAAGCAGGCTTTCGGGGTGTTGGGAGTCGAGGAGTATGGCGATGGCATCGTAGCCTTCGCCGTAGAGTGCAGGGAGGAAATAGATGAGGACGGAGAGCGTGACACCGCCAATGATGAGTTTGAGGTAGGTGTTGTTGACGTTCTTGAAAAAACGTTCGCAAACGCCAAGCCCTCGAACGAAGTAGAGCGACACGAAACCGCAAACGACACCTAAGATGATAAGCGTAGGGATGGTTTGAAGGTTGAAGGGTTGGAAGTTTTCGAAACGGAACATGACGATGTTCTCGCCCATGAGCAGGTAGGAGACCGCCGTGGCGGACACAGACGAGATGAGCAGCGGCACGATGGAGGTCATGGTGAGGTCGAGCATGAGAACCTCGAGCGTGAAGACGACACCTGCGATGGGGGCGTTGAAGATGCCTCCGATGGCACCGCTGGCACCGCATCCGACAAGGAGCATCATGGTCTTGCGGTCCATGTGGAAGAGTTGTCCCAGAGTGCTTCCGATGGCACTGCCGGTCATGACGATAGGGGCCTCGGCACCGACGGAACCACCAAAGCCAATGGTGACCGCCGAGGCAAAAAGGGAGGACCAAGTGTTATGACGCTTGATGTTGGCCCTGTTGCGCGAGAGCGAAAAGAGCACCTTGGTGATGCCGTGTGAAATGTCATCACGCACGACGAAGCGGACGAAGAGGGAAGCCACGGTGATGCCGATGGCAGGGTAAACAAGATAGAGATACCACGTTCCGGAGGCGCGCATGTAGCCCGTGAGGAAGGCGGAGATTTGGTGAACGGCGTTTTTGAGCAAGACCGCGGCGAGGGCAGTAAGGATGCCGATTGCCAAGGCGAGGATGATGTTGATATTGCGATTGAGGAATGCTCTCAAAACAAAACGATTAGGTTAACGGATTATCTTGAACTGGTTCTTCATGTCAAGAGCGATGATGGAGGAGGGGTGGCGTGGCGTGGTGTCGTCTTGGCGGTAGGAGACGATGAAGTCAACAGCCCCTTTGATTTCATCGGAAATCTGGTTGAAGAATGCGGGTGAGGGTTCGCCGCTGACATTGGCAGACGTGGAGACGATGGGACGTCCGAAACGCTGGCAGAGGGTGCGGGAAAAAGGTTCGGAGGTGACGCGTATGCCCACGGAGTTGTCGTCAGCCGCGACTTTGGGCGCGAGACCTCGGGCGTTGGGGTAGATGATGGTGAGCGGTTTGTCCGCCACCTCGATGAGTTGGTAGGAGATGTCGGGTACGTCAACGATGAAGGGCAGTCGCGCCGGCGAGTCGGTGAGCAGGAGCAGTGACTTGCATTGCGGGCGGTGCTTGATTTCGTAGATTTTGTTGACCGCTTCGGCGTTGGTCGGGTCGCATCCTAATCCCCAAATGGTGTCAGTGGGATAGAGGATGACTCCCCCCTGTCGCAAGACACGCACGGCTTGGTTGACATCATCGGCAAAAAGAGAGAAATCAACGCGTTGAGACCTATTTTGAGAATGACTGTTCATGTGAATTGACAATGAAACGGACAAAAAGCAAAGATAAAGAAAATCTGTATCTTTGCGTCATGGGTTTGCCAAAAGAGAAAAAAGAAGTGAACGTCAGATTCGGCAAGCGACTGTATGAGATGCGCCGCCGAATGGGGTACTCGCAGGAGCAATTGTCGTATGTCCTGGAAATGGGCAGAACGTATATAGGCGCATTGGAGCGTGGGGAAAAGAGCCCAACGTTGGAAACCTTGGACAAGATAGCAAGAAAACTGAACGTGCAAGTGGGTGAGTTGGTATGAAAAGGGAAAAATGCGTTATCTTTGCGTTAATAAACAAGTAGAAACATGCGTTTTAAGAGAATATTGCTCAAGTTGAGCGGAGAAAGTCTGATGGGCAAACAGGGGTATGGGATAGATGCGGAGCGTCTGGGTGACTATGCCCGTCAGATAAAAGAAGTATCGGAAGGCGGCACGGAGGTTGCCATCGTGATAGGCGGCGGAAACATATTTAGAGGTCTGAGCGGAGCGTCGAAGGGTTTCGACCGTGTGAAAGGCGACCAGATGGGGATGCTCGCCACGGTCATAAACAGCCAAGCCTTGAGCAGCGCATTGGAGGCGATAGGACAGGAATGCAAGGTGCTGACCGCCATAGGGATGGAGCCGATAGGAGAGCGATATGCAAAGGAAAAAGCGGTGGCGTATTTGAAGAGCGGCAACGTGGTGATTTGCAGCGCAGGAACCGGTAATCCATACTTCACGACCGACACGGCAAGCGCGCTGAGAGCGATAGAGTTGGAGTGCGACGTGATGCTGAAAGGAACGAGGGTGGACGGCATATATAGCGCGGATCCGGAGAAGGACAAGAACGCGACGAAGTTTGACAAGATAACGTATGATGAGATTTACGCGCGGGGACTGAAGGTGATGGACTTGACCGCCACGACCTTGTGCAAGGAAAACGGGATGCCAATCTATGTGTTCAACATGGACGAGGTGGGAAACTTGAAGAAGGTGATGGACGGCAAGGAGATAGGCACGTTGGTGAGTATCGGTTAATAGCAAAAAAAGAGAAAATAACTATAAAAAAACAAAGATTTATGGCAGACGTTAAGGAATATGTGAAGAAGGCTGAGGAGCAGATGGAAGAGGCAATCCTGTATTTGGACGAGGAGTTGGCACGCACGCGTGCCGGTAAGGCAAATCCGAAAATATTGGATTCGATTCGTGTGGATTATTATGGCACTCCGACACCCATAAGCGGAGCAGCCAGCGTGACGACCCCTGACAGCCGAACCATAGCGATACAGCCTTGGGAAAAGAACATGCTGAAAGTGATAGAGACCGCCATAATCAACAGCGAAGTGGGCATCATGCCAATCAACAACGGAGAGGTTATCAGGTTACAGATCCCGCCGCTGACGGAGGATCGCCGCAGGGAGTTGGCAAAGAAATGCAAGGCGGACTGTGAGAACTCGAAAGTGGTGGTCAGAAACGCCCGTCGTGACGCTATCGACGCATTGAAGAAAGCCGTGAAACAAGGAATGGCGGAGGACGTGGAGAAAGACGGCGAGGCGGAGGTGCAGAAGGTGCACGACCGATTCATCAAGAAGATAGACGAGTTGTACGCGGCAAAGGAAAAAGAAATCATGACCGTGTAGGTGCATGCGTTGCCTTGTGGTGAAAAACACGGGAAGTTGGGCTGACGTGCTAACGCCGGAAGGGGAGACACGCTCGTGCAAGATGCGCGGAAAGTTGCGCCTGAGCGGTAGCCGTAGCACAACACCGCTGAGCGTGGGTGACTATGTGGAAGTGGATGAAGACGGCGTGATCAATGAGATATGCGAGCGCAAGAACTGCGTGACACGGCGCGCGTCGAACTTGAGCAAGGAGAGTCAGGTGTTGGCGGCAAACGTGGATTATCTGGGCATCGTGTTGAGCATAGCCCGTCCGATGACAGAAACAGTCTTTATAGACAGAATGACCGCCACGGCGGAGGCGTATGGCGTGGAACCATTGCTTATCGTGAACAAAACTGACGATTTGGATGGAGAGGAGCGACGGTATAAGGACGCGCTGGTCGGTTTGTATAACGGTATCGGTTACGGATGTGAGCAAGTGTCAGCCCTGACGGGAGACGGTATAGACGCGTTGAGACACAGATTGAAGGGAAAGACGACGTTGCTATCCGGTCATTCAGGCGTTGGAAAATCAACCTTGATAAACCGCCTGATGGGGCGTGAGGTGGCGCGGACAGGTGACATATCGAACGTGCATGAGGCTGGAAAGCACACGACGACATTCAGCGAGATGTATGTGTTGGAAGAGGGAGGATATGTCATAGACACGCCTGGCATAAAGGGATTCGGGCTGGTTGGCATAGCGCAGGAGGAAGTGGGGCATTATTTTCCTGAGATATTCAAGGTGGCGGCAGGGTGTCGTTTCGGGAACTGTACGCATACGCATGAACCGGGTTGCGCCGTGCTGACGGCGGTGAAAAAACACTTGATAGCGGAGAGTAGGTATGAAAGTTACCTGAACATGATTCAGGCAGATCAAAAATACAGATAAAAAAGAGATGGATGCGAGCCTCGTATTGTTGGTAATAGCCGTGATAGCCCTCGTGGTGGGCGTGGCAGGGTGTGTGTTGCCTGCCTTGCCAGGCGCTCCCTTGTGTTTCGCAGGATTGGTTTTGTTGAAGTTTACGGATTGGGCAAGCGTGTCAACGGCGGCATTGGTAATATGGGGCGTTTTGACGTTGGTGGTGTCGTTGGCGGACTATTTCGTTCCGATGCTTGGCACGAAGAAGTTTGGCGGAGGTCGTTATGGGCAGTGGGGATGCGTGGCAGGTTCGGTGGCTGGCATTTTCTTGTTTCCTCCGTTGGGCATTTTGATAGGTCCGTTCGTGGGTGCCGTGGTTGGAGAATTGATAGACGGAAAGCCGTTGGAGAATGCAATCAAGGCAGGTTTCGGCTCGTTCGTCGGATTCCTGACGGGCATGTTGATGAAGTTGCTCGTGTGTCTTGGAATGACGATTTATTTCTTGTACGCCTTGATTTTTTAAGGGTCAGTCGTTGAGGGAATCGAGCAGTTGCTTGATTTTCTGATCGGTGGTGGTGAGGGTGGCTTTGCATTGTTTGAGCAGATTGACGGCACGTTCAATTTTGGAAGAGAGGGAGTCGATGGTGCAGTCGGCAGATTCGAGTTGGGAAATGATGTCCTGAACTTCGCGTAGGGCCTCGTCGTAGTTGAATTGTTCTGTCATGGTTGATTAGGAATTAGAGTTGAAGCGTTTTTTTTAGTGTTCGCGGCAGTAGTCGCAATTGCCACACGGGGTGGCATCGGACTCACCAAAGTATCGTAGCAGGAATTGAGAACGGCACTGGCGAGCGTTGGCATAGTCGATGATGGAGCGAATGCGGTGTTCGTAGATGCGTTTCTGTTGCAGGGTGGTGTCACGGTAGGTAACGATGCGTGATTCATCAAGACGCGGTGTGAGGAATTTGACCAAGGGGGCACGTTTGTAAGGAATGTAGCTGACAATGCCTTTGAAAGTCAGTCCGCGTAGCGCGGTGTAAACGGATTGTCGGTCGGTGCCCATGCGGGCGGCGATGTCGTCTTCATTGACGTAGGCGTGGTCAGTGAAGAGTCCTGTGTACATGCGCATGGTGGCATCAAGCGTTTCTTCTTCGTTCGGTGTGAGTCCCCAATTCTGGTAGAGGTCTTCGTGACTGACAAGGATGCGTAGCTTGGATGCGTTGTCGTTTTCGTCAAGCAGTTGGAGATAGCCGTTGCTCTGGAGCATCCGAAGCGCTCCGTAGAACATGTTGGGCATGAGGTGGTGGCGGTAGCAAAGCGTGTCCACGTCAACGGGGAATGTTTGTTCGTAGGCTTCGCCAACGCCAATTTCGAGGTAGTAGCAGAGTTTGGCGTAGACGCGTCGGACTTGGTCTTCGGAAGGGAATCGGTCGGCAATGTGTCGCATGAGCGTGGACTCGTCCTTTCGGTTGAAAAGAAGGACGGCGTAGGATTCGTTTCCATCACGCCCAGCCCTGCCCGCTTCTTGAAAGTAGGATTCGATGGAGTCAGGCACGTCAATGTGGATGACGGCTCGGACATCAGGTCGGTCAATGCCCATGCCAAAGGCGTTGGTGGCAACGATGACGTTTGTTTCACGTTTGCTCCAAGCCTCTTGAATAAGGTTTTTTTTTACGGAGGTAAGTCCGGCATGGAAATGTTCGGCAGGAAAGTCGTGTTCGCCAAGGAAGGTGGCGATGTCGCGCGTGCGGGCGCGTGAGGAGGTATAAATGATGACGGCTCCATCGCGGATGGAGCGCAGTATGCGTAGCAGGTATTGCGGTTTGTCTTCGACTTGTCGGACGATGTAGTGCAGATTGGAACGTCCGAAGGATTTGCGGAATGTGTTGTGGTTGTCGCGGAAGTGGAGCTGTCGCTTGATGTCATCAATGACGTCGGGTGTCGCGGTGGCGGTGAGGGCGAGGATGGGCACATGGGGCAAAAGGTCTCGTATTTCGGCAATCTTGAGGTATGCGGGTCGGAAGTCGTAGCCCCATTGTGAGATGCAGTGCGCCTCGTCAACGGCAATCATGGAGATGTTGAGGGTGGGCAGCATGTTCCTGAAGGTCTCGTTGCCAAGGCGTTCCGGGGAGATGTAAAGCAGTTTGACGTTGCCGTAAAGACAACGCGATAAGGTGTTCTCGATGGCATGGCTTCCCATTTCGGAGAAAATGGTGGCGGCAAGGATGTTTTTCTCACGCAGGTGTTGTACCTGGTCACGCATGAGCGAGACAAGTGGGGTGACGACGAGGCAGAGACCGTCACGGGCAAGAGCAGGCACCTGAAAGGTGATGGACTTGCCGCCTCCTGTTGGCATCAATGCCAAGGTGTCGATGTTCGCATCGATGCTTCGGATGATGTCTTCTTGCAGCGGTCGAAAGGAGTCATAGCCCCAGTATTGCTTTAGTATGCGGTGGAAGCGGTCTTGCACGAGCGCGAAAATAACGAAAAAAACCTACCTTTGCGAAGGTAGCGCAGGACAAAGATTATGCGAAATAATTATACTTTCTCGTCGCTATTTGACGAGTCAAAAGAAAAAGAGGAGGCGTTGGAAGAAGGGACGACGCGAAACGAGTTGTCGCTTCGTGACGCGTTGCGGTTGGTGCGCGGTGTGATAGAGGAGAATTTGGGTGGGTTGGAATTTTGGGTGCGGGCGGAATTGAGCAACTGCAAGGAGAGCCCGGTAGGGCATTTGTATCTGGACCTCGTGGAAAGGGACGGAGAACACATTGTGGCAAACGTGCACGCGAACGCCTGGTCGGCAACGGGACAAGCGGTGAAGCGAAAATTTGAGAAGGAAACGGGGAACGCGCTAAGGGCGGGTATAAAGGTCCTGCTGTTATGTGGCGTGGCGTTTAGCGAGCATTATGGATTGAGTTTTAGAGTGACGGACATAGATCCGAATTATACGTTGGGAGACCTTGAACGCAGGCGAAGGGAGATTATAGAGATGTTGACGAGGGACGGCGTGATAGACTTGAACAAGCGATTGAGTTTTCCCGAACGTCCGAGGTGCGTCGCCGTTGTGTCATCAGGAATGGCAGCCGGTTATGAGGATTTTGAGAATCAAACGAGGGAAAACGCTTACGGAGTTGTTATCCAATCACATCTGTATTCCGCACAAATGCAAGGCGAACAGACGGCGAGGAGCGTGGTGGAGGCTTTGCGCCGAATATATAGGGATAAGGAGGAAAAGGGAGTGCCGTATGACGCTGTGGTTATCATTAGAGGTGGCGGCTCGACGGCAGATTTAAGTTGGTTCGACAATTATGAGTTGGCAAGCGAGGTGGCGCAGTTCCCTTTGCCTATAATAGTGGGTATCGGTCATACACGAGACAATGGCGTTCTGGACGCAGTGGCAAACCGTTCGGTGAAGACTCCGACGGAATGCGGAGAGATGCTGGTACGGCAACTTGCGACTTCACTGAAGGTGATAGAGGAGAATGAACAGCGGATGAGGGAGGCATGGACATCGTTCATGAACAGGAAGGGGCAGGAGTTGGAAGGCGTTGCGCAGGGGTTGCGTTTGCAGACCGCGGGGAGGGTGGAGAGGCGACTTGAACGCGTGGAGACGTTGCGCATGGAGGCGATGAGGGTGGCGGAGAACAAGATAGGGAACGAACGGTTGAAGGCGCACGCATTGGCAAGCGCATTGATGAGGTGTCAACACGAGAAGCAGGAGAAGAGCGTCGTTCAATTGGAAACGATGAGGCACGGGTTGGCGAGAGCGACCGACAGGTTCAGGATGAGTCAGGAAGGGTTGATACGGTTGATGGAGGAACGGGTGAAGGTCCTGAATCCGTTGGAGATGTTGGCTCGTGGTTACGCTTTGGTAACGAAGGAGGGGAAGCGTGTGGCAAGCATGACGTCAATAAGTGAAGGAGACAAAATAGTCTTGCGCTTCACGGACGGAAAGGCAAGCGCAAGGGTGGAGGAGGTTCAAAATGATGAAGCGGCAGGAGGAGATTAGTAAGCGCGTTCGTCGCCTTTGATGGCTCCGATGACGGTCTTGACGAGGATGCTAAGGTCAAGCATGATTGACCAGTTCTCGACATACCAAAGGTCAATTTCAGAACGTTGTCGCAACATTTCAGGGTCACGGACTTCACCACGGTAGCCAGAGATTTGTGAGAGGCCTGTGATTCCAGGTCGGACGAAGTGGCGTTGCATGTAGCGCGGAATGAAGTTGCGGTTGGAAGATGTTTGTGACTCCATGAGCGGTCGCGGGCCGACAAGAGACATGTCGCCAAGAAAAACATTGATGAATTGAGGCAGTTCGTCAATGTCCGTTTTTCGGAGGATGCGTCCTACACGAGTAAGTCGGTTGTCGTCTTTGGTTGCCATTCGAGTGTCCGCATCTTTGTTGAGTCGCATGGATCGGAATTTATAGCACCAGAAGGATTTGCCATTGATGCCAGTGCGTCGTTGCTTGAAGAAAAGAGGTCCGGCATCGTCAAGTTTGATGGCGATGGCAACGATGAGCATAATGGGCAGGAAGGCGGTGGCGAGGAAGAGTGACGCGCAGAAAAGGTCGAAGGCGCGTTTGAAGAGGATTCCTCCAAGTTTCTGCATCGGTTCAGGTCGAACCTGAATGATAGGGATGTTGTTGATGATGGAAAGGTTGACCTTTGTGGCGATGAATCGAATGAAGTCGGGAACGAGGAGGAATCGAATCATGTTGTCCTCGGCGTAGTTCATGGTCTTGACGATGATAGCGTCGTTGCCCGCAGGAAGTGCACAAATGATGATGTCAACACGATTGCGGCGGAGGAAGTCGAAGGTGTCATCGATGGTGCCGAGGAGGTAGTCGTTTGGGTCAAGAACCATGTACTCACGTGGGCGATCGTCAAAGAAGCCGAGGAAGTTGTAGTTGTTGTCAGATTTGTTTAAGATGTTGGAAACAACGCTGTTGGCAATGGAACCAGAACCGAGGATGATGACGTTCTTGGCGTTGTGTCGATTGTAGAAGTTGAAGATTTTCCAAATGGTAAAGTCCCAAAGGAAAATGGCAGAGAAGGAGATGAGTATGAGAAGGAATGTCAAGGCGAAGTTGTAGTCTTGAATGGCATGCCAACCACAAAGGAAAACGGAACAAAGGGAAAAGAGGCAGAAGAAGGCGAAACCGGAGAGGAGGAATTTTTTGAAAAGTCGCTTGAATTTGTCACGTTGAAAGTTGCTTCTCTGCCTCGGTTGAAGGAATGTGATGAGGAAGCATAGGTTGAGGAGTACGATGAGGACGGAGTCGGACAAGCAGAAGAGTTGTCCGTCAGGTTCAAAGCGGAGGGCGAGTTGAAATACGATGTTTATAATTAGTATCTCAACGATGAAGACAAGGGTGATGAAGACCTTGTTTTTTGTATGTTGGCTGAGGTTGTTGATGTTAGGGATGTGTTATCGGTTAAACCATTTGGTGAACCACTGTGTTACCTTTTTTGTTTTGTTCTTCTTTTCGTGTCCGTAACCATAGCCGTGTCCGTAACCATAGCCGTAACCGTAAGAATGACCATAGGCATGTTTGCGCTCCTTGACATCGTTAAGAACAAGGTAAATGTCCTTGAGACGTTTGTTGTCATGGAGTTCGTTCACGAAGTCGATAGAGCGAATGTCTGTTTCACCTTGACGCAGGACGTAAACGGACTTGTCGCAGTATTGTTGGATAATCAGAGTGTCACTAACCGCACCAACAGGAGCGGAGTCAACAATGATGTAGTCGTATCTGTTTCGTAAACTTTGGAAAATATTCTCAAGAGCAGGACTTGCCAGAAGTTCATTAGGATTAGGCGGAACGATACCACAAGGAAGGACATCGAGGTTCTTGATGTCGGGATGTTGGATGATGAGCTCGTCAATGTTTTCGGTCGAATCAGCAAGATAGGAAGTGATACCTTTCTTCTTGTTGAATCCGAAGAGCGATTGCATCGTTGGATTTCGGATGTCCAATCCAACAATCAAAACTCGCCCAGAGAGAGCAAATGCAAGGGTGAGGTTTGCCGCTATAAAGGATTTTCCTTCATGTGGTGAGGTTGAGGTTACCAAAATGATTTTTTTTCCAGATCCTTTGCAGATGAATTGTAACGTGTTGCGTAAAGTCTTGAATTGTTCAACGCGCGGTGAGTTGTCGTTTTCTGCCACAATAAGCATTTCGTTGGCTTTATCGACATGTGCAATGGAACCGAGAACATTGGTCTTGGTACGCTTGCGCACTTGCTCAAGATTCTTTATAGATGTGTTGATGATTGACTCAAGGTAGATGAGCAAGATTGGAATAAGTACGCCAATGAGGAAGGCGATGGCAAGAATGACTGTTTTGCGAGGAAAAACAGGAGCGTTGGAAACGCGTGGAGAAACGATGGTTTTCGCCTTAGGTGCCGTTACGGCAAGAGCAAGACTGGTCTCCTCACGTTTCTGCAGCAAGTAGAGGTATAATTGCTCTTTGATTTGTTGCTGACGTTTGATTTCTACGTATTCTCGTTCAATTTTCGGTATCTGCTTCAGTTTTTCTGATGATCGTCCACCCTGTAGAATGAGATTGTCGCGCGTGATATTGAGGGAACGGCGTACGTTGGCAATGCTTTGTTTAATGCCCGAACGCATATCCAAAAGTTTATCGTTAAGACGGAGTAGGTTCGGGTTGTTGGAAGTGGTGGCTTTCGCAAGGCGATGGCGTTCAAGTATCAGGGTATTGTATTCGTTGATGAGTTGCGAAAGTCCTGGATCTGAAATACCTATATTTGGAATAGGAGCATTTTCTTTATTCGTGTCGGAGACAATATCTTCGATAAAAGAAATCACACCGAGTTCATTTTCAACTTTTTTGAGTTGGGTGTCATTGGTTCCGCTTTGTGAGAGGTAGATGTTTGCTTCACTTGAGATGTCGGTGACTTTGTTTTGAATCTTGAAGGATTCCACATTTTGTTCAACAGAGGAAAGTTCGGAACTGAGGCTTTTGACACGCTCGTCGATGAAGAGTGCCGTGTTGTAAGCGATGAGATTCTTATCAGTATTTTCAGTTTCGTTATAAATGCGAATGAGCGCATTGAGAAAATCGAGTGCTAAATGCGTGTTTTCACAATTGAACCGAAAGTTGAGCAGAGCATCATTTTTGACAGCATAGGGTTCAACCGTGAGAGAAGAAGGAAGAGATATTGCAAGTTTTTCTGAAGGAAGGACATTGACATGAAGTCTATAGTCCATTGAGACAAAGGGCTCTTGAGCAATGAGGGTAACGGTGCTTTTTGAAATCTTAATTGTGGAAGGAATCTTAATGTTTTCTCTTGTCTCTTGAACAGGCTCTGTTTGTCCTTCTGGAATATAGGTTATGAACAAATCAACCGATTTGCCTTGTCGAACAATGTCAATGCCGAAAGAATCATCATTGTTGTCCGTGGTGATAACAACTGGGGCTTCGGAAGGATGAAGTCTTTGGGAAGAAAAGAATCCGGTTGATTTTGTGTATCTGATGTTGAAATGGAGATCTTCAATAACCAATTTCAACATATCGGGACTTTTGAATTTTGCGATTTCTCGAGAAAGATTGTCGGAAACGCCATTGGAAAGCCCCAGGTCTTGCAAGAGGGAAACGTCTGACAACTTGTTGTTGCTACCGACATCAATGGTGGCATAACTCTCGAATTGTTTTGGGAAGTGAAAGTAAACAAGAATGCCAATAATAAAGAACAAAAAGACACTTGCGAGAATCCATCTCCAAAAAGACAGATAATAAATAAGCGTGTCTTTCAATTCTTGGTTTTCAAGTTCGTTTTCGTTCTCTTGCATCATAGTGATGTTCGATTTGTTTATCGGTTAGACAAGTGGAGCATGAGGTTGGTCAATGTCACGAGTGTCGAAATGACAGAGAAGATAATGGTCACGGATGAAGTCACAGCGGAAGTGTTGCCTCGATGTTTATTCGGCGTGACGTAGATGAGGTCGTTTTGCTTAAGGTAAAAATAAGGGGATTGGAAAATATTTTTATTTTGCAAATCAAGTCTTGCTGTCATTTTGTTACCAAGGTCATCTTCTCGTACAACAAGAACATCGTTACGTTGTCCGTAGAGCGTCATGTCGTTCGCAAGGGCAAGTGCTTCGAAAATAGAAATTCGGTCGCTGGTAATGGAAAACTTTCCTGGAGATTTGACTTCACCCAAAACGGAAATAAAGAAATTGGTTCTTTGTACGTGAATGATAGGCTCTTCCGTGATGTATTTTGGATAGAGCATGTTTTTAAGAGTGTCTTGCAGTTCTTCACGTGTTAGCCCCGCCACATGAATTTTTCCCAAAACGGGGAAGAAGATGTTCCCGTCTTTGTCAACTTCGTAGGTTTGCATCACCATAGAATTAGAAGTGATGTTTTTTCCAGACATCAAGCGGGGCATTGTGGTGAGGTTGAAGGCTTCGGAGGCTTCAGGTGTCGGGGTGTTGACGACAATGGTGAATTGGTCTTTATAGGCCAAGGTTGGTTCCATTTTGTCGATGGTGGAGAGAATGGTGTCATTCTCCAAATCCTTGAGGTAAGGGACTTTTTTGTATGCCCTGCAAGAGGAGAAAAGGGCAAGAAGGATTGAGAACAAGACGAGCGTGAGGACTTTGTCGCGGATGGCCATAGGACAAATAAGAAACATTTGTTGATAATTCGCAAAGATAATAAAAGATTATCTAAATGACGAACTAATCTTTTTTGGCGTGTCGAAATGTGAAGTGTTTTTGGGCGAGGAAAGAGAAGATGGTGACGATGAAGGTGGTGAGGATTTTGGAAGGGGTCGGGAAGAATCCAAGCGCATCGACGAAGAGTTTGAGGAAGACGTAGTTGAGGAGAATGTTCACGATGTAAACGGACACGTACCTCCAGATTTGTGTGTGTCGGTGTAGGGTGCTTTCGGGGAAGCTGATGTGCCGTTGGAGGTAGAATCCCGTGGTGAGTGATACGGGTACGGAGAAAGCGAGTGCGGCGATGTGCGGCGAGAGGGTGACGACGATGAGGTTGCCGTTGCGGTGGCAAATGACGAAGTTGTATAGAACAAAATAAAGGACCCAGTCGAAAAGTACGTTAGTGGCTCCGCAAATGCCGTATCTCCAGATTTGTGGAGTAATCAACTTCTGGAGTCTTGCAGGAAGTAGGATGTAGATTCCTGTCAATAGTTGAAGCGCAAAATTGTCGAAGGCGTTGCTTTTCATTATCAAGAAAATAGGTTACAAAGTTAAGGAAATTCGTTATTTTTGTGTCCCGAAAAATAAACAGACTAAATAAAAATAGATTTTATGGAAAAATTGAATGTGGTCATTGATAACGTGATATCGTATGGCGTGGAGTTCGGCAAGAACTTGATAGCCGCAGTGTTGATATGGTATATCGGTAGTTGGGTCGTGAAGTTGATAAACAACTTGGTGACGCGGGCGTTGAACAGGAGGGACAAGACGAATCATCCGATAGATCCGGCGATAAAGACGTTTCTCAAGTCATTGATTAGCATTTCGTTGAAGGTGTTGTTGCTGATAGCGGCGATTTCGGCATTGGGAATAGAAACGACGTCGTTTGCGGCGTTGCTCGCGGCGGCAGGTGTGGCAGTGGGCATGGCGTTGTCGGGCAATTTGCAAAACTTTGCTGGCGGCGTGATGGTGTTGCTGTTCCGTCCGTACAGTGTGGGAGACTTTATTGAGGTAGGCGGATTCATGGGAACGGTGTCGGAGATTCAGATTTTTCACACGATTTTGTTGACGATTGACAATAAGACGATATTCGTTCCGAACAGCACGACGTCATCGAAGGAGTTGGTGAATTATTCCCGTCAGGAGTTCAGGCGTGTGGACTTGACATACGGTGTGGAGTACGGGACGGATTATGAGAGGGTGAAGAAGGTGGTGGAGAGAGTGTATGGGTCTGACGACCGGGTGTTGAAGGATAAGGGTCACGAGTTGTTCGTCGGCTTGATTTCGCTGTCGGCATCGAGCGTGGACATCGTGGTGCGAGCATGGGTGAAGAGTGGTGATTATTGGGGTGTGTATTTCGACATGCAAAGGAAGATTTATGAAGCGTTCAACGCGGAGGGTATCAACTTCCCATTCCCTCAATTGACGTTGTCTGGCGAAGTGAAGACGAAAAGTTAAACGATTAACGATTAAGGATTAACGATTATGTTCACGGAGAAGGAGGGGCTGTATATTGCTCATGGAGACGAGGGTGCGATTTCGATTGTCGGGAAGATGGCGAATCGTCACGGATTGGTGGCAGGCGCAACGGGCACTGGCAAGACGGTGACGCTGCAGGTTTTGGCGGAGAGTTTCAGTCAGGCTGGCGTGCCATGTTTCATGGCGGACATGAAGGGAGACTTGTCGGGCATAGCGAAGGCAGGAAGCGAGACGGAGTTCATAAGGAAGAGGGCGGCTGAATTTGGAGTTGAGAAGGTTGAGTTTGGTGGTTGTCCTGTTCGCTTTTATGATGTGATGGGTGAGTTGGGTCATGCGATGCGCGCGACGGTGAGTGATATGGGACCTCAATTATTGTCTCGTCTGTTGGGGTTGAATGACACGCAGAGCGGTGTGTTGGGAATCGTGTTTCAGGTTGCGGATGACAATGGTTGGTTGTTGATAGACATGAAGGACTTGAGGGCGATGCTGGATTATGTGAACAAGCATGGGGCGGAGTATAGTTCCAAGTATGGAAATATAGCGTCAGCCAGTGTCGGAGCAATCCAACGGAGCCTGCTGCAATTGGAACAAGAGGGAGCGGAGATGTTTTTTGGAGAGCCGGCGTTTGACATTATGGATTTGTTGGCGACGGAAAACGGGCGGGGCGTGATGAGTGTTTTGGCGGCAGAGAGGTTGATGCTGAAGCCGAAGTTGTATTCCACGTTCATGCTTTGGTTGATGTCTTGTTTGTATGCTCGTCTTCCAGAGGTCGGAGATTTGGAGAAGCCAAGGTTGGTGTTCTTTTTTGATGAGGCGCACATGTTGTTTGATGGCACGTCGAGCGCAATGGTGGAGAAGATAGAGCAGGTGATTCGTCTGATAAGGAGCAAGGGTGTCGGCATCTATTTCGTGACTCAAAGTCCGACGGATATTCCCGAAAACATTTTAGGTCAATTAGGGAATCGGATACAACATGCGTTGCGCGCTTATACGCCCAAGGACCAGAAGGCTGTTCGGGCGGCGGCGGAGACGTTTAGGGTTAATCCTAAGTTCAAGACGGAGGAGGTTATCCAGAGTTTGGCGACCGGCGAGGCGTTGATTTCCTTTCTGGACGAGAAGGGAGCTCCGAGCGTGGTTCAACGTGCGAAGGTTTTGTTCCCGTTAAGCCAAATTGGTGCGTTGACGGACGGTGAGCGTAATGATGTAATCAGGCGGTCGTCAGTATATGGCAAGTATGACAAGGCGGTGGACAGGGAGAGTGCCTTTGAGGTGTTGCTCAGGGAGTCAGAGAGGGCGGAAGAGGAAGATTCAAAGCCAAGGAAAACTGCCGGCAAGCAAGGAGGAGGATTGTTTGGCAAGGTGATGAAGGCTGTGGTGACGGCAGTGACGGCATCGGTGGCGACGATGGTCGGTACCGCGGTGTCGAATAAGATTACAGGGAAGAAGTCACGCTCGACGGGCGGCACGAAGGGGGTGGCAGGTCGAGTGGCGAAGAATGCGACTTCTGCCGCTACGCGTCAAATTACTCGTAGTCTGCTTGGTAGCCTGATGAAATAAGCGCAAGGGGAAGGACTTCATTAAGACAACATGTCTTCGATAATGGGATTGGTGAAGTCATGAAGAGGTTTCCCAATCTCGAAGAAGTGTAGTGCTTGGTCTGTGATCAGGTCATCGTTGGATTGTTCATTAAATTCAACGCTATGCCATGCGCAGTAGTCTTTGAGGCGGAGGGAGTCAATTAACGGGTGATCCTTTTTGAATCCTTTAGGTGCGGTTTTCACCGCGTTCAGTCCAAATCCTTTTTCACCTTTCGGGAAAAAAGAGTCCGAGGCATTGGCAGCCGGACTGCCGAATGATGTCAGAAAGGCGGTGTTATGGATGATTTCGTTCCATACGTATTGGTTCGCATCAATTTCTTTGCGGCATTGATTGAGAATGTTGGAAGGAAGGTAGTAACTGCCTACCGTGGCAAAGGAGTGGTTCGGTTGCAGGTGGAGGTAGTAGCCGCCGGTGATGGACTTTTTGCCACGGGCGTTGATGAACGTGCCAAAGTGGTGTTTGTAGGGACTCTTGTCTGCAGAGAACCGCGTGTCACGATAGAATCGATAGATCGTGTCTTGCGGGCGCAAGTAGGCGATGGAAGGGTCAATGCGCACTAACTTGTTGATGAGTGACTGCGTGAAATCTAGGAATTGAAGGCGCAGCGTATCGTAAGTGGCCTTGTGCCGCTGAAACCATTCGCGATTGTTGTTCGATTCTATCTGCGAGAGAAACTCGTAGAGCAAGGGAAAATCCATAAAAATGTTTTTAGAAGAGTTTCATTTGCCCAGTGATGTCATCCAAGGTTTCCTCGTTGTCAGAGTCGTCGTTCGAGTCGGGTTCCGGAGTATCAGTTGTTTCCTCGTCAAGAGGGTCGGGGAAACGAAGTGGCGTCAACTCATTGACTTGCTTGACAGAGAGTGAGGAGACGCGTTTTCCTTTCGCTTTGATTCCTTTGACGGAAATGAAGTCAGCCGCTTCAATCTCAAGGTTCGGTTTGTCTTTGTCGTCGCCTCCAAAGATGATTTGAAAACGAGGGAACGCTTGCGAGGAGAGGCAAAGCAACTTGCTGAGCGGATTGTCGCCAATAAATCGGATTTTCTTGTCGGAAGGTTCGAGCAGGAATCGTTTGATATAGGGTAGTCCGTTTTGTTCCGCATCGAAGAGTACGGCTGTCCACGTTTTGGAGGCATCGAACTTTTCGATAAGGAGGATGTCGTCATCAAAGTGGTTAGAGAGGTCGAAGGAGGTGGTGCGGTATTCCGCGTTGGAGTTGATGACAAGAATCTGGTCGTCGTTATGAAATTCGCCCAAGAGGGTGCCGTGGCCGTCGTAGTTGAGGCGTTTGACATCCTGGTCGAACCAGACGTTGCGTCCGCCAAGGGTGGAACCGCCTTGGTGTTTGAGGGTGATTTTGTGAATGTCGTTTTTGGATAGGATGTTTCCCATGGCTTGCTTGCCCTTGATGGCAATTTCGGAGAAGTCACGTTCGAAGGAAAGGACTTTGAGTCTCGCCTTTGGTTTGAGTGTCACCTTGATGGTTTCGGCTTCGCCATTAGGGTTGGCTGTGAAGTAGATGACCTTGCTGCCCGATGTGCCTTGGGTGATGTTGTAGATTTTGTCGCGCGTGACACCACCGACGTTGAATCGCTTGATATAGTAATTGCCCGCTTTCCCGTCACGGTAGACGGTATTGTAGATGGTGCGTTTGTCGTTCTTCTTGAACACGTTGAGGTAGATGACGTCCTTGCCGACATAGACTTTGTCATCGACTTTGACAACCTTGTATGTTCCGTCTTTGAAGAAAAGGATGATGTCGTCCATGTCGGAACAGTTGCAGACGAATTCATCTTTTTTCAGAGCTGTTCCAATGAAGCCTTCGTCTCGGTTGATGTAGAGTTTCTCGTTGGCTTCGACGACCTTGGCGGCTTGAATGCTGTCGAAGGTTCGTATTTCGGTCTTGCGCGGGTGAGCGGCTCCGTATCGCGCCTTGAGTCCCTTGAACCATGTGATGGTATAGTTGACAAGGTTGTCGAGATGGCGTTGTACTTCGAGAATGGCATCTTGGAGCGCTTGCAGGTCTTCTTCCGCCTTGTCCTTTCGATACTTGATGATTCTCCCCATTTTGATTTCGAGGAGTTTTGCCACGTCGTCACGCGTGACTTCTCGCGAGAGGCCTTTCTTGAAAGGTTCAAGACGAGAGTCAATGTATGTGATGGCTTCTTCGACCGAAGGGCTTTGCTCGTATCGCTTGTCCTTGTAGATGCCCTGTTCGATGAAGATGCGTTCAAGCGAAAGGGAGAAGAGTTGTTCCCGGAGTTCGTTTTGCTGGATGACAAGTTCCTGTCGCAGGAATTCCTTGGTGTTGTCCACATTGACTTTGAGGACGTCGCTGACACCAAGAAACTTTGGTTTTTGGTCTTGTATAACGCAGCAGTTGGGTGAGAGGGAGACTTCACATTCGGTCAGGGCGTAGAGCGCGTCAATGGTCTTGTCGCTGCTTACGCCGCTTTGTAGCGTGATGACAATTTTGGCTTGTTCAGCGGTAAGGTTTTCGATTTTTTTGACTTTAATCTTACCTCTCTCATTGGCTTTGATGATGCTTTGCTCAAGACTCTTGGTGGTGGTGTCGAAGGCTATTTCGTTGATTTCAATGGTTTTGGCGTCAACCTTTTCGATTTTAGCCCGAACGCGAACGGAACCGCCATGTCGTCCGTCCTGATAGTTGCGCACGTCAACCATGCCTCCGGTGGGGAAGTCGGGATAGAGTGTGAAGTCCTCGCCTTTAAGGTAGGCGATGGCGGCATCAATAACTTCGTTGAAGTTGTGCGGCAAGATGTAGGAGTTCAATCCGACACCGATGCCTTGGCTGCCTTGGACAAGAAGGAGGGGAAACTTGACGGGAAGAGCGATTGGCTCGTCATTGCGACCGTCATAGGATTTTTTCCATTGTGTGATTTTAGGACTGAAAAGAACCTCCTTGGCGAAGTGTGAAAGTCTGGCTTCGATGTAACGGGGAGCAGCCGCGCTGTCGCCCGTGATGACATGACCCCAGTTGCCCTGTGTGTCAATGAGAGTCTCCTTTTGACCGAGTTGGACAATGGCTCCGTAGATGGAGGCATCACCATGTGGGTGATAGTGCATGGTGTCACCGACAATGCTTGCCACTTTGTTATAGCGGCCGTCATCCATTTTTTTCATGGCGTGGAGGATGCGTCGTTGAACGGGTTTCAAGCCGTCAATGATGTTCGGCACGCTACGTACCAAGTTGACGTAAGAAGCGTAGTCAAGAAACCAAGTTTGGTAGAGACCGCTAAGCATTTTGGACGTTTCGGGCGTGTTGAGTGGCGGCACCGTCCATTTGGTTGGTGCAGGTTCAACGTTGTCGTCTGAGTTTTCGACTGCTTCTTTAGTTGTTTCGAGGTCGTCGTTTTCAGGCGTTTGGTTGTCGATGTTATTGTCGTCGTTGTAGTCCATATCGGAGTTTTATCGTTTTGCGTTAGTTCGGGTCAATCTCGTTAAAGGCGGAGGACATGTTGTCAATTATGTCAGTTGCCGTCATAGATCGCGGATGCAGTTTGATGGCGGCGATGTCACCAGCCCTTCCGTGCAGGAAGACAGACATGATGACCGCTGTCTTGAAATCGATGGGTTGAGCAAGCAGCGAGGCGAGAATCCCTGTCAGTACGTCTCCGCTTCCGCCTTTTGCCATGCCATGGTTGCCAGTGTGATTGACGTAGGCGGTTCCGTCAGGAAAGGCGATAAATGTTTCATGTCCTTTCAGTACGATGGTGAGGTTCTGTTGCGAAGCGATGTCTCGAGCCTTTTCTATTTGTTGTTGTCGGGAGTTGGCATTGATGCCGCACAGCCTTTCCCATTCTTTGGGATGAGGTGTGAGTATGCTATTGTCAGGAAGTAGCGTCTCCCAATCTTTTTGAAGCGCCAAAAGGTTAAGAGCGTCGGCATCCATTACTAATGGTGGACGATTGGGGAGAGAACGAAGGATGTCAAGCAGCCGAAGCACTGTTTGCCTCGTGTCGTCAGATTGTCCTAAACCAGGTCCGACAGCAATGGAAGAGAAAGGAGCAAGGTCGTACTGATCAAGACTTTGGTAAAGGTTCTCGCCTGCATAGAGACAAATGGCTTCCGGTGCGGAGATTTGAAGGCAATCGCACACGGAGTCGGTAGCGTAAGAGTAAACCTTTCCGACTCCACCCCTTAAGCATGCTTTGGTAGCAAGTGTAATCGCCCCAGCCATGCCTTTGCATCCGCCAATAAGGAGTGCGTTTCCAAAATAGCCTTTGTTGGCATCGTCAGGACGTTTGGGTAGGTCAGGATGGTGATTCAAGTCTATGTCAGAAGGAGAATTCATCAATTATTTTTGCCGAATAAAGATGTTGATGGGCACGCCAGAGAAATTCCAGTTAGATCGGATTTGATTTTCGAGGTAACGTTTGTATGGGGCTTTGACGTATTGCGGAAGGTTAGCGAAGAAAACAAAGGAAGGAATTTGTGTGGTAGGAAGTTGGGTTGCGTATTTGATTTTGATGTATTTGCCTTTGATGGCAGGTGGTGGGTAATTCTCTATTTTAGGTAGGATGAAGTCGTTGAACTTTCGGGTTGGAATTTTTCTGTTTTTGTTGTCGTAAACTTGTTCCGCTGTTTCAATGACTTTAAGGATGCGTTGCTTTTCGGTTGCGGAGGTGAAAATAATAGGGAAATCCTTGAAAGGGGCAAGGCGATTCCGAACGGCGGTTTCCATTGTCTTTACCGCTGCATTTGATTTTTCTGGAACAAGGTCCCACTTATTGACGCAGACAACAAGACCTTTCTGGTTTTTTTGAATGATGGAAAAGATGTTTAGGTCTTGCGCTTCGATTCCACGCGTAGCATCAATCATCAGCACGCATACGTCAGCATTCTCAATGGCACGAATGCTTCGAACGACGCTATAGTATTCGAGGTCTTCTGTGACTTTGGCTTTCTTTCGAATGCCAGCCGTGTCAACGAGATAGAAGTCGTGTCCGAATTTGTTGTAGCGTGTGTAGATGCTGTCACGAGTGGTTCCTGCAATGTCGGTCACGATGTTGCGTTCGTCATCGAGAAAAGCGTTGATGAGGCTCGATTTGCCCGCATTAGGTCGTCCGACAATGGCAATTCGAGGCAGATGGTCAAAATTCTCAATGGTGTCGTTGACAAAGTAACTGACCACTTTGTCTAAGAGGTCGCCGGTTCCCAATCCGTTCATCGCGGAAACGATGTAAGGGTCGCCGATGCCCAGTTTGTAAAACTCGGCGGACTGGTATTGGAACTCAAAGGTGTCGGCCTTGTTGGAAACAAGGATGGTCGGTTTCTTGGCTTGGCGAAGCATGGTCGCAATCTCCATGTCATAGTCCGTCATGCCGTTGACCACGTCAACGACTAAAAGGATAACGTCGGCTTCGTCAATGGCGAGCAGGACTTGTTTCTTGATTTCTTCTTCGAAGATGTCCGTCTTGTCAGAAACCCATCCCCCTGTGTCTATGACGCTAAATTCCTTGCCGTTCCATTCCGCCTTGCCGTATTGTCGATCACGAGTGGTACCGGACTCTTCGCTGACGATGGCACGTCGGGATTGTGTCAATCGGTTAAAAAGGGTCGATTTGCCGACGTTCGGTCGTCCTACTATTGCTACGATGTTGCTGCTCATAATGCGTTGAAGAAATGCTTAGCCGGTTATCTTGTCATAACCGAAATTCTTGAGTTTGGTTTCTTTGTTTCTCCAGTCTTTTTCGACTTTTACGAACATTTGGAGAAACACCTTTTTTTGAAAGAAGGTTTCAATGTCTTTCCGTGCTTGAATGCCAATCTTCTTGAGGCTGCTACCGCTTTTTCCTATGAGTATTCCTTTTTGGCTGTCACGTTCGCAATAGATGACGGCATGAATGCGTATGAGGTCGTCTTCTTCCTTGAATTGTTCGACAACGGCTTCAACGCTGTAAGGAATTTCCTTGTCATAGTTGAGGAGAATTTTCTCCCGAATGATTTCCGTGACAAAGAAACGCGCGGGTTTGTCAGTAAGGCTGTCTTTGTCAAAATAGGCAGGACCTTCTGGCAACAACTCCTTGATGCGCTTGAGCAGAGGTTCGAGATTTGCTTTGTGCAGTGCGGAAATGGGGAGTATTTCAGCTCGTGGAATTATTTCTTTCCACTTTTCGACAAGTTGTTCAAGTGTCGTTTGGTCAATAAGGTCAATTTTGTTGAGGATAAGGATGACGGGGGCGGTGTTTTCGTTGACTAAGCGAACGAAGTTGGCGTTTTTGTCCGCTTTGTCCAAAACGTCGGTGACGTAGAGTAAAACATCGGCGTCTGAAAGTGCGCTTTGGGCATATTGCAACATGTCTTCCTGAAGTTTGTAGTTTGGTTTGAGAACTCCGGGAGTGTCGCTATAAACGATTTGAAAGTCATCTCCGTTGACAATGCCCATGATACGATGCCTGGTGGTTTGCGCTTTGCTTGTGATGATGGAGATGCGTTCTCCGACAAGGGCGTTCATCAATGTCGATTTGCCAACGTTAGGGTTTCCGACTATATTTACAAAACCTGATTTGTGCATAAAAAAGCAAGGAGGCTAAAAAAAGACCCAATATTCAGTGTACGCCGCTAAGATACGAAAAAAAAGCGAAAGGTCACGAAACAGTATCGTGACCTTTCGTGAATGGTATATTGCTACTGTGGTTTGGGCGGGTTTAGTAAGCCCATTTGAGATAAGCGGCTCCCCAAATGAAACCAGCACCAAAGGAAGCGAGAATGATGTTGTCGCCCTTCTTGAGTTTCTTCTCCCATTCCCAAAGGCAGAGGGCAATGGTTGCGGAGGACGTATTACCATATTTCTCGATGTTGATAACGACCTTCTCCATCGGGATGCCCGTTCTTGAGGCGGCGGCATCAATGATTCGCAAGTTAGCTTGGTGAGGAATGAACCATTGAACATCGTCGGCAGTGAGGTTGTTTTTTTCCATGATGTCAACGGCTATTTGTGCCATGTTGGTGACAGCGAACTTGTAAACGTTAGGACCTTTTTGGAAGAGAAAGTTTTGTTTGTTGTTCACCGTCTCGATGGTTGAAGGATATGCGCTTCCTCCCGCAGGCATGAAGAGCATGGGTTGACCTACACCGTCGTTATGGAAGATGGCATTTTGCCATCCCAATCCTTCTTCATTGTCTGGCTCGATGAGAACCGCGGCGGCACCGTCGCCAAAGAGTGGGCAAGTGGTCCGGTCTTCATAATTAGTGATGGAAGACATTTTTTCAGCCGCCACGACGATGACTTTCTTGTATTGACCGCTCTTGACGAAGTTGCTGGCAGTTTCGAGCGCAACCATAAAACCGCAACATGCCGCACTGATGTCGAAACAATAAGCGTTTTTGATGCCATTCTTTTCCGCGCACATTGAAGCGCAAGAAGGAAATAGGTAGTCAGGTGTCGTCGTGGAACAAATGACGAGGTTTATCTCTTCAGGTTTCGTGTTTGTCTTTTGCAATAATTGTTCGATGGCTTTTGCTCCCATGACGGAAGAACCTTGTCCTTCACCCTTGAGGATGTGGCGTTCCTTGATGCCGACGTGGCTCATGATCCATTCGTCGTTGGTGTCAACCATGCGGCTGAGTTCTTCATTGTTTAGTATGTAGTCGGGTACGTATCCGCCAACTCCTGTAATCTTTGCGTTCATAATAATCTGGATTTTGATGAGGTCAAAGGTAGGTCAAAAAAACAGAAGAAGTATAAGAAATTTGCAATATTTTGAAAAACCGCGCATTCGTCTATCTTAGTGTGCATCGTTGTTATGCGCACTTCTATCCAAAAGTGTGCAATTTTTGGCGAAAGATAAAAAAGAGAGAACGTTTCTGTAAAAAAGAAACGTTCTCAAAAAAATGGGAAATGAGGATAGAGGGAGAAATGATGTTAGGCTTGCGCTTGTTCACCCTTTTGAACGGCGAGTTTGCCACGGTAGAAACCGCATTCAGGGCATACGGTGTGGTAGATGTGAGGTGCGCCACAGTTAGGGCAAATAACGATTTGAGGTGCTTTTGCCACGTCGTGTGTGCGTCGAGCTGCCGTTCTGCGGTTTGATTGTCTTCTCTTAGGATGTGCCATGGTCTAAATTATGTTAGATTGTTTTAGTTGTCGTTAGTTCTTTAACGAAGCGAGTGCTGCCCATCTTGGGTCAATATTCGCATCGTTTTTTTTGTTGTCGTTGCCATCAGATTGGTATCGCTCCAATTCCGCTATCATTGCAGCGTCACATTCGCCAGGTTTGTGAAGTCGTCTGAACGGCAAACAGAGTTCAACATTAGAATAAATAAGATCGTATAAGTCCAAAGACTTGTCGTTGCTCGTTACTTCAATAAAGTGTCTGTCGTCTTCGTCATGGGGGTCGTTACCAACGGAGACGTAGATGTCTCCATCGTGATTGATTTCCATGTTGACAGGCGAAAGGCAGCGATCGCATGGTACTTGGACGTTACCGTCTATAAGAAGGTGAACGTGGAATAAATCACCAGTCTTTTTTGCAAGTGCCTTGCATGAAATCGAACCCCCCAACAAAACGCCATTGCTTCTTTTTTGAAGGTCATGGTCGTCAAGCGTGCAGTTGATTTCTTCGCCTTCAGCGGTTAGTTCATCAAGTGAGATGATGTAAAAATCGCTTTTCATTGTCATAGCGAAAAACGCTGCAAAGGTAGGAAAAAGTTGTAAAAGATGAATAAGCGGAGTGAAAATTTATGAGAAAAGCGAAAGTTGCCGTTTGTCATCGTTGTTTTTTTCGCTGATCGTTTCTTCTGTTTCCGTTTGTATTTCTTGCTTTTTCTTTACGGGAATTGGAATGCTTACCTTGACGGCATCTCCAAAAAGAGATGGCAGTTCTTCTCGGTTTTGTTGTATCTCTTTTCCCGTTTCAGATGGTAAGGAGGGCGAGGTTGTTGTCTTGTCCTGTAATTTGGAAGAAGAATGTATTTCTGAGGATGTATTTGAGTCGTCGTTTAGTTGCCATGCTTGGGCGTCTTCGGGCGGTGTTTCGACAATGCCATAGCGAACCCGAATGTCGTCCATGTCATAAGGGCGTGCTAAGAGTTTTCGCAGTTCGGTGAGTCGGCGTTTTGCGTTTAGAAGATGCTCAACGGCTTCCGTTCGTTTTGTTTCGTCTGATGTGTTTTTGGAAAGTCGTTGTTTGACGCCTGCCAGTTTTAGCCCGTCCACATCAATGAGATGTTGAATTGTTTTCAACAGTTCAATGTCAGACTGCGTGTATTGGCGTCTTTTGGTGGGGGAACGGCGAATGACGATAAGGTCGGCAAAAACCTTGTCCCAGAAGCGCAGTTTGGATTGTTCGACATGCAACAAGTCCGCAACTTCCTTGATTCCATAATATAACTTGTGGTTCGTCATCGTTCCGTAATATGTAGGTCAGATGTTTTCGCTATGGGTAAAGTTATTTAATTTTTGATTTTAAGTCGTTGACCGATATTAAGCCGGTTGGATCTTAGATTGTTCCATTGACGTAATTGTTGGACGGAGACACCATGTCGATGCGCAATGGTTGAAAGATTGTCGCCACGTCGTACTGTATAGTAGGTGTCGCGCGTGTGTTGCCGAGTCTCTTTGTTTTGATTGTGTTTCTCTTCTGTGTTGGGAAGGGATGAAGGTTGCGTTTTGATGGGAGATTTGTCGATGGCGTAAATGCTGTCTTCCATTTCGACGAATTTCGTCGCATAGTTAAAAGGCATCCGCAGAGTGTATTCTCCGTTTGGAATGATGTCTTTCCTGAATTGAGGATTGAGCATTTGCAGTTGATCGATAGGCATTCCTGTCGCATTTGAAATGGCAGCAAACGTTGTGCGTCGCATTATTCGAACCGTGTCAACCTTTGTGGGGAAGTCAATCTTGGCAGGGCAAATGTTATGTTGTGTGTGATAGTTCATCGCATAGTTGGCGGCGATGAAAATGGGAACGTAGTTGCGTGTTTCTCGTGGCAAGAAGGGGTATATTTCCCAAAAGTTGCGTTTGCCTCCGCTGCGTCGAATGGCACGGTTGATGGTTCCCGGACCACAGTTGTATGCGGCTATGGCGAGATGCCAATCTTGGTATATGCGGAACAAGTCGCGCAGATAACGCGCCGCCGCCTCCGTTGACTTCACGGGGTCGCGTCGTTCGTCAACGAGCGAGTTGACTTGCAGACCGTACATCCTTGCCGTAGAGGGCATGAACTGCCATAGTCCTGCGGCTCCCGCTCTTGAAACGGCTCTTGGGTTGAGTGCTGATTCTATGATAGGGAGATATTTGAATTCAAGAGGGACTCCGTGTTTGTTCAGAATGTCGTCAAAGATTGGGAAATAGTATTTCCCGATGCCAAGCATGTTTTCTACCAGGCGACGTCGTTTGCTGACATAAAGTGTAATGGCGCTTTTGACGCTGTTGTTGAATGGCATCTGAACTTCGTAGGGAAGTTTCTTTAGACGTTGCTCGTAGGTTTCGTCAGATGTCGTAACGTCGCCTTCGGTATAGCAGTTTTGGTAGTGTGCGTGATGGGCGTAGTAAGACGTGGTGAGGGAGTCTAACGCCGTGTAGAAATCAAGAGGGACGTCAAAACCGTCATCCTCTTGTGTATAAAGATTTCTGTACGGGTCATCTTCGTCATTGCTCCACTTTTTGACTTGTTCGGATGCCGGGTGATTCTTGGACGAAGTGTTTTTCTTGTTCGTCCAAGACGGTTCGAAGTCATCGGGCATCGCCAACAACTCGTCCAAGTCGTCCGGCGGGTCAATGATTTGCGCGTTCGTTTTGGAAACGAAAGACAAGCATAAAACAAGGCTTGATATGAAGAAGAAACGAATACTCATGGTTTGTAGTGTTGTTATTAGAAGGTTAGGGTGCACTGCATCCCGAGTGTCGATTGCGGATTGGCGGAGAGAAGGTCAAATTGGGGTTGGAGATGAAGGGAGAGGTTGGGTGCGATGTCAAAGTCAAAAAGTTGTGCGTCCACGTATGCATCCAAAATGGTAAGCCCATAGAAAGCCACGGTTCCCAAAATGCAGTAGTCACGATAGCGACGGAATCGTATGTATCGAGATTGTAATGCTTGTGTGAGCCATCCGGTGTCAACACTCGTTTCGTCTTGGCCGTTCGGGATGAATTTGGTCCAGTAGTTGCTATTGGCGTCTCCATCGGCTATGGAAACATAGGCTCTTTTGTAATCGTGGTATTTCCCTGACGTATAAATGATGCCATAAATGAGAGAAGCGTAACCTATATAGACGATCGGCGTTTTCCAATATTTATGATTATACCATTGTCCTAAGCCGAGACCTGGTATTAAAGCAAGGTATACCGCCTTTTGTGGATTGGGTGCCCATGTCTTTTCCTTCAGAGGAGAGGCGCCCAAACCATCTGTCTCCACAAATTGCGACGTGTCCGCCTGCGCTTGGGCAGGCTTTGGCGTGAGTGCCAACATCAGTAGCAAAAGAAAGCCTATTATATGTCCACCAAGGTATTTGATCAAGAGGGTGCTTCTTTAGTGCATTACGCAGAGTTGGTTGTAAAGGACGTTTAACTCCTCGTCACTGTCAAAAGAGATGGTGATTTTGCCTTTCCCCTTCACCGAACGTATGAGCGAGATGTCGTGTCCTAACTTTTCTGCCATTTGCGACCGCATCACTTCATATTTTTGAGGGAGGAGTTGTTTCTCTTTTTTCGTGAAGACAGGGCGATTGTTCAGAATGTCACGCACGATTTGTTCAACAGCCCTAACGGAAAGATGCTCTTCGATAATTCTGGCATAGAGGTCAAGTTGTTGGCGCGTGTCAACAAGTGAGATGATGGCACGCGCGTGAGCCATGTCAATCTTTCCTTCGGTAATGCCCACTTGAATTTCGGCTGGCAATTTGAGCAGACGAAGGTAATTGGTAATTGTGGCTCTTTTCTTTCCAACCAGGTTGCTGAGTTTCTCTTGAGTGAGTTGTTGCTCGTCAATAAGTTTTTTGTACCCGAGAGCCAATTCTATGGCACTAAGGTCTTCACGTTGCAGGTTCTCAACGATTGCCATTTGCATCGCCTGATCGTCAGCCGCTGTCTTGATGTAAGCAGGAATCTTCTTGAGACCGGATTGTTTTGCCGCTCGAAACCTTCTTTCTCCACTGATGATTTGGTATTCTTTCTCTCCTGTTTTTCGAACCGTGATGGGTTGAATGATTCCCAATTCTTTGATGGAGGCGGCAAGGTCATCTATCGCCTCTTGGTCAAAGTGCGTTCTTGGCTGCTCGGGGTTAGGAAAAATGAGGTCAATGTCAATCTCACTAAAAGCGGAACTGCCTTTCGTCTCAACTTCCGTAGCCTCGCCTCCCAGAAGCGATTCCAGACCACGTCCGAGTTCAAATTTCTTTCGTTGTGCCATCATCTTTTGCCACGTTACTAGTCCTAATCTATGCGTTCTTCTTTATGAGTTCGTCAGCAAGGGCGGTGTAGTCCAAAGCCCCTTTGCATTCGCTGTCGTAAACCGTTACAGGAACGCCGTAACTTGGGGCTTCGCCAATCTTCACGTTTCTGTTGATTACCGTCTTGAACACCATTGCTCCGAAGCTTTTGCGCACTTCCGCTTGCACCAACTTGGAAAGACGCAGTTGGCTGCTGTACATTGTCAGCAGGAAGCCTTCTATTTCAAGCCTCGTGTTGAGCTTCATTTTGATGATTTTGATTGTGTTGATGAGTTTTGATATGCCTTCCAAGGCGAAATACTCGCATTGCACGGGAATGATAACGCTGTCAGCCGCTGTGAGCGAATTGACCGTTGTCAGTCCGAGAGATGGAGAGCAATCAATGATGACATAGTCATAATCATTCTTGATGGGTTCGAGAACATTGCGGAGAATCGTTTCTCTGTTGTCCGCTTCGATCATTTCTATTTCCGCTCCCACCAAGTCAATGTGTGACGGAATGATGAACAGGTTAGGGACGGCGGTTTCCGTGACGCAATTCACTGCGTCCATGCCACCAATGAGACATTGGTAAATGGAGTTGTTCTTGTGCTGGCGGATGTCGATGCCAACACCGCTGGAAGCGTTTGCCTGTGGATCCGCATCCACAATCAACGTCTTTTTACCGCGCGCCGCGAGTGCCGCCGCCAAATTGATGGTCGTTGTCGTTTTTCCGACACCGCCTTTTTGATTCGCAAGTGCTATGATTTTTCCCATGATATTTCTGTTTGACAGAGAATGGAGAAAGAGGGTAACGAAACGCAAAGTTATGAAATTAGACGAAATGAAGAAATAAAAAGAAGTCAACTCGGGCAATTGCATGGCGGCAATGTATTGGAACAAAATGAAGTGAATGAAAAAAACATTACTTTTGTGAGAATATAGTTTTCTTCAAAAAAGATATGGGCGAGAAAGAAAGTAAGTCTGCCGCGGAGGAAAGGGCAAAGATGCTATCGGAGGGCATGAAGGAGGCGGAGCGATTGGGAGGCGCGGAAGGGTGCATTTGCGTGGAGGGTTGTCGCGTTCACAACTTGAAGAACGTTGATGTGAAGATTCCTCGTGGAAAATTGACAGTCTTGACGGGACTGAGTGGCAGCGGCAAGAGTTCCTTGGCTTTTGACACCCTGTATGCCGAGGGTCAACGTCGTTATATAGAGACATTCAGTGCCTACGCTCGCAACTTTATTGGCAACTTGGAGCGTCCGGAAGCGGACAGCATCACGGGGTTAAGTCCCGTCATTGCCATTGAACAGAAGACTACCAACCGCAATCCTCGTAGCACTGTCGGGACGACGACCGAAGTCTATGACTACTTGCGTTTGCTATATGCTCGGGCGGGAGAGGCATTTAGTTATGTCACGAGAGAAAGAATGATCAAATACAGTGACGACGAGTTACTTGAACTGATTGAGAAAGAGTATGACGGAAAGAAAGTGATGATTCTCGCTCCCATGGTGAGAGGACGCAAAGGACATTATCGCGAATTGTTCGAGCAAATCTTGCGACGAGGGTACCTCTATGCCCGTGTGGACGGAGATGTCATAGAGGTTATGAAGGGAATGAAGTTGGACCGATATAAGAACCATGACGTGGAGGTTGTCGTTGATCGTATGGCGATCAAAGCAGGTGACAATCGACGCTTGAAGACTTCGATAGGGACAGCGATGAAGTTGGGCGAAGGTGTGTTGATGTTGCTTGACATTTCTGATGGTTCGGTTCGCTATTTTTCAAGGCATCTGATGTGTCCTACAAGTGGAATAAGTTATGGTGAACCCGCTCCACACAACTTCTCTTTCAATAGTCCGAAAGGAGCGTGCCCACGATGCAAGGGGCTTGGCTATGTCAGCGCGATTGACGAAGACCTGATGATGCCTAACAAAAACGTGAGCATCGGTGCGGGGGGAATACTTCCGATAGGAAAGGCGAAGAAGAGTATCATATTTTGGCAAATAGAGGCTATCGGTGAGAAGCATGGGTTTACGTTGGACACGCCGATAAAAGATATTCCTCGAGAGGGATTGGATGAGATTCTCTACGGAACGACCGAACGACTTCGCATCAAAAACGAGGCATTGGGCAGTGGAAGCAACTATTACACAGATTATGAAGGCGTGGTGAAGTACATCCAGTTGCAGACGGGCAAGGATGCCAGTGCCAGTGAACAAAAATGGGCAAACCAGTTTGTCAAGGAAAAACCATGTCCTGAATGTCATGGTGACCGATTGAACAAAGAGGCGTTGCACTTTCTGATTGATGGTAAAAACATCAGTGAATTGTGCAGGATGGACATTGGTGAACTCAAGCGTTGGACGGATGAAGTAGAAACCCGAATGAGCGAACGACAAGCGCAGATTAGCCATGAGATACTGAAAGAAATAGGCAGCAGGCTTAGTTTCCTTGTAGATGTGGGGTTGGACTATCTCTCGTTGAATCGTTCGAGCGCGACGCTGAGCGGAGGTGAAAGCCAGCGTATTCGACTTGCCACGCAGTTGGGAAGCAGATTGGTCAACGTGTTGTATATTCTTGATGAACCAAGTATCGGTTTGCATCAAAGGGATAATGAACGGCTCTTGGCGTCGTTGAAAAGATTGCGTGACATTGGCAATACGGTGATTGTCGTGGAGCATGACGAGGAGATGATGCGTTCGGCGGACTATGTTCTCGATATTGGACCCGCCGCAGGACGAAACGGCGGTAACGTGGTGTTCTGTGGTAGTCCGAAACAAATGCTTCAGTCGGATACTTTGACGGCAAAATATCTTAGAGGCGATTTGCGAATAGAGTCAAGCGAGCGACGAGTAGGTAATGGTAAATCATTGCAGATAATCGGTGCTCGCGGCAATAACTTGAAAAACGTCAATGTGACATTTCCTCTTGGAAAGTTAATTGTCGTCAGTGGCGTGAGTGGCAGCGGAAAGTCAACGTTAATCAACGACACCTTGCAACCCATTCTTAGCCAAAAATTTTACAAGTCGTTGCAAGACCCTTTGCCTTACGAAGCCATTAAGGGAATTGAAAACATCGATAAAGTGGTGCTTGTAGATCAAAGTCCGATAGGAAGAACGCCGCGCAGCAATCCCGTGACTTACACCAAGATATTTGACGAAATACGGAACTTGTTTGCCGCCACGCCAGAGGCAAAAGTGCGAGGTTATAAGACAGGGCGTTTCTCCTTTAATACGAAGGGTGGACGTTGCGAGGCGTGTGGAGGGAATGGGTATAAGACTATCGAAATGAATTTCATGCCCGATGTCTATTTGCCATGTCCTGAGTGTCACGGAAAGCGGTATAACCGTGAGACTCTTGAAGTGAAATTTAAGGGGAAGTCAATAGCGGACGTTTTGGACATGACATTCAACCAGGCGGTGGAGTTTTTCGAGAACGTGCCGCAATTACTGTCTCGGCTAAAAGTCGTTCAGGCGGTTGGCCTTGGTTATCTCAAGTTGGGTCAAAGCAGCACGACGTTGAGCGGAGGAGAAAGTCAGCGTATCAAGTTGAGCACGGAGTTGTCGAAAAAAGATACGGGTAAGACTTTGTATATTTTGGATGAACCGACAACGGGTTTGCATTTTGAAGATATTAGAGTGTTGTTGGGCGTTCTGAACCGACTTGTTGACAAAGGAAATACGGTAATAGTGATAGAGCATAACCTTGACGTAATTCGTTCTGCCGATTGGTTAATTGAAATGGGACCAGACGGAGGAAAATCGGGAGGTGAGGTCCTGTTTGAGGGAACACCTGAAGACCTTAAGAAAAAAGGAATTGGATATACAAGTAAGTATTTGTAAAACAGATAGATTTCTTTTCTTTTGACAGAAAAAATAACTCCTATATAGATTTTGGGAAAAGGAGCGGAGTTCTTTATAATGTCAAAAAAAATTAAGGAATTTTTTGTTAATTTGTTAAATTGTTGTTATATTTGTGAAAATCTTTCGTGATTTCCTGCCTGGAACAGGCAAAGAATAAGGGATAGACCTTGTTCAAGAAAGCAAGTATAATGGCATGACAAAGAGGTCAATTTGGATCATAGCGATTGTCTTGACTGTACTGATGGCGGTGTTGCTAATCGTGCAAGTGGTTCAGATGCGCGCGACAAGTGAGCGTATAGAGACGGAATTTGCCGAGAATGTGAACAAGTCCTTATACCAAATTGTCTCAATGCTCGAAGAACACGAAGTCGCCCGATACTTGAACGCCACGGCAGATGATTTTGTTCGGCAGGCAAAGGGAGATGAGGTGGAGAACATGAATTTCTTGACACCGGGCGACACGTTGGATTTGTCGGAAACCTTGTTGGCTCCCAAAATCAATATGAGTGAGGGAAAGAGTGACGAGAGTTCGTTTGCCGAAACGAGTGATGAGGTGTATGACCAGTATCGTCGTCGATTCTATAAGTCCAAGACGTTGCTTGACCAAGTGGCTTTGCGATGGATGACGGAGTTGGCGGGGTTGCCTATCAATGAACGAATAAGGTTTGAGGACTTGGATGAGTTGATGTGTCGGGTGATGGATAACAACGGATTGCACTATCCGATGCATTATGTGATAGAGGATAAAGAAGGGCAAGTATATTATGAGCGGGCGACGGCTGGTGATTCGGCTCAAACCTTTTTGGACGAAATACCAGAAGCGAAAAAGGGTAATCCCAAGTATAAGATTCGAATGTTTATGAGTGAAGGAAACGGTCGTCCTTATTATTTGGCCGTTTCGTTCTACAAGAAGCAGAGTTTCATGGAGCAGGCGTGGCATTTGCTGTTGCCTTCCATGCTGATAACGGCAATCATTTTCTTTCTCTTCCTTGTGGCGTTGGTGTTGATATTTCGGCAGACCAACTTGAACGAAATGAAAAACAATTTCATCAACAACATGACGCACGAGTTGAAGACCCCGATTGCCAGCATCTCGCTTGCGTCGCAGATGTTAAACGACCCTTCGGTTTCAAAATCGGAAAGCATGGTGTCTCGATTGTCGCACACGATAGGCGAGGAAACGGAGCGTTTACGTTTGTTGGTCGAAAAGGTGTTGCAGACAACTTTGTATGCGACGGAAGCCAGAAAACTTCACTTTGATGAAGTGAACGCAAATGAATTGGTGAAGAAATGTGCCGGAACCTTTATGTTGAACGTGCAGGACAAAGACGGTCAAATCAATTTGGAATTGGATGCGGACAACGCATGGATAGAAGCGGACAAGATTCATTTTACCAACGTCGTTTATAATTTGATGGAGAACGCCTTGAAATATCGCCGTGCGGAAGTCCCTTTCGTTATGACCGTTGCGACGCGTAATGATGCTGAAGGCAATTTGTTGGTGAGTGTTCAAGACAATGGGATAGGAATCAAAAAAGAATATTTGAAACATATATTCGAACGTTTTTATCGTGTGCCGACAGGGAATGTGCATGACGTTAAGGGATTTGGCCTTGGTCTGACGTATGTGGATGCCATTGTGCGAGCCCATGAGGGACGAATAGAAGTGGAGAGCGAACCTGGAGAAGGAACGAAATTTACAATCGTCTTACCGACTTTGGATGCGTGAGAGACTACACCTTAAATAAATAGAGAAAACAAATACATAGAATAACAACCAAGTGAAACAGGAGGACTTATGGAAAAACAAGTAAAATTATTGTTGTGCGAAGATGACGAGAATCTCGGCATGTTGCTCCGTGAATACCTTCAGAGCAAGGATTTCAAGGTAACCTTGGCGCAGGACGGAGAGGAAGGTTTGGCGGCCTTTTCGGAGGCGCGTGACGAACGTTTCGACATTTGTGTCTTGGATGTCATGATACCTAAGAAAGATGGTTTCGAGTTGGCACGGGACATTCGAGAGATAGAGCCGGACGCTCCTATCATCTTTTTGACGGCGAAAAGCGACAAAGGGGACACGATAGAAGGTTTGCGCCTTGGTGATGATTACGTTCCGAAGCCGTTCTCGATGGAAGAACTTGTGTTGCGTATCAATAACGTGTTGCGTCGTTCGCGTGGAAAGGCGGATAAGAGCAAGGCGTTGTACAAGTTGGGTGAACTTGTCTTTGACACGCAGAAGCAAACCTTGACACGTAGATTTACGGATGCTGAAGGAAAGTCAACCCTCAGCGTGCAAAAACTGACGACCAAGGAGAGTGAGTTGTTGGCGTTGCTCGCATCGAACGCGAACAGCATCTTGGAGCGACAAGTGGCATTGAAAACCATCTGGAGTGAAGACACCTACTTCAACGCTCGCTCCATGGACGTGTATATCACCAAATTGCGCAAGCATTTGAAGGAAGACCCTTCTTTGGGAATCATCAATATCCACGGCAAAGGATATAAATTGATTGTTCCCAACTTGGAAGAAGTCTAAGTTGAAATCCCTTGTTGAGATTGAATTTTTCGCTTAAAATTCGTTCTTGACACATAAAATACTTATATTTGTCCGTAAAAATGTCCTAAAGATTGGGAGCGGTGTGTCAACACCGTTCCTTTTCGGCGGGTAAATGAAGCAATATTCAATAACCTTAATTTAATATTTATGAACCTAAAAACCAGTAAATGGATGAGCGTTCGTCGCTTATTGTTTATTGCGTTGCTCGGCGGTGGCGTGTCGTTGTCAGCCTATGCGGACAAGACCATCTCCGGTAACGTGAAGGACGACACGGGCCAACCTGCAATAGGTGCCACGGTGCAAGTGGAAGGCACGACCATCGGAACGATGACCGACCTTGACGGTAACTATACATTAACCGTGCCAGACGATACCCGCGAGGTGACAATTTCTTATGTGGGTCTTGCCACGCAAACCGTGCAAATCAAGGGCGGCATTGCAAATGCTGACTTGAAGGCGGATGACAAAACCTTGGACGATGTCGTTGTTATCGGTTATCAGGAAGTGAAGAAGCGAGACGTTGTCGCTTCTACCGCCAGCGTGGGCGCGGATCAGATTAAGAACTTGCCAGTGACGGATGCCGCGCAAGCCATGCAAGGAAAGTTGGCGGGTGTGCAAGTGGTTCAGTCCGAAGGTTCGCCTGACGCTGACGTGAGCATTCGTGTGCGTGGTGGTAACTCGTTGACCCAAAGCAGCACGCCATTGTATATTGTCGATGGTTTCCCTGTTTCAAGCATCAATGACATCTCGCCTACTGACATTCAGAGCATTGACGTGTTGAAGGACGCTGCCGCTACCGCCATCTATGGTGCGCAAGGTGCAAACGGCGTTATCATCGTCACGACGAAGGACGCTCAAGCCAATGACAGCGAGGATTGTGGCATGAAGTTCCATGTTGACTATACCGGTTACCTCGGATGGAAAAAGTTGGCAAAGAAGTATGATGTGCTTTCAGCGCAAGATTTTGCCAAACTGCAATATGAGTACACTTATTTGGCGAAGAAGGGGAAAACGTCAGACGTAGAAAAGAACTGGTTCAAATACTTTGACAAGGATTATGACCAAAGTGCAGACGCTGCCTCTACCAATACCTATAATGATGTCATCAATAATATCGGTTCTGAGGAAGAAACCGATTGGCAGAAGAAAACGTTCGACAACACCGGATTTACTTCCAACCACAGTTTCACGGTGTCGGCTGCCAACAAGAAGTCGTCGTTCAACTTGAGTTACAACCGCATCGATGACGAAGGTATCATGCGCGAATCTGACTACACTCGAAACAACTTGAGTTTCAAAGCGAAGTTCAAACCTCTCAAGGATCTCACCGTGGGTACGAACTTCCGTTTCACGAACACCACTGTGTTGGGTTCAGGTTCTAACACTGCGGAAGATGCCGGTTCCAAGACTGAAAACCGTATCGTGAACGCCATTGCCTATACTCCAATTCACCTTTATGCGGTGGACAATTCAACGTTGGATGATGAGGAGAGTTTCGGAAGTATGTATGACCCAATCACGACCATTTCTGACAACTATAAATTCAAACGTGATAACAAGTTTGACATGAACGGTTACGCTTCTTACAAGTTCTTGAAGAAGTTCACGGCACGTGTAGATCTCGGTTATCAAGCTCGTTATATTGACGTGGATCGTTTCTACGGCAAGACGACTTATTACTCCCGTGCAGGTAACGGTTTCTCAAAAGCTGGAAAGGCGGGAACCGTGTCCGCCATTCGCACGAATGAGGAAGATACCCGTTTACGTGAGTCGGCAACGTTGGAATACAAAAACAAGTTTGCTGGCGCACATAACTTGAACCTCATGATCGGTCAAGAAATGATTCGTAACTCGGGTGAGTTGAATACCAACTACGGATATGGTTATCCCGGTACCTATGACGGCGAATACCTATTCGAGCATTTCGGTTCTTACTATGCAACCGACAACGCGCAATATATTGATCCGAACGACAACATGCTCTCGTTCTTCGGTCGTGGAACGTATGATTACAAGGGACGTTACTACTTAACGGGAACGCTCCGTGCGGACTGCTCCACTCGTTTTGCCAAAGGTAACCAATGGGGCGTGTTCCCTGCCATGGCTGCCGCATGGCGTATCTCGGACGAGTCGTGGATGCGTTCGTTTGCTCGCTCTGCTCGCATGTCTAACTTGAAGTTACGTTTGAGCTATGGTGTGGCAGGAAACAATAACGTGGAATTGGGTGCCGTGGATGGTGACTTCACTTTGACTTCAACTGGTGTCTATGTTGCCCCAACCGCATTTGAGAATACGTCTTATATCCTCACAGCAGGTGGTGCTGAAAAGATTGTACCCAACAATGATTTGACATGGGAGACGACCACGACGCGTGACCTCGGTCTCGACTACGGTTTCTTCAATGATCGTTTGAGCGGTACCATCGACCTCTATTGGAACAGCACGAAAGACTTGATCATTAAGTACAAATTGCCAACGACAGGTTATCAATATCGCAACGTGGCAGAAACCAAGAACCTCGGTGCCGAATTCTCTGTCAAAGGTGTGATACTTGACAAGCGTAGCAAGAACTTCAACTACAACTTGACGGTAGATGCAAATATCTCGCGTAACAAGAACACAGTGGTTGACCTCGGTGGTATGGACGCTTATTACGTATCTACAAGTTACCTTGCCACTGGTTACTTCAGCACTGACGAGTTCATCGTGCAAGAGGATAAATCTATCGGTCGTATCTACGGATTTGAAACCGATGGTTACTATACGGCAGCAGACTTTGACGGATATAACGCAACCACGTTCGAATGGACCAAAGGTGGTGTAGCCGTTGCTTCCAACTATGGTATCAATAGTCTTGCATATCCAGGTTTGCTTAAGGTGAAAGACTTGAACGGTGACGGTCAAATCACGTTGGACGACCGTAAAGTCATTGGTTGCACAATGCCAGAGTTCACGGGAGGTTTCTCCATCACTGGTAGCATCGGAAGCGAGAAGTGGGGACAGGTTGACGCAGCCGCAAACTTCACCTATTCGTATGGTAACGACGTGTTGAACCTCACGGGTTTGAGCATGTCGAATATTCAAGACAAGACTAAGTTGCGCAACACCTTGTCTGACATGACCGCCAGTGGCACTCGTTACACCTTGTTCGACGCCGATGGCGTTTACATTCCGTCTAAGTACACAACTTATGGTGCGATTGCCAGCGAATTGGATGCGCGTAATGCTGGTGCAAGCGAGGCTTCGCCTATTACTGGTTACACGATGTTGACGGACAAATGTGTTGAGGATGGTTCGTTCTTGCGTTTTGCTTCCTTGACCATTGGTTACTCATTGCCAGACAAGTGGATTTCAAAGGCAAAATTGACGAAGGCGCGCGTGTTCTTCTCCGCATCGAATTTGTTCGTGTTGACCAAGTATAGCGGTGATGATCCGGAAGTTAGCACGGGTACAAAGCGTAATCCATTGGCTGTGGGCGTTGACTGGTCCGCTTATCCAAGAAGCCGCAACTTCAACTTTGGTGTGAACCTCTCATTCTAATCACATAGAGCAACAACCTAAAACGATTTAAGATATGAAATACCTAAAATATATAGCAGTCGCCGCTATGGCAACTATCGGGTTGACCTCTTGCGATGACTTCTTTGACACGACGGCAGCGTCGTCGGTGTCCACATCGGATATGTCAGATACTCAAATCCAACAACTGATACCTGGCATTTATAATAACTTCTCGAAAGACAAGGCATATCGTAACCGTTATTTCATGATTGGTTACAATACGGATATTGAGTGGAACTCGAAAACGGGTGCTGATGCTCAATTGACGCAGTACAATATGACGACCGCTAATAGTTCTGTTTCTGATTCCAAAGGAAATGACTTGTGGGGTCACTTGTCTCGTGCTTGCAGCGATGCGGCTGCCGTTATCGATAATGGCGAAGCGTATGGTGACAAGTCAAAAATGGTAATCAAGCATTATCTTGGTGAGGCATATTTTATGCGCGCTTTCAGCACGTTTGAAATGGTGAAACTTTGGGGTGATATTCCGATTGTGGAGTCTTCAACCGAAGTCTCTCCGCTGAAGCGTGATCGCAACGAAGCGTTTGAGTTGATACGTTCGGACTTGAAGACTGCCATTGAATACTTGCAATGGTCAGAAAACTCTCCAACGGCGCAGACAAAGACGATAGGTCGCGCCAGCAAGCAAGCGGCGTTTGCCCTTCTTGCCCGTGTTGACTTGATGTATGCTGGCAAGGCGTTGCGCCCAGACAACTGGATCGTTGGTGGAGGTTCGTCATGGTCCGTGCAATATAACGTGAAAGACGCTACCGAACGACAGGGTCTTTACGCCGAGGCGTTGGCATGTTGTGATTCGGTAATCGAACATGATGGAAATTCAAAATTGCAGTCGAGTTTTGAGGATATCTTCAAATTCTTGTGCCAAGACGAAATGTCGTACGGAAAGAGCGAATTTATCTATGTCCTTCCTTTTGCGGATGGAACGCGCGGTCAATTCTTGAACTACACATCGCCTAAGTCGAAAGATGCCCAAGGGGAATTGGTGAATATGAATAGCGGTTCTAACAACAGCACGGGCATGATTGTTCCGACATTTGTCTATGACTTCGAAACGGGTGACGCTCGTAAATGGGTGACTATAGCTCCGTTCTATTGGATTGCGGACAAGGGTTCTGGCGTTTCTACCTCTAATCCTGCGGACAATATGTTGGCATTTCCAGGTTATGACGGAACATCGAAAATTGTTTACCAAAAGAAGCAAGATATCAATAAGTTCTATCTTGGTAAGTTCCGTTATGAATGGACTACTCGTTCCATTACTTCAGGTGACGACGGTATTGACATTCCGATTATTCGCTATGCGGACGTGTTGTTGATGTATGCCGAGGCTGCTTTGGGTAGCGTGGAGGGAAACGCTCCAAGCAATGCCGACTTGACCAAAGCGCAGACGTATTTTGATCAGGTTCGTACGCGTGCCGGATTGGCAACAAAGACGTTGACAATGGCTGACCTCGTGAAGGAACGTGCCTTCGAGTTCTGCGGTGAGAACATTCGTAAGTATGACTTGGAGCGTTGGGGATATTTTGACGACTACATGAAGAACACGAAAGTGCGTATTGCCAACTTGGATGCTCACTCGGGAGAATTCGCAGCAACGCAAGACACCATCTACTTCAAGTACAAGCGAAATGACGCTTATAAAGCGGCAGGTGCCGAATCACAACACGCATACGAAATGTCTGACATTTACGGTTTAGCAATCGGTGAAACCGGTGAGCCTGCTGGCGGTTATGACAAGGATGCTGGATGGGTGAAGAAGAATTTCTTCGCAACAAAAGATGAAAAGACTGAAACGGTTACTCGCTATCTTCCAACCTACACGTTGTACACGACCGACGAAAAGTTGGAACGTCAACACTATTGGCCAATCTTCAACAACAATATCTCCGCTTCCAACGGAAGTCTTTGGAACGATTACGGATATTGATTTAAGTTTCACCTTGATTCTATTTTTAGAAGGAAAAAGAAAAGATGACTCGGAAGGGTCGTCTTTTCTTTTCTTGTAAATAGTAGTGTGATAATGAATGAAATGAACGAAGATTTTCCTTACCTTTGACGCAAATCTTGAATTGAAAGTATGAAAAACAGATTATTGAAAGCAGCATTGCTCGTTTTGTTGTTTGGTTTGGTGGCTTGTTCAGATGACGAAAAGAGTGGCGGCGATAGTGAGCCTTCTTATAGCCCTTCTGACATGGCTTTTCCACAGGCGCAAGGGTGCGGTGCAAAAGTGACAGGGGGACGCGGAGGCGCGGTTTATGTCGTATCAACCTTGGAAGACCAAGATGCGGCGGGAAATGTCGCGGTTGGTTCGTTGCGTTGGGCATTGCAAAAAACGGGGACACGTATTATCACGTTTGCCGTATCTGGAACAATACACCTGACAAATCCTTTGAGAATCCCTGCAAATACAACTATTCTTGGACAGACCGCTCCGGGTGATGGTATTTGTATTGCTGGAGATGTTTTGGCCACGAAAAACAATCATCTGGTTGAAATCGGTGGAGATAATGTAATCCTACAGTTTTTGCGTTTCCGTTTGGCAAATATAGAATCAGACGCAGACGCATTCAGTTGTATTGGTCATAACAATGTGATGATTGACCATTGCTCGTTCAGTTGGAGCACGGACGAATGCGCTAGTTGCTATAAGAATCGCAATTTTACAATGCAATGGTGCTTGGTCTATGAAGGTATGATGAAAGGAGAAGAAGAACATGGGTTTGGTGGTATATGGGGCGGCTGTGACGTGACGTTCCACCACAACCTCATGGCTAACCAAATGAACCGTTATCCTCGTTTCGACCATCAATATGCCGGAGGGGCTTACTATGGCCCTCTTGACTTTGTGAACAACGTCATTTATATTGTGCGTAGTTGCAATGGAGTTTATGGTGGTGAGAGTTGTAACAATACGGGTGAATATCGAAAGATCAACATGGTCAACAATTATTATCGATATCATGCATCTGTTTCATCGGGCAATAAATATCGCATCATGCAGCCTACGACTTCTTGCAGCAATTGTACAAAAGAATATTCGTGTCCGATTGTTCCAGCCCATTTCTATATAGCTGGCAACTATGTGGATGGAAGTGCGACCAACACATCGGACAACTGGAAAGGAGTGAATCCAAGCACGGACGCTATGAAGGCAACGACACCGTTTGCCATGGCAATCGAAGTGACAGGAAAGCAAACGGCAGAAGAGGCATTTGAATCTGTATTGGCGAACGCTGGTGCAAGTCTTAGTCGAGACGCTGCGGACACGAAAGTGATTAACAACGTCATCAACAATAATGGCACGATTGTCAGCGCAGTTCCGACGTTGCCTACCTTGATATCAACTACAGTTATCGATTCTGACTATGATGGACTTCCTGATGAATGGGAAGACGCCCATGGTTTGAACAAAAACGATGTTACGGATTCCCGAAAAATTTCTTCGACCGGTTATGCCAACATAGAGAATTACGCACAAGAGTTGGTGAGCGGTTTGTATTGAAAGAAGCAGTTAAAAAAATAAAAAAGGGACGAAAACGTCCCTTTTTTTTATCAAAATGGTAGTTAGAAAACAAAAAAGGTTAAATTCGCGTTTTGGTGGTTAGATATAAGAATTATTTTATTCACTTAAATCAATAAAAACACAGGATTAAAAATGGCACAGATTGATTTGTCGAAGTACGGCATTACCGGTGCGACGGAGATTGTTTACAATCCATCGTATGATGAACTTTTCAAAGAAGAGACAAACCCAGCCTTGACAGGATTTGACAAAGGTCAGGAGACGGAACTTGGCGCGGTGAACGTGATGACGGGTATTTATACCGGTCGTAGCCCAAAGGATAAATTTATCGTTGACGACGCTACGAGCCACGACACCGTTTGGTGGACGAGCGATGAATATAAGAATGACAACCACCGCGCAAGCCAAGAGACATGGGACGCGGTGAAGAAGTTGGCGCAAGAAGAGTTGAGCAACAAGAAACTTTATGTCATTGACGGTTTCTGCGGTGCTAACAAGGACACACGCATGAAGGTTCGTTTCATCATGGAGGTGGCATGGCAAGCACACTTCGTGAAGAACATGTTCATCCGTCCAGTAAGCAAGGAAGAGGAAGAGCAAGAGCCAGACTTCATTGTATATAACGCCAGCAAGGCAAAGGTTGAGAATTACAAGGAACTCGGACTGAACAGTGAGACCGCAGTGGTCTTCAACGTGACGACGAAAGAGCAAGTCATTCTCAACACGTGGTATGGTGGTGAGATGAAGAAGGGTATGTTCTCGATGATGAACTACTACTTGCCATTGAAGGGCATCGCATCAATGCACTGCTCCGCCAACACCGACATGAACGGTGAGAACACCGCCATCTTCTTCGGTTTGTCCGGTACGGGCAAGACGACCCTCTCAACTGACCCTAAGCGTAAGTTGATTGGTGACGACGAGCACGGTTGGGATGATAACGGCGTGTTCAACCTCGAAGGTGGTTGCTACGCTAAGGTTATCAACCTTGACAAGGACAGCGAGCCAGACATTTACAACGCCATCAAGCGTGACGCTCTGTTGGAAAACGTGACGGTAGACGCGCAAGGCAAGATTGACTTCGCAGACAAGAGCGTGACCGAGAATACTCGTGTAAGCTATCCTATCTATCACATCAAGAACATTCAGGCTCCTATCAGCAGCGGTCCTGCGGCTCAACAAGTCATCTTCTTGAGCGCAGACGCATTCGGCGTGTTGCCTCCAGTTAGCATTCTCGATCCAGAGCAAACGAAATACTACTTCTTGAGCGGCTTCACGGCTAAATTGGCAGGTACGGAGCGTGGCATCACCGAGCCTACCCCAACCTTCAGCGCATGCTTCGGACAAGCGTTCCTTGAGTTGCACCCAACGAAATATGCTGAAGAATTGGTACGTCACATGCAGAAGAGCGGTGCCAAGGCATACTTGGTAAACACAGGTTGGAATGGAACCGGCAAGCGTATCTCCATTAAGGACACGCGCGGTATCATTGACGCAATCTTGAACCACTCGATTGATACGGCTCCAACGAAGACGATTCCTTACTTCAACTTCGTAGTTCCTACGCAATTGGAAGGTGTGGATCCTAAGATTCTCGATCCTCGTGACACGTATGCAGACGCTGCGCAATGGGAAGAGAAAGCAAAGGACTTGGCAAGCCGCTTCATCAAAAACTTCGTTAAATATGAAGGCAATGAGGCTGGAAAGGCATTGGTAGCAGCCGGTCCAAAACTCTAAGATTAAAAAGTTAAATTGGATGATTCGGGAGCGAACTTCATAGTTCGCTCCCGAATTGTTTTATTTTGTGGAGCGGTGAAAGTGTTGTAATTTTGCAAGATAGTCGAGAAGAACAGGTGCGTTGACGTAAAAATAAAAAAGCAAAAGACGAAACATGAGAAAGTTTGTCGTAGTAGCCTTGTCAATGATGGCTATGATGTCAGGAATGGTGGTCAGCGCGGCGGATCGCTCTAAGAACGCTGAACCGAGATTGACTTATTCGTTGCCTCGCACGGTGTTGTCCATAGAGGTGGAGATGGAGCGTGTGACCGTAAAGGCAGGACCATATTACCGATATGCGGAACGGTATCTGAACGTGAAGGATGCCGCAAGCGAAGATGCCGTCATCTGGAAGGTGAAAGGCATCCGATTGCGAACGAAGGGAGAGGCAGACCCGGAAAAGACATTCAACGTGCGCAGTGCGAAGCAATTGACCAAAAACAAGAAGGGCGTGATTTTGGGATGGAATTGCGCTCCTCAGACATCGAATGCGAACGTTGTGAAAGAGCCTAAAAAGTTCATTGCCATAGAGAGCTCAGACATCAACCCGAAGGCGTATAGTGAAGACCAGTTGATGGCGAATAGCGTCAGCCAAATGGCTCAGTCGGCAGCCAAGGAGATATACCGGATTCGTGACAGTCGTGTCAGTTTGGCTACGGGCGACATGCTGCACATGCCTGCCGACGGGAGAAGCATGGAATTGATGTTTGAGGAAATGGACAAGGCGGAATCAAGGTTGATGTCGCTGTTTGTCGGCAAGAAGCATAAGGACACTATTGTCAAAACATTCGAATACGTACCCAGCAAGAAGGATGTTAAGAATGAAATGATATTCCGTTTGTCAACGGCAAACGGACTGGTCGGGAAAGACGACTTGAGCGGGCAGCCCGTGTATATCAGCATCAAGTTGGAAAGAAATGAAAAACCGTCCGTGAAGAAAGACGCGGGAGAGTTGTTCTATAATGAACCGGGAAGGGCTCACGTGACGATAGACGTAGAGGAGTCGAGGGTAGTGGATGAGGATGTCAGTATAGCTCAGAATGGAAGTCTGCAAGCGTTGCCGTCGTCGTTCGTCAACGCTAAGTTGCAGTATGACGCGACGACAGGCGCGTTGATAAGCGTGGAGAAATAGAACGAAGCGATCAGAAAAAACAGACAAGAAGATAAAAACACAAAAAAAGAATGGAATATAATTTCAGGGCGATAGAGCAGAAGTGGCAAGAGACGTGGAAACGTGAGAAAACGTATCGCGTGGAGACAGATAAGTCGAAGAAGAAATGTTATGTTTTAGACATGTTTCCTTATCCAAGCGGAGCGGGACTGCATGTAGGACATCCGTTGGGTTACATAGCGAGTGATATTTACGCTCGATACAAGCGCTTGCAAGGATTCAATGTCCTTCACCCGATGGGTTATGACGCATACGGGTTGCCAGCGGAGCAATATGCCATCAAGACGGGTCAGCATCCTGAAAAAACGACGATGGAAAACATAGCCCGCTATCGTGAACAGTTGGACATGATTGGGTTGTGTTACGATTGGGACCGAGAGGTCAAGACTTGTGATCCTGATTATTACAAGTGGACGCAATGGGCATTTATCAAGATGTTCAACCACTATTACGATACGAAGGCTTGCAAAGCCAAACCAATAGCCGATTTGGAAAAGCATTTGGAGAGTTATGGTACGGAAGGTCTGACCGCTGCTGGAAGCAAGGAATTGTTTTTTACAGCCGAAGAGTGGAATGCGATGGACGTGAAGGCGAAGAGTGACACTCTGATGAACTGGAGAATCGCCTACAAGGCAGAGACCATGGTGAATTGGTGTCCGGGTTTGGGAACGGTGTTGGCAAACGACGAGGTGAGTGAGGGACTGAGCGTGCGCGGAGGTTATCCTGTGGAACAGCGCAAGATGAGCCAATGGAGTTTGCGTGTCAGTGCCTATGCTCAACGACTGTTGGACGGGTTAGAAACGATAGACTGGACCAGCAGTTTGAAAGACACACAGCGAAACTGGATAGGCAGGAGTGAAGGAGCGGAGATCAAATATAAAATCAAAGGTAGGGATGAGGAGATTACTATCTTTACCACCCGTGCCGATACGGTATTTGGTGTTTCGTTCATGGTATTGGCGCCAGAAAGCGAATGGGTGAAGAAACTGACCACGCCAGAACATGAAGCGGAAGTTGCCGAGTATGTGGCAGAGACAAAGAAAAAAACGGAATTGGAACGTAAGAGCCAGCACAACTTCACTGGAGTTGCGACGGGCAGTTATGCCATCAATCCGTTCACGGGGGAAGAAGTTCCGATCTGGGTGGCAGAATATGTGATAGCCGGATATGGAACGGGTGCCGTCATGGGTGTTCCCGCTCACGACAGTCGTGACTATGAGTTTGCCAAGAAGTTCGGCTTCAAGATTAAAAGTCTGATAGAAGGCGCGGACGTGAGCGAACACAGCGTGGACGCAAAAGAGGGCATAGTGACAAATTCGCCTGCCGAAGGATTAGAAAGTGAGTTGAACCTGAACGGATTGACGGTTAAGGAGGCCATAGAAAAAACGAAGCGATTTGTAGCGGAGAAAGGTATTGGTCAAGTCAAGGTGAATTATCGCATTCGTGACGCAATTTTCAGCAGACAAAGGTATTGGGGAGAACCATTTCCTGTTTATTATAAGCAAGGTATTCCGACAATGGTGCCAGAAGAGTGCTTGCCAATAGAGTTGCCGCAGGTTGACAAGTATCTGCCAACGGAGACAGGTGAGCCTCCGCTCGGAAATGCGAAAGTGTGGGCGTGGGATGAAGTGAACAAGAAGATTGTTGAAAACACGAAGATTGACAATCAAACGGTGTTTCCTTTGGATTTGAACACGATGCCTGGTTTTGCCGGTTCGTCAGCGTATTATTTGCGCTATATGGACCCTCGAAATAATGATGCGTTGGTCAGCCAAGAAGCAGATGAGTATTGGCAGTGTGTGGATTTGTATTTAGGAGGTATTGAACACGCCACGGGTCACTTGATATACAGTCGCGTTTGGAATAAGTTCTTGGTTGATTTGGGTGTCGCAAGGGAGGAAGAGCCTTTCCATAAGTTGATTAACCAAGGCATGATACAGGGAAGAAGCAATTTCGTGTATCGCGTGAAGGGAACGAACACATATGTAAGTGCCGGACTGAAAGACCAATATGATGTGCAACCGATTCACGTCTTGATAGATTTCGTCAAGAATGATGTGTTGGACATAGAGGCATTCAAGAAGTGGAGTCCAGAATATTCAGATGCTGAGTTTGTGCTTGAAGACGGGAAATACGTATGCGGTTGGGCAGTGGAAAAGATGTCTAAATCAATGTATAATGTGGTGAATCCGGACAATGTGGTGAAGGATTATGGAGCGGACACCTTGCGTCTGTATGAAATGTTCCTTGGACCAATAGAACAAGCAAAGCCGTGGGACACGAAGGGAATTGACGGCGTGCATCGTTTCTTGCGAAAGTTTTGGGCATTGTTATGGGACGGTGACACGCTCGCAATAAATGAAGAACCAGCCACGCAAGCGGAGTTGAAGACCCTGCACAAGACAATCAAGAAGATAGGCGAAGACATTGAGAACTTCTCAATGAACACGGCGGTAAGCGCATTCATGATTGCTCTGAATGAGTTGAAAGTGTGCCGTAAACGCTCAATCCTCGAACCATTGACAATTTTGTTGACACCGTTTGTTCCACATATAGCCGAAGAGGCTTGGCACTTGTTGGGACACACGACAACCGTTTGCGACGCGTCATGGCCTGTTCTGGAAGAACAGTATTTGGTTGAGGACAGCGTTCAAATGCCTATCTCGTTCAATGGGAAGGTGCGTTTCAACATGGAATTGCCATCAGCCATGTCGAAGGAGAACGTGGAAAAGACAGTTTTGGCAGACGAGCGTACGCTGAAGCAATTGGAGGGGAAGAGTATCAAAAAGGTGATTGTCGTCCCTGGAAGAATCGTGAACATTGTGTGCTGATGGCGAAAGTTCTCTTCATTCGATATAAAAAAGCACAGGGTGTGAAAGACGGTGGTGAGGTGGGACATGCCGCCCATTTTGCCGCCATGTGCGAATTGTTCGGAAGGGAGAACGTGACAGACTATGCGGTCAATGACCTGACCCGTCGTCGCAGTGTGCGAGAATTGCTTTCTGGCGTGGTTGGCATGTTGTTCGGTCGCTACATGGGATTGAGTCACAATAAATTGAAAGAGATTGAAAGACTTGCGACAGATTGCGATTACGTGTTGATAGACCGAAGCGTATTTGGTTATATTGCCAAGTATTTGAAGGAGCGTGGCGTAAAAGCGACGTTGTTTTGCTTCTTTCACAACGTGGAGGAAAAGTACTTTGCGGACAAAATGGGTCAATGGGTTCCGTGGCGAAGGTTGGTACTGCGGTGTGTAGATAACAATGATAGAATGAGTTGTGACTATGCAGACAAAGTCTTAGCATTGAACAGCCGTGATTCAGAAGAAATAGAACGCAGGTATGGTCGGAAGGCTGACGGACTGATTCCTGTAACGGTCGAAGACAAGGCGACGGCACCAACGGAGGAAAAACGCGTGAATGAAAAATTGAGATGCCTCTTTGTCGGCGCATATTTCACCGCCAACGTTGAAGGCATACAATGGTTTATGAACGAAGTTATGTCTTTGACCGATGTTGAACTAACTGTGGTGGGGAAGGGAATGTCGCGGCTAAAGCCAGTGAGAAGTGATGTGCGAGTGTTGAGCGATGTGCCAGAATTGCGCCCGGTAATGGAAGAGGCGGACGTAGTGGTACTGCCAATTTTCAAAGGGAGCGGAATGAAGGTGAAGACTTGCGAAAGCCTCATGTGGGGAAAGAATATCGTGGGGTCGAAAGAGGCGTTTGTGGGTTATGATGTTGATAAAAAGTCAGTAGGAGGCGAGTGCGAAACAGCAGAAGAGTTTGTCGCCGCCTTGTCTCGCATAAGGGAAGAGCGTTGGAGCGTGTGGAATACTGTTAGTCGAAGTGCCTACGAGAAACATTATAGTCATGCTGCCATGATGAAGTCATGGCGTGGCATTTTCGGACTGGACTAATCGTTGCTGTCCTCTTCGTCAGGAATAAAGAGGTTGGGGTCTTCATAGATGCCCGGATGCAATTCGGTGTCAGGAAGACCTTTGAATGTGCCTTTCTGAATGATAAATTGCGTGTCGATGATTTTTTCCTCTTCTTGTGGAGTAGGAATATGAGCGTTTTGTTTCGCATTGATATTGATGGGCCGATGCGAAATTTCCACAATTTTGTTTTGCGCTTGGTTCAATTGTTCCCAAAGCGTGTCTTTCAGTAAATCAAGATTTTCGCCACTAACGGAAGAGAAAAAGATGGGGTGGAGAGCGGCAAGTGGAGATTTGGCGACTTTCTCTTTCAATTTGTTCAATTCGTCAGGTGAGAGCACGTCAATCTTGGAAAAGGCTATAACACGTGATTTGCCTTCGAGTTCAGGATTGTAGAGCTTGAGTTCGTTGAGCAATACGTCATATTCATGAACCAAATCGTCAGACGTGACTGGAATAAGGAACAGAAGGATGGAGTTTCGTTCAATGTGTCGCAGGAACTGAAGTCCAAGCCCTTTGCCATCATGTGCGCCTTCAATGATGCCAGGAATGTCTGCCATGCAGAACGAGTGTTGGTCTCGACAATTGACAATGCCCAAGTTGGGAACAAGTGTCGTGAAAGGGTAGTCCGCTATTTGTGGTTTGGCGGCAGAAACACTTGAAAGAAGCGTTGATTTTCCTGCGTTGGGAAATCCGACGAGTCCGACATCGGCGAGAACCTTGAGTTCAAGAACTATTTCACGTTCGACGGCGGGTTCACCCGGTTGCGCGTAGCGTGGCGCTTGGTTGGTTGGTGTCTTGAAGTGCCAGTTGCCTTGTCCGCCCCTTCCTCCTTTGAGCAGGACGATTTTTTGTCCCGGATCGGTGAGTTCGCAAATAAACTCGCCTGTGACGCCATCATAGGCAACCGTTCCGACAGGTACCTTGATAATTTGGTCCGCTCCGTCTTTCCCGAAGGAGCGAGAGTGTCCGCCACCCTCACCATTGCTGGCAAAGACGTGACGAGCATATTTGAGGTGAATAAGCGTCCAAAGGGAAGGGTCTGCCTGAAGAATGACATGACCTCCTCGTCCACCGTCACCTCCGTCTGGTCCACCTTTAGGATTGCGTCGGTTTCTGAAGAAGTGAGATGAACCGGGACCACCTTTTCCGGAACGGCAAAATATTTTGACGTAGTCAATGAAGTTGCTCATGATGAAGAAAAAATAGGGCGCAAAGATAGTGGTTATTTTTGTTTTAGTACTTTGGAGGTTACGCCGTTTCTCGTGATAGCATAGATTTCTGCAGGACCATTGGTGAAGAGCAATTGCGAATGCGTCGTTTGGTCACTATCCTTGGCAGAGGTTTCGATTGTTGATGATTCTTGGCTCTTCAGTTGCGCGTACACCTTGATGCAAAGATTTCTGCCTTGTGAATACTGATCCAAGAATCCGTAGCCAGAGCCTTGAGGGTAGATGTATTGCATCTTTTGCGGGGTGACATGAGCGTAGAGCACATCGGCTTCCGCTTCGACAGGAATAATGGTCGTTCCAATGGTGTATTGCATGACGCACAATGTGTCACCCGCTTTAAGACCTGCCTTGATGGGTAGGGAATGATAGCCACTGGAGAGGTTTTCCGCTCCTGCCACAGCGATTGGTTCGGCAGCGAATGCTTGTTCAAGAGATGATGCCTTGTAGAGTTGTATGGTGTCGGTGACAGGGCGTTCGTCGCCGTCGTCGGAGACCCAAAAACCAACCCTTGAGACGAAGACGGAATCCGCTTGCTCGATAGGGAAGAAAGAGACTTGGAAGATGGTGTCACAAAGTTCTGTGCTGCTGAACGTTCGATTGAAGTTGAGATCGTAAATTTCTCCCAAACGGTCTTTCTGAAGAATGGTGTCGTTGTCGTTTCTAACGGTGTCGCCCGAAAAAGTAACAGGGCATCCTATCATGGCAGAGTAGTAGGAAAGGTGGAAGTAGCCTGCGGAGTCATTGGCTGTTCCCCAAGAGTTCTGCACAAGCCACGCTCCTGGTGAAGAAGGTTTGGACGCAAGGTTGGAAAACTGATTGAAATTATCGTCCCAGCCAACAATGAGTACCGCGTGATTGAGAGACATTCCTGAGGCGTCGGCGGAAGGAATGTAAGAAGCATGATGTTCGCTGTCTCGATAAGGTGAAGTGAGCATGGAGCCATTGACAGGAATCCATACGTGTCCATGTTTAAGGACAAGGCGTTTGATGGAGTCAGGGGTGAGCGCGTCGTAGAAGGTGATGTCGGTAAAATAACGCGTGAGGGAGAAGTCCGCATTGTCAAGAGCCGGTCCCGTTCCTGAAGCGTAGTAGGCGGTCGAATAGCGCATGGTTCCTCCCGACTCAACAGGCGTTTCAAAACCCTTGTTTTCAATTAGATGTGTGACGGAGAATGTGGAATCGTTCGGATAAGAAATCCACTCGCCAGACAAAAAGTTGTTCCATGCCCGATTGAACTCAATGGCGGAAGTTGAGGAATATGCCCAACACGTGTTTGTCGAGCCTTGGTCGCGCGTGTCAGGCATTGAGATACTGTCGGGAATGTTGAGCGCGGTTGGTAAGGATGCGGAGCGAAATGAATATTCCGGAACTCGTTTGGACAAGGTGGGGAAGAAGATGTGGCAAGGCGACATGGATTCTTGGACAGGCACGGCGTCTTTGTCATTCGCTTTTGGAAAAGGAACGGCAAAAACGTGGGTCGTGACGAACGCCAAGAAAAACAGAGAGAGAAGGTGCTTATTCATGTTCTTCGTCTTTGATGGTTGGATAGGCAATGCGTGAGTGATAGAGGCTATGCAACTTGTTCTTGAACACTTGTCGAACAATGTTGATTTGTTGGAACGTGATAGGAGCGTCGGCAAACAACCCCTCTTGCATTTGCTGATCAATGATACTGTCAACCAATTTGTCAAGCGTCTGCTCTAAATTGTCGGACGATTGATTGGACACGACGGAGCGTGATGCCGCCTCGATGCTGTCCGCCATCATGAGCAGGGCTTGCTCCTTGGTGAAAGGTTTTGGACCGCCATATCGGAAAAGACCTTCATCGGGGCGTTCGCCATTGTGGGTGTTGACATACGTGTTGTAGAAATACTTTGTGACGGAATCACCATGATGGGTTCTGATGAAGTCGATAATGACCTTAGGGAGGTTTTGCGCTTTGGCAATAGTGACACCATCGGCCACATGGGCAATGATGAGGCTTGCCGCTTGTTGCAACGGTAGTTCTCTAAGAGGGTTTTCGTTCGGCGATTGGTTTTCCGTGAAATATTCCGGGTGTTGAACTTTTCCAATGTCATGATAGAGCGCGCCTACCCTTGCGACTAAGGAGTCGGCATTTATCGCCTTGGCGGCGGGAGCTATGAGGTTCGCGACCATGGTGGCGTGTTGGAATGTCCCGGGAGCGTCTTCTGAAAGTTTTTGTAACAGAGACCTTGATGTGTTTGACAACTCCATCAACGTGACGGCGGAAGTATAGCCAAACGTTTTTTCAAAAATAAAGATGAAACCGTAAGAAAAGAGGAGCAAGATGCTCGAAATGAAAAATGCGAATAAGTAGGACAGTTTGATAGCGGTAGGGTCACCTTCTATCATCAGACAGTAGGCAATGTAGGTTGCGGCATAAGTGAGGAACACGTATAAAGCCGTGTGTGCCATTTGCGCTCGTGTCGTCAGGTCCTTGAGCGAAGAGACGGCTGTCATGCCTGCCGTGATTTGGAATAAGGCAAAGGCAAAAGAGGACGAGGCGAAGAATGCCGTGATGAGCGACGTGATGATGTGGGCGAAGAGAGCCGTGCGAGCGTCAAAGAAGGTGCGCACGATGATGGGCACCAAAGCGAATGGAACAATGTATATGTAGAACTTGGTGAATCGCAGCGTGAGGGAAGCGAGCAGAATAGGGATGAGAACCGTGAGGAGGATGAAAAGAACATTCTTGGTGGAATCGAAAATAGCCGGTCGGAAGAGGAATAGGTAAAGCGCAAGAAGCAAGAAGAGGACGGAGACACCGATGATATCTCCAATGAGGGTGAAGACGCGTGAAGAGTCACGCGAAGTGACCGTTTCCGTATTGGCATTGAACGAAGCGTCGGGATTAGCGTAACTATATTTCAACGACTCCAGAATCTGGAATGTTTGTTGCGTGACGATTTCGCCTCTGTTCACGATGTGATCGCCTGCCTTGACCATTCCTGCCGTAAGTGACACTTGTTTTAGCGTCTCGTCATGATCCCGATGCGAGTAGGCGGAATCGTAAGACAGATTCTCTGACAAGAAATAGTTGACATTGAGGATGTCAATGTCTTCTTTCGGCACATTGTCTGGTCGGTTGTCAATGATGTGTCGATAGGCGGAACGAATGGTGTAGATTTCCGAAAGTGGATGTTTGCGTACGTTGGTCGAACCGTCCTGTAGGATATGAATGTTCTGATAGCCAGCCTTGGTAAGCGTGTCCGCCTCGAGTGAACCTATGATGCCGGTGTCGTAGATGTTCTTGATGGCAGTGGTGAGATAGTTTCTGCAAGCGTCGGAAATGCCCGACGTGTTGTCTATAAAGAGTTGAAACTGGCGTGTGGCACTGTCTGCCTTCGCAACATCTATTCGGAAATAGGGAGCGTAGGCGTTCAGCGCCTCTTCTTGTTCACGTTGAAGGGTCTCCTCGTCCTTGAGTATGGCGAAGTCGTAAGGAGCGGTCAGAAGGTCGTAACTCCAGGGTTGCCCCACATTGTAATCGTAGCGAAAACTGCCGTGTCTCGGAAACAGTTGGACGACAAGAGCCATAGTAGCGAAAAAGAGCACTGCCCTTGCGAATATCTTGATACGCATGAAAAAGAGGCTTATGAACGATAATACGCAAAGATAGCAAACAAATGGAACGGAGGAATGAAAGGTCAAAAAGTTTGTACCTTTGTGGAAATAAACCAAGAGGTTATGGAAAACGGTCTGAATTTGAACGCAGTGCTCCCCATAAGGAAACGAGCGGCGGAGAGTAGCGAAATGGTGAGCCAGATGCTATTTGGTGAGCATTGTCAGGTGTTGGATGACCAGAGCGAGGAACGATGGTTGAAAGTGAAGAGCGCAATTGACGGTTACGAAGGATGGGTTGACAGAAAGATGTTGACCTGCATTGACAAGCAATTGGCGCAAGAATTGTCAAAGCCGCAAGCCATGGTGAGCGTGCCGTTCGCTCTCGTGAAACTCCGACTGAAAGGACAGACCATCATGTTGACAGGTGGTAGCCGTCTGCCATTCTACGACCCTAAGAGCGCCACATTTACCCTGCTTGATGCGGTATATGCACTTGACAGTCAACATGTGCGGATGCCAAATGAACCTAAGATGCAGGCGGAAGAGATTGTGCGAACGGCTCGTGGATATTTTAACACTCCGTACTTATGGGGCGGTCGAAATGTCATGGGAATAGACTGCTCGGGTCTGACCCAGACAGTGTTTGGCATTGCAGGGTACAAGTTGCCCCGTGATGCCAAAGAACAATGTTTGCAAGGCGAAGAAGTGTTTTTCGAAAGTCGTAAGGCAGGTGATTTGGCATTCTTCGCCAACGATGCGGGAAAAATGACACACGTTGGCATCGTGTCAAGTGACAACAGCATCATCCATAGCAGCGGATGGGTCAAGGAAGAACGCTTGACGAAAGAGGGCATCATCAATGGACTGACGGGCCGATTGTCACACCACCTACACTCGCTGCGAAGGGTTATCGCGTCATGAGACGTTCCTCGATGCGGCTACGGAGATCCTGACGCAGCGCATCGGCGAAGTGGCTCTCCACGTCGTCAAGGAAAGCGACAAGAAGGAGTTGTCGAGCTTCTGCCTCCGGAATGCCACGCTGACGCATATAGAAAAGAGCGTCCGTGTCAAGTTGCCCTACCGTCGCGCCATGGTTGCAAACCACGTCATCGGCATTGATGATGAGGTGCGGCTGAGCGTGCATTTTTGCCTCGGGGGAAAGGCAAATGTTCTTGTTTGTTTGTCGCGCGACAGTCTTCTGGGCGTCGGGAGCCACGGTGATCAGACCGTCAAACACACCGTTGGCGTGGTCTGAAAGAATGTATTTATATATTTCGAATGTTTCGCAATGTGGCGCGAGGTGTCGCACGTGGGTGCGCGTCGTGGCCTGACGTTCGTCATCGACGATGGATAACCCCGCCAGAGTGACTTGCGCTCCCGGCGCGAGGAGGTCAACGCTGATGTCACTGAGCGTCTCCTTGCCTTGCAGCGTGGCTTGCGCCACGGTGACATGGGCGTTTTCTGATTGTTGAATATGCAGACGTGAATGGCGTACGGCGTCGGGGATGTCAACAATCTCGTAGAGAAAGAGTTGGGCGTTCTCGTCCACGACGATGTCTGTCTCTGTCTCCGCAACGTCGTTCGTGAGAACAAGGCGTACCATGGCATCACGTTCGATGCGGAAACGATTGCGAGTACCAAGCTTCACGCGAATCAGCTCGTCAGTGACACCCGTCAAAAGTCGAATGTCCGTATTGGAATTGGGTGTCATCATGCGTCAAACTTTTCCTTGATCCATTCGTAGCCCCGCTTCTCGAGTTCAAGGGCAAGCTCCTTACCCTCGGTCATGACTATGCGCCCCTTGTAGAGTACGTGAACCACGTCCGGAACGATGTAGTCAAGCAGTCGCTGGTAGTGCGTGATGACGATGGTGGCGTTGTCGGGGCGTTTGAGCAAATTGACACCCTCCGCCACGATGCGAAGCGCGTCAATGTCAAGACCCGAATCGGTCTCGTCAAGAATAGACAATTTCGGCTCGAGCATCGCCATCTGGAATATCTCATTGCGCTTCTTCTCGCCGCCGCTGAATCCTACGTTTACCGAACGGTTGGCAAGTCGGTTGTCCAACGACACCACTTTTTGCTTCTCGCGCATCAGGTGCAGAAAATCGGTTGACGAGAGGGGTTCTTGTCCTTGATATTGGCGCTTGGCGTTGATGGCGGCACGCATGAAATTGACCATTGACACGCCCGGAATCTCCACCGGATACTGAAATGACAGGAAGATGCCTTCGCGAGCGCGATCTTCGGGCTTGAGGGCGAGCAAGTCCTTGCCGTTGAAGGTGATGGAGCCTTCCGTGACCGTGTAGGATGGGTTGCCCGTGATGATGGCTGACAGCGTTGACTTGCCGCTTCCGTTGGGCCCCATGATGGCGTGTACCTCACCGTCGTTCACTGTGAGGTTCAGCCCTTTGAGTATTTCCTTGTCGCCTATGTTGGCGTGTAAGTTTTTGATTTCTAACACGATAGTGAGTTAAAAATTAAAAGTTAAAAAAACATAAGAATTAGCCGACACCGTCGGTATTCTGAATCGAGATTTCAAGCAATCGTTTGGCTTCGACGGCAAACTCCATAGGAAGTTTGTCAAGCACCTCGCGAGCGTACCCATTGACAATCAGCGAAACGGCATCGTTCGATTCTATGCCTCGCTGTTGGCAGTAGAAGAGTTGTTCTTCGCTGATCTTCGACGTCGTGGCCTCATGCTCCACCACGGCGGTGTCATTTTTGATATCCATATAAGGGAACGTGTGCGCGCCGCACTTGTCACCGATCAGCAACGAGTCGCATTGCGAGAAATTGCGCGCCCCCGAGGCGGCGGCAACCACCTTGACAAGCCCTCGATAGGCATTTTGGCTTCGGCCTGCGCTAATACCCTTTGAGACAATGTGGCTGCGGGTGTCCTTACCGAGGTGAATCATCTTGGTGCCCGTGTCCGCCTGTTGAAAATTATTGGTCACGGCAACAGAGTAAAATTCACCTACCGAACGATCGCCTTTTAACACGCATGACGGATATTTCCATGTGATGGCGGAGCCAGTCTCCACCTGTGTCCAGAAGAGTTTGGCGTCTTCGCCCACAAGACCGCGTTTGGTGACGAAGTTATAGACACCCCCCTTCCCTTCCTTATCGCCCGGATACCAATTCTGCACGGTACTGTACTTGACCTCGGCGCGGTCGTGAACCACGATCTCAACAATGGCGGCATGCAGTTGATATTCATCGCGTGCCGGTGCCGTACATCCCTCCAGATAACTGACATACGACTCATCATCAGCAATGATAAGCGTACGTTCAAATTGACCCGTGTTGCGCGCGTTGATGCGAAAATAACTGCTCAGTTCCATCGGACAACGAACACCTTTGGGAATATAAACAAACGAACCATCGGTGAACACGGCGGAATTGAGGGCGGCAAAGAAATTATCGTTGGCGGGAACCACAGAACCCAGATATTGCTTGACAAGATCCGGATAGTTCTGGATGGCTTCAGAAATGGAGCAAAAAATGACACCCGCTTCTGCCAATTTCTCCTTGTTCGTCGTCTTGACCGAGACGGAGTCCATGATGGCATCGACCGCCATGCCTGACAGCATCTTTTGTTCTTCGATAGGGATACCGAGTTTGTCGAACGTTTTCAGCAATTCAGGATCGACCTCATCAAGGCTGTTGGGCGCTTTCTTCTGTTTCGGAGCGGCGAAGTAGTGCATCTTTTGGTAGTCGATGTCGGGCAGGTCAAGATGTGGCCAACGTGGCATGACGCTCTTGCTCCAATAGTCAAAGGCTTTCAGTCTAAAGTCAAGAAGCCATTGTGGCTCCTTCTTACGACGCGAAATCTCTTGAATGATATCAGCGTTCAGACCTGCCTGTATATAGTCGGTTTCCACATCGGTCACGAAACCGTATTTATATTCTTGGTTTGCTATTTCGTTAATCTCGCCTTTGCTCACCTTACTGAATTTTAATTTTTTAGTGGGGGAAGATATTTGTCTTTTTTATTGGAGGATTACGGTACGGGAATTGTCTTCATTGACCTTGATCTGAACCCTCAACGTCTCTTTGGGAAGAAAGTCGTTCACCACGTCTGGCCACTCAATGAAGCAATACTCACCGCTGTCAAGATAGTCTTCGATACCGATGTCCAACGCTTCGTTGAGATTGCGTAGCCTGTAGAGGTCAAAATGAAATACGGGACGCGTGTCCGATTGATACTCGTTGATAATGGCAAACGTCGGTGACGTCACGTATTCTCTCACACCGAGACACTCACACAACGCCTTGATGAGCGTGGTCTTTCCTGCCCCCATGGGAGCGTCAAACGCGAACACACGTCTCTCTCCTGCCATGTCCAGCAACTTCTGGGCTGCAGTCTTAAGGTCGTCTATGCTTGCTATGTCAATCCGTCCATTATCCATCATTCACTATATTCGTCCCGTTCTTTTTTCAATCGTGTCTTGACGTTGTCTGTTATCGTTTCGAATTTGTCAATATGATTGGCGTACCAAACCAACGACGTGTCAAACTGTTCGAGCGTAATGCCTTCTTTCTCAAACAGAGAGTTGTAGAGCGAGTATTTCAGCGTGTCGCCACGCATGATGTATTTTTGTTCGCAAGCCCCGTCTATGCGCATCAGTTCGTAGATAACCTCTTCCATCTTCTCTTGCGACAGAACGTTATCGGGAGTCTTTTCTTCACATGCCGTCAACGCGAACAGGGCAATCGCCAGTAAAAAGATGATAATCCGTTTCATGGTTTCTTCCTTTCACGCATTTTCTGTTTATGCACCTCGTGTCGTTGTTGTCTGTCCTTGCGTGTCTCGAAACTGTGGGTGAGGTCTTTGTTGAAGAAGATGAGCAGAATGAAAACGGAAACCGTCACCGCAATGTCCGCCACATTGAAGACGGGCGAAAAGAAAATCACCTCACCCCCCTCCGTCGTTATGATGGGAAAGTAAAACATGTCCACCACCTTGCCTTGAAAAATCGGAGCGTAACCCCCGCTCTCAGGCAACAACGTTGCCACCTGTCCGCACGAATGAGAGAAAATCATCCCATAAAACACCGAATCTATCAAGTTCCCGATGGCCCCCGCAAAAAGAACCCCCACCATAAGAACGAACCCCGGACGGAAACGCCTCCTTATCAACCGGTGCAAATAATAAACAAGAGCCACGCACGCCCCAACGCGAAACAGCGACAAAAACAACTTCGAACCCATCTCCAAACCGAACGCCATCCCACGATTCTCGATAAACAAAATCTTGAACCACGACGTCACCTCCAAACCATCATAGAGCGGAAACGACAACTTCACCGCAAACTTCACCGCTTGATCTATCAGAATCACCGCCACAATGGTGCATAGCAATGCCTTTCGCACTTTGGCTTCGGAATCAAGGAAACGTGTCATCCTTCTTCTCGCCACCACTTACTTCTTCTGCATCATCTTGCCCTCGACCGACGTCGTCGCGTGCGGCACCGCACGAAGTCGTTCGGCAGGAATCAATTTCCCCGTGACGCGGCATATGCCATATGTCTTGTTGTCTATCCGAACCAATGCCGCCTTCAACTTATTCACAAAGTCAATCTGACGCTGAATGTTACTTGCCGTCTCTTGTTGGTTCAGCGTCGCCGCGCCTTCTTCCAGCACCTTGAACGTCGGTGCCGTGTCGCTGTCACCATTGCCCGCCGCATTGTTCAGCGTCGCCCGCAGTTGGTCTATCTCGCCTTGCGCCTTCGCTATTTTTGCGTTGATGATTTGGCGGAACTCCTCGAGTTCGGCATCGGTGTAGCGTGTCTTTTCGTTGTTTGCCATAATCGGAGAATTTTTTAGTAAATCTTGTTTCACAAAGTTACTTAAATTTTTTGGATATGCACATTCAGAGTCGTTCCTTCTGTGATTTCCAAAGGACTTGCGTCGCTGACTTGTGAGCATGCCTCAAACTTTGTCGCCAACACTTGCGTCTTAATATAGTCAGCAAAGGCAATCAATGCCTCCGTGATGTCCTTGTCCGCGTCCTCAAACGTGACCTCGATGCGATCCGTGATTTCAAGTCCCGATGTCTTGCGCAGGTTTTGCAATCGATTGACAAACTCACGCGCAATACCTTCTTGACGCAACTTCTCGCTGACCTCGATGTCAAGTGCCACCGTGATGTTGCCTTCCGATGCCACAAGCCATCCTGGCATGTCGTCCGTTGAGATTTCAACATCCGCAAGTTCTATCGACACGTCGCCTTTTGACAAGTGCAGGGTATATGCCTGTTCCTGTTCGAATTTAGCAATGTCATCTTGCGTCAGAGTCGCGATAGCGGTGGCTATCTCTTTCATTTGCTTGCCATATTTCTTGCCGAGCGTCTTGAACACAGGCTTGATTCTTTTGACAAGTTTAACCGTGTTGTTCTCTTTGTCAACGATGTCCAACTTTTTGATGTTCACTTCGCTCATGATGAGGTCCGCCACGTGGTGAAGCAATCTCTCGCTCACGCTGTCTGGTGCTGGAATCACCGCCTTCGCCAGTGGTTGACGCACCTTTAAGTTCGCTTTGCGACGAAGCGAGAGAATCAGACTCGTCGTGCGCATTGCCAACTGCATGGCGAGTTGCAAATCCGTATCAATAAGTTGTTCGACCAAGACAGGGAAAGTGTCAAGGTGAACCGAAACCTTCTGTTTGCCACCCGTCAAGTCGTTGTAGAGTCGGTCGGCATAGAAAGGCGCGATAGGTGCCATCAGTTTCGATACCGTCACCAGACACGTATAGAGCGTGTTGTAAGCGTCACGTTTGTCCTCATTCATCTCTCCGCCCCAGAAGCGTTTCCTGTTCAAACGTACATACCAGTTCGAGAGCAAGTCGGAAACAAACGTCTCAATAAGTCGTCCCGCCTTTGTTGGCTCAAAGTCTTCGAGCGACGCGCTCACTTCCTTTATGAGCGTGTTTAGGCAACTGAGAATCCAGCGGTCAATTTCCGCCTTTGGCGCGGGAACATCGCCGTTCGGGATTTCGTAGCCATCCACGTTGGCATAAAGCGCGAAGAACGAGTAGGTGTTGTAGAGCGTCCCGAAGAATTTGCGTTGCACTTCGTCAACGCCCGCTTCGTCAAATTTCAAGTTGTCCCATGGAGCTGCGTTTGTAATCATGTACCAGCGAACCGGGTCCGCTCCGTGGCGTGCGATGGCTTCAAAAGGATTCACGGCGTTGCCCAGACGTTTTGACATCTTGTTGCCATTCTTGTCCAGAACTAATCCGTTTGAAATCACGTTTTTGAACGCCACCGAGTCAAAGAGCATCGTCGCAAGCGCATGAAGCGTGAAGAACCATCCACGCGTCTGGTCAACGCCTTCGTTGATGAAGTCCGCCGGGAAAGCTTTTTTCTCGTCAATGACCTCCTTGTTTTCGAAAGGATAGTGCACTTGTGCGTAAGGCATGGCACCGCTGTCAAACCAGACGTCAATGAGGTCGGTCTCGCGTTTCATCGGTTTCCCGGTTTCCGAAACCAGCACCACTTGGTCTATGAATGGGCGATGCAAGTCAATGTTTTCGGGTGCGTAGTTCTCCGCGCTCATGTCACCCTTCTTGAAGTTCTTGTACGGGTTCTCTTTCATCAGACCCGCCGCCATGCTCTTTTCGATTTCATCTTCCAGTTCAGCCACGCTACCGATGCACTTCTCCTCTCCGCTCTCGCTGCGCCAGATTGGCAGCGGTGTTCCCCAAAAGCGACTGCGGCTCAAGTTCCAATCGTTCAAGTTCTCCAACCACTTGCCGAATCTTCCCGTTCCCGTGCTTTCCGGTTTCCAATGGATGGTTTTGTTCAACTCAATCATCCTGTCCTTGCATGCGGTTGAGCGGATGAACCAACTGTCAAGCGGATAGTAGAGAATCGGTTTGTCCGTGCGCCAACAGTGAGGATAGTTATGCACGTGCTTCTCGATGCGGAACATTTTGCCCTCTTGCTTCAGCATCATGCAGATGGACAAGTCCAACGACTCGTCACCCTCCTTCAGATTGTCATCATATGCGTTCTTCACGAATCGACCCGCAAACGGAGCGTATAAATCAACGTTGACGTTGTTCTGTACGTAGTCTTCGTCCAATTCTTCGATAGGGTAGTAGCGACCCTTCAAGTCAACGGTTGGACGCAACGCGCCGTTCTTGTCCACAAGTTGCAGTGGCGGAATGTTCGCCGCCTTGGCGACACGAGCGTCGTCCGCGCCAAACGTTGGTGAGATGTGTACGATACCCGTTCCGTCTTCGGTGGTCACGTAGTCACCCGCAATCACTCTGAAGGCGTCCCCTTCAACCTTGAAGAACGGAATCAATTGCTCGTAGCGACAACCCACCAAGTCCGCTCCTGCGCAATGTCCTATGACCGTTCCTTTCGGCAACTTGCTCTTCTCGTCACCGCTCGTGTTGAAGTGTGCGTTCACGAGGTCTGATGCCAACACGTATAGGCACTCGTCGTCCGAATACGGATTACCGCCCTTGACCACAGCATATTCTATTTTTGGACCGACGCACAGTGCCGTGTTCGACGTGAGCGTCCACGGTGTTGTCGTCCATGCCAAGAAGAAGGCGTTCTTTGTTGTCTTCAAACTGTCGGGTGCCGTGGCGACCGTCTCCGTGATGCGAAAACGTGCCGTGCACGTCGTGTCTTTCACGTCACGATAGCAGCCCGGTTGGTTCAATTCGTGGCTGCTCAGTCCGGTTCCTGCCGCTGGCGAATAGGGCTGAATGGTGTAACCTTTGTATAGCAAGCCTTTTTCGTACAACTGCTTCAGCATCCACCACAGCGTCTCTATATACTTGTTGTCATAAGTGATGTATGGGTCGTGCAGATCAACCCAATAACCCATTTCACGCGTCAGTTTCTCCCACTCTGCCGTGTATTTCATCACCTCTTTTCGACACGTTGCGTTGTATTGCTCCACGCTAATCTTCTTGCCGATGTCTTCTTTTGTGATTCCGAGTGTCTTTTCCACTCCCAACTCCACGGGTAGACCGTGAGTGTCCCATCCCGCTTTCCTCTTCACGCGATGTCCTTGCATCGTTTTGAAGCGGCAAATGATGTCTTTGATTGTTCGTGCCAACACGTGGTGAATGCCAGGCATGCCATTGGCGCTGGGTGGCCCCTCAAAGAAGATGAAGTCATTCTTTTCGTCTCGTTCGTCGATTGAACGTCTAAAGACGTTTTCCTTGTCCCAATCTTTCAATACCTCCTCGTTCACTTGAGGTAAATCAAGTTTTTCGTATTCCTTGAACTTCATGATTCTTTCTTAGATATTTTTAGGCGGCAAAGATAGTGAAATTTGCGGTTTAATCGTTTCTTGTTTTACATGTCGATGGAGGCAAGTCTTTCGGCTCATGGATGCTTCGTTTCTCGCTGCAGAGAGGGCAATTCTCGTCCTTTTCGACCTCGATGATCGTAAACTGCATTTTTAGGGTGTCAAGGCTTAGCAATCGGTTGGTCAACAGTCCCTTATGATTCTTTGTCAGATATTTGATGGCTTCCACCGCTTGTGCTGACCCCACCATGCCAGCTACGGCACCAAGAATGCCAGCGTCGGCACATGTCTCGACATACTCTCCCTCGCCGGGAGGTTCTGGAAAGACGCACCGGTAGCAGGCGTTGCCCGGAACGTAGGTCATCAGTTGCCCGCCCCAGCGCAAAACGCTTCCGAAGCAGTAAGCCTTGTGCGCCAACACGCACGTGTCGCAAATCAGATACTTGTTTTGATACTGATCCGTACAGTCCAAGACAAAGTCATAGTCCTTCACGACTTCCAAGGCGTTCTCGGCTGTCAAGCGTTCGTCGTGCGTGATGACCTTCACCTCCGGATTCAGTTCCGCTATTCGACTCCTTGCGCTTTCCGTTTTTCTCCTTCCTATGTTGCTCGTGGCGTGCAATATCTGCCTGTTCAGGTTGGAGAGCGACACTCGGTCGTCATCCATTATCCCGATTGTCCCTACGCCTGCAGCCGCCAGATACAACGCTGCGGGAGAACCTAAACCTCCTGCTCCGATTACAAGCACACTCGAACGCTCCAACTTGTGTTGACCCTCCAGTTCTATCTCCTCCAACAGTATCTGACGTGAATAGCGCGAATCTTCCATAACTATCTTAATAACAACAATTATTGCAAATGTCAATTGCCTTCCGTTTCGTAAAAACTCTCCTTCTGAACTCCTTTGCCCTCGCCGACTTAAAAATGCTCGACACGTCCTCCTTCAGTATGTTGCCGAAAACATAACGGGCATCCTTGTCAAAGACGCAAGGCAATACGTCTCCTTCCCACGTGACGACTGCCGACGTCAGCAAGTGGAAACAACGATTCGGAAGTCTCCTCCTCAGTCGCAGTGTCCCGTCCTCGCCTCTCACATAGCGTGACAGACGTGCCGAGTCCGGCGGTTGCAGCGTGTCGTCGGGAGCGCAAGTGTAGAACTGCGCAGTTTTCACTTTGAACCTTGCTCCCAAATCCTTTGCCAAACGTTTCAGCGCGGGAAGTTCATCCTCGTTGTGCCTGAACGCCAGCGTTTGCATCTCCACCCGTGGCGTGTAGCTGCCTATCGTCCGCTTGTAGTCCGTGACATAATGAATGCTCTTCAGAGCCTTGTCCAGACTTCCTCCTCGACGATATGTTTCGTACGACCGCTGATTCATTCCGTCCACCGAAACAATCATCTTGTCCAACCCTGAACGCACCAACCGCCGTGCCGTCTGGGCGTTGATGTGCTGTCCGTTGGTTGACAGCGCGACATACAACCCGTGACCTTTCGCCAATTGAATCAGCGTCGGCAACTGCGGATGCAACGTGGGCTCACCTTGAAAATACAAATTCAGATACAATGCGTGGGGGGCAATCTTCTCTAATATCTTCTTGTAGTTCTCCACGTCCATATATCCTCGCTTGCGTGTCAGCAACTGACTGCCTGACGGACATTGCGGGCAGTGAAGCGAACATGCGTTGGTAGGTTCTATGGACCAGAAACAAGGTATCATCATGTAAAAAAACTCCTCCCTATCCTTTTACGCGAAAATGACTTGTGCCCTCCGATTCCTGCCGTCCATGCGTACCGACACATTTTCATTCAAGCGAATGTGGCGGAAATGCTTTGTCTTTTCCACAGGCTCCTGCTTGTTCAGGAAGGCGAGGTTCAGAAAATCCTCGCTCTTGCTGTCTTGAATGGAAAAATATCCCACGCCAAGCGATGTCACGTTATGGAAAAAGTGGGAGCCTAATGACGCGTCAAGCGGATAACCCGGCAACGACATCTCCACCACGACCCTTGCTCCTGATATTTGGGACCACGTCACCGGTATCCCCAAAAATGGGTCACGCGTGCCCCAACGTCCGGGAGCAATCAGAATGTAGGGAGTTGAACTCTCCAACAGCAGCGAGTTCAAGTAGTCTATCTCTTCTGCCATCTCTTGCGTCTCCATTCGGTTGAACTCCTCCGCCGGCACGTACACGATGTCACGTATATTGTCAATCACACCGTTGCCCAATGCGTTGCTTGACGTTAGCAGCGTTTTGGACTTCGACCGCTTCAGCATCGTGACATCTATCGCGGTGTGGGTCCGAACCATTGGCTTTATCTGAACCAGAAAGAATGACGGCCGTCCCTTCTCGTCCCGGTCCAAATCCACCGCCCATTCGATTTCAATCGGACAGCCCATCGCCTCCTTCGAAATATTCAACAGCGACCTCAACAGCGAAGCGAGCGGAATATAGCCATACTTCAATATGTCCGCGAAGTTCACCACTCGTGGCCCCGCCGTGTCCAGACCTGCTGACAACGTGTCATTCTGCGGATCATAAACCGACACGCAGTGCTTCAGCGTCCCGTGTCTTTCCGCCATTGATATCGGCAGCCGCTCCACGGCGGCTCGCTCGCCCTTGCCAATGTAATCCGCCTTCTCCGCATCCAACCGCAGTGCCAGAAAGTCCGTTTGTGTCGATGCCAACAAATCCTTGGTCGATACCGCGTCTATCTCCGGCGTCGCTGGCGAAAAACGGAATGACTTCTCCCCTCCCACCACGTAGTAGCCCAAACCAACGGCAGCGTTCGCCACCCCGTCCTCTGGCGACTGTGCCGCCACCGGATAGTAATTATACGACTGTGCCGTACCGCAAAAGTGGGGATAAAAATAATTCTCATGACTCGAACCCACCAGCGACTGTATCACCACCGCCATCTTCTCATCGTCAATCGAACGACCTATCGCCTCAAAATAACCCCTTGACGATGGTGAAAAAATACTTGCGTAAACCAACCTGATAGCGTCACACAACGCCTCCAACCTCGTCTTCAAATCGCCCGTGTTCGGCAACACATACGTGTCAAACACACCCGCGAACGGTTGCGACAACGAGTCCTCGCTTATCGACGACGAACGTACCGACAACGGACCGTCACACAGCGTCAGCAACCGTGACAATCGGCTCCTCAATCGTTCGTCCAGTGGCGTTTTCACAAACACTTGTCGCAACTCCTCATAAGGCATCCCCTTCAGATTCTTCTCCCCGACCGTCTCTATGAACAAATCGTACGCGTCCGTCCCCACTATTGCCGTTACTGGCATCCGGATGTTAATCTCCTCCGCAAACTCCCTGAAATCTGAATTGTAAATCAACAGATTGATAAACGCCAAACCGCGACCCTTGCCGCCAAACGCCCCAGGAAACAACGACACGATATTCTTCTCCGTCAACGTCTCCACCTGGTCGAAATCCAATATCTTCCCCTTCTTCTGCTCGCACTCATACTGCTCGAAAAACGACAACAACGCCCTCTTGTACTCCTCCGCCGACGCGTAGTCCGAAAAACGCATCGGATTCACGCGCTTCGCCAACTCTATCTCCCCCCGCGACATCAACCACAGCGAAAACTGATTCTCGTCACTGTGCATCTTGATCGTCTCCGCCGGAATATACTTGATGATATTCTCGAAATCCTTCAGCGACTGCGCCCGCGCTATCTCATTCCCCGTCCTCGGGTCTCTGAACACGAAATCTCCAAACCTCAATTGCGACGACACATAACTTGACAACTCGTCAGCGAACGTCGCCTGCCTCTTGTCCAGAAACGACACCTTCAACTCTCGCGCCACCTCCCTCGCACCCTTGTCCGTCGATGCGATCAACATCGGCACGCCAACTATCTGACCCCTCACCGACTCTATCAGCGACGCTCCCGCCGTCGCGTCCGTCCTCCCCGCCCTCTCGAACTCCAAATCCGTTATCACGCATAACAGAAAATCCTTGTACTGCGCTATCAGATACTGCGCCTCCTCATAATTCAACGCGTGCAGCACCTTCGGACGTGAACGCATCCTTGACACGCGCTCTATCTCATTGTCTCTATGAGGCATGTCACGCAACGTGCGATCTATTTGTGAAAAAACAATCGTGTGCAACGTCTGCAACATCAGCGAATAATATACCGGATTATCCTCCACCAGCAGTATCACGCGCACCAAACCCACCCGCGTGTCGTTCTCCGCGTTCGCCCTGTCCTCAATGCTCTTCACTATCGAAAACAGAATCCGGCTCTGACCGTTCCACACCCACATCTTATCTATGTGCGGCGACTGCGGCACCATCGGTATCAACCCCGTGATGTCATCCTTCCTGTTCGCCAGCAAGTAAATCGGCAACGAACCCTGACGACGCCTGATCTCCGCCGCCAACGCGAACGGAAGACGCTTGTCTATGCCCAACATCAGAATCACCAAATCATAATGCTGCCGACCCAACTGCGACAACGCCTGCTCTGCGCTCGTCACGGCCGTCGTACGTGGCATCGAAAACAACGAAAACTGATATATCTCGCCACCCATGAACTGGTCGAAAAAGTGATCCTCCGACTCCAGAATGAACGAATCATACAACGTGGACACGAACAGAATATTCTTCACCTTGTACCGCATCATGTCCAGATAGATAAACTTATCCGCCAGATGCTTGTTGAAAATCTCCTGCAGCGGCGACAAACCCTCCTCCGCCATCGTACCTATACCGCCGCCTGTCGGCCTCCTCCTCAGCCTCCCCGCGTCTCGCTCGTCAATCGCCCTCCTGCCTATCCGCGCGTTGATGTAGCCGCACACCAGTCGGGCTATGTTCCTCACGCACTCGCGCTCCTCCACCAGAAAATCCTCTGACCTACGTCCCCGCTTATAAAAAAGAGTGATGTCACCCTTGTGATTATCAATCGTCTGAAACGTCTCCCTTATCATCGCCGCCGACGCCTTGAACCCGTGCGACCTGTACTCCTTGCCTTGGTAATAGATGCGAGCGCACGCGTCCTCCGAAAAACGCATCGCCCTCGGCAACACCTCCACCACCGCCTCCAGCGTCACGCGCATCGAACCGCCACGATCTATGATGTCGCACGTCTCATTGATAGCCCTCAACTCCTTCGACCGCTCCTTATATTCATTCTGCAACCAACTCATTGTCTTATTATTCTTTTTGTCCCGCCTGCCGGACGGGCAGGTCGGACGGATTTGCAATCCGTTCCTTGTCCATTCTTCTCTTCCGCATCACCACCAAAATCACTGCCACTGCCGCACCCATCACCACCGCCATCATCGCCCCCGTCTCATCCGTCCCCGTCCAACCGTCCGTCTCCCTCATCGCAGCCGTCACATCCTCCCCGCCGAACACTATCGCCACATACACATACACCACCACCGCTGCGTTGTTCACCAAGTGCGCCACCATGTTCACCCACATGCTGCCGCTGTAAACGAAAAGATAACCCAACAGCGCCCCCAGCAACATGCGAGGCAGAAAACCGAAAAACTGAAAATGAAACGCCGAAAAAATAGCCGCCGTCAACCACACGCCCGCGTGCGCGCCCACTCGTGACGTCAGCAGCGGCTGAATCGCCCCTCGAAACAGCAACTCCTCCGTCACCGCCGGCACCACCGCCACTCCCAGCAACACCAGCCACAAACTCTGACCGCCCTTGAAGTCAAGCAACCGCAACGTCTCCTCCGTCGCCGTGTCCTCCATTCCCCTCATCCACTCCTCCATCCCTCGCAAACACTCTGGCAACGCCCATTGCTCATTCACATAAGCCGTGTACGTTGACAACGGCTGCATCAGCAACATCGCCACCACCCCCATCACCACCGTCACCGCCTCTGGCCTTGCGTCCAACCTTAAGAAACACGCCACGCTTACCCTTCCTCCGTCCTCTCCCTCGCATGGCGTCACCACCTCACCGCGCGTCCTCCACCATGCGAAAACCAACGCCGGCATCCCGAACGCCACCACCGACAACAACGTCTGCGCCCACAACGCCTCCTCCGCGTCCCCCTCCATACCGGGGAACAACAACACCGCCACCGCGCTCCCCGTCGCCAACCCCGCCATCAGCAGCAACGCCATCACCAACAAACATATTGCCAAATTATTCCTCATTCCTCATTATTCTCTCTTCCTGGACCTTCCTATGACTTCCCGAACCTTCCTAAAACCTCATTACTCAAACTGCCTGTCCTTTCTCCGTGACATCCAAAAGCGAATCACAGCGTATGCCACCACCGCGCCTGCCCAGTCCGCAGCCCAGTCACCCCATGAACCCGTCCTCCCCTCGCACACATACTCTTGCACCAACTCCAACGCCCCGCCATACAGCACAGGCATCAAAATCGTCAACCTCACCAACTTCACACGACGACACTCCAACTGCAACCGCGTCATCCCGTCCCACGCCAGCGTCACCGACAACGCGAAATACAACAGCACGTGAACCCACTTGTCAAAATGCACAACCTCCATCCATGGGGCGATCAACGACGACGGAACATGTATCACTGACAAATAGAAAATGATTACGGCTATCAATACCGAATGCCACCACTGTGTATATTGTCTTATCGTTGCCATAGGTTCGCACGTATTTTTCTTATTGCAAATATAAGGCTAAAACTCTCAACTCTTAAACCTTAACGCTTAATTCTTAACTCCTTTTGGACTATCTTTGTCTCCGGAAAGCCATTGGAAAAGGCGGCATGGACAAGTACACAAAGCAACAGCGGCGAAAAATGATGGCCAGCGTGGGAAGTCGAAACACACGCATAGAAACGCTTGTGCGCAGATACCTCTGGCGGCTGGGATTTAGGTATAGACTCAACGACCGTCGTTTGCCGGGTTCACCGGACATTGTACTCCCGAAATACAAGACCTGCATCATGATTAACGGGTGTTTTTGGCATGGACATGACTGCGGGGCGTTCAAGATGCCCAAGGAGAATTCTGAATTTTGGACGACGAAAATAGAACGCAACCGACTGAGGGACATGAGGGTTAGGAAAGAGTTAGAAGACTTGGGTTTTCATGTCCTCACGGTTTGGGAGTGCGAGTTGACCAAAAACCGATTTGAAGTGACCTTGCGCAACCTTGCCATAGCCATCGTAGGCGGCTTCAGCGGTGAAATCGGGGTGGCTTGGGAGGAGGAAGAGGAAAACGCCAATCTTAGTTTCGCCGCTGAGGATGACCCAATTCAATGACCTCGAGGTCGCAAATCGCTCCTTCCTTCAAAACAAAACGTATCAAAGTCTGAATCGCTTGCTGACCGTAAGTGCCTGCCGCTCCTGGATTCACCACGAGAGTCTTCAGCCATTTGTCATACATCACGCGCAGAATATGACTGTGACCGCAAACAAGTAACTTTGGAGGCGTGTTGAATAAAATGGGTCGTATGGACTGGGCGTAATGTCCCGGATAGCCCGCAATGTGTGTCATCAGAACGTCCACCCCTTCCAGCACGAATCGATTGTATTCAGGATAGCGCAGCCGTATGTCGTAGGAATCAATGTTGCCATAGACCGCCCGCAGGGGCTTGAATGCCTCCAATTGATTGGCGACCTCGTTCGAACCGATGTCGCCGGCGTGCCATACCTCATCACAGGTTTTGAAGTGTTCAAAGACCCTCTCGTCCAATACCCCGTGTGTGTCCGACAGCAAGCCGATTCGTTTCATCTTCTCAACTCTTAACGAACTTTCCGTCTTTCATTTCCGCGACACGATCGGAGATGGATGCCAAATGCTCATCGTGCGTTACGATGACAAATGTTGCTCCCATTTGCTTTCTGATGTCTAAAAACAATTGGTGCAACCCTTTTTTGTTTTCGCTGTCCAATGCTCCGCTCGGTTCGTCTGCCAAAATTACGGATGGACTATTCACCAAGGCGCGCGCCACTGCCACCCTTTGGCATTCTCCTCCGGACATTTGACTTGGACGGTGATCGGCTCGTCCTTCTATATGCAAAAACTTGAGCAACTCCTCCGCTCGTTCGCATGCCACCTTTCTTGATTCTCCTGCTATCAATGCGGGCAGCATCACGTTCTCCACCGCACTGAACTCTGGCAGCAAACAATGTTGTTGAAAAATGAAACCTATGTTTTTGTTCCTGAATGTCGCTAAGTCTTTACTGCGCAGGTTGTTTGTTTCCGTTCCGTCTATCGTGACTTTACCATTGTCCGCGGTCATGAGCGTTCCCATAATTTGCAGCAATGTCGTCTTTCCTGCACCGCTCGGGCCAATGATTGAAACAATCTCGCCTTTGTTTACGTCTAAGGAAATGCCCTTCAGAATCTCAAGCGTGCCGAAGGACTTATGAATGTTCTGTACTGAAATCACGTTGTCAAAGTGTTTTGGAGAGTATTTTGCAAAGGTAGTAAAAAAGCGATGATGAAGAAGAAAATACTCAAACGGTTAAAGTTTGTTAATGGCGCAAAAAAAACGAACTAAGTTGTTTCTCAATTCTATAATGGGTATATTTGTGAAAGTTTTCAGAGCATATTTGTTTAATCTAAATTAAGTGACATCATGAGAAAGAATATTGTGGCAGGTAACTGGAAGATGAACAAGACGTTGGGCGAGGGTGTTGATTTGATAGAGGAGTTGAATGAACAATTGAACGGTACGCAAGTTAAGTGTGAGGTCATCATCGCTCCTCCTTTTTATTTGCTGCCGACTGCCACCCAACTTACGGAAGGTGGTGTCATAAAGGTGAGCGCACAGAACTGTGCGGATAAGGAAAGTGGTGCCTATACGGGCGAGGTGAGTGCCGCCATGCTCAAGAGCGCGGGGGTGAGCCACGTCATCATTGGACATAGCGAACGTCGCGCTTACTACGGTGAGACGGACGAAACGGTGAAGACCAAGGTTGAGTTGGCGTTGAAGGAAGGATTGACTCCTATTGTTTGCATCGGTGAAAAGTTGGAAGAGCGTGAAAGTGGCAAAGCCTTTGACGTGGTAAAAGGACAGATTGAGAATGGATTGTTCGGTCTCAGCGCGGAAGATTTCGGAAAGGTCGTGTTGGCATACGAACCTGTGTGGGCGATTGGAACGGGTAAGACGGCGACCAAGGAACAAGCGGAAGAAATACACAAGTTTGTTCGTGACACTGTAGCCGCTAAATACGGAACGCAAGTGGCGGAGGACTTGACCATTTTGTATGGTGGAAGTTGCAAGCCATCGAACGCGAAGGAACTCTTCTCTATGCCAAATGTGGATGGAGGATTGATAGGTGGAGCGTCTTTGAAGAGCGAAGACTTCATGGGCATAATCAAGGCGTTCGAGTAGGCCGTCATGCAAGGGTTGTTCACCTCTTTTTTCAAAAATGTAGGACGTTATGCAATGCTGATGTCCCGTGTGTTCGTGTTGCCTGACCGTTGGCGAGAGACGGTTCGACGCACGTTCCAAGAGATGTCAGCCCTTGGTCTCAATTCATTGGGAATTGTGGTGATTATATCCATATTTATGGGTGTCATCATGATTATCCAGATGAAGTTAAACTTCAGCAATCCTTTCTTGCCTCCATATACGACGGGTATGGCGACGCGTGAGATGTTGCTCTTGGAGTTCAGTAGCACGGTGATGAGCCTTATACTTGCGGGAAAAGTCGGAAGCAATATTGCTTCTGAAATCGGGACTATGCGCATTACGGAGCAGATTGACGCAATGGAGATTATGGGTGTCAATTCTGCCAATTATCTTATCTTCCCGAAGATAACGGCCATGGTGACGATGATGCCATTATTGTGCATCGTGTCCATGGCTATGGGTTTCTTGGGAGGATATAGCGTTGGATGGTTTTCTGAAATCATCACGACACAGGAATTTGAGTTAGGTTTACAGTTTGGATTTCGTCCATTCTATGTTTTCTATGGCATCATCAAGTGTGTTGTCTATGGATTTCTCATAGCGAGTGTCTCTTCCTACTATGGTTATTATGTTCACGGAGGGGCACTCGACGTTGGCCGTTCATCAACTGAGGCGGTCGTCAATTCGAGTGTATTGATATTGTTGGCGGACATTGTCTTGACCAACTTCTTGTTGGCTTAGGGCTATGATAGAATTAGTGGACGTACATAAAAGTTTTGACGGCAACGAAGTTCTTAAGGGTGTCAGTGCCGTTCTTGAAGAAGGCAAGACCAACCTGATCATCGGACAGAGTGGAAGTGGAAAAACCGTCTTGATGAAAAGCGTTATCGGATTGCACCGCATTGATAGTGGCAAGATTCTCTATGACGGACGTGACTTGCCTTCAATGCGATTCAAACAAGTCAAATCGCTTCGACGTGAAATGGGCATGTTGTTTCAAGGAGGTGCGCTCTTTGACTTTATGACTGTGGAGCAGAATGTCGAATTTCCGCTCACAATGTTCTCTAATCTTATCAAGATAGAGCGTGAACGACGTGTTCGTGAGTGTCTTTCACGGGTCAACCTCAAGGAGTCTTGTTTCCGTTTGCATCCGAGTGAAATCAGTGGTGGTATGCAGAAGCGCGTTGCCATAGCGCGTGCCATTGTCCTCAATCCTCGTTACTTGTTTTGTGACGAACCTAACAGTGGCTTGGACCCTTACTCATCCCTCATCATTGACCGTCTCATTCATGAAATCACAGAAGAGTATAAGATGGTCACGGTCATCAATACTCATGATATGAACTCCGTTATGGAGATTGGTGATAACATTGTTTTTATCAATAAGGGAACAAAGGAGTGGCAAGGTTCCAGCCAGCAACTCTTGGATAGTGGAAACGCTCTCTTAGACGACTTCGTGTTTGCGAGCGACCTTTTCAAAAAAGTCAAACAAGCGGCACGCTTGCAGCAATAAGCAACGTGAAGGCGACATGTTGCCGACATGGTACTGACATGAAAGTAGGAAATAGCAAAAATGGCAATTGCTATTCCACTAAAGTCAAACAAGCGGTGCGCTTGCTGCAATAACCCGATGAATGGTGAGGTAGGGGAGTTGAGAATTAAGAATTTCTCCCTGACAAGATTTCTTCCACTGCGTGGAGTAGGGCGTTAGGCGCGTTTTGCTCTATCATGATTGACCGTTTCACGCCAGCGTTTATGCCCGCCTCGTAATCACGCTTCCCGTCGCCTATCATGTAACTCTCGCTCAAGTCGATATTCCATTCCTTGGCGGCGCGCGTCAGCATGCCTGGCTTCGGCTTGCGGCATTCGCACTCTATCTTGTACTCCTTCCTCTCCTCCGGATAACCGCTGTCCGGATGGTGAGGACAGTAATAAATGGCGTTCACGTACGCTCCCTCTTCGCCTAACCTCGTCTCCAACGTCGCGTGAATGCGGTCAAGTTCGTCAAAGTCGCACAGATTGCGCGCTATCACGGGTTGATTCGTCACGACGATGGCGAGCATACCGCTCTTGTTGATTCTCCTGATGGCTTCCGCTGCGCCTTCTATCAGTTCTATCTTCTCCGCCTTGTCCAACAGGTTCACCTCGCGGTTTATCGTCCCGTCCCTGTCTAAAAACACCGCCTTGCGGCTGTTCTTGAAATTCATCTTTTCCACCCTGCCCGAACGTATATCCTCGCCTACCGCCTCATATCGGTCGGGAGTGCCCATGTCCTTGATATACTCGGGCGAATTGTAACCGAACAATCGCAATCCTTCCGCCAGACAGCGCGGCAACACATTCTTTTCTATGTGGCTCTTCTTGCCTACTTCTATGCGCTCCAGCACGGTGGGCGAGAAGATGAACAGCGACGCGTTCACCGTGTTGTGGCTCACGAAGCCTTCCGGATGAGGCTTCAGGAAGAAGCCGCGCACCTTCCCGTCTGCCGCCATGTCCACAATGTCACTGTCATAAGGGTGGTCGTTCGGATGTACGAACAACGTCGCGTCCGCTTCCCTCTCCCTGTGGAAGTCCATCATCCGCTGCATGTCTATGTCAACAATCGTGTCGCCATAGAAGACGAAGAAGTCTTCCGTCAGTCGGTCTTTCAAGTATCCCAACGCCCCTGCGGTACCAAGTGGTTGCTCCTCTTGGTAATACTCTATCTTCACGCCCCACCTTTCGCCGTTGCCCAGATACGCTCTTATTTGTTCCCCCAGATAACCTGTGATAATCAAGAAATCCTCAAATCCTTGCCGCTTCGCCATCTCTATCTCCCATTCGATGATGGGCTTTCCTGCCACGGGAATCATCGCCTTGGGCACTTCGCTGTTCACGCTTCTGATTCTTGTGCCTTGACCGCCAGCAATAATGACAACCTTCATGTCCTAATGGTTTAACTCTTAATTCTTAACTCCACCAAAAATCTCCTCCTCCACACAGCAACAAATGATGTGACCAATCAGCGTTTGGCATTCTTGTATGCGAGGTGTCACCCCGCTCGGAATGTGTATCACATGGTCATACTCGTCCATCTTGCATGGCTTTTCACCTACAAGTGCCACCGACACGATGCCCTTTTCTTTGCACACCTTCAACGCCTCCACAAGATTTCCCGAATTGCCTGAGGTCGAAATGCCGATAAACACGTCGCCTTCTTCTCCATTGGCTTGCAACTGACGGCTGAACAACTTCTCGTATCCGTAGTCATTGCCTATGGCGGTGATGATGCTTGTGTCCGTTGTCAAGGCGATGGATGGCAATCCCGGACGGTCGAACATGAAGCGTGACACCATCTCCCCCGCCATGTGTTGCGCATCCGCCGCGCTCCCCCCGTTGCCAGCCCACAACGTCTTCTTACCCTTTTTGTATGCCTCGGCGCATAACTCCGCCACCTCCGCCACCTTCCTCATCATCTTTTCGTCCTGAAGTAGTTTGGTTTTTACCTCCGCGCTCTCTCTTACTTGCGCTTTCGCTATTTCCAATGCGTTCATATATATATGCTTAAGGTGTATGTTTTGTCTTACAAAAGTAATGATTTTTCTTGTTACCTTTGTAAATCTTTGGCAAATCTGTATTAAACCACTTTCTCTATGATTATACGAAGCAAAGCGCCCCTTCGATTGGGCTTGGCGGGTGGCGGTAGTGACGTCTCTCCCTACAGCGACATATACGGCGGCTTGGTTCTCAACGCCACCATCAACCTTTATACCTATTGCACCATCGAGGAGCGTTCTGACGCTAAAATCGTCATTCAGTCATGGGATGCCGACTGTCGCCAAACGCTTGATTCTGCTCCGATTCTTGACATTGACGGTCATGCGTCGCTCATCAAGGGCGTCTATAATCGCATTGTCAAAGATTTTGTCCACAGCCCGCTCTCCTTCACGATTTCTACCTATAACGATGCCCCTGCCGGTAGCGGATTAGGAACCTCTTCCGCCATGGTCGTCTGCATCCTCAAGTGCTTTGCCGAGTGGCTCGCGCTTCCTTTGGGCGATTATGAAATCGCTCGTCTTGCCTACGAGATTGAACGTCAAGACCTTGCTCTTAGTGGTGGCAAGCAAGACCAATATGCCGCCACTTTCGGTGGATTCAATTACATGGAGTTCCACAGCAACGACATGGTCATCGTCAATCCGCTTAAAATCAAACGTTGGATTATTGACGAATTGGAATCAAGCATGGTGCTCTACTTCACCGGTCGAAGCCGTGAGAGTGCCAACATCATCAACGAACAGAAAAAAAACACGGAAGGTGGCAACTCTGCCGCCATTGAAGCCATGCACCGCATCAAGCAGAGTGCCATTGACATGAAACGTGCGGTTCTCATGGGCGACATGAACTCCTTCGCTTCCATCCTTGGCAAAGCGTGGGAAGACAAGAAGAAGATGGCAGGTGCCATCACCAATCCCGTCATTCAACAAGCCTTTGATGTCGCGACAGCGGCGGGAGCCATTTCTGGCAAGGTTTCCGGTGCGGGTGGCGGAGGTTTCATGATGCTTATGGTAGAACCCACTCGCAAGCGTGAAGTTGTTGAGGCATTATCGCGATTGGATGGTTTTGTCATGCCCTTCCAATTTACCGAAGGCGGTGCGCACGGTTGGAAAATCTATTGAGATAGTCAACTATGGAAAATGTAGCCGTCATTCTCGCTGCCGGAACAGGCTCTCGAATGGGCTTAGGTTATCCGAAGCAGTTCGCTTTGCTCCCTGACGGTCGAACCGTTCTTGAACACAGTGTCCGTGTCTTCGCTTCCGTTCCCTCCGTTCAGCGGCTTATTGTCGTCTCCCATCCTGACTGGATGGACAAGACAAGGGAAGTGCTTGCTTCTGCCAATCTCCGTTCCGAAGTCATAGCGGGGGGTGAACGCCGCTGCGATAGTAGCGTGAACGCATTGCGTCTTGTTTCCGATGACGATAATGTTCTGATTCACGATGCGGCTCGTCCATTTGTCTCTTGTTCAATCATTGAGCGGTGCTTGTCCGTTCTCTCCACTCATCAGGCGTGTGCTGTCGGAGTGACTTCTACCGACACCGTGTGGCAAGTGTCTGACGGCCACATTGTCGGCATTCCGCCACGTTCGACCATGTTCCGGGCGCAAACGCCACAATGCTTTCGTGCCTCGGTCATCAAGCAAGCCTATCGTTTGGCCCTTGATGATCCTCAGTTTCAGGCCACCGATGATTGCGGTGTCCTGCTTGCCTACGTGCCAAGTGTCAAAATTCGTGTCATTGAGGGCGATGTGGAGAACAAAAAGGTCACGTTCAAGTCTGACCTTTAGAATCCTATCACCTTCTTGCGTGTATAGTCTTTCGCATTGCCGCTTGTTTTCGCCCACTTCACGCGCGCGTCGTTGTTCGCTCCTGAACCCTTGCTGCCAATTTCGATGAATCGTGCCGTCTTCTCGTTTTCGGCGTTACGCCAGTTGTCCCATCCTTCGGGGCGGATGTGGTTGTCCATTTCGCAATTGATGAAGGCGGAAGCTCCGTAAGGTCGCCAAGGACGACCCAAATACACCTTGTGGATGCCGTCAGCGGCTATCAGTTTGCACTCTTGAAATACGAAACCGTATTTTTTGTCTTCAGGAGTAGAGGGAGCGGTGATGTAAGAATTCTTCTTGCTCCTGATGACACACTTGTCAAAGAAACAAGTTGCAGGACCGAAAATGAAATCGGTCGTTCCTTCTATCTCGCACTTATCATAAAGTTGTCTTGAAGTCGCGCTGCCGGCATAAATGGTATCTTGGTTGCCAATGATGCGGCAGTTCACGAACACCGCCTGATCTCCTTCCACGTGCAGTGCCACTGCCTGACCCAGCAACGGGGCGTTGTTGGCAATGGTGAGGTTCTCCGCCCTGAAACCATGACCATGCACCTTTATCGTGTAGGTACGGAACGTTCCCATCTTTTTTCCGTCTATCTGCATGTTGGCATGATCGTTCCACTCGATGATGGTCGAATCTCGATCTTCACCGATCAGCGAAACGTTGATGCACCATGTCGGCACGACAATCTTTTCCTTATAGACACCTTTCTTCACGTGAATATTTGTACGATGCCCCATTTCAGCTCGAACCGAAAGAATAGCCTCTTGTATGGAGGTGAAGTCACCGCTTCCGTCTTGTGCCACGATGATGTCATTTTTTGCTATGGCGGTTAGGCATGTAAACGCCACGATTGCGCAGGTCAATAGTCTTTTCATTTTTTTTATGTTTTCTTGCGTGCAAAAATAGTTAAAATATCGAATTTTGCAGTATCTTTGACGCTGATGTCAAACATAATTGTTAGACCGACTCGTTAATCAAAACACCTAAATCAAACGAAATGGAACTGCACGACGATACCGAACAACGCATCTTTAACGCCGCTCAGCGTCTGTTTCTGCAAAAGGGATTGTCTGAAACTACTATGCAAGACATTGCTGACCTTGCGGGTATTTCGCGCACTTCGTTGCACTATTACTTTCGAAGCAAGGACCGCCTTTTCGAAAAGTCCTTGAACAATCTTATTCGCAACATCATGCCCCGCATTGACTCTACCTTGGCGAAGGACATTTCCTTGCGTGATAAGATTGTTGAAATAGCCACCTCTTATATAGAACAGTTGCGCGGCAATGAACTCTTGCCTGGTTTCCTTATTATGGAATTGCGTCGTGACCCGCAGGAGATCATTAGATTTGTCTTCAGTGAGTGGACTACAATCGACTTCCAGAGCATCAAGAACCAAATGGATCGTGAAGTGGAAGCGGGACTTATTCGTCGCTTTGATATTTCGCAAATGGTCATCACCATCATGGGGCTCTGTACCTTCCCGTTCATTTGCGAACCCATCCTTTCAGACGTATTCAAAGCGTTGGGCGGACATCAGACGTTCGACAATTTCATAACCGAACGCAAGAACATTGTCAATCAAATGCTCTCCCTTTGGCTCACGCCATCTGAAAAATAAGAACAGAACGAAACGAAACAACAACGATATTATTTATGAAACCAATCAGATTAGGAATTGACGTAGGCTCTACCACGGTGAAGTTGGTAGCCATTGATGAAGACCGACAAGTGTTGTTCAAGAGTTATCGTCGCCACTTCACGCGTCTCGTGGAGACCATACAGGAAACCCTGGCGGACATTCCGGACAACCTCAAAGGAGAAAAACTCAACATCTGCCTTACTGGTTCCGGTGCCATGGGCATCGCTGACCGCCTTTCCATGCAGTTTGTGCAGGAAGTGGTTGCCGTGACGCGTTCGCTCCAGACGTTCTATCCTGAAGCGCGTACTCTCATTGACATAGGCGGTGAGGATGCCAAGTTGGTGCTTGTCAAGAAGGGCAAGACGCCTGACATTCGCATGAATGGCAACTGTGCCGGAGGTACGGGTGCTTTCATTGACCAGATGGCTGGCTTGCTCAATATCAGCGTGGACGACATGGACGCTTTGGCGGAGAAGAGCCATAACATCTATCCCATAGCGTCTCGCTGCGGTGTGTTTGCCAAGACTGATGTCCAGAACCTCTTGGCGCGTAAGATTGACAAGGAAGACATTGCCGCCAGCATTTTCCATGCCGTGGCATTGCAAACCATCAATGCCTTGGCGCGTGGTTGTGATATCTTGCCGCAAGTCGTTTTCTGTGGCGGACCGCTCACTTACATCAAGTCTCTCCGTGCCGCCTTCGTACGCTTGCTCAAGTTGGATGAGTCTAACTTTGCCGCCCCTGCAGACGCTCAACTCTTCACTGCCATGGGCGCGGCTCTGATGGCAAAACATGAGAATGAACTCTACACCGTCAGTGAGTTTGAAAAGCGATTGGGCGACTATCAGCGTATGGACATTAAGACCGAAAGTCCGCTTCCCGCGCTCTTTGACGAACATCTTTCGCTCTCCACGTGGGATGCTGAACGCAACATCATGAAGATGCCTGAGCGAGAGTTGGTCCAAGGTGAATCTCTCAAGGTGTTCATTGGCATTGACAGCGGTTCCACCACAACCAAAGTTGTTGTGACGGATGACAAGATGAACTTGCTCTTCACCTTCTATAGCGGCAACCAAGGCAATCCGTTGCAGACGGCGATTGACGGTCTCAAGACGTTTGAGAAACAAGCCCTCAGCAAGGGTTGCACTCTCTCTGTCTTGGGCAGTGCGGTCACGGGCTATGGTGAGGACTTGCTTCATGCCGCCCTCAACACGGACCACGGCATCGTAGAGACCATTGCCCACTACATAGCGGCGCAATCTATTGACAAAGACGTGTCGTTCATCCTTGACATCGGTGGACAGGACATGAAAGCCATCTTTGCTCAAAACGGAACGGTCACGGACATTGAAATCAACGAGGCTTGCTCTTCCGGTTGCGGTTCGTTCCTTGAGTCGTTTGCCAAGACGTTGGGCTACACAGCCCAGCAGTTTGCTGACATGGCGTGCGACAGCACCGCTCCGTGCGACCTCGGAAGCCGTTGCACGGTGTTCATGAACAGCAAGGTGCGTCAGGCGCTTAAAGAGGGTGCTACCACTCAGGATCTCTCCGCTGGATTGGCTTATTCCGTTGTCAAGAACTGCCTTTACAAGGTGCTGAAACTTCAGGACTTGAAGTCTATCGGAGGCAATATTGTCGTACAAGGCGGAACGTTCAAGAACCGCGCCGTTTTCCGTGCGCTTGAATTGCTTAGCGGCAAGAAGATTTCTTCGTCCAATCGTCCTGAACTCATGGGTGCTTACGGTGCCGCTCTCTATGCGCATAGTAAGTACAAGGAGAATGGCGTTTCGTCCTTCGTCGGATTCGACAACTTGCAGAAGGCGTCGGACTATGAAATGCGCACGGCACATTGCAACGGTTGTACCAACCAGTGTTCCATCACCGTGTTCAAATTCCCTAACGGCAAGCGTTGTTATAGCGGCAACAAGTGTGAAAAGATTTTCACCAACAATCCTGAACGCCTGTCGCGTGGTGAGAACATCTTTGAATACAAGCGTGAACGATTGTTCCAGATTGAGAACAATCCGAAACATCCTCGAATGAAGATAGGCATTCCACGTGCCCTCACTATTTTTGAGAACTTCCCGTTTTGGCAAACGCTCTTCACCAAGTGCAACATCGAAGTGGTTCTGTCGCACGAGAGCACGGCTTCGCTCTACGAGAAAGGAGCGGGAAGTATCATGTCTGACAACATTTGCTATCCTGCCAAACTTGCTCATGGCCATGTCATCGACTTGGCGGAGCAGGGAGTGGATCGCATCTTCTATCCGTTCATCTTGTTTGAACGCAACGAGTTCAAGCATTCGCACAACTGCTTCAACTGCCCGATAGTGACGGCTTATAGCGAGGTGCTCAACAACATCAATTCCGACATTCCGTTGGATGCGCCTGCCTTCAACCTCAGCAACGAAAAGTTGACCTACAAGGCGTGTGAGGAGTATCTTGCCACGCTTGGTGTTGATAAGAAGACTGCTCGTGAAGCGGTGGCGGCTGCCATTGAAGCGCAAATCGCTTGCAAGAAGGACATTTACGACCGTAACATCCTTATCTACAACAACGCCATGCGTAAGCAGGAGCCTGTCATCGTTTTGGCAGGACACCCTTACCAAGCCGACCCGCTTGTTCATCAGAAGATTTCGGACATCCTTTCCGACCTTGGCGTGGCTGTGGTCAATGAGGAGATAGCGGCGGAAACCGACAGTGACGCTTTCACGCGTGAGTACTACACCATCTCGCAATGGGCGTATCCTAACCGTGTCCTTCAGGCGGCGGCATGGGTTGCCAAGCGTCCTCAGAACGTTTACTTCGTTCAGATGAACTCCTTCGGATGCGGCCCTGACGCCATTATTATTGACGAGGTTCGTGACTTGCTTCATCGCAACAACAAGAGCCATACGCTCATTCGCATCGATGAAATCGCGTCAACGGGTTCTATCAAACTTCGCTTGCGTTCGTTGGTTGAGTCCATCCGTTTGGGAGGTGCCATGCAGGGTGGCGAGAGTGAACTTGTTCGCACGCCGGCTTATCAAGTGTCTGACCGTTCCAAGACTATTCTTGCGCCTTGGTTTGGTGATTTCTATTCGCCGTATATTCCGATGCTCGGCGCAAAGATGGGCTATAAGATTCAGAACCTTCCTAAGCCGTCACGTGAAACGCTTGACGTGGCTCTTAAGGCGGTCAACAATGAAGTCTGCTATCCTGCGCTTTGCGTCACGGGCGACCTCATTGCCGCGGTTCAGAGTGGCAAGTACGACCTCAATAACATTGTCCTTGGCATCACGCAAACGTCTGGCCAGTGTCGTGCTACCAACTACATCGCCCTCATCAAGCGAGCCCTTATCAACGCTGGTTATAAGGATATTCCTGTCGTAGCGTTCTCCGTTTCGGCAGGTACCATCAATGACCAGCCGGGACTTGACTTCGACTATAAGAAGATTATCTTCACCGTGTTGCACGCCTTGTGCTTTGCTGACGCCCTGTCGCGCTTGTACTATTCCACCATATCGCGCGAGTTGCATAAGGGAGATAGCGACCGTCTCAAGGAGAAGTACATCAACGAATCCGTTCGTCTGCTTGAGCAGAACAAGCGTTCTCAACTCATTCCTTTGCTTCGCCAAGCCGTCGAGGAGTTCAACGCTGTTCCTGTTGGTCCGCAGCCGCAGGTCATTGGCATCATTGGCGAAATCTACGTCAAGTACAACGATTTTGGCAATTATGGCATTGTGCAATGGCTCATCTCGCAAGGCATCGAGGTGGCGATACCGCCGGTGACCAACTTCTTCACGCAAGGCTTTGTCAACTCTGAAGCCAAGCGTCTGCAAAACATCTTGCCGGGCAAGCATTCTCTGAATATTGTTAGCCGCTTGGCGGAAAAGGTCATTGCCGCCTATAGCAACAAGTATGAGAAACCGCTGCGCAAGTTTGTTCGCTATCGTCCTGTCGAGGGCGTTCGCGAGGAAGCCAAGTTGGCGGCTGAGAGTGTCAACCTCCTCAACCAGTACGGAGAGGGATGGCTCATTCCTGGCGAGATTGCCGGATTTGCTCGTCAAGGCATCAACAACGTGGTGTGCATCCAACCGTTTGGTTGCATTGCCAACCACGTCATAGGCAAGGGAATCGAGAAGAAGATGAAGAAGCGTTATCCAGACGTGAATCTGCTCTTCCTTGATTTTGACTACGGAACGACGCAAGTCAATGTCCTCAACCGTCTCCATTTCATGTTGATGGGGCAGTCGGAAAAGGCGGAATCCTAACAGGACGCGACAATTCAGGCGGCGTTTGTTCGCCGTTGATAAGATAAGAAAGAAAAAGGGGAGTGAATCATTTTGATTTACTCCCTTTCTTCGTTGCCGATTTGCTGGCGCACTTCCTTGAAATAGTATTTCACGATTTCGCCATTCGTCTTTTTTAGCACCATTCTGCCGCTTGGCTCAATGTTTTCAATGATTCCTTCGAATGCCTCGCCCGTTGCCACGTCAGTGAATCTGTGTGTCTCTCCACCTCCGTTCACAAGTGAAAGCATATACTCTTTCTTCAGCGATTGCCAACCCTCGTTGAGCAGTTCGAAATATCGTTTGCGAAGGCTTTCCGTCAGTGTTCTTGTCACGTCTTGCAGGTCATAGTCCTTGTCCGTTGCCATGACCATGCTCACGGCGTTTTTCAGTTCTTCCGCAAAGTGGCGTTGGTTCACGTTCAGTCCGATGCCCACGATGCTCTTTTCCACCCAATGTCCGTTCAGTTCGTTTTCAATCAGGATGCCACATACTTTGTGGATGTCAATATAGATGTCGTTGGGCCACTTGATTTTCGATTCTATGTCGTATGCTTTCAGCGTGTCCGTGACGGCAAGTGCCGCTGCCATTGAAATGCCAAATTGTTCTTTCACGTCCATCTCCGGCTGAAGCAAGACGCTGAGGGCGATGTTCTTGTCTTTTTCTGAATCCCAGTGATTGCCTGTCTGTCCGCGTCCTGCGGTTTGGTTGTAGGTGACAATGGCGGTCAGTTCCTCCACGTCTTCGTGTCGAAGCAGTTCGTGCAGGTACGTGTTTGTGCTTTCGGTCGATTGCAAGAAAATCAGTCGCGCCATGTTTGCTCAATGATGCGTGTGTGACGAGCGGTTGGGACGGTTTCCGTGGTGTCGTCCTCCGTTTCTGCCTCGGTTGTGATTGTTCCTGCCGCCCTTCCTTTGTGGTGCTGGGTTCCATGCTGGTTGTTCGCCCATTTCCTGTGGCAGGGTCATGCGTGGCACTTCTTGTTCTATCAGTTTCTCGATATTGGCAAACCGCTCCATGTCTCGAGGGTTGATGAGCGTGATGGCGTCGCCTTCGCTTCCTGCGCGTGCTGTGCGTCCGATGCGGTGAACGTAGTCCTCGGCATCATGTGGAGCGTCATAGTTGATGACCAAGTCAATGCCCTTGATGTCAATGCCGCGTGACATGATGTCGGTAGCCACCAATACGCGCAGTCGATGGGCTTTGAATTGCATCAGCACTTCCTCCCTTTGCTCTTGCGACAGTACCGATGACAGTCCTGCCGCTTTCACGCCTGAACGTCGCAGTGTTTGGACAATCTCGTTCACTTTCAGTTTTGCGGACGTGAACACGATGACCGATTTCATCTCTGGCTTCAGTTCTTTCAGAATGTGAATCAGCAGAGGGTTCTTTTGTGGGTCGTAGCACAGAGCCACGCTTTGGTTCACGCCAGCGGCGGGTTTGGCAATGCCGAGGTCTATTTCGGCGGGGTTCTTCAGAATCTTCCTTGCCAAGGTCCTGATTTTTTCAGGCATCGTGGCGGAGAACATCAGGGTTTGTCTTCCTTCGGTAGGCATGTAGGTGACAATCTTTTCGATGTCTTCCAGAAAACCCATGTCCAGCATCTTGTCCGCCTCGTCCAAGATCAGGTGTCGAACGGCTTTGAAGTTCACGTATCCTTGTGCCAAGTGTGAGATGAGTCGTCCGGGCGTTGCTACGATGATGTCACGTCCTTCTTTCAGAGCGCGTTCTTGCTCGGCATACGTCACGGCGTCGCCGCCACCATAGATGGCTTGCGAACCAATGTTCAGAAAGTAGGAGAATCCTTGTATTTGTTGGTCTATCTGAATGGCAAGTTCACGTGTCGGAACGATAATCACCGTGTCCACGCCATCGTTGGGGTGTTGCACGAGGCTGTTCAGCACGGGTAGTACGAATGCGGCTGTTTTTCCCGTACCGGTTTGTGCGCATGCAATCAGGTCACGTCCGCTCAATATGGCAGGAATGGCTTGCTCCTGCACGGGTGTCGCCTCCGTGAAGTTCATGTACGAAATCGCCTCGATGATGGCGGCATCCAAGTTAAATTCATCAAATCGCATCACTTCTCTTCTTTATCAGCGGTCTTCTCTTCGGTTGCTTTTTCGTCCTCTACGGGTGTCACGACGGTTTCTGTTTCTGTGTTTTCATCGGAAGGTTTGTCCTCCGTGTTGTTTTCTTCGGTTTTTTCAGATTCCGTCTTCTCCGCCTCGTTCAGGAATGCCGTGTTTTGTTCGTCGTTGAGCAGTTCGTCAGCGCGTGACTCCCAAGGTCGTGGACCGAGAATCTCCTTCACGTCATCGGCATAGATGACCTCTCTGTCCATGAGCAGTTGGGCTATGGCGTGGTGTTGCTCGCTGTGTGTGCGGAGCAGTTCCTTGGCTCGTTCAAATTGTTCGGCAATGATGCTTTGCACCTCGTCGTCAATGGCTTTTGCCGTTTGTTCGGAATATGGTTTTCCGAATGCGTAATCGTTGGCTTGTGAGTCGTAGTACGACATGTTAGGCATCTCCTTGCCCATGCCGTAGTAGGTCACCATGGCGTAGGCGGTTTTCGTCACCCTTTCGAGGTCGTTCAACGCTCCTGTTGAGGCGGTGTTGCCAAAGAGTTCTTCAGCCGCCCTGCCGCCTAAGGTGGCGCACATCTCGTCAAGCAGGTGTTCGCGATTGGTCAGCACGCGTTCTTCAGGCAGATACCAAGCCGCTCCGAGTGCTTGTCCGCGTGGCACGATGGTCACCTTCACCAGCGGGTTGGCGTGTTCCAATAGCCAAGAAATGGTGGCGTGTCCTGCCTCGTGGAAGGCTATGGAGCGTTTCTCTTCCGTGGTCATGATCTTGGTGCGTTTCTCCAAGCCACCGATGATTCGATCCACGGCACTCATGAAGTCTTGTGTCGTCACGTCCTTGCCGTTGCGACGTGCCGCCGCCAGTGCGGCTTCGTTGCACACGTTGGCGATGTCCGCTCCTGAAAATCCCGGTGTTTGCTTGGCGAGGAAGTCCACGTCCAAATCCTTTGCCACTTTGAGTGGCTTCAAGTGCACTCGGAAAATGTCCTTGCGCTCAGGCAGGTCAGGCAGGTCCACGTGAATCTGTCGGTCAAACCGTCCCGCTCTCAGCAGGGCTTTGTCCAAAATGTCCGCACGGTTCGTGGCTGCAAGGATGATGACGCCGCTGTTTGTTCCGAATCCGTCCATTTCGGTGAGGAGTTGGTTCAGCGTGTTCTCTCGTTCGTCATTTGAACTCATGGACAGCGACCTTGACCGTGAGCGACCCACGGCGTCAATCTCGTCGATGAAGATGATGGAAGGAGATTTCGCCTTGGCTTGGGCAAACAGGTCACGTACACGTGAAGCTCCCACGCCCACGAACATCTCTACAAAGTCGCTTCCGCTCATGGAGAAGAACGGCACGTTGGCTTCTCCTGCCACTGCCTTGGCGAGCAGTGTCTTACCCGTTCCCGGAGGTCCTACGAGCAGGGCTCCTTTTGGAATCTTTCCGCCCAGGTCCGTATATCGTTTTGGATTCTTGAGGAAGTCAACGATTTCTTGCACCTCCTGCTTCGCGCCGCTCAGTCCAGCGACGTCTTTGAATGTCACTTGTACCTTGTTGTCCTTGTCGAAGACCTTAGCTTTTGACCTTCCTACCGAGAAGATGCCTCCTCCGCCACCGAATCCTCGTCCCATGCGGTTCATCAGGAATACCCAGAGACCGATGAACAACAGGATGGGAGCGAATGCCCAAAACAGTTTTCCGAAGGTGGAGTCGTCCTTGTTGTATTTTACGTTGCCGCTGAAGTGTTGTTCTTCAAGCATTCTTACGGTAGCGTCCACTGATGGCAGGTCGGTGCGTACAAAGGCTTTCTTCCCCGCTTCGGGAGTCCTGCTCCCCATGACGCTTTGCGCGCTGTCGGGAATCACCTCTGCCACTGCCACTGCGTTGTCCGTGTTGATTTCGACGGTCAGCAGCACATTCCTTTTCACCAAGTCCTTAAATTCGGAGTAGGTAACGTCCTTCTGTGCGTTTCCTTGGTTCTCTCCAAAAAAAGTCCAAACGATTAGTCCTGCGAACAGAATGAAAATCAACCAGTTCCATGATGGTTGAAACTTGCCGCCTAATGGATTCTTGCCGTTGAAAGGTGAGTTTTGAGGTTTGTTTTGTTGTGGTTTATTCTGTTCTGTTTGTTTTTCTGGCATAAGATGTTTCCTCAATCAAAATTCGTCCGTGTAATGTGTTGTCTTCGCGTCGCCCCAGAGTGAGTCAATGTCATAGAACGTTCGCGCTTCGGGAGTCATGACATGCACCATGGCGTGTCCGTAGTCTATTGCCACCCATTGCGCGTTGTCCAATCCGTGTACCGCTATGGGCGAAACGTGGCACTGTTTCTTCACTTCGGCTTCCACTTCTTCTGCCAAGGCGCGTATTTGCACTGCCGTGTTTGCTGAGCACAACACCATGTCGTCCAAGGCTCTTTGTTCTATGTCGGTCAGGTCCAACCACGTGATGTCGTTGGCTTTCACGTTGCGCATTCCTTCTACGATGGCTTCCACCAGTTCGTTCTTCATGTTCATTCTTTTTCGTTTTGTCCGCTTTTAGCGGGCAAAGATAATCAAAATAATGCGTAAAATCAGTACTTTTGCGTTACAAACACCATGCCGTTTTCCGCTTTTGTCACTTATGCATTGGATTGGAATTTTGAATATTACGGACGACAGTTTCTCGGACGGAGGCAAGTACCTTGATGTCTCGGTTGCCATGTCTCATGCTCGCGCTTTGCTTGATGCCGGAGCTGATTATATTGATGTGGGCGCGGCGGCAAGCAATGTGTCCGCCCTTCCCGTCACGGCGGAATTGGAGCGGGAGCGTTTGCGACCTGTCATTGAGGGGTTGCGAGCCGCAGGTGTGAAGGTGAGCGTTGACACGTTTAATCCGGACACGCAACAGTGGTGTTTGTCGCAGGGCGTTGACATGTTGAATGACATTAACGGTTTTTGTCATCCTGAGATTTATCCCGCTCTCGCTGCGTCATCTTGTCAGTTGGTTGTCATGCACAGCGTGCAGGGTAGGGGCAAGGCGACGTTGACCTCGTGGTCGCCGTCGGAAGTGTGGGACAATATCTTGCGGTTCTTTGACGACCGTTTGTCCGCCCTTGTTCGTGCCGGAGTGGATGAGCATCGGCTCATCGTTGATCCTGGCATGGGCAACTTCCTTGGTTCCGACCCTCGTTCCTCGCTGCTTGTCCTGCAGCGACTGCCGGAACTCAAGCGTCGGTGGGGCAGGGAGGTTTATGTCGGGTTGTCGCGCAAGGGATTCTTGCGCAAGATTCAGTTGCCGGCAACGGACTCGGCTTGTTCGGAATGCTCTGAAAACTTACTTTTAACCGAAGATATTGACGACATCACCGCGAGGTGGAACGCCTTTGCCGTGGCGCAAGGGGCAGACTATATCAGAACGCATGTGATTAAGAAATAAAAGACTATGTGGAATATTTTCAATTACAGACGGCGGAAAACCGTGGCAGTGAAAGTGGGGAACGTGACCATTTCGGGTGAAAGTCCCGTAAGGGTACAGTCGATGTGCAATACTGACACCAATGATATTGAAGCGTCCGCTGCCCAAATTGAGCGGGTGGCTGCCGCCGGTGGTGACATCGTGCGTCTCACCACGCAGGGATTGCGTGAGGCGGAATCCATGCGGCTCATTGAGGAGCGCATCCATGCTGACGGATGTCACGTGCCGCTCGTGGCGGACGTTCATTTCACGTCACATGTGGCGGATGCTGTGGCTCGCCATGTCGAGAAGGTGCGTATCAATCCGGGCAATTACTGTTCGGAAGGCCTTGAGGAGACCGAGCGCCGTTTGTCGGTGCTTATAGACATTTGTCGTCAACGCGGAGTGGCGTTGCGCATAGGCGTGAATCACGGTTCCCTCTCCAAGCGCATCATGGAGCGGTATGGTGACACCGTGGAGGGCATGGTCGAAGAGGCGATGGAGTATCTGCGCATTTGTCAGAAACTGAAGTTCGACCAAGTGGTCGTGTCTATGAAGTCCAGCAATGTTCGTGTCATGGTGCATAGCATGCGCTTGCTTGTCCTCGCCATGGAGCGTGAAGGCATTTGCTATCCGCTCCATGTGGGAGTGACCGAGGCGGGCAACGGTGAGGACGGTCGCGTCAAGTCGGCTGTGGGCATCGGTAGCCTGCTTGTCGATGGCATTGGTGACACTATCCGCGTCTCGCTCAGCGAGGAGCCGGAGGCGGAGATTCCCGTGGCTAAGCTGTTGCGTTCGCTGACCGACTACTCTGCCGTTCCTCCGCTTGACGTGCCCGATGACCTCCGTGAAGTTCTTGACCTTTTCTCCTTCAAGCGTCGCGTGACGCGTTCCGTTGGAAATGTCGGGGCTGACCATGTTCCTGTCATAGTGGGTGAAGGTGTTGAAGACATGCGGGCGGAAGGGGCGAACCTCCTGATGCTCTATGCCGACGAGGTGGATGAGGCTGTCATTCGTGAGGCGCAAAAGGAGACAAATGTCATCCTTGTTCTCTCCTCACGTTTCGGCAATCCGGTTGCGGACTTCCGTTTGGCGTTCGCACGGCTTGTCAAGGCGGGGTGTGAAGTGCCTGTCATTTTGCGTCGTGATTATGACACGGACGACCTCACGGAGTTGCAGGTGCGCGCGTCCGTTGAATTGGGGACGTTGCTCTTGGACGGTCTGGGTGACGGTATCTGGGTGACTGACGATCATGTTGAGTCCAAAGCCATTGAGAGCCTCATGCTTGGCATCTTGCAAGCCACTCGCACCCGCATCTCGCGGACGGAGTATATCTCTTGCCCCGGTTGCGGTCGTACGCTCTATGACCTTCAGGGCACCATCGCGCGCATCAAGCAAGCGACTTCCCAGTTTGTCGGTCTCAAGATAGGTATCATGGGTTGTATCGTCAACGGACCGGGTGAGATGGCGGATGCCGACTTCGGCTATGTCGGTGCGGGATCGCACCGCGTGTCGCTCTATAAGGGCAAGGAATGTGTCGAAAAGAATATTCCTGAGGACCAAGCCGTGGAGCGTTTGGTGGATTTGATTGAAAAAAGTTAGGAAAATAAGAACCCTTAATTCATGACTCTCAAAATGCGTTTTTTAATTGCTTTGCTCTTGTTGCCGTTGTCTGCCGTGGCTGCCACGCTGCCGCAGGCGGTGTCTGAGTTTGTCAACCACCCGCAGTTGCGTCATGCCAACATCTCATTGCTTGTGCGTGATGTCGCCACGGGGCGGTCGCTTGCCGAGTACTGTCCTGAACGTGTGGCTACTCCTGCCAGCACGGCAAAACTCATCACCACGGCTGCCGCTCTTGAAGCGTTAGGTTCTGATTTCCGATTTCAGACGCAGGTGCTCGCGGACGGCAAGATTGAGAGAGGCGTTCTTCATGGCAACCTCATTATCTACGGTCAGGGCGATCCTACGCTTGGGTCTCGCTATATGGGCGACTCGACGTTCCTTGCCACGTTCGTTTCTCAAGTGCGTGCCGCCGGCATTCTCAAGGTTGAAGGCGATGTGGTGGCGGACGCTTCGTTCTGGGGTGATGAGGGCGTGTCCCCCAAGTGGTCGTGGGAGGATATGGGCAACTACTATGGTTCCGCCACTTATGCCTTGTCCATCTACGATGACATTATGGAAGTGCATTTTCGCACCGGCGTGGCTGGCACGAACGCCACCATCACCAAGGTTGAACCGATCGTTGCCGGGCTTTCCATCGAGTGTTATGTCAAGGCTGCCGTCACTAAGTCAGACAACGCTTACTTCTATGGTGCGCCGTTTGACTTGCGTCGCGTGGTGCGCGGCACCTTGCCTGCGGCATCGTCGGACTTCATTTCTAAGGCGGACTTGCCTAATCCGCCGCTCACGTGCGCCACGGTGTTCCGCCAGACGTTGATGGATAGCGGCATTGTCGTCAAGGGCTTGCCGCGTGCCTCCTTCAAGGTGGAGACCGGTTCACGAACGCCGCTCTTCTCCCTTTCGTCTCCCGCTCTTTCAGACATCGTTTCTGAAATCAACCATCGCAGCAACAATCACTACACGGAGCATGTCTATCGTTACCTTGGCGTGAAACATGGGGACCGGAGTGTCTATGGCGGTTCGGACTATCTTGAGAAGTTTTGGAAGGAGAAGGGGTTGGACGTTGACCAGATGTTGCTCTACGACGGATGCGGATTGTCACCGTCCGATGCCGTGACGGCACGTTTCTTTGTCGATTTACTCACGTGGGAGAAGAAAAGTGCCCGCAACTTCGACGCTTTCTATGCGTCCTTGCCGGTGGCGGGTGAGTCGGGAACGGTCAAGAACCTTTTCAAGGGAACGTCGTTGGCAGGCAAGGTGCATGCCAAGAGCGGCAGCATTTCCGGCACGCAGTGTTACGCCGGTTATGTCGAGGTGTCGGGACGCACGTTGGCGTTCGCCGTCATGGTCAACAACTTTCATGGTTCACGTGCCGCCGTCCGTGCCGCCATTGAGAGATTTTTAGTTGCCGTGGCAAGGTGAAAACGGACAAATAGGAGCGAAAACAGGAAAATATGTGTTGAAAAACATTTTTTTAACATGTTTTTCGTATTGTTTTTTATATTTTTCGTATCTAATTTTGTACGTTGAATTATATAGCGTAAAAAGGGTTCATCCCAACGTCTTATAGTTTGACACACACCTTAAATATATAGATTAATATCTATTACCATGAAACAACGCATAACGATGGGTTTCCCATGTCGTCTCTTCTTTAAGTCCGCGTTCCTTGCGGTTGGTATGTTGCTCGTCTCCGCCTCGGCGTGGGCAACGGCATCCTTACTTAACTATACCTCGTCTTGGTCTACTTCTGGAACGTTTGATGATGATGCGTCTGATGCCGTAATCAGTTGGTCGTCTAATGGCACTAATACAAGTTTCTCGGTTACAGGGGTCGGAACAGAAAACGCATTGCAATTAAGTAGCACTCCAACCAATAATATTGATGGCACTAACTACCTTGAATTTTCCACAAGTGAAGGTACAATCAGTTCCATTACGATTTATGTTTCGGGAAATGGAACCAACAAAACGATTCAACCTGCGATTTTGGGTTGGGAATCAGGGGAGACACCAGACAATACGAATTATGCCTATGTTGATGCGACACCTTCGGTTACATGTGCTTTGAAGGCTTATGACGCATCTTATGCTTTAACGTATGATCTTTCAGGACTTGACTTGACGGAGGTTCGTTTCTATAGACAAATTAAAAATTTGGCAGGTGCTGCTGGAGCTGGTACTTTTGGAAGTGGTCAAACGTTCTATTTTTATGGTGCTGATGTAGAGATTGCATCTTCTTCTTGTACCACTCGGACACTTTCGTTTTCTCCAGCATCGTTGTCGCCTACGGTAGGTGTCGCTACGGCATTGCCAACGGCAAGTGCGTCCGCAGGAACGGGAGATATCACTTACAAGATGGACGGCAGCACGCTGGCTGGACAAGTCTCTTCTTATACTTTCAACAACGAAACTCCACATACTTACAGTGCGACAATCGCCGCAAATGGAGGCTATTGCTCTGCGTCCGCTAATATGACCATTACGGCAAGCGAAGCCGTTAAGACTCCGCAGTCCATCACGGCTACAGCATCGGCACCCACGGCTGTGGCGAATGGATTGACGACTATCACGCTTGGTAATGAGGGAACGTCGGGAACGGGTGCCGTGACTTACTCGATTACGAAGCCGGACGCTTCGGTGGTGAACGCATCATCTTTTGTCGTTGACCAAGTAGGTGCTTATACCATCACCGCGACGATTGCCGCTGACGCTACTTACGCCGCGGCAACGTCCGCCCCAATCACCGTGACGGGTACGGCGTGTACGACGAACACGGTGACGTTGACGCTCACGTCCACGTCGCTTGACCTTGACGCGAGTGAAACTTCGACGCTCACGGCAGCCTCTGCCACCTCGGGCGGTGCGGTCACCATTGGTGGTTCGGCAGGACTGACAGCCGTGGGACAAACTTTTGTGCCGGGCACTACCGGTTCATTCACAGTCACGGGTACAGTAGCCGCTTCAGGTTCTTATTGCCCTGGCACAGCAAGCCAAACCATCGCGGTGACTTCCGCTTCCGAACCTGTTTGCGCTACTTATACAGCGACACGTAATTCAGGCTCGGGATCAGCTGCCACGGGTACATATAGCGCCACCACGTTCTGCACGTTCTCAGGTTTTGGTTCTTCTGTTAATACTGCCACTGACGGTAAATTAGGTGGTAGTGGTAAGTATATGGGACTTACGGGAACCACGTTCGCTGCTGGAGATCAGATTGTGGTTAATCTGATCACAGCTTCGGCGCAAACCTCGGGCAACATGCTCATTTTTGCCGGCACGTCAGCGACTGCAGGAAATTTAATACATGAATGGACCGTTGCCGGTGGAGATTATGCGTCGGGAGGGAGTGATGTCACGGTTTCTTATACATTGACAGCCGCTGATGCCACTAAGATCAATGCGGCGGGTGGTGTTTACATGGCACGTAGTGATGATTATAATCAGAACCCTTTCATGAATTCCATGCAGGTGAAGCGTTGCAAAGTCTGCACGTCACCTGAACCTTCTATTGTCGTGAATTCGGCAACAGCATCGTTCAACGCAGGTTGCGAGCGCAACTTGCCAGCCTCGAACTTAACAATAACAAACGCATCGACTGTCGATTATGTCAGCAGCGACCCGAGTGTCGCCGAAGTTTCTGCAGATGGTGTCGTGACTGGCGTGGCTGCCGGAACGGCTACGATTACCGCCACGGCTAAGAACGTTTGCGACCAATGTGTTACGAAAACCGTTACGGTGACTGTCTCGGCAGGTTCTTCTTATACGGTGCCTGCCACGGCGACGGTTCCTAATTTCACTACGCCGACTACCGTAACGCTTGTGGGTACGTCGCTTACCAACCCGGTGACGGTCACCGTTCCTGTTGGATTGACCGTGACATACGGTGGCACGCCACACGCTGGCGGCTCTAACTTTAACATTTCGGCTGCCGAAGCCAATGCGGGAGCGGAACTCAGCATTTCCGGAACAACGTTGGGTGATTATAACCTCGGCTTCTCCACCACCACGGCTTGCGGCACGCTCAACAAGACGACCGAGGTGACAGTGCGCAATGTCGCTGCTCTTCCTTGCCCTGTATTAGGTGAAGCCACTGGGCTGACATATGGTGGTGGAACGCTCAACTGGACTAAGTTGGCGGATGAGACCTATGTATCGAACTACCGTATCCAAGTGTTGAAAAACAATGCGGTGCAATTTACGCTCTATGCGAACAAGGGTGAGTCTTCGGTCTTGGTAGCGGGACTGGAAGAGGGAACGACTTATACCTTCAAGGTGTTCGCTCTCTCGTCCGATGAGAATACACGCGTGTCATCGGTAGGTTGTACCGCTGGTTCGTTCACTACGCCTGCTCATCCGGAAACGGCATCGGAACCTTGTTTGTCCGAAGATTTCGAGTCGTTGGGTATAGCAGGAGGAAGCAACCCTTCGCCTGATGTGACCGGATTGACCGAAATTCGAACAGGATCGTCTGTTTCCGGACCGAATGGCTTTATTATGCCTTCAGGTGAATGGACCCTTACGAATTATCGTGGTTTGAATCCTTCCTATAATAGTTCAAACATGGGAATCTGTTTGGAGACTGGAGGTGGAACCATAACTATGCCAGAGGTGGACAACCCTGTTGAGATGACATTCTATGTTAAATTCAACAATGCGTTTAACAACAAGAGTTACATGTCTGATTCGCAAGGTCTCCAAGTGGTCATTGGTGGAAGTGCGATAACGACGGGCTTTCAATTGGATGACGGTGAGTTGCCGCTTGTGACGCGTGCTACCGCTTCTGCATACACCAGCAATGGACAGTGCATCAATTGTATTGACGAAGATGGTTATATCAAGTTTGCCGATACGGATTGGCACAAGATAACGGTTGACATCACCACCGCATCGTTGGTCGCACCTGTGATACGTCAAGTGGGTAGTCGAACATGGATGGGTATTGATAATATTGAAATCAAGTGTGCCGCCATGGAGATGACGGTGACACCTGCGGTGACGGGACTCAACTATGTGCCAGGTCTCGGACCTTCGGACGCTAAGCCATTTGTGCTGACGGGTACGGGCATGCCGCTTACGGCAGGTTCGGGAACGGTGACCATGACCGCTTCGAACGGTTCTTACTTTGAGGTTTCGACAGACGGCAGCACGTTCACGCAAACGGCTTCGTATAACATTCCTTATACTACGGCAGATTTCACCAAGACGTTCTACATCCGTCTGAAAAACGGTCTTGCCGAGGGAACGTATTCCGATTTGTTCACGTTCACGGCTCCGGGCTACACCAAACAATCACCTACGATGACCGCCAAGGGTTCCGTGACCAATGTGATGTCCACCATCGCTTGCGGCGTGACGGACAGGATTGCTTATCTTTCCGCTCAGGACGGCAGTTATACTGACCGAATTCTTTCGGAGTCATGGGTTGCATCGGATGCTGACGCGGGTGTCACGGGATTTGTGCTTGCCGTTAACAGCACGTTGACTTCTCCGTCTATCTATGATGCTGCTAACGTGCAATTGGAGAAGTTGACGTTCTACTATCAACCGTCATCGGGTGGTAACAATACCTTCTCTTATCGAATCTATGATGGAACGACGTTGAAGAAATACGGAACGTTTGAGAACTGCACGACTAAGACGGCTTACCCAATTTCAATCGATATTGCGGATGTCAGCATTTCGGATAATCTCAAGGTGGTCATTGCGCAAGGAGCTAAAAGAACCGCGGAGGTTTGGGATGTGATGATCACGGCTTCAGGCAAGAAGGACATCTCCTTCTCAGAGTCTACGATGGAACTCCATTCGTCGCAAGGCTGCACTTCTGACCCCCACATGTTCAAGGTTTATGGAACGTGTTTGGACGACGACAGCAAGATAGTGGTCTATGCGGACGCGGTGGGGAAATACCAGTTCTCGTTGGACGGTTCCGCATGGCAGGATGACACCATCAAGTATGCTTACGTCGGAGAATACACCACCAGGGGAACGACGTTCTACGTTCGTCTTGCCGATGACGCTCCGGGTGGTTCCTCCGTTGATGAGATTCATGCTTCCAACGACGGTAAGGGTCTCTTCACCGCTTATATTGTGGCAGATGTCACCTCCTCGTCTTCCGTTTCTCCAGCCGACGGTTCGACCATCAATGTGACCTCTACCAAGTTGGGAGAGCAAATCATGGTAATTCCGATTGTTGCCGGAGAGCTGTGCAACGACCTTGTCGTGACGTCGAGTTGCGCCGGTGTCACCATTTCGGACTGCTATAATGGCACGTACGGAAACTCCGTGACCTATTCAGCCATTGACAGCACGCGTGCCATCTACCTCAAGTTCACGCCGGGCAGTGTCTCTTCTTGCAACTTCACGATGACATCCGGTTCGTCGATTGACGTGTCGTTCACGGTCAACTTCGATGCCAATGCCGTTCTGTCGCCTGGACATTTCGATGTGAATATGGCAGGGGCGAAGGACTTGACAAGCAGCAAGTTTGAGTTCTCGCTATCGGATCCGGCGTTTGAGGATTTCCATGCCAAGACGGACTTCGAGGCTGGTGACCTCGTGAACACGACGCTCTTTGTCCGTACGAAGGGGGGCGTGACCGCGGGAGACAGTGAGACATTCACCTTCGGTGCCAAGTCGGTCACCATCACGGCACAATAACACAGACTGAAAGACCTGAAAAGACACTAATACTACCGAAATAACATACCCATGGAGGGAAACACCATGAAGCTTTTCAATACCACATCAAAAGTTCTGAAAACAGCGTTGCTCGCGGTCACGGCGGCATGTTGCTCGCTATCGGCTTCGGCTCAGTTCGAGAACCTACGTGTTCAGTTCAACAACGAACGATGCAGGGTCGTCATGATTGGTTCGTCAGCTATCGAGCTCAATGACGGAACGTGTCTTGCCGCGGACGAAAACAACAACAGCGCAGCGCAAAAAGTAAGATACACGTCCGTGACGGTAGGTGGCAACACCTACAACCACACATCGTCAGCGTCGATTGACCTGAACGGTGCCGATGTCTGCAACAAGACGGTGACGAAGGCTTACCTCTACTGGGGTGGTTCGCGTTACCATGGTTCCACGGATGCATTTTGGAATACCACCATCAAGGTGGCAGGTCCTGATCTCGTCTTCAAAAACGTTTCAGCGACGGCTCACGGATCGAGTGACGCCACGAATGGTGGTGACGACCGTGACCCATATTGGGCTTTTGCGGATGTAACGACCCAGTTGGCTGGTCAAGTGGCTGGAACGTTCTACGTGCAAGGTGTTCCTGCAACGCTTGACAAGGGTTCGAGTGAAGGTGGTCCTACGGCAGCGTGGACGTTGATTCTTGTTTTTGACGACCGTTCCTATCCTGTTACCGACTTCTATCTCTACGATGGTATGGCGTGGATTGGTCATGGTGACAATGGAGGAAGAACACGTTTGAACGTGTCGGGGTTGAGTGTTCCTTCGGCAGGTGAAATTGGAGCATTCTATGGTCTTGCCGCCATTGATGGTGACGTGGCGAAGAACAAGCATGAATATATCACATTCCAAGCCAAGGGCGGTGTTAGCACAGGTTCCGTCATTGACCTCAACGCCTTGCGAGGAACGTCAGACTTCTTGAACTCCTCCATCACCTACAACGGTGCTCAAGTGGAGCGTTCTCCTGACTGTATCAATGCCATCGGTTGGGACTCCCACCACCTTGATATTCCGGAGGGAAGCGTGCCTAACAGCACAACGAATATTGACCTCACCATCGATATGACACGAGATGGAAATGAGGAAGAGTCCATCTATCCGTTCATGACCTACCTCGGTGTGGTTCATGAGCAACCAAACGTGGTGTTGACTAAGGCATCGTCGAACCCTTCGGTGACATTCGGAAAGAAATATCAATACACCATTGTGGCGCACAACTACGGCGGCACGCCCACGGATGCCAATACAGCCGTACTCGTTGACACCTTGGACGCCAACGTAGATTTGATTGGCGCCACGGGTAATGCCAAGGTGACCGTTAACGGTGTGGATCGCACGGCATCGTGCGTCATCAATTATAACGCTGCAACTCGTGAGTTGCGATTCTCCAACTTGCCATCGATACCTGCCAATCCAGGAGAGATGGTCTTCACCTATCAAGTGCAGGTGAAGGAGGCGGAGCGCGAGGACTTGTGGCGACTGGAGTGTAATCAAGCCGTCTATAACCGCGGTCACTTGACTTACACGTTCGAGACGTTGGACGAGGAGCACATGACCATTGTCCACGCCACGACCAACGAGGCGACGGGTGCTTACTCTTGTAACCCTTCGGGTGAATATACCATTGTGCCGATTACGAGCCCGATGCCAGAATATGACGGAGAGTTCACGCACCACGTCACGGAACCAAATGCTTCACAAAACCTCACCACCTACCTCCGCAACGCCCTCAAGCAACACCTCGGCAATACGGACTACTCCTTGGGCAACAACACCAATGAGTTCAGTTTCTACACCAACGACACTTACACCACCTCTGTCAACGGTAGTGCGATGTTGAACATCGCTGACGGTGCGACACAAAACTACTACGCTAAGCGTAACTTCACGAGCCCGGTGGCGGAGAAGGGTGTTTGCTCGGAGACCTACACCATTCACCTGAACCGCGTGGCATGTTCGCTTGTTGTTACCCCAACGGTGACGAAGCCTCTCTGCTCCTCGACGCAGACTGACAAGCCTTCGGGTGTTATCAACGTAGCCATCACCGATGGCAACGACGCCACGGCGGCGCACGGCATGACCTATTCGCTCTATGCTTCGGATGGCATCACTTTGCTTCAATCTGAGTCGGACGTGGTTTCGCTCTCTTATGCCTTTTCACAAGTGGCTCCGGGCACTTACAACGTGACGGTAACTGATTACCTCGGTTGTACTACCACAGAGAGTGCCATGGTGAATGACCCTGATCCTATTGCCATCCTGCTGACCAACGACCCTAACTGCGCCGGTCAGCCATCGACGCTTGAAGCCACCATTACCGCTCCTGCCGGTCAAACCGATCCTGAGGATTACGTGTTTAAGTGGTATCGCTCGACCGATGGTTCTGACTATGCGCTCATTGATTCTGTGGTAGGTGTCAATACCTACGCCATCACGTCGTATGCCAACACCCTCTATATGAAGGTGGAGGCATATTATGCCAACGCCCTTTGCGAAGACATTGAGTGTAAGGGTACGCAAGCGACGACGTTTGAACCTGGAGCCACACCGATGATTTCGAACACGGACACGGTGCAAGTGGTATGTTCCGGCACCGACCTTACGCCAATCACCTTGGCTGCCGTGTCCGCCATTGACGGAACGACTGATGTCACCGCTTCTACCGCATTCACGTGGTCGCTCGTTTCCTCGACCGGAGTGAGCGAGACCGTGACCCTGCCAACAACGAATGTTCTTGCCGCCCAAACGCTGACCGCCACGACCGCCGACACGGGTCTCGTGCGTTTGCGTGTCGTACCTACCGCGACGAGCGGTTCGTGCGAGGGTGACCCTATCACCATATTATTAAAGGTGGCACCGGGACCACAAGCCGACTTCTCGTATGAGCCATCGATGTGTCCTAACTGCTCGCAGATAGTGACCGCCAATGTCACGGCGGGCGAGGCTCCGTTCACCTATACGTGGGCACTCGCTTCGGACGATGATATTCCGGACAGTGTCACCATTGCAAAGGATGCGGAGTGCACCAATGCCCAGACTAAGATTTCTTTCGTAGGTTGCACCACTGATGCCGATCTTTCACTCTATATCACCGACAAATACGGATGTAAGTCGCCAGTCATTGTTCATACCATTTCGACCAACGACAACACGGCTCCAACGTGGTCATCCGCTGCGGGTGAACTCGACCGCACGGTGGAGGGTTGCAACGCCGCAAGCATCACCGCAGCCATGGAGTCAGCCCCTGTTGCCACGGACAACTGCTCGTCTGACGCATACGTGGCGGCTCACCTCACCAGTTCTTATACGGATGATGTCTCTTGCGCATACGGATACGTGCGTACCCGAACATGGTACGCTTACGACTCATGTGGCAACCAATCCGCACCATATGTACAGACCATCACGGTACGCGACTTGACCGCACCTGATATTGCCGGCACGGTGGCAGACCAGTTGCCTGTACCTACGGGAACGAATTGCAATTATACCGTTCCGGACGTGACCGAGTTGGTACGCGCTCTCGCTTCGGACGCATGCACGGATAATGCTAACCTCAATATCACGCAGAGTCCTGTAGCCGGTTCGCCAATCGCTTCACCATTTGTCGCTTCCGTCATTGAAGTGTCTGTCAAGGACGAGTGTGACAATGAGGCGACGACTACCGTCAACCTCTTGGCAGCCGAGGACTTCGAGTTCTCACTCTCGAAAACCAGTGAAGCTGTATGCGATGGCATTTCGGTAGATATTTCAGAATACTATGTCAAGCCAGCCGCCACGGGTTACACCTACGTGGTGACCAACTCAGCTTCGGACGTTGTCAGCAGCACGCTCTCGACGGCAGGCACTTACACCGTGACATGCACTTCGGACGCCACAGGCTGCTCGAAGACAGACGAGTTCACGCTCACTGTCAACGCAATGCCTGATTTTGACGTGACCACGCCAGACCCAATCTGCAACGGTCAGTCGATTATACTTGCGAACTATGTGACCGTGACCCCTGCCTCGACGGTGACATTCTACAGCGACAACACCTATTCAACAGAAGTCACAGAAGCAACGATCAGCAACATCTATTATATTAAGGCGGTGACGACGGTTGGTTCTTGCGAGGCCACCTCGACCATCGATGTGACTGTGAACCCAATACCTTCTGTTCCTACGGTTACGAATCGTGAGGAATGCGAACAGACAGGAACAATAGCATGGAACACGTTGGCGTCCGTTTCTGACCTAGTGAACGAGACCCTCGTATGGTACACCACGGCAGACGTAGCCGTAGGTGGCACGCCAACGGCTGTTGACCTCTCGTCCGCCGCTAATTCAGCGTCGTACAAGGTTGCCGCTCGCAACACCACTACGGGTTGCGAGAGCGAGAAGGCGACCGTCAGCGTAACCATCAACGCAAGCCCAGCAGCACCTACCGTAACACCTTATAACGAGTGCGGTACGTTGGCTGTAGGAAGCGAGACATACGAGTCGCTTGTGACTTCGATACCAACCGGCACGACGCTGGTATGGTACGAGACCGACGCCGCTGACGCTCCAGTCATTGGCAACCCAGGCACGTTCGCAACGAACGTTGCAAGTGACTTTGACAAGACATATTATGTAGCGGCACGCGCTACCGCCACATCATGCTACAGTGCGAAGGAAGCCGTCACGGTTCATGTATCCGCACTGCCTGACGCTCCGACGACGGGCAACTTCAGCGAATGCGCTGACCCTACGGCATCGACCAAGGCATGGTCTTCGCTCGTGACCGTTCCTGCGGGACATACCGCCGTATGGTATTCCGCAGACAATGACGGTGACGTGATGGGTTCCGAGCCAGCAGCCGTTAATTTGACCACGGCATTCACGTCGAAGACCTACTATGTGGCACTGAAGAACACGACGACGAACTGCACGGGCGCACGCTCGCCAGTCACGATTGAGGTACTTGCGTTGCCGGCTCTTCCTACGGTGACCAACTATGCGGAATGCATCTCGACCGGCACGCTCGCATGGAACACTCGTGTCAGCGTTCCAGAAGGATATAGCGTGGCATGGTATGCTACGTCAGCCGATGACGCGGCTGAAATCAGCGAACCAGCAGCCGTTGACTTGACCACGGCTTCGACCACAACTTACTATGTAGCCGCTGAGAACAACACGACCGGTTGCGTGGGCGCGAAGACTCCAGTCACGATTGCAGTGAATGAGAAGCCAGCGGCACTTGTCGTTGAAGATCCATACGAAGCATGCGCTACGACGGGCACGATGACATGGGCATCACGTGTGACTGTTCCTGCTGGTCAGACCGCTGTTTGGTTTGACTCAGATGCGGACAATGCCGTGGCGATTGCCGAACCTGCCGATGTTGATTTGAGTGCTGCTACAGATCTTACCTACTACGTTGCCGCTCGCAACGCCAACGGATGTGTTGGTCCTAAGACCGCAGTTACTATCACTGTATATGAGATTCCTGCTACGCCAGCCGCCGTGTCGGTTGACTTCTGCGCCGAGCAAGACGCAAACGTCACCTTCGCAAGCATTATTCCAGCCGCACCTGCTAACTGCGAGGCACGTTGGTATGAGGATGCAGGCAAGGTAACTGCTTGTGAGGACAACGATCCGGGCGTTAAGTCGTTGAGCGTCAACAATACTTCTGCTACGAAGTACTTCTCATGGTACAATGTTGACACGCATTGCGAGAGCGACGCCGTAGCCGCAACCATCAACGTATTGCCAGACCCAATCATCACCGTCACGAACGATGACGTGAAGGTTTGCGAAGGCACGACGGTGACTTTGGCAGACTACGCTTCCGTGAACACGGGCACGTTGACCTTCTTCTCTGACGACAGTTATACGTCATCCGTCACCACGCTTTCTTACACTGACGGTTTGACACACACTTATTACTTGCAAGCGGTGGGTACTTCCGTATCGACAGAGGGAGAGACCTGTAAGTCGTTCGCTACGATGGATGTCACGATTGCAGACATTCTTGACGCACCAGCAAACAATGAGTTTACTTCTTGCATCACCACCGGCACGAAGGCATGGAGCGACCTTGTTCCAACCGTACCAGATGGCTATGAGAGAGTATGGTATGCTACGCCATCGTCGGCGGGCGACACGGATGAACCTGCGGCTGTAAGCCTCGCATCGGCAAGTGAACAAGACTACTATGTGACTTACAGAGCGACGACCGCGCCGTTCTGCGAGAGCGAAAAGGCGACGTTGCACATAGAGGTATATGCACAACCAGCCGCACCAGAAGTGGTGGCTAATCACACGGTTTGCGCCGCATCGACGGCAAGCAACTACGCTTGGAATGTTTCTGTGACCGTTCCTTCGGGATATGAAGCGGTATGGTATTCTGCCGACGATGATGAAGCGGTGCTTGCCAGCGAGCCAGCAGCCGTTGACTTGACGGTGGCAGCCGTATCGGAGACATATGTGGCGTTGAAGAACACAACGACGAACTGCGTCGGACCTCGCGCTAAGGTTATGGTGACGGTGAAGGAAGTGCCTGTGGCACCTACCACCTCGACTATCAGCCAGTGTCCTGCAGCCGCTTCGGATGTTCGCACATGGGCATCGCTCGTGAGCGGTACGACGGGAACAATCAATTGGTATGAGGAAGATGGCGTGACACCGGCAACGGCACCAACTACATTCGACCTCGCTGTTCCAATGGCATTGACACAATACTACGTGAGCCAGACGGTGAACGGATGTGAGAGTGAGAAAAAGCTTGTATCCGTGGAAATCACGAATACTCCTACCGACCCAGTAGTTGAAGACCTCGTACAATGCGTAGCGACGACGGGCACGAAGACATGGGCATCGCTCGTGACGACCACAGGCACGTTGCTGTGGTACACGGAGGACAATGACGGAACCATCATCGGCTCCGAAGTGTCACCGGGTGCTCCGACGGACATTGACCTGACGACAGCGAGTGACAACACATACTATGTAATCGTGAAGGACGCATCGGGTTGCAAGAGCAACCGCGTACCAGTGACGGCTACGATATATGCCCTCCCTGAGGCATCGGTATCGACTACACCAGCATCGTGCCATAATGGCAATAATGGTACGGCTACGGTTACGACAGATGCTGGTACGGGTGTTTACACATTCCTCTGGAATGACGCTTCATCACAGACTACCGCAAAGGCTACCGGTCTCTCGGCTGGTAATGAATATACTGTGACCGTGACTGAAACCTATGGAGGAACTACGGCATGCGTCACAACGGCTTCGGGTACTATCGGTAACCCTGCTCTGGTAGAAGCATCTGTTTCAAACGTAAACGATGCTCTCTGCAATGGTTTGAACGGTTCCGCTACCGTTTCGGCTACGGGTGGAACAGGAGTTTATACTTACAGTTGGAAGAATACCACTACGAATGCTGAAGTCAGCACGGAAGAAACTCCTGCGCTTCCTGCAGGTAATTATACCGTAGTTGCAACAGATAATAATGAATGCCCTTCAGCGGCTGTTCCGGTAAGTATCACCGAGCCAGAGTTGTTGGAGGTGGTAGAGACGGGTCACGTGAACGTGAAGTGCAACGGCAACTCGACGGGCTCGATAGACATCACGGTGAGCGGCGGCACGAAGGCCACGGACTACACGTACTTGTGGACGACGAGTGAC
>JAFSQL010000013.1 GCA_017446585.1 Paludibacteraceae bacterium
CGGTTCTTTATCTATGATGCGTACCCATATTCATTCAAAGAGTATCTGGCAGCGCAGCAGGTGGAACTGAAAGAGCATTGGGAGTATGACACGATACAGAGAAGTGAGGTGAAGCGACATCTGAATGAGTACTTCTATTACGGCGGTCTGCCAGAGATCCTGTCGTTTAAGAACAAGCGAGCTATGCTTTCGAGCTTGTACCAGAAGATTTATCTGGGTGACATCTGTGCGCGAAACAACATTAAAAACGACAGGGTGCTGAACATCTTGATTAAGAAGATAGCAGAGAGCGTGAAGCAACCGCTGTCGTATAACAGGCTGAAGAATGTGATTGTGTCAACGGGGTCGCCCATCAGTGTGCCTACCACGATAGACTATGTGGGTTGTGCCGCTAACAGTTGGCTGATACTGCCTATGGAAAATGAGGTAGGGAAACTGACGGAGAAAGAGACGCAGAAGAAATACTACTTCGTTGACAATGGTTTGCTGAACCTGTTCTTGGTGAATTCAGAGACATCGTTATTGGAGAACATGGTAGCGGTGGAATTGTGCAGGCGGTTTGGTAAGAATAATGTGCTTTTCATGAATGCGGAGAAAGAGATAGATTTCATTGTGCCAGACGAGAAGCTGGCCATACAAGTATCTTACAGCATCAAGGATGTAACCACTTACAACAGAGAGGTGCCGCCATTGGCTAAGTATGCCAAGGCACACGAGGATTGGAACTGTCTGCTGATTACTTACGACGAGGAGGGCACGAAAGAGGGAATACCCGTGATGCCAGTGTGGAAGTGGTTGATGGATAGTGAAGGCGCAGAGTAACGGATACAGGATAATTAATATAATGATATATGAATATAAAATCTATACATATTAAGAATGTTAGAGGTTTAGGGGATCATAAGGTTGAACTTAACATGATACCAAACAAACCAAGTGTTCTTGTGGCACCAAATGGCTCTGGTAAGTCATCATTTGCATTTGCTTTTCAGTGGCTAAATCGTTTAAGGATGAAACTGAATAAAGATGATGCTTATATGGGTGATGAGAATAATAAACCGAGTATGATTATTGAGACTTCAGGACCTGATATGACTATGATTGCAGACGAGAACAGAAATGATATTGCCAAACAATTTGGAATATATGTTATCAATAGTAGTTTAACAGCAGTATTACCAGGAGTTGTAAGGGGCGGTTATGCTATGGGAAAAGCCCATTTGAGCGTGCCTGAGATTATAATGATTGATGAAGTCCCTGCTAATACTCCACTGATTGATGATTTTGACGATGTGCATTCATTAGTTGATGCACCAATGGGGTATTATCCTGTTATTAACTCTTTCCTTTCAAATTATAAATTCATAGCAAGTTTGGATATGGAGGCACTGAAATGCACAAAACGTCCAATGACTCAAATAATGAATTTTATTGAGCGATCCAAATCTTATGAAGGAACAATAGATATTCGTCATCATAAAATAGAAACTGATGACTATGATAGTCTTATTAAAGTTCCTGCGGTAGCATATGCTGTTGAGAAATTCCGTTTAAAAGCGCCCGGAGATAGTAATGCTAAGTTGTTGCTTCGCGCGGTAAGACTTATAACACTGTACTATAGAAAGAAAGACGAGTTTGAGGCTAGAATGGCCTATGCAGAATATAAAGAACAAGACCAGGCTTGTAGAGAACTGTTTTTGGTACTTAAGCAAACTTGGAATGGAATTGTTCCGCATAGAGTTGGTGATAAAGTTAGTTTGAAGATAGGAGACGCACAACGCATTTCAAACGGGGAACGCGATATTATGGTGTTCCTAGCAAACCTTTACAAAGCAAAGTCAAAGTTTACCAAAAAGAATAATATACTTATAATCGATGAGGTTTTCGATTATCTTGATGATGCGAACCTGATGGCGGCACAGTTCTATATCACAAGAATGATAAAGGAATTTCGCGAAGATGGTAAGAACATCTTTCCTATCATTCTGAGCCATCTTAATCCGGATTACTACAATCAACATTATTCTTTTAAGGATTTGAAAGTCTACTATCTACGTCCGCTTCCTCATCCTCATGCCAGTGATAATATGATGAAACTGTTAAGAAAACGAAAGGAATTGTCAAGGGCAGCTGGAGCTGGTGCTGAAGAGGATATATCAAAGTACATGCTACATTTCTATAAAGACTATACAAAGAATATGTCCGGCTATATTGGTGATTGTCCTGTACAATGGGCTGATATAAATTCATTCAAGCGGTATTGCATGGGGCATTTAGATGCGTATTTAAATAATAATGCTTATGATACTTTAGCTGTGTGCGTAGCACTGCGTGAGATAATAGAGAGTAGAGTTTATGCCCAACTACAAACAGAAGAACGGCGAAATGAATTTTTAAATAAACATGGAACTTCAGATAAGCTTGAATATGCAGAAGAGCAAGGCGTTGATGTTCCTGAGATATACTACTTGTTAGGGAATATCTATAATGATCCCATGCATGTGGATAATAAAAGTAATAAGCTGATTACTCAGACACTCTATTCGCGTATGGAGAATAATACCATTAGGGGTATGATCAAGAACGTGAAAGATAATGTGATATGATGCAAAATTAGAGATAGTTCAAAAACTACAAGGTAGCAATGAGGATTGTATAATCAAACCGCATCTTCTATCAATTTGGAAGATTGTAGGGACGTTGTTGTTAAAAAAGAAGATAGGAATGCGATGACATCGTGACAATCAGAATTATGGGAGATATGTGGAAGATAAATTTGTATGGTTTTGATAAGAACTTAAAATTTTATATTAGGATTGGTGGCGATGCGAAGGTTAACGAATCAAATATAATGTAATATGTTGAAATTAATAAAAGCATTGGATTTGCAGCACTGGGCTGATACAAAGGAAAGCGAAGTGTTGATGCCAGAGCTGATGAGAAGACTGGTTCATGCTTCGATGAAAGGCATCACTCACATATCTTTTCCGAATGAAGATAGCGTTAATTTGCCTGACTTTGATGGTATATTAGAGACAACAGATAAAAATGGATATGTATCCGAAGGTTTTTCTGTGTTTGAAATAGGCACAAACAAAAGTCAAAAGACAAAAGCTGATAGTGACTATAATAAGCGAACAAAAGAAACTGCTGCTAGTGAGAGAAAGAACTTGAACTTTGTTTTTGTCACACCAAGAAACTGGAGTGCTGCCAGAAAGTGGGAGAGTGCGAAGAAACGTGAGAGAAAATGGAAGAGTGTCAGGGTCCTGACTGCAGTTGAATTGGAAGATTGGCTCTCGCTATGCCCTTCAGTGTCAGTTTGGCTATTATCAATATTAAAGCGTAACTTCGATATAAGAATAGAATCGGTTGAAGATTTTTGGGAGAAGTGGTCTATCAATGAAGATGGAATGAAGTTGAACTATATGCTTCTTATAGGAGGAAGAGAAAAAGAGGAAACGGAATTGTTGCAGAATTTGTCTTCCCCGGGTAGCATCTCAATCGTGTCTAACTCAACGGATGAATCTTTGGCATTTATTGTAGCCAGTATTCTGAATAGCAACAATCAGGAACTAATAGACAGTTGTATAATAGCCTATGATGAAAGGTCTGTGATTGAGCTGCTGAAAGAGTATAACGATATAATTATTGTTACTTGTTGCAAAGTGGATAATTATGGCGGCTATACCATAAACAACAATAATTGTGTCATATTTGCTTCAAATTATACTGATAAAAATCCATATGAGAATAAGATAAAGCTGCCAGGGCATGATTATTACAAGTTTCAGCAGTCACTCATGGAAAGTGGCCTTTCAGAGACAACTGCAAGTAGAGTTGCAATAGACAGTGGTAGAAGTGTATCGGTGTTAAGGCATCAGTTGAAGTTTGTGGCAACAAAGCCTAAATGGACACAAAGAGAGGATTTGAAGAAGGTCATACCTGTAATGTTATTAGGTAGATGGGTAGATGCCTTAGATGGAGATAAAAAGCTAATCGGAGAACTTACTGGTGAGAAATATGAGGATATATCTCCTTTATTACTGGAATGGCTAAATATTGATGATAGCCCCTTTGGATATTATAATCATTGCTGGTACGTATTGTCGCCCTATGATACTTTCTTATATATAAATGAATTTGTTACTGATGACTGTTTCAAGAGATTTGCTTGCGTTTTAAAGGAGACCTTAGCTGATTTGGATTCCAATGCTGCAGATTTGCTGAATCCCAATAGCTTTGTTTATAGTGTAGGAAAAAGACAATATTCAGGACAAACTAGAGACGGACTGTGCCTGACACTGATATTAAGAGCACTCCTTGATAATAAAAGACAAGGACAAGGGCAAGAGCAGGTGGATGCAATAGTGAAGGAAATATTTGAAACATCAGAACTGAACTGGTGGCTAACTTATAGGCATGGAGATGTGGTATCGTATTTAGCAGAGGCATCGCCAAAAGCGTTTATAGAATATATCGAGAAAGATTTGAGAAAAGACAAACCACTTATGCAACATCTTTTTGTACCAATAAAAAAGAATCATTTCTTGGCTTCAGAATACGAGGTTGCGTATACTCACATCTTATTCGCATTGGAGATGCTTGCTTGGATGCCTAAATATCTCATAAGAGTGAGCCTAATATTAGCTCAATTAGCAAAAATACCGAACGAGAGTATTTTTGGTAATAAACCTATCAATTCGTTGGTAGATATATATCGTCTTTGGCTACCAATGACATCTGTTGATGCAGAAAACAGATGCAAAGCTATAAAACGAATATGTAAATCCTATCCAGATGTAGGTTTAGATTTGTGTTTTAGATTGGCCAAAAAGTATGACCAGCAGCATATAAGCTATTCGCCAAGAATATCAAGATGGAGGCTTAAAGAAGTAGTTGTGAGAAATACAGTTACTTATGGAGAAATCTATGCTGTGCTAAAATGCATCTGTGAAATTATTGTAGACCATGGTGTGCCTACCTCCGCCGAGGCATCAGAGATAATGGAAATAGCCACATATTGTTCTGTATTCGTTGACCTCAGGAAGATGCTTCGAGAGTATCTTATAGAGCAACATGATATGCTTAAAGATGATAAGACATTCTATAAGCATTTAATGAACAACATTAATCATTTTCGTTGTTATCCAAATGCTAGACGAAGCCTACCGGAACCGGAATTAAGAGAATGGGAGGCGTTTCTTGATGACTTAAGACCAACAAACTTACAGGATCAATTGGAACATGTGTTTGATGGGAATTATCATCAACTACCAGAATTGAGAGGTATATCGGATTATGAAGAGAAATTCAAGAAAATTGAAGAGCTTAGATTTGATGCTGTTGATCGATTGTTGAAACAGGATGGTTTTGAGGCTTTGATGAATTATTCGAGGATACTTACAAACCCTCAATACATTATGCGTGCTTTGGCAGCCCGCAATGATGCGCTTAATTTTTTTGACCACATTTATAAACTAGCTGAGACGGATGAATTTTTCAGGAAGATAAGCGTCGAGTTTTTTGGAAGGCTTATAATTAGCGACAGGAAAGGTTTCTTGGAAAAGATAAATGCCAATAAAGAGCATTGTTTCATTTGGTTTCCACTTGCCTCTGTGTGGTGCACGGAAGATGACATATGGAAAATAGTAGATTCGTTACCAGAACAGCAACAACACGAGTATTGGACACATTCGGAAGTCCATGTCATCCCATGTAAAAGAGTAGAGTATCTTAATCATCACTATGAATGTGCAGGAAGAGGTGATCAAGTGGTTAAGGTATTGTATCATGTGTTGGAGTACAAAGATCAATATCCATTGGACTTAGACTATGTAGTTAATACTTTGAAGCGGGTGTTGCCGAATATAGGACCTGACCAGTTAAGCTTAATTCATTTTGAATTAAATATGGTTATGGAATGGATAGATAAGCAGACAGAAGTTTCTGCAAGTGACATCGTTACATTAGAGATACCATATATTCTTATGACAGGTGAAGATGTACATGCTTGGAGAATATACAAAATGATTATAGAGAACCCATACTATATGTTCGAAATGATAGACTATGCTTTCTATTCTGATAATCCTCAAATAAGGAAGCAGGAAGAAGAGCCAAATAGCAATGACAAGCAACGTAAGGTGTGGGCAAAGTTTAGTGGTAAAATGCTCTTTAGTCTTCATACGATGCCATGCATGAAAGAAGACGGTACTATTGACGAAGAGAAACTGAAAGACTATATAGCTACTATGCTAAGATTGGGTGGAGAGAAAGAGAAAATGAGCATGGTAAACCATATCATTGGTCAACTGTTGGCAAACCATCCTGCTTGCATAAACGGATGTCCCCCAGATATTATATGTGAAATTATAGAAGAATTAAACAACAAGGTGGTTAATGATAGTTTTCATGCTCAAATATATAATAGACTCGGGGCTACTGTGCGAGGGCCTTATGATGGTGGAGGCATAGAACACAATAGGACTAAAAGGTTTTGCGAAACATCCGAGAAGTTGCAGATTCTGTATCCAATAACAGCAGAGATTTATAGGGACTTAGGAGCTGTGTATTCGAACGAAGCCAAAAGGTATGATACTGAAACAGAAATCATGAAACTTGATAACTGAAATACGTTTTGGTATTTGATCATAGGGCATATTTCCTTCTTTGAATAATATTACAGACGAGGTTCTTAAACTGAATATCCAGAAAGTTGATGGAGGTAAAAGACCGCTCTTGCGTGAGCTATACGACCATGTTGTTAGGAAATTGAATTAATCCTGCTTATAACTAGAAAAAACGATACAAACCGCTCTATAAAGTGAATAAAATTCACTAAAATCACTCGTTTTAGTAACTTTTAAGGGCAATCAGACCTATGGCCTGATATAAAATGAGTAACTTTGTGGGCGAATAATAAACATATTGTAATGGCAAGTAACAAAGACCTAAATCGCCTGAAGGTGATACTGGCAGAGAAAAAGAAGTCCAACCTCTGGCTGTCAAAACAGTTGGGATGTGCGCCAACGACTGTTTCTAAGTGGTGTACCAACTCGTCACAACCGCCGTTGGAGTCGTTGATGAAGATAACAAGACTGCTTAATGTGGAACTTAATGACCTTGTCAGGTATGAAGAACTTGATAAAGATGAAGAGAAAGGAAGTGCTTAGGCTGAAGCAGAGTCGGACTGTAAACATCCTAAATTCTGACATTCGTATTTTAATACATTCTAATTTGTAGAAAATATGCAGATTCCCCAGTCGGACATATTGTCAACCAATGCCATGAATCGCGTGTTTGACACGACGACGGCAACATACAAATTTTATTGGCTCTTGGCTTTGCTCGACATGCACGTCAAGGAACAGAAGGATGAAATTCTGGCTCTCGATGTAGCTGCACGGATGGTTGCCTATGCATGGTACCCGACCCAGTATTTCCGATTGTCGTTTGGCAAGGGCGATTCCATGTCGAAGATTATTCCCGATGTGGCTCTATTAACGGGCATTACGGTAGATGATAGGCTCGAAGACAAGAGAGAAGCCATCTCTAATGCCGTCTCGGAGGACAGGGAGGTGAAGAAGAGAGTCAAGATTCTGTTGAATAATGTCCCTTTCCGCTTTCAGAAGCCTTGGATTGACACAACCGACGATTCCGAGATGCAACGTCGCAGCCAGTCGTTTGAGAATGATTGTCTGTATTCCCTGACGGGCAATGGTGAAGGGCTTACGGTTACAATCAATCCGAGCTGGAGCAACTACTTAACAACAAATTATGAGGTGCTTCGCGATTTTGCTTTGTGGAATCTTACGTTGTTCTTGCAATCGAAGAATCCCAACGTGCCAAACATATCCGGCAAGTTGCTTCGTCCAGAAGAACGGGAACCGCTAACCAGACAGAAGAAGTTCTGGAACAAGGTCATCGAAATAGGTGGCCCCATCCGTTGCATATACAAGGACACGCCGCTTGGAAGGAATGAATATGACCTCGACCATTTCATTCCGTGGAGCTTCGTGTCGCACAATCAGAACTGGAACCTGATTCCTGCCGACGGCTCGTTCAACTCTTCCAAAAGCAACCGCATCCCCGACCTCGACTACTATCTCCCCAAGATGGCTAAGGTGCAGCACAAGGCGTTGCGTCTGTATATCCCGCAAAGCGGGAAAAGGGACAACACCTTGGACGAGTATTATGCCCTGGGCTGTTCCCCGCAGGACTTGATGCAAATGTCCGACGGGCAGTTCCTGAACGTTTACCGAAAGACATTCTCCCCTCTTTGCCAAATGGCTGTCAACATGGGATTCCGAACCCTAAGTCCCCAATAACCATGGAACCAGAGAAGATAAACCACCCCTACCTCACGGCTATCAAGCGCACGGATTTTTCTGTGCCCACGAGGTTTTTAATGCAGCACAATCTGCTAAAAGGTAAGATTCTCGACTACGGCTGTGGCTTTGGTTATGATACTGATGAGCTGAAGAAACAGGGCTTTGACATCATCGGCTACGATTACTATTACCGCCCCGACTTCCCCGATGGCAAGTTCGACACCATCTTCTGCAACTATGTGCTGAACGTACTCGAACCTTACGCCCAAGCCGAGGTGCTGATGAATGTGGCCAACCTGCTTTCCCCCAAAGGAACGGCCTACTTTGCCGTGCGCCGCGACCTGACAGAAGAGGGCTTCCGACTTCATGCTATCCACAAGCAATACACGTACCAATGTAACGTGAAATTGCCGTACAAGAGCCTCGTCGCCAACAATAGCTACGAACTCTACCAATACAACCATTTCAACAAGTTGCCGCGTGTGGAAGGCGAGAAGTGTCCTTTCTGCCGCCTGTCCCGTCGAGTGGAAATCATCTGCGAAACGGCAACTTGTGTTGCATTCTACGATGGCTATCCCGTCTCGCCCGGTCATGCGCTTATCATCCCCAAGAGGCACGTCGCCTCCTATTTTGATCTGACAAACCATGAGCGCGAGGCTATGAACGTCGTGCTGCAATATGTGAAGCAGAAAATTGACGAGCGTTTCCATCCCGATGGATATAATGTTGGTATTAACATTGGCGAAGCCGCTGGCCAGTCTGTTTTTCACTGCCACATGCACGTTATCCCCCGATACAAGGGCGACGTGCCCAATCCCAAAGGCGGGGTGCGCGGGGTGATACCAAGTAAACAGAAATATTAGAGTTATAAGTGTTTATGGAGATCCTTTCACATTTTAGAACCATTGAAGAACTGACGAAGACACTCTCGCGTGAACAAGGATTGCTGAGTGAGATGTTTGAGAAGCGGAAATTAATGAAGTTTCCGCAAGGGTTGGCTTTGGAACTGGTGGAAGGAAATGAAGCACGACTGAGGAAACTGCTGGACTATGGGGTACTGGTGGAGACTGGCAATACGGTAGAGATAGAAAGTGACTACCTCAATTTCTTTGAGGAAGTACTGAATGTGAACGAGGAGATCAGTGTGCTAAGTGTTCAGGAGTGCATCAACACGTTGAAAGAACACATCGGCTATTTTCTGCAAGAGACTAATATCAACCGTAAGGCTGGCTATCAGGATAGCGTGCGGCAACTGCTAAAAAAGACGGGGTTCAGAACACTGAAGAATGTGGTTGACTTGAAGCGCAATATGGATAATGCGTATAAGCAAGAGCCCAATTATATCATCAAGAAAAAGAAACTGCATAACCTGGACGAGAAGAGCCATAGTATCCGCTCGATGATACGCGAATGCGAGAAACTAATGGATACGGAACACGCCTTCTTCCTGATGGCCAACGACCCGCACATGGCTAAGACATGCAGCGATGTGAAGCATGACTTTGTTGAGGCATACCATGCGCTGATGGAAATAGACAGACAGATAATTGTCTATATCAACCAGATTGAACAGCAGAACCTGCTTTATAAGAAGATACGCAAACTGAAATATCTGCAAGACCAGTTACTTATCAAGACTGATACCAATCTGGTTCAGGTGATGGAAGATAGCAATCCACTATGGATGGAATCCAGACAATACAGCAAAATAAGACTCTCTTTGGAAATGCTGAGGGAGAACGACCAGATAGTGAGCATCCTGAGACGGATAGCTGAGCGCAATGGCTTGAAAAAATCCGCAAGGACTGAGGCCGAACCACTAACAGACGAAGACTTGCAGGAACACGTTCAGCGATTGAAGAATGTCGATCCTAATGAAGTATGGAATGCTTTTTCTGCATCAAGCTACAACCTGTTTGATTTTATTCTGAGATACGATTATAAGGCTAAACGTGATATAGAAGACCAAGCAGCCCTCTTTTGCCAGCTGGTCATCCTACATCCTGACGAATGTAAGATGACAGGGAAATATGCCACTTATCAAGACATTGAATATCCTATTATCTATGCGAAATAATACTCAACGAATATACGAGCGGCTGAGCCGTGGAGAATTCCTTTCGGTGGACAGTTCTGATACCTCAATCCGTCATCTGTATGAGGATATTGAGGAGAACTTCGACAATTATGCTGATTTCTTTAAGGAGATAGGTCTGCAATTGGAGGCAGGCAATGGTTACTTCTTTTTCTCACGTATTGGTGAGGGAAAGCAATCCATAGAACAGAAGTTGGAGAGTTTTTCCAAATGGCTTGACTATCTGGACTTTCTGAAGACCTACAACCAATCGTTTACGGCTGGCTATCAGTTTCGTAAGAGCCATCTGATAGAGCAGATCAGCCTGGATATTGAACTGAAGGAAAAAGCCGGACACCTCTATAAAAAATATGGTGCAGGTTCCTATTTGGAAATAGTGAACAAACTGCTTCAGGAAATGCAAGGCATGGGATTTGCCGAATGTATCAGCGAACAAGACGAGAGTTTCAAGATTACCTCAGCTTTCCATTATGCCGAGGAATTGGTGAACATGATTCAAATTGCCAACGAAGATGAAATACCTGAATAAGATCATATTTGTCAATAGCGCCAACATACCCTATGCAGAGATTTCTGTGGATGGCAATGTACATTTCACGGGTACTCAGGGGGTTGGTAAAAGTACGGTTTTGAGAGCGCTGCTATTCTTCTACAACGCAGACAAGCATCGTCTGGGAATACAGCAGGCTCAGAAGTCGTTTGACGAGTTCTATTTCCGTCAGTCAAACTCGTATATTCTTTATGAGGTAATGCGCGATAATGAGGCCTATACCATACTGGTGAGCCGGTATCAGGGACGAGCATCTTGGCGGTTTATCGATGCTCCTTATCAGCGCGAGTGGATTATTGGCGAAGATAAGCAGGTACTGAGTGACTGGGTGAAAATACGTGAACGTATCGATAAAAACGTGTCAGTATCTTCAAGGATAGACTCCGGCGTGATGTTTAAGGACATTATCTTTGGCAACACCCATGATCACAAATACTCTCGCTATGCCCTTGTGCAGAGTGCCCACTATCAGAACATTCCACGAAGCATTCAGAACGTCTTCCTGAATACCAAACTGGATGCTGACTTCGTGAAGAACACCATCATACAATCAATGGCAGACGAGGACTTACCCATCGACCTACAAACCTACAGACGACTGGTGACCGACTTTGAACGAGAATATGACGAAATAGACTGCTGGTTCAGGCAGACTCGTGATGGTAACTACCCTGTACGTCAGCAAGCATTGAAGATTGCTGAACAAGGCAGACGCATTGTGGCACTCGACCAGCAATTATTAGACGTGTGGCGCATGCTGAACTATGCTGTGGCAGAAAGCGAGCAGAAAATTCCGCTTTGGGAGGCTGAGGCTACAGAATTGAAAATGAATATCGAAAAGGAGCGCAGTCGTGAGAGAGAACTGACGGCAGACTATGACGGAGAAAAAGACAAACTCAATCAAATGTTGGGCGGCAAGAAAGAAAAACTGAAGGAGATAGCGCAGGCACGGAAAGATTTTGAGGCCTTGCATATCGAGGAAAAACTGGCTTTGGCCGCCCGTGAGGATGCCATTAAGAGCGAAGCTACTGACAAGCAGATGTTGCTGGATGACCTGTTGAAAACACATGCATCGATAGAAGAAAAGTACAATATTGCCAGGGGCAAACTTGAGAATGCCCGTATGGCATTTGAAAATGCTCAAAAAGAGGCATACTATCAAAAGCAGGATGCCCTGCAGAAAGAGCGGAATCGTTTGGAGGATGAGCGCACAAAAAACAGAAATGTTGTAATGGATGCGTTCAATAGTTGGCGTCATGAGTCTGACGAGCGACTGGAGATATTGCAGAAAGAGCAAAACAGATCCGACAATGCCTTGAAGGAGTTGCGCCTATGGCATCCGAAGGCTGAGGAAATAGCTCGCATAAAAGAACTGCTTCAGAAATTGGATGTAAAGGAGAAGGAGAATGCAGCACAGCAAACAGCCGTCAGAAGTCAAATTGCTCAGGTGACCACTGAGTATGAGATGAAGGAAGCAGAGTTAAACCAGGCTTCTCAACGCGACCAAGAACGCTTAGAGGAAAACCGTACTCAATGTAAGGAGCAAATCGCCAAGATTGAAGCGTTGCTGTCACATCTTGATGGTTCGTTGTATCAGTGGCTGACTGAAAATGCAAAAGGATGGGAAGATAACCTCGGGAAAGTTGTTGACGAAGAAAGAATCCTGTATGCAGGGGGACTGAATCCTCAGTTGGACACCGAAACATCCGACAGCATATTTGGCGTTAAGTTGAAATTGGAAAACATTGATGCCGTTCATCGCACACCCGATGATTATAGTGAAGAGAGGAAACGTCTGGAAGAGCAATTGCAACAGACAAACCGACAACTCACGCAATTGCCTATTAACCTTCAGGAAAACATCTCGAAGCTTGGTAAGAAATATGCTGTTCAACTCAATCCGCTCCGCCAGCAAGCAACATTGTTGAAAGTGGAGGAAGAACAGATTCCCGTGAAGCGTCAAGATTTGCAAAACCATCAACACAAGTTGGAGATGGAAGAGCAAGAACTAATTGCGCAAGAGAAAGAAGTTCGCGAAAGAGCCTTCAATGAAGCTTTGCTGAAAATGCAAGCAGAAAAAGATGTCCGGGAGACGAAAGAGGCCAAGAACAAAAAGGAGCTAAAGGACCTTGACACAGCCTTCAACAAATCTTCAAAAGCCCTTGACGAAGAATTAAGACTTTTCAAGGAATCTCAAGCTAAAGAAGCAACTGCCCGAAATCTGGAGTTTGTGGCTCAAAAAGTGCAATTAGACAAACAACAGAAAGCGGAACTGGAAGGAAAAGGCGTGGATGTCGCATTGCTGGAGCAATATCGCAAGGCAGTGGATGCTCTCAATCAACTACTGAAACAGATAGACGCGGAACGTTCAACGGTGATTAGGTATCGTGATGCAAAGCAAAACTTGTTTGCCAAGGAGCCGGAAATAAAGACGAGCATAAAAGATATTGAACAGCAACTCTCATTGATGCGCCAGCGCTATGAAGACAAGAGTTCCCGTATAGAGAAGAAACGGCAGGAGATGGAGGAACGCCAGAAGACAATTCTAAAAGAATTGACGCACAGACGTGAGGGTCTGAACCAATACCACCAGATGGTGGAAAACGAGCATCTTATGTCAGGTACATTTCTTTCGGATGATAAGGCGATTGAGAACCATCAGGACTGTCTACAACTCATTAGCCAACTGAGAGGAACAGTCAATCAGAAACGCGAGACTATAGAAAAACTGAAGGATACTGTTGTCAACTTCAATCGCAACTTCAAGCCTCAGAATGCCTTCCATTTCAACACGATGCCAGTAACGGACAATGACTACCTTCTGATTGCTGTTGATTTGCAGGACTTCATGGACAACAACAAAATTGAAGAATTCCGTCGTCGCACTAGTGATCACTATAAGGACATCCTAGGACGTATCTCTACGGAAATTGGGGTGCTGATGAAACGTAGGTCGGATGTGGACAGCGTAATACTGGATATTAATAGGGATTTCGTGGAAAAGAACTTCGCAGGAGTTATCAAGAGCATTGAACTTCGGGCGAATGAGTCGTCAGACCGACTCATGCAGTTGCTCATGTCCATTCATGAATATACCGTGGAAAATGCACTGTCGATAGGCGAACTTAACCTTTTTCCCAGCGACAATCGCGATGAGGTGAATCGCAAGGTCGTAGATTATCTGAAGAGTCTCTCCCATCAGTTGCAAGATGAGCAAAGCCGACCAACAGTTTCACTTGGCGATGCCTTCCGATTGCAGTTCCGTGTGAAAGAAAACGACAACGACACCAATTGGGTGGAGCGTATCAATAATGTGGGGTCTGATGGTACGGATATCCTAGTAAAAGCAATGGTAAACATCATGCTCATCAATGTGTTTAAGAAGAAAACTGAACGGAAAAGCGGTAGTTTCATCGTACATTGCATGATGGACGAGATAGGACGACTTCATCCCAACAATATCAAGGGTATCCTGCAGTTTGCCAATTCTCGAAATATCTATCTCATCAACAGTTCACCCACATCTTATAATCCATACGATTACAAATACACCTATTTACTTAGTAAACATGGTGTGAAGACCAGAGTGGACAAACTATTGAAACGAACCAAATGATTATGACAATAAGTGTATCTATACAGGCGTTGATTTCAGGTGGGCAGGTGGCTGGCTCCAGATTAAGCAAAAGTCTGCTTGACGAACTGATGGCAGAAGGGTTGCTGTTGGTGACGACTCGTGGCTCTCGGAAGTCATATCGTGCCCGTGATATTGAGGCTCTGAAACGATACCTCATTGACAAAGATGAGAATTATCGAATGCTTGATGTTACCGCTGCGGATTCTCGCGCTTCAATGGCTGCAGAAACAGGGAATTCTAAGCTTTTGACGATTCACTCTTGTCCAGGATTCCCTATCAATAGTTATAAGTCTATTGAGTGTTCGCTAAATGACGAACCGTTTGTGGTTAATCCTCCTGAAGGAAGTTTTGTGTTTATCGACAATTGGAAACATTTTGTCATTCCAGAGGATGTTGTGGTGGTGGGAATAGAGAATATGGAGAACTTCCGTATGATTCGTCAGCAAAGAAAATTATTTGAGTCTTTGCTAGGAAACAAACAATTACTTTTTGCATCCCGCTATCCCCAATCAACTGATTTGCGCAATTGGCTTCTAACGATTCCAAACAAATACGTTCACTTTGGTGATTTTGATTTGGCTGGAATCCACATCTTCTTAACGGAATTCCATAAACATCTTGATGACCGGTCCACATATCTTATTCCATCAGATATTGAACAACGGTTGGCCAAAGGATCATTAACTCGTTACAATGAACAATATGACAAATATCATACACTTCAGTGTGATATTCCCTCTTTACAGTCTCTCATAGATATGATCAACAAACACCACCGTGGATATGACCAAGAAGGATATATTAATAATGAAAAATAAAGAACAATTGGTGGCGGTTGGCAACATCACCCAAAAGGCTATTTTGCAGAGTTAATCACGGGCCGTCTAAAGGGTCAATCAAGAATAGTTAGTCTTGTATTATGGTGTGGGAAGATATATTTCCGAGAATACACGCAACCAAAAATGGGAAATCTGGTGCTTTGAAGAGTATTAGTTAACGGTTAAGACAGGAGTTCTCTGGGTAAGGGGCTTCGGCGAGTCTAGCCTCAAAAACATGCGCTTGTTCTATGGGGCATGGAATATCAAAGAACCTAAATCGCCAATCGCAATTGGCGATTTGGCAAAGGTGCTGACTCCGAAAGAAGAACTACAACGTATATTTGGAGAAAGCGGCAATAAAGATGGTGATAAAGACGGAAGTGAAGATTAAAAACCACATTCGCAATTTGCGAATGTGGTTATGACAGACTAATTGTTGCAAACTTGATACCAGAATTAGGTATGTGGTTTTTGAGTGAGGAAGTTCATCGCTTCTCACCATACACCCTCTCACACACCTCGTCGATTCCATCTTTGAGGATGACAGAATCCATCGTGTGGATGAGTGGCGCATACTTGCGGTCTTGCTTCAAGACAGGCTTGATGATGTAGTACTCTTTGACTACGGCTTCTAGCTGGGTTTGTCGTTTTTATTTCCGAGCATTATTCTTTTCATTTTCAAACCTTCAAGAAATAAAAAGATTACCTTAGTTGACAGAGAATTGAAAGATCAAAATAGGGAACTGAAGGTTACTTCAACTCTTAGGTTACGATTCCAGTCTTTTGCTTAGCATTATATTCGCCAGGCAAACCGCATATTCCTCAGTAGAATTCTGTGGTTTCCAAGCCAAAGTATAACTTACCTTGGCATTTGTTACTTCATAGCCTTTGTCTGTCCAAGCCTTAACTTTTTCTTTTCCTGATGCGGATAGTGCACCTATGTTGATGCCTTGTCCGTTTGCTAAATATCCATTGTTGTACTGTAGGCAATCACCACTTCTAAGTCTAAGTATAATGTTTTTCCTTTCCTTGAAAAAGTCAAGCCATACATCATGCATATTTAACGGAATTGATATGGATGAATATTCCGTAGGAGGATTTGTGACAAGATAAAGGTTTTGTTTGGCACGAGTAAGTCCGACGTAGTAGGCTCGCATATTGTCAACATCTTTTCTGTCAGGTATCGGAGACATGAGATAGACAGTATTGAATTCTCGCCCTTTAGCTTTATGGATAGTGCCTACGTATATTGATCTGTCATCCGCGGGAATAAAGTCTTCGATATTTGACTCAAGGATGTACTCCAATAGGTCACTTCTGTAATAGGATTGGTGAGTTACCTCAAAGTCTTCAAAAAAATAACGCATGGCGTTCAAACAAGAACTTGATGCATAAGTTTCAAGTGTACGTCGTTTTGCTTCTTGCCATTTCTCTTTTTGTAAGACAATACTATCATCCTTGCCAATTTGTTTTAGAAAAAAACGTATTTCTGCGAGATTGCAGAATCGGAATTCTCCCATTGATTGCGCAATGGTGACATGCATTCCCTGTTGCTCCAGCTCGTATGCCACCTGCAGGGCCTCTTCGTTGGTACGGGTGAGTATCGCTGTGCTTCCTTCGACTTTGATTTCCGCATCAAGAAGCGATTGCATTTTTATCACTTTGCCTTCTATACCCGTCACTGATCGAATGATAGTATGTTTCATCCTTTCAGGAATGCGCTGCACAAAGCGGTTTGCACAATCAACGACTTTTTGTGAGGAACGATAATTGTCTGTCATTTCGTAAAGGCATGATCCTGCCTGACTCAAAAGCGTTTGCATATATTTGGAGTCTGAACCACGGAAAGCGAAGATGTTTTGGTCATCATCGCCCACGGCTATGACTCGCATTTCTTCGTTTTGGCGCATCAGAGCTTTAACCAACAGGAAATCATTTTCGCCCATGTCCTGTGCTTCGTCAATGACAAGTACGCTTTTTGCTATCTTTGAAGGCTCAACTTCTCCATCTTCAATCATCTTAGCGGCGCGTTGCACCACATCATTCGCATCCTCTAAACTTCCTTGTTTCCCAATAAGGTCAAAACTGTATGAATGGAAGGTTTTGATGTCCACATAATGCGCGGCACTGCCAACTAACTCAATAAGCCGTTTTTTGAATTCTGTAGCTGCCGCTCTCGAAAATGTCAACATTAGCAATTGCTCGTGTTTGACATCCTCTAATAGCAAAAGTGAGGCTAACTTGTGTACCAATACTTTGGTCTTCCCGCTTCCTGGACCGGCTGCTACTACAATATATTTCGACTGTTTGTCCTCGATAATTTCACATTGGCGATTAGAGAGTTCGCCAAAGAGTTTCTCGTACTTATCGGGTGTGATGTTTTTGTCAATCTGAGTACGACGTTCTTCCTTGAAGTATTGGTTGATGAACTTTCTGAAATCCAGTGTGAAGTAGTCGTTCACGAAGCGAAGTGCCGCATTGTAGTCACGAACCATTAGATTAGCATATTCGCCCACGATATGAATCTGTCGTATGCGTTGCTTGTAGAACTCATCCAATAGACGATATTGCTCTTTTCCATAACGAGTCCGGCGGTCTGCAATACGATTAATTCGCATGGTGTTATAGATGACAATAAAGCCTCCTTCAATCTTCATCAGATCTGTTTTTGTGAGATAAAGCAGTGCTTCCTCAATATCTGCAATCGTGGGCTTATTTTGTTCAGTAAACATGGTTTCTTGTTGACTGGCAATAAACTTTTGAAGCAGTTCCACGACAGAGAAGTTGACGAGGGTTGGATTCTTGCTGCCATCCCGTTGGACACCAAGTGTATCTATGATAAATCGGCAGATGTGCATCCGACGTTCAAACCGTACATTCGTAACTTCCCGAGAGGCTTGAAGCCGAACACTCACGCTATCGCTGAAGCCATGTTCTTGTTTATGAATATAGCCTTTTAACGATAAGAAGTGGAGCAACATTTTTTGTCGCTTGATAGTTGAATAAGGGTTATTTGTTTTTAGTGCATTTTCATTTAGTTCCTTGTAGTTGATTCTTTGTTGTTCTTCTGTAAGTTGTTGTAAAAGGAATTTCTCTAATTTCAAAATGATTTCAAGATTACGTATGGATGTGCTTTTTGATACCCATGCTTGCATATCACGACTATCTGCCAACAAGCCATCTTGTCTCATCAAGTTAATATTGCGGATGACGGTGGTTTTGCTCATTCCAAGAATGTCAGCCAGATAATCCACTCGGCTCTCAGCTTCCGTTCCTATAGCTTCTGATGTTGCACGTGCGCTAATCAGCGATTTGATGATGCGAGCGGCTTCTGTGCGCGATTGTTCATCGAAGAGAGGGGAGATTGTCAGTTTGTGTCGTGCCTCATCCATATTCTTCACGGCAATTCCCGTGGCAAAAATGATGGGAGAGTTGTTGCCTCGTCGTATGAATTCTGCATCTTCCAGTGCTGCGATGGCTGCTTTGACTCGTGTTTCTATATCCTCCACCTCGTCACCCCAACCAGCCTTGCGTGCTATATCTAAGGGCGAGCAACTTACTTTGTTTTGTTTTGCGGTAATATCCTTGATAGCCTTCCAAACTTGTTGAATTTCGCTGATGCTTAGTTTTGTTTGGTTGAGGAGTATGAAATGCTTGTCAAGGTCACTGTCTGCATATAGTACGAAACATTCAGCTTGCATTTCCGGGTCTCGTCCTGCACGACCTGCTTCCTGCACATAGTTCTCTAACGAGTCGCTGATGTTATAATGTACAACCAATCCAACGTCTTTTTTGTCAACGCCCATTCCGAAAGCGGAAGTAGCTACAATTACCTTCGCCTTCCCCTTCATAAAGGCATTCTGGTTCTTCACTTTGTCAACGGCTTCCATTTTACCATTGAAAGGCAAAGCTTGAATTCCGTCGTATGATAGATGTTGTGCCAATTCATGAGTGAGTCGGGTACGTGAAACGTAAACTATGGCGGGACAATCATGACCAAGAATCAGCGAACGTAATAGGTTGTATTTTTCGTCTGCAGTATCGGCGTGAAGAACAGAGTAACGAAGATTTTTTCGTGCTGCGTTTGCTGTGAATGTCTTCAGTTCTAAACCCAGTTTTGTTCTAAAGTAGTCGCAAATGTCGCTGATGACCTTTTGCTTGGCCGTGGCCGTGAAACATGAAACGGGTATAGGATGATTTAGATGTTTCTTTTCTTGAAGGTGGCGGATGAAATCACCGATATACAAATAGTCCACACGGAAGTCATGCCCCCATGCGGAAAAACAGTGAGCCTCGTCAATCACAAATCGTACTACATTTCTGTTGATCAGCAATTTCTCAATGGTCTTACTGCGCAGCATTTCCGGTGCAATATAGAGTAGATTAGCTGTGCCATCGGCAACCTGTTGGATAGCTGTTGCCCGTTCTATTGGGTCAAGCAAACCATTAATGGTTACCGCTTCACTGATGCCTCGTACAACCAAATTATCCACTTGATCTTTCATGAGTGACTGTAACGGAGAAATGATTACAGTGAGCCCATGTATGTTCCTGCCAACCATCAATGCAGGAAGCTGAAATGTTAGACTCTTACCACCACCCGTTGGAAATATCGTTAGCAATGATTCTCCGCGAATGGCAGATTCTACCGCATGTTGCTGCATAGGAACACCATCGAAAATTCGGAACTCGTTATAGCCGAAAAATTCTTTCAGACCGCTATGTGCATCCAAACGACTATGACAATAGTCACAATCTCCACACGATGTATCACATAATAAGTTCAGAACATTGACCACTCGAGGGTAGTTGTAAAGCACCCATGCAGGAGTAATAGAAAAGATGTCGTCAACTCCTATAACAGCCAAACTATATGCCAGTTCTATTGGATATTGTCTAACCAACATTTCAAAATCAGCATGGCTGCATACTTTGCCTTCAAATTCCTTTAGAATCAATGGTGTCAAATTCGGTTGACTATTCAAAATTCTACCAAGGAAGGATTTATGTACGGCAGAAGAATATCCTATGTGTTTGAAGAATCCCTTAAAATGGTCGTTATCATGAAGAAGTTGGTAGTATAGTTTTTTTCTATCACTGGATAGTTGTTCCCATGCAGTAATCTCGTCGTTCAATAAGGTTCGAGCCTTTTGGGAGTCATTCACGGGGTTATTCAGTTCGTCCACTTGCAACTTATCATCTTTCACCAGATGGTGATATGGACGTTTCGGGAATAGTAGGGGAGAAAGAGGCAGGGTATCGATAATTGTCGGATTGCCCCTTAGGGACGTATATTTCAAGTCGTGATTGATGATGTTGTGTCCACAGATAGTATCACACATTGATAGGAATTCGTCGAAGGCAACTTTGGAGTGAGTGTGCAAAAAGGCACCATCCTCTCTTACCGCTCCATAGTCCAAAACTTTTCCCGTTTGTGGATTAACTTCTGTGTCAATGAAAGCAATCATCTTTTAATCTCTTGGAAAGAGGTTTTTGTGTTATTTTATGAACTTTTGATGACAATGAGGATGTAGTTGAGTGGGATGGTGAGTTGTCGCGCGGCGTGGATGTCGTGGGTGAGGACGATGGTGACGAGGTCAGGGTCGTTTTGTTTGTGGAGAAGGATGTTGCTGAAATCGCTTTGTACGTGGCTGATGTAGCGGCTGGTCAGGAAGGTGCGGAGCGCTTCGTCGTCGGTGACGATGCGGGTGTGGGCGTCTCCGTTTTCGCGGATGAAGAAGTAGAGGAAGGTTTGGATGTCTTCCTTCCAATAGCGATTGCCGTCCTGATGGCATAGAAGGACCGTTATGTCGTCGGAGAAGTCGTCAAGAAGGATGGTTTGCCTCTCTGAACGCCAATGTGGAAGGCGTGTGCGCATGACGTTTTCCGCCAAGAGGTTGATGTCTGGTTGGCGACGACGGATGAGGCTCTTGAGGTTTTCAACCTTGGCGGCGGATGCGAGCAGTATGACGCGTTCGGAGTTGCGGATGATTTTCTGTATGATTTCGAGCATGGTGTCGTCATACATCAATGCCGTGAGGGTGTAGGTGTTGACAGGAGCGTTATGCTCCAATTGCAAGGGTCGCAGCGCGTCGGCGTATCGGTTGTCAGATTTGGAGAGTTCGAGGAGATAATTCTTGATGCCTTGTGGGTAAAGTTTGGCAATGCGCATGACGTTGTCGGCAATGGGCGCGTGTGCGTCTTGTCGGACGCGGAAGTCACGAAGCGAGCGTAGGGTAAGCGTTTCGAGCGGAGAGAAGAGCTGCGCGCGGGGCAGGTTGTGGAGAGTGTAGAGTGGCAGTTGTCGGAGGTGGTGAACAGAGTTGCTTTTGATGCGCTTGTCAAGGCGGAGTTGGGCTATCCACTCGCGACACGCTTGCGGAAAGAGTTTGTGCAGACGTTTGCATCGAAGATTGAGCCAGAAGTAGTAAGCCACGAAGGCGGCGAGGACAAAGGGGAGGAATGAAAGGAAGGCGATGCCAAACGGTCCGAGCAATCCTAAAAAGGTGAGGACTGAAAAAAGAAGGATGAGGACAAAGGTGAGGCGTCGAACCCAGAGCAACAGCGTGCGCAGGCGTCGATAGCGGTCGTTGAAGGTGATGGAAGAGAGGAAGTCGTCTTGCGCCTTAGCGGAGGTGTTGGTGTTGAGAAAGGCGTTGTAGGAGGCAAAACTGTCAGTGGAAAACTTATACCAGATCAAGAAAGCCTCGGTGAAACGAAGGTCGGAAACATCATGGACGGGTCGTTTTGTGACGCGCGAACAGATGGCGACAAATGCGGTATAATGGCGCAGTTGCATGAGGAGCAACCAATGACGAATGACAAAGCGATAGAAAAACACGGTAAGGAAATATGTTTTAATGTTTCGGTATGCAAGGGAGGAATGTCGGTTGTAAAGATACGGAAAATAGGGTGCGTGTTGCCGATTTTGTTGTATTTTTGCGAAAATGGGTGGATGATTGCGTTCGAGGATGAGGTTCGGTCGTAAAATAAAGATGTCATGCACAGAATTTTGCGTTTGTTTTTGCTTCTTGTTGCCTTTGTGTCGTTTTGCTTAATGTCGTATGGCGTGGACAAGTCCAAGTTGAAGACGGTGACGGTGGGCAAGAGAACCTGCTACTTGTATGAAGTGGCGGAGGGAGAGACGCTGTATGGAATCAGCAGGGCGTTTGAGGTGTCGCAAGAGGAGATTATCGAACTGAACGACGTGGCGCAAAAAGGAGTCAAGAAGGGGATGAAATTACGTATCCCCGCAGAGTCAAGCCGCCGAACGAACGAAGTGGGGAAAAAGGAGGCGACAGCCAGTGTGACGGGAAACAAGACGCATAAGGTGCAAGCGGGAGAAACGGTGTACGGCATCGTTCATCAGTACGGAATCACCGCGGATGAATTGAAGGCGGCAAATCCAACGTTTGACGGGAACTTGAAAGCGGGTCAGACGATTGTTATTCCGGAATCGAAAAAGGAGAAAACAAAGGATGTAAACATGCAGACGCACACGGTGCAACCGAAGGAAACATTGTATGGCATCAGCCGACAATATGGCGTCACGAGGGAACAAATGGTGGAGGCGAATCCGGAGTTGAAAGAGCGCATGCCACGCATTGGTGAAAAGTTGTTGATTCCGAAACAGGGCGTGAAGAACAATGAGAAAGCGAGTGCGCCGACGGATCGAGAGACGGAAGAAGTGTTGGACACGATAAAACCAACAGAATATGTCGTGACGAGATATCAGAGACCTGAAGCGACGGATGGCGCGGCAGCCGTGAAAGTGTCGTTGTTGTTGCCATTCATGCTGGATCGCGAGTCGGAGCAGGATCAGACGTTGAACAAGTTCGTGGAATTCTATGAAGGCATACTGATAGGATTGGGCGAATTGAAGGAGGCGGGTTATAACGTGCGGCTTGATGTCTATGATATAGAGAAAATGCCTGACAAGGTGGAAAGCGTGTTGCGCAAGAATCCCGCCATAGGACAGAGCGACTTGATCATCGGACCTGCTTATGCGGGTCAAGTGGGGGTGCTGAGCCGATATAGCGAGCGGCATCAGGTGCCACTGTTGGTGCCGTTCACCAGACGCGCGAGCGGTATCATGCAAAACCGATTCACCTTTCAATTCAATGGCAGCGTAGGCAGTGAGTGGGCTTTCGCCACGGATCTTGCCGCCAAGTACTTGTTAGGGAAAAACGTGATTGTCGTTAACTACAATAACGATGCTAACGACGAAGGAAGCCAATATGCCAAGTATCTATCACAGAAACTTCCGCAGTTTGGCATTACGAACCAGCAAGTGAATTATTCGAACTATTCTTTCCCAAGCCTTTATACGTCATTGTCTGAGACGCAGGAAAATGTCGTTGTCTTGGGGACGCGTGAGGGTGGCCTGGTGCGGGAAGCCTTAGCGGAAATCAGCCGTTGGCGTGAGCGTGGCAGGAAGGTGACCGTGTTGGGGTTTGACGCATGGGGAACCACCGTGTTGGAACAAGCCAAGCCTGTGTGCTATCATTCGAAGTTCTATGAAGACACCAAGGAGGCGGCTTATCAGGATTACGTGGGACGCATGCGCCGTGCGTTCGGACTCACCAACACAAGGAATCCGCGGTATGACTTGATTGGGCGTGACATGATTGTCTATTTCGTTCGTCATCTGTCGCGGTCGGGCAAGATGTGGACTCCCGCCGCTGACACGATTGAAGAGGAATTGCAAAGCCGATTCAGTTGGCGACGGATGGGCAATGGCGGATATGTGAACCAAGGTTGTTTCTTCATCACTAAGGAATGACGATGCGAGAAGGAGTGCGAAACATAGTGAAGACATTGGTGGTCACGCTTGTGATGATGTGGATAGGCGTGTCACTCAATGCCGCCGTGACGGCGACGCCTGAGGGTGACGGCAAGGTGATGACCGCTGAGGCGATAGGTTTGGACTATGGTGGCGTTGACGCGTTGCTGTTTACCGACAGCACGCATTTGTCTTTGCGCTATGACGCTGACTCCGCGGGCAGCATCGCATGGTATCGTTATCTAAATTCGACAAGCGACATGACGTTGATTTCGTCGGTCACGAACGCAAGCACGCTGACCGTAAGCGATTTGGCTCCGGATACGGGTTACATAGTGACCTTCACCGACAAATCTGGCTTAGAGAAGGAACGCAAAAGCGTATGGGTGGTCAATGGATTGGCACACAGGTTCACGCCAATCTGGGTTGACACTGCGGACGTGGTGGATGAATGTCAGTCGCTCAACTTGATTTCGAGGGTGAAGTATGACGGCAAGATGACGTACCAAACGCCAGCGGGCATGACTCGTGAGGTGCCACGCCGTTATGGCGTGAGCGTTCACTCGTTGTCGTGGGACGGAACGCAGTATAATGACACGGTAGTGAGTGACAGTGCCACTGCCACGTCGGTCACCACGGACACGATTGAGCATGCGACATGGGTGGTGGACGCTCCCTATTGTCATACGAAGATAATGTTGGGTGGTGACCAGATACGTGAGGCGTTTGGCGTGGTGGACACGATACAATCAGACACCGTGTATGTCGCCAAGGCGTTGACTTGTCACCTGATAGGCGAAATCACTGAACGCGAGGGCAAGAATGAAATAGACCGTAAGTTGGGAAGCGATGAGAGCACGACAACGCAGTTTGGTGGGTCTGCACCTTTGAATGTCTATTTCACAAGTAATGCGAATACGCCTGTGGCGCAGTTCTTCAGTTGGACCATCATTGATCAGGAGTATCCGGAAGACTCGAGCAATGTCTATCATGACGAGAACTTGCGTTACAGTTTTACACGGACGGGCGTTTATAAAGTGTTGCTTGAAGTCAGTCGACAATGGATGATGGGTGACAGCGTCGATTGTCGAGCCAAGGATAGTCTTGTCGTGACGGTCAGTCCGTCGTTGTTGCAGATTCCGTCAGCCTTCTCACCAAACGGTGATGGTGTGAATGATGAATTTCGGGTGGCATTCAAGAGCCTTTCGGAGTTTCATTGCACGATATACAACCGATGGGGACACAAGTTGTTTGAATGGAGCGACCCTTCAAGGGGATGGGATGGAAAGTCGGGAGGCAGACTGATGCCTACGGGACCTTACTACTATGTGATCAAGGCAAAGGGAACGGACGAGGACAGTCATGGTGACACCATAGAATACTCCGAACGTGGCGTGGTGAATCTGTTTCGATGAGTGGCGTCGATGGAAAAATGAAAAAATGCATCGGATATGAAAATCAGACTTGGAAGATATAACGACCTGCCGCTCCTCTCTATCAACATGAGTGGCGACGCCATTTTGGATGGAGGGTCGGAAGGTGAGTTGACACTGGATCACTCGTTCGTGCGACCATGGATGAAGCAAGGACAACCGGTCCATGTCTTTGCTTATGTAGATTATGAAACTGACGAAGTGAGGGTGACGCGTGAACATCCATTGATAGAGGCGGAACGTTTCGCCTATTTGGAAGTGGCGGAGGTCTATGATGATGGTTATTTGATGGATTGGGGCATAGAGGACTATCCGCTTTTTGTGCCCAAAGAGGAGTCTCGATTTCGACTTATGAGGGGTGGAAGATATGTCATTTACGCGTTTCTTGACGGTGATGGGCGGTTGCAAGCCAGCGCGCGCATTGAGGACTACTTGGATTTTGGCAAGCCTGACCTTGCTTCGGGTGACAGGGTGAAGACATTGCCCTATGCCGAAACGGATTTGGGTTATAAGTGCATTCTTAACGACCGCTACCTGGGCGTGCTATATGCCAACGAGCTGATGGAGCCCGTGAATGTGGGTGAAGTCGTGGACACTTATGTCAAACGTGTTCGCGAGGATTACAAGATAGACTTGAGCCAGTCAAAGGTAGGCTTTGGCAGGGTTGAAGATTTTGCCGAGGCGTTGTATGCGGAGTTAAAAGAGCGCGGTGGTGTGATAGCTTTGGGTGACCAAAGTCCGGCGGACGCTATCTATGACATGTTTGGTGTGAGCAAGAAGACTTTCAAGAAAGCCGTAGGTACGCTCTATCGTAACAGATTGGTTACTCCTTATGCTGATAGAATCGTGTTGAACGCATAAAAGAAAATGCGACTTTTGCATTACATATTGATGTCGCTTACGCTCATCGCTGTCCATTGCCTATCGCAATGGGATGAGTGCCCCGTGGTCGAGAGCGTTCGGATTTTGCAATGTGAACAGCACGAGGACAGATATGCGTGCGGTGACGTTGATAAGACGACGTGTGAGGATGAGTTCGGGCAAACGTCATTGCCTTTTGCCATACTGATTGACAGTGATAACTTCTCGCGGGTGTTGAGCTCGAGAAGTGAGAGGGGAGAAGATTGGTATGTCGAGGTCGCAAGATTTCTCAGAAGCGACAGTTCTTGTACAACCGGAACCAATACATATAAATTGCCAGAGGAGAAGAATCCTCATGGCTTTGGTGCCCCATGCGACTATTATGTCTTCGCATTGCGGCACCTGCGGTGTTAGTTTTTCTTTTTTCGGAATGAATTTTATTTGAGGCGAAGTCATGAAAGGTGATTCGCCCAGGGGATTTTGTTTATCACGAAAAAAAGAAAAACATGTCATCTATTAAAAATTCGGGAATGGCATCGGTCATTCTTTCACACGAACATGTCAGAGAAAAGAAGGTCATGTTCGGACTCATAACACGGTATGAATACAGTCCGACAGGAAGTGTGTTGAGGTTGGACTATAAGGCTTGCGGAGCGTCAACAGGAGAGACGTTGCGAAACGCTTTGGAAAAAGGTGTGGATGAATTAAAGTCCGCATTGAAGTCAAAGAAACTTGAGTTTGTTGATATTGGCAGCATGCAGTTGGCTGTTTGCCAGTCAGCGGATCATAATTTCGTGGCGTTGCAGTTGGAGTCGTATTACGGTTTCATGTATCATCCTGTTTCGGAGGTCATCATTTTTGAAAATGATGATGCCTGCGAGGTGTTGAGCCTGCTCTCATAGATTAGTGAAAAAAAAAGAGGTGGACATGGTGTCCACCTCTTTTTCTTATTGTCGTTTTTGAACGAATTAGTGTTTCGCTTCAAACTCTTTCATGCAAGCGACAAGAGCCTTGACGCTGTCAATAGGGAGAGCGTTGTAGCAACTTGCGCGGAATCCGCCAACAGAGCGGTGTCCCTTGATGCCGACCATGCCTTGAGCGGCGGCAAAAGAAGCAAACTCCTCTTCGAGAGCGGCGTATTCAGGCTTCATCACGAAGCAGATGTTCATGAGGGAACGGTCTTCAGGGGTAACGGTGCCGACGAAGATTTTGCTGCTGTCAATTGCGTCGTAGAGAATGGCAGCCTTCTCTTGGTTCACCTTTTGCATTTGCTTGATGCCACCGTTGGCTTTCAACCACTTCAGGGTTTGGAGAGCCGTGAACAAAGGCAATACAGGAGGTGTATTGAACATGGAGCCATTAGCAGTGTGGGTGCTATACTTAAGCATCGTTGGGATTGGGCGGGTCACTTTGTCCAGGGCGTCTTCCTTAACGATGGCAAAGGTGAGTCCTGCAGGTCCGAGGTTCTTCTGGGCACCACCATAGATGCAGATATATTTGGAAACATCAACAGGGCGAGAGAAGATGTCAGACGACATGTCAGCAACCATAGGAACAGGGCTATCGAGGTCTCCCTTGAGTTCCGTTCCATAGATAGTGTTGTTGCTCGTCACGTGGAAGTAGTCAGCGTCAGCAGGAACAGTGAAGTTTTTAGGAATATAGGTGTAATTCTTGTCCTTGCTGCTTGCCACTTCAACCACTTCGCCAAAGAGTTTAGCCTCTTTGAGCGCTTTGTTAGCCCAGGTGCCAGTGTTCAAGTAAGCAGCTTTCTTCTCGAGGAAGTTGTATGGTACCATGCAGAATTGCAGGCTTGCACCGCCACCGAGGAAAACGGTTTTGTAACCGGCAGGGATGTCAAGAAGCTCGCGGAAGAGTTCTTCAGCTTGGTCAACGATGGGTTTGAATTCCTTGCTGCGGTGTGAAACCTCCAACAACGACAGACCGCTACCAGCAAATTCTTTGCATGCTGCAACTGTTGCGTCCATCGCCTCCTGCGGCAAGATGGAAGGACCAGGGTTAAAGTTGTGTTTCTTCATGTCAGAATGAAAATATAAAGTTTAGAACTTAAAAATAATGTCGTGGTTTTATGTTGTTCGCAAAGATAGCAAACTTTTCATTAAGCGTGGGTGTGGAGGAGAAAGATGTTGTCCCGTTGTGGGACGAAGTGTCCTGACGTATGAGGTTGTGGGTTCATGAAGTTGTTTTTAGGTAAAACACTTATCCGAAAGACCATTACCTATTCTTCGGGTAGCGCAGTCGAACAATGAGGTCGAAAGCGGCAAAAAGGCAAAGTGCAAGAGCCCAATAGTTGCGTTCAGGAAACTGATACATGCACCATGCCGAGGCGAGGAGCAAGAGCGTGGCGAGGGCGGAGATGAAATGGAGTCGGCGTAGTCTCATGTCTTCGGGCAATGAAAAAGAGAGCAATCGTGGTGTCGCCATAAGGACGCATCCGACGGCAAAGACAATCCATCCCCAAGTCGCATATCGAATGTGTGCAATCATGCCAATCAGTAGCGAAATGGCTCCGAGCGCATAGAGAATGTTGTAAAATGTGGTCTTGGTACGTTCGGACGGTTTATTCGTCATGGTTGGTGGCATCTTTGATGATGAAAACATCTTCGTTGGCTTTGCGCATGTAGTACTTTTCGCGCGCTAATTTTTCCAACTGGTTTTTTTCTTTCTGAAAGGAGGCGAGTTCGTCGTTTGTTTCGTCAATAGTGCGTTTGAGATTGTCTCGTTCTTCTTTCAGTATGTTGATGTCGCGGTTGAGCATGATGTATCGGTAGATACTCTTTTCGCTATAAAACACGACGTGAAAAAGCGCTAGGGCAAGAAGTCCAAAGCCAAGGAGCATCAGAACTCTCGAAAATGCCGTCTTGTAGTTTTTCGCCTTATTTGTGGGCTTCTCGGTCATTGGCTAACGTTATTGTCGTGATAGCGCGAAGATAGTAAAGATTGGAACTTATCGGTCAGTCGTGAAACGGCATATCGTTCCAAATCGTTTTCGCTCACTTGCGTCAGACCTTGGAGATTGACATCGTCAACACTGTTGACCGTGATGACGTGAAAGGTGGCTTCGATGCGCTGGTGCGTCAAGATGTGTGTGAGGGTGATGGCGTCGCCTGTCCACGTGACGTGTTCGCTGTTTTGCAAAATGCGTTTGAAGTCGTCGTTCGCACAAAGTTCCTCCCTGGTGAGCGGACGGTCGCTTTCAATCAAGGGCGGTTCGTAGAGACCCGCCCAAATGTCGCCGGGGGTGCGTCGGTGCAAGAATAGGTGGTGACCGCCGTCCGAATCATGGAAGAGGAGATAAAGGTAATTGAAAAAACGCGTTCGTTTTGCCACGGATTTCTGTTTGACGGGAAACTGGTGTTGGCATTCGCGTCTATGTGCCTCGCACATTTCGGTCAATGGACATTGTTGGCAGAGCGGTTCGCTCGGAAGGCAAACCAGAGCCCCCAACTCCATCATGGCTTGGTTGTGGAGTGAGGAACGCATGGGGTCAAGCAGTTGTTGTGCGCGTCGGGAGAAACTCTTCTTGCCTTGTGTGGAGTCGATGGGTGTGGGGTCGGCAAAAAGTCTTGACAAAACTCTGAAAACGTTTCCGTCCAGAACCGCATAGGGCAATCCGAAAGCGAAAGAGGCGATGGCTGCGGCAGTGTAGTCGCCGATTCCTGGTAAGGAGCGGAGCCGTTGGTAGTCGTTGGGCATCTCGTGCCAAAGTCGGTCAGCGGTTTGAGCCGCCTTGAGCAGGTTACGGGCTCGGCTGTAGTAGCCCAATCCTTGCCAGAGTTTCAGGACTTCGTCTTCGCTTGCCATTGCAAGTTCGTGGAGTGTAGGGTATTGGGTTGTAAATCGGAGGTAATAGTCCAGACCTTGTGCCACTCGCGTTTGTTGCAGAATGATTTCAGAAAGCCAAATCTTGTAGGCGTCGCATGTGTCGCGCCAAGGCAAGTCGCGCTTGTTGCGTTCGTACCAATTGTATAGTGGTGTGAGTGTCATGGGGAAACCAAACTTTGACGGGCAAAATGTTGAAAAACAAAGATAAGAAAAAGACGTTGGACCAAAAAAACTATATTATAACGTTGCGAAAAGCAAAAGTTTTTTATCTTTGCAGTCCGAAAAAATCGCACATTATTGTAGAGGACACTCGAGACGGGTGCGAAAGGAACGGAAAAAAACAAAACAAACGTCAGATAAAGAAATCCAATTAAAGACATGACAAAGGCTGATATCGTAAACGAGATTTCAAAGGAAACGGGAATTGACAAGATAACCGTATTAAAGAGCATTGAGAGCATGATGGATCAAATCAAAATTTCGCTTGCAAAGGGTGAAAACGTGTATATGCGCGGATTTGGTAGTTTCATCGTTAAGCGTCGCGCGGAGAAGACCGCTCGCAATATTTCGAAAAACACAGCGTTGATTATTCCGGCACACAACATTCCTGCGTTCAAGCCAGCCAAGACGTTCATGTCTGTCGTGAAGGCAAGTGACGCCAAGTAAGCAGAAGATAACACCATAAATAACAACAGTTAAAAATTCTTAGAGCTATGCCAAGCGGAAAGAAGAGAAAAAGACATAAAATGTCCACGCACAAGCGTAAAAAACGTCTACGCAAGAATCGTCACAAAAAGAACAAGTAGTAGTTTCGTTCTGTTCCCGTAAAAAAGAGCGGGAAAATCGTGTGACGACACGAAAAACGGGAAACAAACTTCGTTGCCGATTCTCCATGAAGAGGAATTGCACAAGTTTGTTTCTTCTTTTTTGATAGGTAATCATTCTCTTGCCAGAAACGGAAAAGGTTTAAGGCGCATTTTTTTGAGTTGGGAAGCCTTGATGAGAAAGCGAGTGTTTCTGGTTAGGAAAAAAACGTAGAAAAGTGGATTGTGAATTAGTCATAGATGTCGAGCCTACCGAGGTGACCATGGCTCTTGCCGAGGATCGGAGGCTGGTCGAACTGCATAAGGAGAGCAAACTGTCGAACCAGTTTGCGGTGGGGGACATTTATCTTGGACGGGTGAAGAAGTTGATGCCCGGATTGAACGCGGCGTTTGTGGATGTTGGGTATGAGAAAGACGCTTTTCTTCATTATTTGGATTTAGGACCCCAGTTTACCGCACTTGAGAATTTCAAGAAGGCGGCGTTAGGAGACAGACGTCATCGTCCGGAAATATCAAAAAAGATGTTTGCGGGCGTATTGGACAAGAACGGTTCAATTACGGACGTGTTGAAGCAGGGTCAGGATGTGCTTGTCCAAATAGTCAAGGAACCCATATCTACTAAAGGACCGCGTCTGACATCAGAGATTTCGATAGCGGGACGATATTTGGTGTTGATTCCGTTTTCGGACAAGGTTTCCGTCTCGCAAAAAATTAAGTCGAACGAGGAGCGTAATCGACTCAAGCAGTTGATTCGTAGTATTTGTCCTAAAAATTTCGGAGTGATTATCCGCACGGTGGCGGAAAACAAGGGTGCCGCCGAGTTGGACAACGAAATGAAGGTGCTGATGGAGCGTTGGGATGGAATGGTCGAGAAAATGCAACGAAGCAAAGGAGGCGTGACTCTTGTGTGTGAGGAGATAGGACGCACGGTGGGCATGATTCGCGACTTGTTCAATTCGTCGTTCAAGGCTATTTATGTCAACGACGAAAAGTATTATAAGGAGATTAAGGACTATGTTGAATTGATAGATCCGGGTAACCGCGGCATCGTTCAACACTATACGTCTCCGGTGCCTATCCTTGACAACTTCGGACTGACCAAACAGATTAAGAACGGTTTCGGAAAGGTCGTTCCATTCAAGAATGGCGCTTATCTCATTGTTGAGCAGACGGAGGCTATGTTTGTCATTGACGTCAATGGTGGCAACCGTTCGCGCGCCGCAAATGACCAGGAAGAGAATGCGTTCAACGTTGACATGGCGGCGGCGGAAGAGATAGCGCGTCAGTTACGTTTGCGAGATATTGGAGGCATCATTTCGATAGACTTTATTGACTTGTCGAGCGCGGAACATAAGAAGGAGTTGTATGAGTGCATGCGCAAGGCGATGGCAAATGACCGGGCTAAACACAATGTGTTGCCGCTCAGTAAGTTCTGTGTCATGCAGATTACTCGTCAACGTGTAAGGCAGGTGACTTATGTCAACACTGAAGAGAAGTGCCCGACATGTTACGGAACGGGAAAGATACGCCCTTCCATTCTCTTTACAGACCAATTGGAAAGCAAGATAGACTTGATGGTTAGCAAGTTGCACATAAAGAAATTTTATTTGCATGTGCATCCGTTCGTGGCTGCCTATATCAAGCAGGGTGTGTGGAGTCAAGAGATGAAGTGGAAGATGAAGTATGGCTTCGGTTGTCGTATCATTCCAAGTCAGAAGATGGGTTTCTTGCAATACAAGTTTTATGGTCCGAACAATGAGGAGATAGACCTTCAGGAAGCAATGGAACAATTGTCGTAAAAAATCAAACAAAAAATATAGCCGAGAGGAATTAAGAATTATGAAAGAGGCATTATTGAAACGAGCAGCGGATAACATCCGAGTGTTGACAGCCGCCATGGTGGAAAAAGCCAAATCCGGACATCCGGGAGGTGCCATGGGAGGTGCGGACTTTGTCAACGCTCTCTTCTCCTCCGTGATTGTCTTTGATCCGGAAGACGGTGGCTGGATCGCCCGAGATCGTTTTTTTCTTGATCCAGGTCACATGTCACCGATGCTTTACAGTGTCCTTGCTTTCTGTGGCAAATATTCGATGGAAGACTTGAGCAATTTCCGCCAATGGGGAAGTGTAACGCCCGGTCATCCTGAATTTAACGTCATGCGCGGTGTTGAGAACTCATCAGGACCGCTCGGACAGGGTCATACGATGGCCGTAGGTGCCGCCATAGCGGAGCGTTTTTTTACCAGCCGTGTCGGTGATTGGTTCGCCCATAAGACTTATGCGTTCATCTCAGATGGTGGTATTCAGGAGGAAATTTCGCAGGGAGCGGGACGCGTGGCTGGAACCCTTGGCTTGGGTAATCTCATCATGTTCTACGATGCGAATGAAATTCAGCTTTCCACGTCAGTGAGCGAGGTTACGGATGAGGACACCGCCGCCAAATATCGTTCATGGAATTGGGACGTTTACGAAGTGGATGGGCAGGATGCCATGCAGATATTGGCTGCGCTTGAAAAAGCGAAGTCGCAGAATGAAAGGCCATCGCTCATCATTGGACACACGACGATGGGTAAAGGCGCATTGGCATCGGACGGATCATCAATGGAATCACAGTTGTCAACTCACGGTCAGCCGCTTTCGAAGGCGGGTGTTGACGTGGACAAGACAATAGCGAACTTGGGTGGTGACCCAAAGAATCCGTTCTGTCTCTTTGAGGAAACACGTCAGTTATATTCGGCTCGTTTTGAGGAGTTGCGCAAAATAGTAGCGGAGCGCAAAAGCGCACAAAAGGCATGGGAGCAATCACACCCTGATGAGGCTCGTTGGTTGAAGGAGTGTTTTGAAGGCAAGGTGCCAAACATTGACTTCGCTGCCATTGAACAGAAGGCTGACAAATCGACTCGTGCCGCATCGTCATCAGTGCTTGCAGCGTTTGCGGAGCGAATACCAAACATGATAGTTTCTTCGGCTGATTTGAGCAATAGTGACAAGACGGATGGATTCTTGAAGAAGACGCATGCGTTTAAGAAAGGTGACTTCACGGGACAATTTTTGCAAGCGGGTGTGAGTGAACTCACCATGGGCTGCATCATGAACGGTATGGCTGTTCATGGGGGAATCTTGCCAGTATGCGCCACGTTCTTCGTTTTCTCTGACTATATGAAACCAGCCATGCGCATGGCGGCACTCATGGAGTTGCCTGTCAAATATGTGTTCTCGCACGACGCATTCCGCGTGGGTGAGGATGGTCCAACGCACCAACCCGTGGAGCAAGAGGCGCAAGCGCGTTTGTTGGAGGAGTTGAAAAACCACAGCGGTCGTCCATCCATGCTCGTGTTGCGTCCCGCTGATGTCAATGAGACAACGGTGGCATGGCAAATGGCCATGGAAAACGATAAAACTCCGACCATGTTGATATTGAGCCGTCAAGATGTTAAGAATCTTCCTGACAGCAGTTATGAAAAGGCATTGCAAGCGAAACGAGGCGCTTATATCGTGACAGGTTCAGAAGATGAGACTCCGGACGTGGTAATGATAGCGAACGGAAGCGAGGTTTCTACCTTGGTGAGCGCATTGCCAGCGTTTCAAGCCAGAGGCATCAAGGTGCGCATTGTATCGCTGATTTCGCCTACCTTGTTTGCCGGTCAAGACGAAAAGTACAGAAAGAGCATCATTCCAGACGGAGTAAAGGAGTTCGGTCTGACCGCAGGTTTGCCTTCGTCGTTGCTCGCTCCTCTGCTTGGCCTGAATGCAAAGAATGAGATACGCGTGTTCGGATTGGATCATTTTGGCTACAGTGCGCCTTATACCGTGTTGGATGACAAGTTTGGCTTTAATGCTGATAACGTGGTGGCGCAAGTTGAGGCGATGTTGAAGTAGGCGTGAGGAGTTAAGAATTAAGAAATAAGAGTTAAGAATTAAGAATTAACGTTATTTTTGCAAGGAAAAACACAGACAAACCTTTCGATTATGAAACACTCAGTCGTATTGGTCGCATTGATGGCGATGTTTGCCACGTCCATATCCGTTGTGGCGCAAACGCCACAACGAATGCTCAAGGGAATGGATATTGATCCTTGTAAGTGTCCGTTAGAACAACGTCAAGCGGAGTTGAAGGCAATGAAAGAGGACATTGCCTACTTCGAAGAATTGAATTTGCATTTGGATAGTGCCGCTCGTTTTCGCGGAGGTGAGAACGCTTTGCGTGACTACACGCTTTCACGCCAAAGTTATTTGGCGAAGACGTTGCGTGACTCGGTCTATAACACGGTGCTCTATCGATTCATCGTGGAGAGGAACGGTAAAATCACGAACATAGTGAGAATGACGCATTCAGATCCGCTGTTTGAACGTGAAGGAGACCGCTTCATTCGCACGATGCCAAGATGGAAACCAGCGCTTGCCAAGGGTAAGGAGGTTCGTTCGTGGATGTTGTTGCGTCTTTATTTCTCTTATCCAAATCCGAACGACAGCATCGTGATGGACAGCATTCCGCAGTGGAAGGAAGTGCTTGACTTTGAACAGACGGAGGCGGAGATGATAGAGGATATAGAAGCGAATGGCGATTCGTTCCACCTCAGTGAAGAAATGAAGCAGGCGATAGAGGCGGTGAAGAACGAGCAGTAAGTCCTTGCTTATTTAGAAAGTTTGATTTGTAATGGCGTGGAGATTTCTTCATGCCATTTTTTTAAGTATTGGGCAAAGGCTTGTGAGTCTTTGATGCCTTCACGTTCCAATGGGCTTTGGACCGTAAACCAGTAGCCTATGTGGTTATTGTTGTCAGGCTTGAGCAGAAAGAGGTGATTGTCGTCATCTTCACGTTCGCCAGCCACATTCCATCCGTCAGCGGCAACGGCAAGTCCCACGGTGCGTTGAATGTTGTATTTCTCCCGATCCTTTTCAGGGTAGTCCGTTCCCCAAATGCCCATGACAGGGCGACCTTTTGGGGTGATGTACTTAGGGTTGTTCGGGAATTTCTGTACGCCAGTGCAGAAGGTGGCTCTTCTCGCATCAGGCGAGAGATAGACATCAACGCGAACATCGTGGCGGAAAGCGTATTGCGTGAATCGGATGCGTGCGTCCACTTTGTTGCCATTGGTCAGACGCCAGCCGTTGACTTCGAGTTCCATGATGTTGCGCAGGTTGCCCGTCGCGACAATTCGTTGCGTGCGTCGTTCAAATTGTGTGGTGTGTTGAGCCGCGGTTCCGTTCCATTCCTTGAAAGTTCCAACTCCAACGCTGTTGCCGACAAGAAGCACGTCAGCACCCCAGCCGTGTCGTTCTTGGTCGTTGAGCGTGGTATGCCACATGGTGTGTTGAAGTTCAAGACGCGGTTCAGTCTTGTAATAAACGTCAATGGTGCTTTTGTCGTTGAAGTAAACTCGGTAAGCGACAGGTCCGCTTTCCATCACCATGCCATGCAGTGCTACCTTATTATACATGTCGTTGGCGGTAGATGAAATGGCGGTGTCAGGAGTGATAATGTCGCCATCATCGGTCTTTTCACGATGGGCAAGGAATGCGTAAACTCCTTTTTCAAAATATGTTTTGGTCGTGTCGCCCCAAACCATTTCCAGTGTGATGCGTCGTTGTTCGCCAGACTTGAGGTCAAGCATGAAAGTGAGTTCATCTATCTTACCATCGTGATCGAGGTCATCGGCTTGCAGGTTGATTGGTGTACGGTTGTCAAAGGCTGCAATTTTTTGTCCTTTGTATTCACTCATGAGCGCGGTTACGCTGTCGAAGTTGACCGTCACGGGAACGGCAGACAGGTTTTGATTTGTCATGTTTTTCACATCAACAAAGGCATAAGTGCCGTCAATAGGAATTTCAAGAGCGTAGGAAGGGATGGTGTTCAGAAGGAGAACTGCGCAGGCAAATGTTAGTATGGAAAGTGAATGTTTCATTCTCATAAGGGTTATGACTTTTTTGAGTGCGCAAAGGTAGTGAAAAAGTTGAAAATGAGAGAATCGCCCTGATGAGGAACTATTTTTTATTATTTTTGTCTTTTCTGAAGAAAAAGCAAGTTCGGGTCAATGAATTATAGAGAAACGATAGAATATTTGTTTTCACGCATGCCGTCGTTCGAGAATGACGGGAAGTCCGGTTATAAGCCGGGACTTGGTACCGCTATGAGGCTTGACGAGATGACGGGTAAACCGCATGAACGATATGCGACCATACATGTGGCGGGAACCAATGGCAAGGGAAGCGTTTGTCACCTTTTGGCAGCGACGCTTCAGCAGGCGGGATTGAAGGTAGGACTGTACACGTCGCCGCATTTGGAAGACTTCAGTGAGCGGATTCGCGTGAATGGTGTTCCTGTGAGTCAGGATTATGTGTGTGACTGGGTGGAGAGGAGACGGCAGGAGTTTGAGAAGTTGTCGCCATCTTTTTTCGAGGTGACATCGGCATTGGCATTTGAGTTTTTTGCGGATATGGCGGTAGATGTCGCTGTGATAGAGGTTGGCTTGGGCGGTCGGCTTGACAGCACTAATATCATCACTCCCCAATTAAGCGTGATTACGAACATATCGTTTGACCACACGGACTTGTTGGGTGACACGTTGGCGAAAATCGCTTCGGAAAAGGCTGGTATTATCAAGAAGGGAGTTCCGGTCGTGATAGGGGAAGGGGGCGATGAGGATGTAAGGAACGTGTTCAGAGAGAAGGCGGCGAGCGTGGACGCTCCTATCGTCTGGGCGGAGGAAGTGAATGTGCCAGCACTGGAAGTGGAACTGAAGGGTGACTATCAAAGGAAGAATGCGAGAACCGCTTACGTAGCGGTAGAAGCGTTGCGACGTTTGGGGTATGGGATTTCAGAATCGGATGTGCAACAAGCGTTTGCGCATTTCGCTACCATGACAGGATTGCGTGGACGATGGCAGGTGATAGATACGGAGCCGATGGTGATATGCGACACGGGACATAATCCTGGCGGATTTCAATACACGTCCAATCAGTTGCGTCAATTGGACTGTCGAAAGTTGCATGTCGTGTTTGGCATGGTGGCGGACAAGGATGTAAACACGGTGTTGGAGATGTTGCCGCATGATGCTTTTTATTATTTTTGCGCACCGAACAGTCATCGTGCCATGAGCGTGAGTGAACTGATGAGCAGAGGAAGAGGTCGCGGACTGAACGGAGATGCTTTCGAATCGGTCGAAAAGGCATTGAACGCCGCCTTGTCGAATGCGTCGAGCGAGGATGCTGTGTTTATCGGTGGTAGCACATACGTCGTTGGTGAGGCGTTGACGGCATTTAAGAAAATAACCTATAAAAGATAAAAAATGAAGAATTCGGTAATTCGCAAAATTGTAGGCTTGTTGTTGCTTGTTGCCATTTCGACGAGTGTCTATGGTCGTCGGGTGGTGAATGGTTTTAACCAGGACAAGGTGAATTATTATGTTGTCGGATTGGGCAAGGTAGAGGTGATACAACCATTTGGGTTGTTGTATGGAAAGAATGTTGTTATTCCTTCGTCGGTGACGCATGACGGGAAGACGTATGAGGTGGTTGGGATAGGTGACAACGCTTTCAATTCACAGTGGGTGGAGTCAATAGTGATTCCTCCATCGGTGAAGTATATCGGTTTTGCGGCTTTCTTGCATTCGGAATTGAGGTCGATTCATTTTCCGACGAATATAGACACGGTGCCTCACCATTGCTTCTATGACTGTCAGTACTTGACGAACGTGAGACTATATGACAATGTGAAGCATATCGGTTCGAGCGCATTCTACTATTGCGTGAATTTGCCATGGATAGATATTCCCGGCAATGTGGATGTGGTTGACACGTTGGCGTTTGCGGAGTGTACGCGTTTGGAACATGTTTACCTGCACGAGGGAACACGTATTGTCGCGAAGAACGCCTTTTTCCACTGTCGTTCGCTGGCGGAGATAGAGTTGCCTTCGACCATAGAGTTCATAGGTCAAGGGGCATTCGCGGAATGCGAGAAGTTGCAGAAGGTGAAGATTCACGCACAGTTGCCTCCGATGTTGAATGCTGGGAAGAAGGTGGAACGTGTGTTTAACAAGATTTCGAAGACGGCTGTCCTATATGTTCCGAAAGGAAGTCTGCAAGCCTATCGTAGTGCGCCACAATGGATGGATTTCACGGAGATTGTAGAATTTGAGGAGGAGAAGTAATGTACACGATTGGGAATAAGGTGATGACGTCCGCCTGTGACGAGCAGGGCGGATTGAAGTTGTATTCAGCGTTGCAGATGTTGCAGGATTGTTCGGAGATGTGGATAGAGAGCGAGCCGAGGGTGAAGGAGTTCTTTGCGGAAGAGCGTATGGCGCAGTTGCTCGTTTTCAGGCAGGTTGACATTGAACGCGTTCCGAAGTATGGTGAGGAGGTGACGGTGACGTCGTCGGTGTATGGGATGAAGCCGATGTTCGGTTTCCGTAACACATTTATATATGACGCGGCGGGGAACGCTTGTTACCGCACGTGGAGCATGGGTGCGTTCGTGGACATGGCGACGGGGAAGTTGAAGAATGTTTCGACAGAAGCGATTGCGTCGATGAAGATTGAGGAGCAGAAGTCAATGGATTATTTGGATCGTCGCATAGCGCAACCGAAGGACGGGTGGCGCGAGTTGGCTCCTTATACGGTGTGCAGGGCGGACATAGATTATAACCATCACATGAATAACGCAAATTATGTTCGTTTGGCGTTCGAGACGTTGCCGGAGGGTTTCGCATACGACCGATTACGGGTTGAGTATCGAGTGCCAGTGAAACGTGGGGAGTTGATTTTCCCAGTGGTGCAGGAGGTTGACGGGCGATGGTTGGTGCGGTTGATGAGTGGCGGTCAGGTGGCGTCGGTAGTTGAGTTTTCAAAACGATAAGGAAAAAGGGAGCGACGAAGGAATAACCTTCGTCGCTCTTTTGTTGTCATGATGTGTTCCTTAATTACTCTTTGAGCAAATCGAAGGAGCGTTGTACGAACTGGCTGAGGGCTTCGCCTTTGAGCATGTTGTTAGAGAGAAGAGCCAAGTCGATAAGTTGTCGAACTGTGGTGTTGGTGGCGGCATATTGACTGATGATTTGGTCAGACTGTTTGCGCAGTTCCGCCATCTCATCTTCGTACTTCTTTTTATCGTCTTTGTCGGCTTGTGGAATGTCTTCATATTTGACATCCTTGTGCGCAGTGTTCCAATCGGTAATTTGCTTGTCGAGTTGATTCCGTTGGTCGTTAAGAGGTTTGACTTGGTCGCCGATGGCTTGCTCTTCGTCGTTGAGAATCTTTGCAACGACAGGATGGGCAGTGTTGACGACCAGTGAATAGGAAGCAGGCATCTCGCCATAGAATCCCATAGGACCACCGGAGACCTTGGCCATGTCTTGCATGCGTCGCATGAATTCCTGTTGGGTGATGACAAGTGGCTGTTGTTGCTCACCGAGATTCTGGAACTCGACATAGAATTCAGTCTTGTCAATGGCAGGAATGCTTGATTTGAAGGTGGTGGTGAGGGCTTCTTGTTGAGCGGAGGTCAGAGATGTTTTTTGAAGATCCTCTTTGACAATGAGTCGTTCGACAACATCGCTATCAACACGCGTGAAACGCAACTTCTCGTTTTTCTGCTCAAGCGCGTTGATGAGGTGGGTGTCAAGTTGACCGTTAAGGAGCAGAACGTCGTAGCCTTTAGCCTTAGCGGCATTGATGTATGCGTGTTGGGCAATGGCATCGGATGCGTAGAGCGCGATGATGTTTTTGTCCTTGTCAGTTTGTTCTTTCTCGATGAGCTTTTTGTATTCGTCAAGCGTAAAGAACTTGCCTTCAGTATTTTTGAGTAGGAAGAATGACGCAGCTCGGTCATAGAACTTCTCGTCGCTCAACATACCGTAGGTAATGAAGAGTGACATGGAGTTCCATTTCTCTTCAAAGTCTTTGCGGTCTTTCTTGAATAGCGATTCGAGGCTGTCGGAGACTTTCTTGGTGATATGTGAGGAAATCTTCTTGACATTCTGGTCCGCTTGGAGGTAAGAACGCGAGACGTTGAGAGGAATGTCGGGCGAGTCAATGACACCGTGCAGAAGTGAGAGAAAGTCAGGGACAACACCTTCGACATTGTCGGTGACAAAGACTTGGTTGGAATAGAGTTGAATCTTGTTGCGTTGGAAGTCAAGGTTGGAATGTACCTTAGAAAAATAGAGTATTCCCGTGAGGTGGAAAGGAAAGTCAACGTTGAGGTGGAAGTGGAAAAGCGGTTTCTCGCTGCCCGGATAGAGTTGCGAGTAGAACTTGTCGTAATCTTCATCCTTGAGGTCGGCAGGCTTGCGTGTCCAAGTCGGGTTGACATCGTTGATGATATTGTCTTGGTCGGTTTCGACTTCTTTGCCGTCTTTCCATTCTTTCTTTTTGCCAAAGGCGATGGCGACCGGCAGGAACTTACAATATTTTTTCAACAAGAAGTCGATGCGATTCTCTTCCAAAAATTCTTTTTCATCATCGGCGATGTGCAAAACGATGTCTGTGCCACGATCCTGCTTGTCAACTTCTTCGATGGTGTAGTTAGGTGTTCCGTCACAACTCCATTTGACGGCTTTAGCATCTTGCTTGTAGGACTTGGTGACGATATCAACCTGTTTGGCAACCATGAAGGCGGAATAGAAACCGAGTCCAAAGTGTCCGATAATGGCGTTAGCGTCATCCTTGTATTTGTCCAAAAATTCGGTGGCTCCAGAGAAGGCGATTTGATTGATATATTTGTCAATGTCGTCTTGCGTCATTCCGATGCCTCGGTCGCTGATGGTGAGTGTTCCCGCTTGTTTGTCAAGTTTCACGCTGACGGTGGTGTCGCCCAATTCTCCTTTGAACTCGCCAACGGAGGAAAGCGTTTTCAGTTTTTGTGTAGCGTCAACGGCGTTAGAAACGATTTCACGGAGGAAGATTTCGTGGTCAGAATACAAAAATTTCTTGATGACGGGGAAGATGTTGTCGGTGGTAACCCCAATTGTTCCTTTCATTGTCTAAGATGTTTTTTTAGATTGTTTTCAAATTTCCTCAATAATGCTCAAAAAAAATGCCATGCGTGAAAGCATGGCATTGGGGTGACACTTTGTCAGCCTTTGCGTCGAATCTTGTGCCAAAGTTTGCGAGTCCAAGGTATGGAAAACGAAGGCGCACGATTGACAGTAAGCGTGAATGGCGAGTCAAGCGTTGATGTGGAGTCAGCAAACTGTTGAGGGTAGATGACAATGCGGTTCAGGTTGCTGAAGTGCTGCTGCATGGTGAAAGGAATTTGGTCCATCACCTTGATGTAGGAAGGCGAGCCCTTGCGAGCGACAACGGTAATCAGAATGTCGGAAGGTTGAATCTGACGGCGGAGCATGAGGAAATTTTCCCAATGTGAAAAGTTGATATGGAATAGTTTCTGGCTTCTGCCCGCAACGATGGTAAGGCGTTTGAAAGTAGGCATGGTTGAGCATACAACAATCTTTGCCGATAGTTGCTTGGCAACCGAAAGCGTCTTGACCAGCCAGAAATAGAACCCTCTCTCCTTGTCGGCAAAAGGTGGCACGACAAGAATGATGCGACGATTTTTGGTGCCGACGGTTCCGTTCAGAGGGTTCGGAAACTCGCAAAGGAAAACGGTCTTGTCGGTTTTTGAGATTACACCGCCAGCATGTTCCCCCAAGAGCGTTTCAAGGTCTCCGAGTTTGCGTGGCCAACCCATGACAATGGCATCTGCCAGAGATTCGCGTGCAAGGCGGATGATGCCGTCGGCAACGTTGTAGTCAATGGTGGCGGTGGCGTGGACAGGGACTTCGGACGCACTCGCTTCTTTCACGTATCGTTCCAATTCTTGACGCGCTTTCTTTACGTCAGCGGCAGTGTCTCCGCCTTGTGTGAGTACAGTGGCGATGGTGAGAGGTGTCGTGCTGTTTTTCGCTCGAAGCATTTGGGCGAAAGAAGCTAATCGATGGAAGGGAATGTTGGTCATGACCGTGACCAAAACGGAATTCATGAGGGACGCCTTCTTTATTATAGAGAGGGATTTATCACCATGGTCATTTTTCAGTAGGTCTAAACGCTCACGTTGGACAAGTCGTCGTGCGGAGCGTTCGGTGACAATGGACGAGATTACGCAGGTGATGAGAATCATGAGAACGGCGGCATCCAACAAATAAGGTGCTAAGATGCCACTTTCGATGCCGACCAGAACGATGGCTAAGGTGGCAGCGGCACGCGACCCCGAAAGACCGAAGATGAGTTGTCGTTGCGTGCCAGTCATGTGGGACGAGATTTGCGTGATGAACGAAGCCATCCATTTGCTAAAAAGGGAGACTACGGATAGCGTGGCGGCGATGACGAACACGTCGGTTGCACCTATGAGTGAGGATACGTTCATGGACATGCCCACGTTGATGAGAAAGAACGGGATGAAGAGCGTGTTGCCCATGAAGTCGATGCGGTTCATCAATGCGGAGGAAGAAGGTATCAAAGGGTTTATTGCCAAGCCCGCAAGGAAAGCTCCGATGATGGGTTCAAAACCCGACAACTGAGCCAAATAGGCAGAGATGAACATGATGACCAACACGAGGATGAATTGTGATCCCTTCTCAGCCTCCATGTGCCGCAGAAACCAACCCAGAATGGCGGGAAACACCTTAAAAATAATGGTTGTCGAAATGACTGCGGCAATAGCTAATCGTATGAAGAAGAAACAAGAGAGATCGCCTGCGTGTTTGCCCAAGACGACGGCAAGCAAAAGGAGTGCGGCAATGTCGGTTAGGATGGTTCCTCCCACTGTGACGGCAACGGCACGGTCTTTTACGACGCCAAGTCGAGAGGCAATGGGGTAGGTGATGAGCGTGTGCGCCGAGAAAACACAGGCGATGACCAAGGCTCCATCTAAGGAAAAACCAAGAAGCCAATAAGCAGCGGAGAAACCACCTATGGCGGGCAGGAAAAAAGTCAGAATGCCGAATAGCAATGAACGCGAACGGGAAGCCCTAAATTCTTCCAGGTCAAGGTCAATGCCCGCAATGAACATAATGTAGAGCAGTCCGATAGTGGAGAAGAGTTTGACGCCATCGTTTTGAGCAATGATTCCAAATCCGTTGGGACCAATGGTCAAACCGGTGAGGATTAGGATAATGATGGAGGGGATGCGTGTCCAATGGGACAAGAGCGGTGCCAGCAGCACTGCTAAAAGCAAAAGCGCAAAGACCAGTATTTGATTCTCTAACATCACCACAAATATACGATGAAATTTTTCTACATCAAACGCCTAATGTCGCAAAGGGGAGTTATCTTTGCAGTTAAGAGTAAAAAAAGGAACACAATCAAGAAGAGTATGAAGAACGTACACTTCATCGCTATCGGTGGTGCCGCAATGCATAATTTGGCTTTGGCACTAAGTGAGAAACCTGGTTACAAAGTGACGGGAAGTGACGACGAGATTTTTGAACCCTCACGGAGCCGATTGGAGGCGGCGGGTCTGTTGCCAAAGGCATGGGGATGGTTTCCAGAAAAGATAACGGCGGACACGGACGCGGTGATAGTTGGCATGCACGCTCGAGAAGACAATCCAGAACTGAAGAAGGCGAAGGAATTGGGGGTTAAGATTTATAGTTTTCCTGAGTACTTGTACGAACAGACGAAAGGGAAAACGCGCATTGTGGTGGGTGGAAGTCACGGGAAAACAACGACAACGGCGATGATTTTGCATGTGTTGAAAGAGGTTGGAGTTAAGGCGGACTATATGGTTGGGGCGCAGATAGAGGGTTTCAAGAATATGGTATCATTGTCGGAAGACGCGCGTTACGCGGTGTTTGAAGGAGATGAGTATTTGACTTCACCGTTGGACTCGCGAAGCAAGTTTTTGCATTATCATCCGCATGTGGCGGTGTTGACGGGCATAGCATGGGATCACGTGAACGTGTTCCCCACGTTTGAAGGGTATGTAGATACGTTCAGAAAGTTCACGCAGTTGATTGAACCAAACGGTCAATTCATATACTACGCCGGGGATGAGAACCTGCGAAAGTTAGCGATGGAGTTGCGACAGGATGTTAAGAAGGTGGCATATGACACGCCAAGGCATACGATAAAGAATGGAGTGACGGAGGTGGAACACGGCGGGGGAGGAACGACTTTGAGGGTGTTCGGCACGCATAACTTGCAGAATTTGATGGCGGCACGTGCGGCGTGCATGGCAATTGGCGTGAAGGAGGATGATTTTTGGAAGGCGGCAGGGACGTTCACGGGGGCGGCGGGACGACTGCAGGAGGTGTGCCGAAGTGAAAGCGGCGTGGCGTACAAGGATTTCGCTCACAGTCCAAGCAAGTTGAAAGCGACTGTTCATGCGGTGCGAGAGCAGTGGCGGAACAAACGATTGGTTGCCGTGATGGAGTTGCACACGTTCAGCAGTTTGACGAAGGATTTTTTGCCCCAGTATCATGGCGGCATGGATGAGGCGGATGTGGCGATGGTGTATTACAATCCGAAGGTAATGGAGGAAAAACGAATGGCGTCATTTAGTGTGGCAGACGTGGAGAATGCTTTTGGTGGTAATGTGCGAGCCTTTGATGATTCGGAGGAATTGAAAAAGGTGCTTAGACAGATGGCTCCTATGGAGGATACGGCATTGTTGTTAATGACTTCGGGAAACTTCAACGGAGTAAACTTGGTGGAATTTGCAAGGGAGTTGTTGAATAATGAACAATGAATAATGGAGGATGAACAATGAAGGATGACAAACAAAGACAGGTGGACGGGCGTTATATGCGCATGGCGAGGATATGGGCGGAGAATTCATATTGCAAGCGTCGTCAGGTGGGGGCGTTGATAGTGAAGGAGAGGATGATTATTTCGGACGGATATAACGGCACGCCATCTGGGTTCGAGAATAATTGTGAGGACGAGGGGAACAAGTCGTTACCGTATGTGTTGCACGCGGAGGCGAACGCGATCACGAAGGTGGCGCGGAGCAACAATAGCAGTGAGGGGGCGACGTTGTATGTGACGGCATCACCGTGCATGGAGTGCGCGAAGTTGATTATTCAGTCGGGCATCAAGCGTGTGGTGTATGCGGAGGAGTACAGGTTGACGGACGGTGTGGACTTGTTGCGCGAGGCTGGGATTGAGGTGGAACGGATAGATGAAAAGAATTAAGAATTAGCGGTTAAGGGTTTAGAATTAAGAAATAAGACGGATGGATAATAAACTTGCGGCACGTTATCGATTGTGGAGAAGGATGAGGCTTTGGACACCAATAGCGGCATCGGTGTGCGTGGTGATAGGAATCGCGATTGGCGTGATGTTGGCTCGGGTGGAGATGCCAGAGAATAGTTATTCGTCGGTGATAGGGGATAGGGACGCTTCGAAGTTGCAGGACGTGATAAGGTTGATAAGCACGTCGTATGCCGACGAGGTGAGGGTGGATTCGTTGACGGAGATGGGCATCGTGGGTTTGTTGCGAGGGTTGGACCCTCACTCGGTGTATATCAACACGGAGGAGACGAGACGGGTGAACGAGGAGATGGCGGGGAGTTTTTCCGGCATCGGTGTCCAGTTTGACATTTTGGAGGACACGGTGCGCGTGGTGGCGGTGATTCACGGCGGTCCGAGCGAGCGCGCGGGTTTGCAACCTGGGGACAGGATAGTGACGGTTGATGATTCGGTATTCACGGGTCCGGAGATTGACGAGCGAAAGGTGATGAAGACGTTGAGGGGGGAGAAGGGCACGAAGGCGCGGTTAGGCATCATGCGCGGGGGTGACAAAGAGGTGTACACGTATGAAATCATCAGGGGGGATGTGGTGACGAAGAGTATAGGGTGTTATTATATGGCGGACAGGACGACGGGTTACGTGAAGGTGCATGAGTTCACGGCGACGACGTATCAGGAGTTCCTGACGGCAATAAACATATTGAAGAAGAAGGGTGCGAGACGTTTTGTCATAGACCTAAGGGACAATCCGGGCGGGTATCTGGATGCTGTGACGGCGATGGCGAATGAGTTTTTGGATGAGGATGAGATGATTGTTTACGCTGAGGGCCAGCATTATCCACGATATGAGTACAGGGCTGACGGTCAAGGCATTTGCAAGGATGCGGAGGTGAAGGTGCTGGTGAATGAGTTTTCGGCGTCGGCATCGGAGATTTTTGCGGCGGCGATTCAAGACAATGATCGCGGTGAGGTGATAGGCAGGCGGACGTTCGGTAAGGGTTTGGTTCAACAACAGTTTCCGTTGGCTGACGGTAGTGCGGTGCGTCTGACGGTGGCGCACTTCTATTCGCCATCGGGAAGGTGCATTCAAAAGCCATACACAAGAGGTCGGGTGGCGGACTATGAGAAGGAGGTGTTCGATAGGTTCAACAATGGTGAGTTGACGGATTCGACCAAGCGTGAGGCGGCGGAGGACACGACGAATATCTATCACACGAAGGGCGGACGCCTGGTCTATGGCGGCGGAGGCGTGACTCCAGATGTGTTTGTGGCACGTGACACGTCATATTGGTCAAGGTGGATGTCGGAGGTGAACAATAAGGGGATGATTGTCGATTACGCCTATCTGTATGCGGATGAGCATCGAGGCATGGATTGTCATGAGGTGGATGGAGAGGAGTTGCTGAAGGGTTTTGTGGCATACGTCAAGGGGAAGGGAGTTGAAACAAGGAAGGAGGATGTGGCACGGAGCGGGGCGACGGTCAAGCGATTGTTGAGGGCTTATGTGACGCGTTCGTTGTCACAAGACGAGGCGGAGTTTTACAAGATATTCAATGAGGGTGACGCCGCCATAGCGGTGGCGTTAAAAAGGTGAACGAGAATGGTTACACAGGAGGGAAAGAGGGCGACATTGTATCTGATACCAAACTTGTTGGGGGAGACGAATCCGAGGGACGTGCTGCCCGCATCGGTCGTGGAGTTGACGGTTGGGTTGCGACATTTCGTGGTGGAGGACGTGCGTAGCGCACGGAGGTTTCTGAGGAAGTTGGACAGGACGTTCCCGATAGATGATTCGACGTTTGGCGAGTTGAACCGGCATACGAGCAGCACGGAGATTGGGTCGTTGATAGAGCCGTTGCGAAAAGGGGAGGATATGGGCGTGATAAGCGAGGCGGGTTGTCCGTGTGTGGCAGACCCCGGAGCCAACGTGGTGAGTCTGGCTCACGAGGAGGGTTTCAGGGTTGTGCCGCTGGTGGGACCATCTTCAATCATTCTGGCACAAATGGCATCAGGATTGAATGGTCAGAGTTTCGCCTTCGTGGGGTATTTGCCTGTCAATAAGGAAGAGCGTCAGCGAGCGATAAAACGATTGGAGAATAGAGCGAGAGGAGAGTTTCAGACGCAGTTGTTTATTGAGACTCCATATAGGAATCGCAGTCTGTTTGAAGATCTTGTGAACACGTGCAGAACGGACAGTCGATTGTGCATAGCATGTGACTTGACAACGGAGAGGGAGCAAATACTGACGATGCCTATCGGAAAATGGCGAAAGAGGGGGACGCAAGATTTGGAACAGTGGGAGAAACGCCCAACATTATTCGCTCTGCTATAGGTTATGGACAGAACATTTCACGAGTCATTCATAGCGTTGATGAACGAACAGGTGGGCGATGAGACGGAGGCGTTGTTGGACGCCTTGCGGCAGGAGCCTGCGGTAAGCGTTCGGTTCAATCCTAAGAAACGCGGACTGGTGCCAGAAGGATTGCTGATGGAGGGCGCAAGGGTGGCGTGGTGTGAAGACGGCATCTATCTGGACAAGCGACCACAATTCACGTTGGATCCGTTGTTGCACGGGGGTGCCTATTATGTTCAAGAGGCAAGTTCGATGTTTCTTCATTATGCCGTTCGACAGTTGGCGGGAGAGCGTGCCATTTGCGCATTGGACGCATGTGCGGCACCGGGCGGAAAGTCAACGTTGCTGCATGGCGCATTGCCACCGGGCAGTTTGGTGGTGAGTAATGAATATGTCAGAAACAGGGCGCATATTTTGGCGGAAAACATTGCCAAGTGGGGTTATGCGAACAGCGTGGTCACGAACAATGGCGTAGAGGATTTTGTCCGGGACAAGGGGGCGTTTGACCTTGTTGTGGTTGACGCTCCGTGTTCGGGAGAAGGAATGTTCAGGAAAGAGCCAGAAGCCTTGCGCCAATGGAGCCTTGACAATGTGGCGATGTGTGTCGCACGCCAGCGGCAAATTGTAGGGAATGCCGTATGCGCATTGAAAGAAGGCGGATTGTTTGTGTATTCGACCTGCACGTTCAACCGGAAAGAGGATGAGGAACTCGGTGACTATATAGAAAAGGAACTTGGCTTGGAAGAGGTGACATTGGACTTACCCGAAGAATGGGGAATAGTCAGGGGCGAACGGGGTTATCATTTCTATCCGCACAGGACGAAGGGTGAGGGCTTGTATATGTCTTTTTACAGAAAAGAAGGAACAGAAGGTCGGGAAGAAAAACGAAAGGAAGGGAAGCGAAAGGGAGAGAAGGGTCAATTGCGCGAGATAGGAAAAATATGGTTGAAGAACGATGAGGATTACGAAATAGAGGAAGTGGAAGGTCGCATTGTAGCTTTCGCTAAGACGCATGCGGACCTTATGAGACGTATTGCGTTTGGAAAAAATGCGCTTATGGCAGGAGTTGAATTGGGAGTCATGAAAGGCAATAAGTTCGTCCCGTCATCAGCGTTGGCACTGAGTGAGGCGTTGACGGGAAATGTGGAAAGAGTTGACGTGGACAAAGAAACCGCCTTGCGGTATTTGAGGCGGGAGACAATAGATTTGTCAGGAAAGGCGGAGAAGGGATATGTTGTTGTCCAATACCAAGGTTTGCCGCTCGGTTGGGTTAAGAATCTTGGTAACAGAAGTAATAATCTTTATCCGGAATATTGGCGGATTAGAAAATTGTAGAAACGGAAAAGCAAAAAATCGTAATTTTGGAGCGAAAAACGGGTTTATGAAAGTTACTTTTCTTGGAACGGGAACGTCAGTGGGTGTGCCGCAAATGGCATGTCACTGCGCTGTGTGCCAAAGCCAAGATGAAAGGGACAAACGGCTTCGTGCCAGCATTATGGTTGAGACAAAAGAGGGGAAACGAGTTTTGGTGGATTGCGGCCCTGATTTTCGTCAGCAGTCGTTGCGCTATGGAATAGAACATGTGGATGGGATACTCATGACGCACATTCATTTTGACCATGCGGAGGGTATCAATGAGATAAGGCCATTGCAGGAGGCGGACATTTATTGCGAACGGAGCGTGAAGGAAGGCATATTGCGGTTTTATCCATACTTGTTTGGTGAACATCCTTATCCTGGCGCACCGGAATTGAGGTTGCATGAAATAGACGCGGAACATGACTTCATGTTATGCGGGATGAAGATAACGCCTATACGGGCGATGCATGGGAAATTGCCGGTGTTGGGTTATCGATTTGATGATGAATTGGTCTATCTGACCGATTTCAGTCAGGTTGAGGAACGAGAGTCCGAAAAAATGAGCGGTGTGAAAGTCGCTATTCTTGACGCATTGAGAGAGAAAGAACATCCGAGCCACGTGAACTTGAGTCAAGCCATGGAGTTGGCGGACAGATTGGAAATACCGCAGGTATATTTCACGCACATGAGCCACGACATGGGTTTGCACGCATGGCGCAATGAGCAATTGCCGCCATCAAGACAGTTGGCGTATGACGGTCAGGTTTTGGAGTTGGAATAAAAAAGTCGCGTGAAAGTTGGTAAAACTTGTTTTTTATTCGTATGTTTGTCAAAGTAATTACATCACATTTTAACCTTTAATACCTTAGTGTTTATGAAGAAACTCATTTTTGGCGTTTCCGCATTGTTGGCAAGCAGCATTATGTTCAGCTCTTGTATCGGTTCATTCGCATTGTTCAACAAATTGTTGGATTGGAACCAAGGTCTTGGCAACAAGGTTGTCAATGAGGTTGTGTACCTTGCTTTCAATATCATTCCTGTATATGGTATCGCAATGTTTGTTGATGGTGTGGTTCTGAACACGATTGAGTTCTGGACTGGCAGCAACCCAATGGGTTCGACCGTTAAGACGGTTGAAGATGAGAACGGAACGTTCCGCATCGCTTCGCACGACAATGGTTACACCATTACGAAGGAAGGTCAAGAGGGACAACTCGACCTCACCTACAATGCAGAAGAGAACGCATGGTATGCTAACGACGTTAAGTTCATGACGTTCGTTGATGAGAACCACGTTCAAATGTATGGTTCGGACGCTGTCATCGAGCTTTCACAAGCAGGTCTTGCCGCTTACCGCGCTCTTGCTAACGGCAACGCAATCGCTTTCGCAGAGTAATTGTACGTGAGATTCACTTATAATTAAATCAACAGGGGAGTCTTGGGTGACTGCATGTGACCTAAGGCTCTCCTTATTTTTTAAGTTTTTCTTAGAATGATAGAACTCATTCCTGCAATAGACATAATTGAAGGGAAATGCGTCCGTCTCTCGCAGGGAGATTATGGAAGCAAAAAAGTTTATAATGAAAATCCAGTGGAGGTAGCCAAGTCGTTTGAGGACGTGGGTATTCGTCGTCTGCATGTGGTGGATTTGGACGGGGCGAAGGCGAAGCACATTGTGAATCACGAGACGTTGAGGCGGATAGTTTCGCAGACGTCATTGACAGTCGATTTCGGAGGCGGATTGAAGTCAGATGAGGATTTGAGAATAGCCTTTGAAAGCGGATCCTCGATGGTGACGGGTGGTAGTGTGGCCATAAAGAATCCGCATATGTTCATGTCGTGGGTGGAAAAGTATGGAAACGAGCGTATCATTCTGGGTGCGGACGCAAAAGATGGAAAAGTGGCAGTGAATGGTTGGCAGGACGTTACAGAGGTGGAATTGGTGGATTTTTTGAAAAAGTATATTGGCGATGGTTTGAAGAAGGTGATATGCACGGATATAGCCAAGGACGGTATGCTGCAGGGTCCTTCGGTTGAGTTGTATCGTGAAATCATGCAGAAGGTGGAAGGCGTGTATTTGATAGCGAGTGGCGGGGTTAGTTCGATGGCAGATATTCAAGAATTGGAGAGAGCAGGAGTGCCAGCCGTTATTTTCGGAAAGGCTATTTATGAAGGTCGCATCACGCTTGAAGAAATGCGCAAAATGAATTCATAAGGAGTGAAGACGTTTTGAGTAGTTGCGATTTGTTTGCTAAATTTGCACGCTAAAACGGAAAGAATCAGATAAACCCATGAAAGACTTGAATATAGATTTTGAAAAACAAGGTGGACTTGTACCCGCCATCGTGCAAGACGCATTGACGGGAAAGGTGTTGATGCTCGCTTATATGAATGAAGAGAGTTTGCAAAAAACACTTGATACAAAATTGGTTACCTTCTACAGTCGGAGCCGGAAGTCGTTGTGGACGAAGGGAGAGACGAGTGGTAACTATCTGCATCTTGTTTCTATTGCATCAGATTGTGATAATGACACCTTGCTGGTGAAGGTTCATCCAGACGGTCCTGCTTGCCATACGGGAACGGACACGTGTTGGGGAGAGGAGAACAAGGCGGATGCAGCGTTCCTGAGTTTCCTTCAGGAGTTTATAGACAAGCGTCATGAGGAAATGCCAGAAGGCAGTTACACGACGAAGTTGTTCAAAGCGGGCACAAAGAAGATGGCGCAGAAGGTAGGAGAGGAAGCGGTTGAAACCATTCTTGAAGCGTCGTCAAACGGGAAAGATGACGATTTGATATATGAGGCAGCAGATTTGATTTATCACCTCATTGTTTTGTTGACATCACGCGGATTGAGTATCAATGACGTGGCTCGCGAGTTGAAAAAACGTCATGGTGGTGTCAAAGGCGTGGACTATGGTCAAAACGGAGAAGGCAAAGCCCGTTGACAAATAAAGAATCAGATAAAAGAATGTCGAAAAGGACGAAAAGCCATGGAAGACAATAATCTCTTGATAAAATATACGAATGTCAATCTGTTGCAAGGTGAAGTGATTGTCTTGCGCGACGTGAATCTTGAGGTTCGACGTGGGGAGTTTATCTACTTGATAGGCAAGGTAGGGTGTGGAAAAAGCACGTTGTTGAAGTCCTTTTATGCCGAAGTTCCAATTGCCAGCGGAGAAGCGGCACAGGTGTTGGAATATGACTTGAAGAAGTTGAAACGCAAGAAGATACCTTATTTGCGTCGTCAACTTGGAATTATATATCAAGATTTTCAGTTGCTGACCGATCGTACCGTTGAGGAGAACTTATGGTTCGTTCTCAAGGCAACGGGATGGAAACGGAAAGAGGCAAATGAAAGAATCAAGGAGGTTCTGAAGCAAGTGGGGATGGAGAACAAGGGTTATAAGATGCCGCACCAATTGTCGGGCGGAGAGCAACAACGCATTGTCATAGCCCGGGCCCTGCTGAACAAGCCGCAAATTATATTGGCGGACGAACCGACGGGACACTTGGATGTAGAAACGGGAGATGAGATAATCCGTCTGTTGCGAGAGATCAGGGAAGAGGGTACGACGATTATCATGTCAACCCACAACTTGCAATTGCTTGAGCAGTATCCTGGAAGGATATTGCGATTCGTGTCAGAGCATATTCAAGAGGATGGAGAATCGTCAGCACCCGTCGTTCAAGATGCGACGGCGAAGAGTCCGAAAAAGCGTTTTGTGATTCCTGACGCAGTAAATGAGGAGGAAGGACAGGAGGGAAAGGAGTAAAAAACAGTAAGAGTTTTTAAGAGAGTTTGTTGGTGGCGGTATCAGGAAAAATGACATAGGGGCGAAAATCAACCGCCTCTTTTTCGTCCATCATGCCGTATGCCATGATGATGATAATGTCACCGGGTTGCACCTTGCGTGCTGCCGCTCCGTTGAGACAAACTTGACCGCTGCCGCGTTCACCAGCGATGACGTATGTCTCAAATCGTTCGCCGTTGTTGTTGTCAACAATGTAAACATGTTCGTGCGGGAGGATGTGGGCGGCATCCATCAGGTCACGGTCAATGGTGATGCTGCCAATATAGTTGAGATTGGCATCCGTAACAGTGACACGATGAATTTTTGATTTCAGTATTTGGACGAACATGATATTAGTTCTTTCGTTTGCGTATTGCAACTAAGGTGCGTTAGCCTTTGTATTTTATGTTGTCAATGAGTCGGACGTTTCCGCAATGAACAGTAACACATCCTACCACGCTTGAGGCATCGTTCCAGTCGCTGATGGTTTGTAGGGTATCTGCGTTCACGATTTCAAAGTATTCCACTTCAAGGCCTTTGTGAGCGTTGATGTTTTCTGTTACCCATTGGGAGAGGTTGAGAGGACTCATTTTCGACGCGAAGTTAAGGCTTTCTTTCAAAACTTTGAATATGTTTGAAGCCAAAACCTTTTGGTCGTCAGAGAGCAATTGATTTCGGCTGCTTTTTGCCAATCCGCTTGCCTCTCGAATGATCGGGCACGCAATGATGTCAAGGTTGAAGCCCAAGGTTTTGACCATCAGCCTTATGACTGCGATTTGTTGGAAATCTTTTTCGCCAAAGTATGCTCGGGTTGGATTTGTAAGTTGAAAAAGTTTGCTGACAATTTGTACGACTCCATTGAAGTGGCCTGGTCGTTGCTTGCCTTCCATGACTTTGTCTAATCCTTGAAAGTCAAATTCGAAGCGGTGGTTGATTTCTTCATTGGAATATATGTCCTCTGGGCTTGGTGCGAAGAGCAGGTCAACGCCTTCGGCATTGACCAAAGCAGCGTCGGCATCCAAGTCGCGAGGATAGGTGGCCAAGTCGTTCGGGTTGTTGAATTGGGTGGGATTGACAAAGACGCTGACGACCGCTACGTCGTTGTCGGTACGGCAACGCTTTATGAGGCTCAAATGTCCTTCGTGAAGGGCTCCCATGGTAGGGACAAGTCCAACGCTCTTGTTGTTTTGGCGAAGCGCGTTGAGTTTGGTTTGGAGGTCAGAGATGGTATGAACAATTTCCATTTTTTTTGTAATTCAAAAAACGACGCAAAGGTAACACATTTCGTCATGCGAGGTCATAAAAAATGGTTCTTAAAAAATGAAACAGGGAGAGGCGAAAGAAGAAAGTTAAAATTTTGTGCGTAAGAAGTTTGGAATTTTCTTGTAATTTTTTTATATCTTTGCGATAGAATAGGTAAAAGTCGTTTTATGAAGGAAGCGCAGAAGATTCTATATGTGACACAGGAAATGGAACCTTACCTTCCTGAGTCTCCGATGGCGACGCTGTGTCGTCGCATGCCACAGAAGACTCAGGAGGACGGTCGGGAGATGCGCGCCTTCATGCCGCGTTTTGGTTGCATCAATGAGCGTCGGAACCAGTTGCACGAGGTGATACGTCTTTCGGGAATGAATATGATCATTGACGATACGGATCATTCCTTGATTATCAAGGTGGCGTCGATACAATCTGCCAGAATGCAGGTCTATTTTATTGACAACGAGGATTATTTCAAGAGGAAGGCGACGGTGAAGGATGCGGACGGAAAGGAGTTTGAGGACAATGATGAGCGAACGATATTTTTCTCACGAGGTGTCATAGAAACGGTTCGCAAGTTGAGGTGGGAACCTACGGTCGTGTCATGCAATGGTTGGATTTCTGCTTTGATGCCTCTTTATATCAAGAAAGCGTATGCTGACGATCCGCAGTTCATGCGTTCAAAGATTGTTACGGTTATTTATGAGGAAGACTTTAAGGTGTCGTTTCCTGACAAGTTTCGTGACTTCTTGATGCTTGATGGTATAGAGAAAGAGGATATTCAGCCTATAGATAAGGAAGAGGTGACATACGTGAATTTAATGAAGCTTGCCTTGCGTCACAGTGACGGGGTTGTGTTCACGTCCACGAAAATACAGAAGGAATTATTTGACGAAGCGAAGAAACTGAAAATTCCAAGCGTAGTGATTGATAAGGACAGTGATTACGAACAGGAATATTTGGAATTCTACGATTTGGTAGCCAAACAATGAGTCTGATAGATATCTTGTGGCTTTCGGTGGCTCTTGCTATGGATTGCTTTGCCGTTTCCATTACAATGGGAATGACAAAAAAGACAAAAGATAGCGACAAAATCAAAGAAAAACGGTCGGAGATGTTGGTGATGGCGTTTTCATTTGGATTGTTCCAGATGTTAATGCCTTTGTTAGCATTATTGGTGGGTCAGGTTGCTCGCGAATGGTTGATTGAGTATCATGGTTGGGTAGCATTGCTGATTTTGTCGGTATTGGGCGTGCGCATGATTTGGGAGGAACTGAAGGGTGAGGAAGAAGAGTCGGAATGGATCACGAAGGGGAAATCGACCGTGCGAACGGTTTTGCTTCTCTCCGTAGCCACGTCAATAGATAGTCTGACGACCGGGGTTTTGTTCGTTCCGCTTTCGATGGGACGAGTTGTAATGGCGTTGTTCATAATCGGTTTAGGGTCTTTCTTGTTTACGTTGATTGGTTATCAGATGGGGGCAATATTTGCAGAAAAAGCCCAAAGGATACATCCCAAACTGATAGGCGGTGTCATGCTCATTTTGATAGGTGTCAAGATTTTCTTCTTGTAAGTAAAAGGATATATCATGAATGCTCATTATGATTATTTGATAGTTGGTAGCGGACTGTTCGGAGCGACGTTCGCTTATCTCGCACAAGAGCAGGGTAAGCGTTGCCTTGTCATAGACAAACGTGATCATTTGGGAGGAAATGTTTATTGTCGAGAGGTAGAAGGAATCAATGTGCATGAGTATGGGGCGCATATATTCCACACGTCGAATCACGAGGTATGGAATTTTGTCAATAGCCTTGTTGAGATGAATCGCTATACGAATTGTCCGGTTGCAAATTACAAAGGTCAGTTGTTTAATCTTCCGTTCAACATGAATACGTTTTATGCCATGTGGGGCGTGAAGACACCAGCAGAGGCACAAGCGAAGATAGAGGAACAGAGAGCAGAAGCGGTGGCGAAAATGAAGGCGGAGGGCAGAACGGAACCTGCTAATCTGGAGGAGCAGGCAAAGATTTTGATAGGAAAGGACATTTTTGAGAAACTCATCAAAGGTTACACGGAAAAGCAATGGGGAAGGTCGTGCAGTGACTTGCCCGCCTTTATTATCAAACGTCTTCCTGTGCGTCTTGTTTTTGACAATAACTACTTCAACGACCTCTATCAGGGCATTCCTGTCGGAGGTTATAATGAATTGATAAATGCATTGCTCAACGGCGTGGAGAAAAGGACCGGGGAAGACTTCTTTGCCAAAAGAAGTGAGTATGAAAGCATGGCGGACAAAATTGTCTTTACGGGCAAGATAGACGAGTTTTTTGATTACGAGTACGGCAAACTCGAATATCGTACCGTCAGATTTGAAACGGAGGTTTTAGACACGCCAAACTATCAAGGTAACGCTGTCGTGAACTATACGGAACGTGAGGTTCCATACACTCGTGTCATAGAACACAAGCATTTCGAGAAGTTCGGGGCGGCAGTGTATGAGAATCCTAAGACCGTAATCTCACGAGAATATTCGACGGAGTGGAAAGATGGCATGGAGCCTTATTATCCCGTGAATGACGAAAGGAATGTCGCTCTTTATGAGAAGTACAGAAAACGTTCGGAAATCGTAGGAAACGTCATTTTCGGTGGTCGTCTTGCTGAGTATAAGTATTACGACATGGACGATACCCTTGAGCGTGTTTTAGAAATTGCTAAAAAGGAATTTAATTCTTAGGTAATCGTTTGGAAACGCAAGAAGCCGGGAGTGATTCGATGCGATAACGATTGAAAGTGGTGACGACAAACGTGTAGTGCCCGTCCTTGTCTGAACAGAATTGTGTGATATCGGCAAACGGTTGTCTGGTGACGGCAATGATGTTCTGTGCCATGGAAGTGTCGCCAACGTATTTGTGTCCCTCAAAGGCATATACGATGTAGTAGAGAGGCGCTTTGCCGTCCTGTTCGGTTACGGCATCCCACGTTATGATAACGGAATCGGGTTGTTGGTCGCGTTTTGTCAGATGGAGTGAGACGTTATGTGGCTGTGGCGTTCTGAGTGCCGCTTCCATTCGTTTGTCACTTATGGTAAGATGGGAGTAGGGAGGAAGAGCGAGGTTGGCATAGTAGTGGTTCGTCAGCGAGTCGAGCAGTCCTTGCTCATTGCGCAGGAAGTATTTGGAAGAGTAGAAGATTTCCCCCTTCACGTCGTTTCGAAGTGTGTCTGTGCGATTAGATGCCAATTGTCTTTCAATCTCGTTGGGCGTTTGCCAAGCAAGGGAACGCTTGTTCTGGGAGAATCCGGAGGCGTAGAGAGAAATGTATAGGTTCGCTTTCCCCTTATTTTGACTCCACCAAGGCAGAAGGATGTCATAGGAAGCGAGGGAGTGACCTTTCTCCCAATAGAGTTGTGGGGATACGTAGTCAAGCAAGTCGTTGTCAATCCAATTCATCACGTCGGCATAAAGGTCGTCGTAGTTGGTCAATGCCTTCTTCGTTTGTGAGCCGCGTGGGTCGGAGTCTTGATGCCTCCAAACGCCAAAAGGAGAGATGCCGAAATGTACCCACGGTTTCAGTTGGTGTACCGTTTGGGATACTGCCGCCATGGTTTTGTTAACGTTGTCCCGTCGCCAGTCAGACAGGGTTGAGAATCCTCGTGGATTGTCCTTGTATGTCTTGTAGTCGGGGAAGGCGGTCTTGGGTATGGGATAGGGATAAAAATAGTCGTCGAAGACGAGTGCGTCAAGGTCGTAGCGAGTGACGATGTCGGAAACGATGTCGAGGAGGTAGTCGCGAACCGAGTCGATGCCAGGGTTGAAATAAAGTCGCCCTCCATAGGTCAGAAACCAATCGGGATGTCTGAAGTAGGGGTGCATGGAGTCGAGCGTGTTAATCTTGTCAGACATTGCCGCGCGGTAGGGGTTGAGCCAAACATGGGCTTCCATGCAACGCTCGTGCGCCATTGAAATGAGCGAGTCCAACGGATCGTAGGGGAGTGAGTCGGGAGGCGTTCCTTGTGTTCCGTTCAGGTAGGCGGACCAAGGTTCCTTGTCCGAGCGGAAAAGCGCGTCGGCACATGGGCGCGCTTGAAAAAGAACGGCGTTGATTCCTATTGAGCGTAGGGAGTCGAGCATGAAACGCATTTCCATCATTTGGCTGTCTGCAGGCATTCCCTTGTGTGATGGCCAATCGATGTTGGCGACGGTGGCTATCCATGCGCCTCTGAATTGCCGCTTTGCGTTTTTGTAGGTTTCGTCTGTTTGTCCCCATGTCAAGAGGACATGCGCAATGAGCAGAAGGAGAATGACGAATCGTTTCATGGAGACAAAGGTAAGAATAAAAAAACGAGGACGGTCGTTGCCAACCGTCCCCGAAACAAAAAACTATGAAATGAAAACTGTAATCTGCTTATTCCGCTTCAGCAGGAATCACGGAGACAAACGACTTGTTTGCCTTTGTCTTACGGAAGTTCACAACGCCGTCAGTCAGAGCGAAGAGCGTGTGGTCTTTGCCCATGCCTACGTTTTCACCTGGGTTGTGTACGGTACCGCGTTGACGAACGATGATGTTGCCAGCAATAACGTTTTGACCTCCGTATATTTTAACGCCGAGTCGTTTGGAAGCGGACTCGCGACCGTTCTTTGACGAACCTACACCTTTTTTATGTGCCATAGTCTAAAAGAAAAAAGAAAATTAGTTAAAACGAGAGGATTAATGGGTTAGGCAACGATGTCGTTGATAGTGATGAGCGTGTAGTGCTCACGATGACCGTTCAACTTACGATAGCCTTTGCGACGCTTCTTGTGGAAGACGAGCACCTTCTTGCCTTTCACTTCTTCGCCAACTTCCGCAACAACCTTAGCACCTTTTACCGTAGGTTCTCCGACGGTAACCGCACCATTGTCGCTGATGAGAAGCACTTTGTCAAATTCTACTTTGTCACCCTCCTTGGAGTTGTCGTTCAGGAGATTGACGCACAGTTTTTGTCCTTTCTCGACACGGAACTGTTGACCCTTGATTTCAACGATTGCAAACATTTGTTTGTCAGTGAATTAAATTAGTCGGGGAGGCGGCATAGACCTTTTGGTCATAGCACTTGAACGAGCCTCTGTGCGAAACGGGTGCAAAGATATAAATTATTTTGTTAAGTATAAACCTTCTTGTTGTTTTTTAGGAAATTATATGATGGAGGAAGGCATATTCAAGTAAAATTCAAACTATCAATAAATGTGTTTTTGTCAATAGTCGTTTCTTCTCCGTTCTCAAACTTCGTGATTTTCCATGTGTTGCCGTCTAATATTGGAAGGTAGAAGATGTGTTTTGTCTTTTTCGAGCATGCTTTGTAACATTTTTTCAGGCTTTTGACTTTTGATTCATACTCTTCATCGTTGATGTTGAGCAATGGGGATTTATTCACGCTTTTCACCTCGAAGATGTGTATTCTGCCTTTCTTGTCCTTCATGACAAAATCGGGGTATGAAGAGTGAATGCCGTCAGCGAAATATTCATATTTAATTTCGGAATTAAGTGGAAAATTCTTTCCCCAAAGGAATTTATTGTCCTGATTGTTCAATACGTTGGTCGTGCCAATGCTCTTTGCTCTTATGTCTTTCAACAGTTCAGCCCATTTCTTTTCCGCGTCGCTGTCGAAAGAGAATTCGTCGGATGTTTCGTCACCCTCTTTTCTGTACCAAATCCAGTCGTCGAGCGTCAGCGTCTTTTCCGTCTCGTTGTAGGAGCTGCCGTAAGGGAAAGAAACGGGTTCGCATACTACCATGCTGTTTTCATAATCAGAGATGTAGGAATGGTATTTCCTCTTCACCTCGCCGATGTTTTCCACAAACAAACGCCACTTGTCGTAAGTGTCCGCATAGTCGTAACACAAGTCCTGAACCTCATTGTCTTGCTGCATAAGGTTGCGATACATGGTGAAAATGCTTCCGCCTGTCAGGTTTTCCCTTTTGCCCGCAAGCAGAGATGCTACATCCAGGTCGTTGTTGATGGTTTCCGCTTTTAGTTTCGTCGGTGTCACGCAGATTTCGGATTCGATGCCATAGTTTCTGAACAGGTTCACCTGCTTAGGCAGTCCCATCTCTTTCGGCTTTATGCCCCAAATCCATGCTGTAGAAGCCAAATCTTGCGCGTCTTTGGGCAACCGCTCAAAATCCAATAATCGCGGATTGCGGCGGACACGTCCCATCACTTGCTCGTCGAGTTGTTTGCTTTGCGTGTCACGCACTTGGTAGAGCATACAAGCGCGGGGAATGTCCCAGCCTTCGGAAATCACCATTTTGAAAATGATGACCGAGATGCTTGATTCTGTGCCTTTCATATAGTCCTTCCACCTCGCCACGGGAAGTTTGTTCAGTCCGGAGTCGTTGGTTTGGCATCCCTTGCCGGACTTGTCGCCGGTGATATAGACCCACTTCAGGTCTTGATGTTTGGTGTTGCCCAGTGTCGGGAATATCGTGTTTTTCAATTCCTCCTCCGCCTTGTCTTTATTGGAAATCTGAATGATGAAACACGGATTCACACGCAACTTGTTGGTGTAGTCGGCTTTGATTTCCTCAAACTTGTCAAGTGCCGCGTCAAGCGTATCGGTGTCGGGTTGAAAGGCTACTTGCTTTATCAATTTTGCCTCTTCTGCATCGGTGTTTGATATTTCAACATCTGGCAACTGCTGGCGAGACAGTTTGGGCGTTGCGGAATAATTGATGACAACCGAGAAATAACGCCCTAACTCATCAAGGTTGGATGTGGCAATATGACATTCGTCTTTTATGACAAAAATGGATTTTCCGGCCGTGCCGCCACTTAGCAAATCGCCTGTGGTTGTTTGCAGAAAATTCAGAAACGTGCCTTCCTCCTTCAGTTTGCTTTTGTCTTTATAAAGGTCGCGAGGCAAGACATAAACATTGTAGTCGGTTGGGATGTATAACGACCCTTCACCGCTCGTTTCTGAATTTATAAGGTACGGATTGAGTTTGGGGAATGTGCCATTTTGCGCCAATGCACAAAAAGAGTTGTAATTCTGTTCCGCCAATTCGCTTTTTGAAAGCGACGAAACGATAAAGACAACATTGTTGTGTGTGGCAAGGATGCGGTTCATGAAATCCGCCATCATATAGGTCTTGCCGCTGCCGGTTGGGGCTTTGAACGTGTATTCCTTCTTGCCCTGTGAAAGTACGGAAACCAATCTTGTCACCGCACTGTTCTGTAAATCCTTTGCTTCCTGAAGCATAGCCTACTCCTCCGTATTTGCTTGTTCCAGATATTTTTGCGTCTTGTCGAAATTCTGGCAAACCCATTCTATTTTCTCCTTAATGGTAGCGAACTTCTCTTTGCCATAGAGCGTTTCGTCTATCACATCGAAAGGCGTTTTGCCCTCAGTCCACGAGAAGTTTGAAACGCCCTCTATTTCATACACATCGAGATTACCGCCGTATGGCTTGTTTTCCTTTATCCATTCAAAATCTTTTGTACCATCGTAACATTCACCTGTCATAATGCGTTTGAGGCGCTTGCTTGTTACATCGTAGGCAATGCCGTTGGGCGTGGTGTCGGTCTTTTCGTTGAGTTGGCAAAGGATAAAGGTGCGGTTGCCTTCTGACTTCGCTCCTTCCAGCAAATCACCTTCTTTTGCCTCGCTGCGATTGAGGTCGAGAACTGCGTGACCTGTAGTGCCTGAACCGGCGAAGAAATCGAGGATGATAGAGTCGTCATCAGATGAACATTTTATAAGATTGTATAATAGTTTTGTCGGCTTGGAATAATCAAACAATTTACCTCCAAAGACACTTTGAATTTCCTTCTCACTATCTTGATTATCACCCCAATCTAACAACAAATCAGTTATCGCTTTTTCGTTATTTTGTTCTTCTATTGAAACATCTCTTCTTAGTCCCAAATTAGCGGTAATGAACAATAATTTGTCATCGATAAATGAATCTATTTTTCCCTGAGATACAGAGAATTTAGCTTTTACATCTACATCGTTAATTGTATATCCATTTTTATATTCTACATCATCAAGATATTCAACAGACATCGTTTTTATTACATATTTTCCTTTCTTTATAATTCCATCATTTCCCAGTTTTACCCGAACACCACTTTTGAAATGTCGTATCGACTCTTGATTAGTAAGATTTATAACTTTTTTTGTAGCGTCAGATAAAGTTTCCAAAGAAAGTTTCTTGGCAAAATCCCACTTTTTAGCAAAGACTAAAATATGTTCCATTACTTTAGCTGTGTGCTTTGATAAAAAAGATGGTTGTTTTTTCTTCTTCCAGTGAAGATTGTCAATAAAGTTTCCTTCTCCCATCACATCATCAAACAGGCATTTTATATAGGCTTGATTTTTGTCGTCAATTGAGCAGAAGATTACGCCGCTATCGGAAAGCAATTGTTTGGCCAAGACCAAACGCGGATAGAGCATCGAAAGAAGATTGTCGCGTGTGATGGCATTGTTGTAGTTGGTGGCGGCAAACTCGCCCATGGAGTCTTTGCCGTAGGGCGGGTCGATATAGATCACGTCCACCTTGCCACGGTACTCGATAAGGAGGTTTTGCAACGCCTCGTAGTTGTCGCCGATGATGAGTTTGTGCGTAGGTTTGCTATCGTCGGTATGAAACGAGAGGGCTTCGTTCTTCTTGAAATACTTGATACGGTCGCTCATCTTTTCGAGCCGTTTGTCGAAGTGGAGCCCTGTTCGTTTGTAAGTGGTGCCGAGAGCGGCAATGTTGATGGCTTCGTCGAGCGAGTCGGCATTGTTGATGAGTTTGATAAGCAAGTCGGCGTTGCTTTGCTCAAGGATTTTGTCCGAGACACGCTTTTCTATCTCGGCAATCAGTGATTCTTTGGTTGCGTCCATAGGTATGCTTGTTCAGCGTCAGCACTTACCGGAAACACGAGCTGCAAACTCCCATGATGAAAAAAGCGTGAACTTCGCTTATCATACCCAGAGGGAATTTGCAGAGACCCGTGTTTATGAATAAGTTCCGTCCACGCAAAGCGTAGACGTTCGCTGAACTTATTCGACATAAACACTTCTTTAAAATCTGCAAATTTTACTGAGTATCCGAATAAATAGCAAACGCTATGATTTATAATATATTAGTTAGGTAAAGATGTCTTGAATTATTTAGTAGTGTTATGATTTTGTTTTGATGTTTTTTTCTGTCAAGAAAGGATTCTTATAATGCGTTGGCAAAGTCCGCTCCGAATTGTTCGCATTGTGCGAGCGCGTCTTGATTTGGAACCCATAGGTTTTTGATACCATCGTTGACCACTTCAAAACCCGCATGCGCCAGTCGCTCGCTAATGAGTTTTGGTGCGTCGCCGCTCCAGCCGTAACTTCCGAAGGCTGCGGCTTTCTTGCCTTTGAGTTTAAGACCGTGCAACATCTCCAAGATGCCGGCAATGGCATACGACAGACCGAAGTTGATGGTCGGTGAACCCATGAGAATCGCCTTCGACTGGAACGCTTGCGTGAGGATGTCGTTCTTGTCCTCTTTCGACGCGTTGTATATCTTGACCGTTGTCGAAGGCGACGCTTTCCTGATTCCGTTCGCAATGGCTTCCGCCATTTTGCGGGTCGATTGCCACATGGTGTCGTAGATGATGGTCACTTGGTCTTCGGCAAATGAGTTAGCCCATTGGAGGTATCGTTCCACGATTTTCGTCGGGTTTTCTCTCCAAATCACGCCATGGCTCGGGCAAATCATGTTGATGGACAGTCCCATTTTCAGAATCTCGTTCACCTTGCGGGTCACCATAGGCGAATAGGTGGAGAGAATGTTGGCGTAGTATTTCTCCGCCTCATACATCATCTCCGCCTCGTCCACGCAATCATTGAAAAGGCTCTCGGTGGCGTAGTGCTGACCGAAGCCGTCGTTGGAGAAGAGGATGTTGTCACCGCTCATGTAGGTGAACATGGTGTCGGGCCAGTGCAGCATTGGAGCCTCGATGAACGTCAAGGTCGTTTCTCCCAATTCCAAGGTGTCGCCCGTCTTCACATTCACGAAATTCCAATCTTGGTGATAGTGTCCGCGAATGATGGCTTCGCCCTTTTTCGTGCAGTAGATAGGCGTATTTGGAATTTCTCGCATTAACTCGGGAAGTGAACCGCTGTGATCAATCTCATTGTGGTTCATGATGATGTAATCTATCTTCTTCAAGTCAATGGCTTGCTTTAACTTTGAGACGAACTCCTTGTCGTATGGAAGCCATACGGTGTCAATCAACGCCGTTTTCGTGTCTTGAATCAGATAAGAATTGTAGGACGATCCTTTTTTCGTCGAAAGTTCATCGCCGTGAAATGAAGTGAGTTCCCAATCTATCTTTCCAACCCACGAAACCTTTTCTGTAATCTTCTTCATAATATTTTGTTTATTAATTTTTGTATTCGAATTCGCTAAGGTTACAAATGTAAGAAAAAATCAGAAAAACAGGAACTATTCTTCTTTTGTTTCATGGAGTGCGTAAAAGGAAAATCGTATTTTTGTGACAAACATAACGTCATAAATAACAGCGACTATGATTAAAATATTTGGTATGCCGTCGTGTCCGTCGTGTGAATATGTGAAGCGACAGGTTGAGGGTAATCCCGAGTTTGAAGTGATAGACATAGGCAAGCACGTGCGTAACCTGAAGCAGTTCCTTGCTTTGAGAGACAATAATTCTGCTTTCGATGAGGCAAAAAAGGTCGGTGATGCGGGTATTCCTTGCTTCGTGTTAGAGGATGGTTCGGTGACCCTTTCTCCTAAAGATATAGGTTTGGAACCGATGCCAGAAGAGAATGCGGGAACCGCATGTCGCATTGACGGTAGCGGATGCTGATGAATAAGGAACGGATCGCAAATTTGTCAGAGCAAAAATGCGAGAATTACGAGTTGATAATAAACAATCAAGATAAAATGAAAATAGCGATTATAGGTCCAGGGTCAATGGGATTGTTGTATGCGGCAGGTTTGTCGCAAGTGGCGGAAGTCGTATTGCTTGGCAACAACGCCAAAAATATTGAGGCAATAACGCATGAGGGTGTTACCGTGAAGCGTGGTGATGAATACAAAACGAAGAAGGTACGTGCGTGTATGAACGGGAACTACAAGGAGACCGTGGATTTAGTGATTCTCTTCACGAAGGCTTATTTGACCCGAGAGGCATTGACGGCGAATCAAGATATAATAGGCAAAGACACGGTATTGTTGACGTTGCAAAATGGTGCCGGTCATGAAAGCACGTTGATGGAATTTGTGCCAGAGGAGAGAGTTTTGGTCGGGACGACGGCACAAGGGGCATACCGAGAGAATGGTCACACTGTTGTGAACAGCGGACTTGGTGACACGAACGTAGGTGCGATATCGTCACGATTTCAAGATGTGGAACGATATGTAGATGTTTTTGAAAAGGGAGGTTTCCCTTGTCATGCGCATGAGCATATCAATCAGATGGTCTGGAATAAGTTGATGATCAACGCGTCATCAAGTGTATTGTCGGGAGTGCTTGGTGTCGCTCAAGGATATGTGGCTACCAATGAGTATGCTTGGGGTATTTGCAAAAAGTTGATTCGCGAGATTTGCAAGACGGCTTGTGAAGCAGGGTATTGCTTTAAGGAAGAGGAACAAGTGGAGCGCATTTATAAACATTTGCTTAACGCTCCTAATGGGTTCACGAGTATATATGCGGACTTGAAGAACGGAAGGAAGACGGAGGTGGACGTTATCAGTGGAGCGGTGGTGCGTGAGGCGCAGCGTTTGGGCATTGAAACTCCGACGCAGCAGTTGATGGTCGAGATGGTACACGCAATGGAAGGGAGGGGAGTTTAGTTGTCCTACTAGGATTCGAACCCAGACAAGCAGAACCAGAATCTGATGTGCTACCGTTACACTATAGGACAAGGTGACTCTTTGTCAGAAACAAAAAGCGGGTGCAAAGATAATGAATAATGAATAATGAATAAAGAACAAAGAGCATTTTTTTGAATCAGCCGCGGTGTGAAGTGATGAAGGAGAGGATGGCGTCGTAGGTTTGATCGCAAGCGGTGGCAAGGTCGTCGTTGACGATGACGCGGTCGAAGCGTGGCGCGAAGGAGATTTCGAACTGGGCGCGTTGGAGGCGTTGTTCGATGACTTCGGGGGGGTCGGTGGCACGGCTGACGAGCCGCTGGCGCAGGGCGTCGATACTTGGCGGTTGTATGAAGATGGAAAGGGAGTCGGGGTAGGCGCGTTTGATGTTGAGCGCGCCTTTGACGTCGACGTCGAAGACGGGGATGAGTGAGAGTGAGAGGATGCGGTCGATTTCAGAACGGAGGGTTCCGTAGTAACGTCCTTCGTAGACTTCTTCGTATTCGAGAAAGTCATTTTGTTCAATTCGTCGGCGAAAGTCGGAGGGGGAGATGAAGTAGTATTCGACGCCGTCACGTTCGTTGCCTCGCGGGGGTCGTGAGGTGGCGGAGATGGAGAAACCAAGGGGGAGGTGGCGGCGGAGCATTTCGTTGATGATGGTGGATTTGCCAGAACCACTGGGTGCGGAGATGATGATAATCACGTTGAGAGTTCGGAATTAAAGGTTAAGATGGTTAGTGCGGTAGCGGGGAACCGAAGATAGCGGTGCCGACGCGTACCATGTTGCTGCCGTGTTGGAGGGCGATGGGGTAATCATGGCTCATGCCCATGGAGAGGGTGTCAAAGTGCGGGTAGGAGTTGAAATATTTGTCCTTAAGATGGTCGTAGATTTGGCGAAGCGTTTGGAAGTCCGCATGAATGGTGGCGGTGTCGTCCGTGTTGGTGGCCATGCCCATGATGCCCCGAATGCGTATGGCGTTCATTCCTTTCCAGAGGTCAGAGTCAAGAAACTTGTAGAGGTCGGAGGGAGCGAAACCGCTTTTGGTAGTTTCGGCGGCGACGTGGACTTCCAGCAGTATGTCAATGACGCGGTTGTTTTGCGCCGCACGTTTGTTGATTTCAGAGAGGAGGCGTTCGCTATCAACGGATTGGATGCAAGAAATAAAGGGTGCGATGAGTCGCACCTTGTTGGTTTGGAGGTGACCGATGAAATGCCATGAGATGTCGGCAGGGAGAGTGGAGTGTTTGAGCGCGAGTTCTTGTTCACGGCTTTCGCCGAAGATGCGTTGTCCAGCATGGTAGGCGGAGAGGATGTCGTCGGGGTGGTGGTATTTCGATATGGCGACAAGCGTTACATCTGGCGGCAGAGTCGAGCGCACTTGTTCCAGACGAGATTCGATGGTGTTGCCGGTCATGGGGAGAAAAGAGTTAAGAATTAAGAATTTAGGAATGGAGGGTTTGCATATAGGTTTGGAGGATGAGTGTGGCTGCCACTTGGTCTATCATGCCTTTGTCACGGGTGAGTTTCTTTTTCTTCACGCCGCCTTGCTTGATGGCGTTTTCGGCGATGAGGGAGGTGTAGCGTTCGTCGACGAGGTGGATGGGGATATGCGGGAAGTTCTTTTTGAGTATGTTGATAGCCATTTGGACAAATTGGGTGGACTCGGAGGGGGACGCATCCGTCTGTAGCGGTTTGCCTAAGATGAACGCTTCAACAGGTTCGCGACTGACATAGTCCGCAATGAAGTCGCGAAGGGAAGCGGCAGGAATGGTTTGCAACGGTGTGGCGATGAGTTGCAGGGGATCTGAGACCGCCACTCCGATACGCTTACGACCAATGTCAAGTGCTAAGAGACGCATTGAGGAGTCAGGAGTTATGGTTTGAATTTCGCTTGATGACAGGCAGGAAATAAGTCCGAGTATTTAGGCTTTTGGAATACAAAAATATAATAAAACAAAAAGGGATACAAGATTTATCAGTAAATTTGAGGTCAATAAACAATGAACAATGAATAACGATGAGTTGATGGAAGACGAAGCACAGTGGCAAGAATTGCTCAAAAAGGCCATTGAAATCGCGCGACGTGCGCATGACGGGCAGCAGGACAAAGCGGGTGCGGACTACTTCGGCCATCCCAAGCGTGTTGCCGCCCGCTTGGATGATATGCCGTCACAAATTGTCGCCTACTTGCACGACACGATTGAGGACACTTGGGTGACGGCGGACTACTTGCGACAACAGGGATTTCCTGAAGAAATCGTCGAGGCGGTAATGGCTGTTTCCAAGCGTGACGGAGAGGATTATGAAACCTATGTTCAGCGAGCCGGGCGCAATGAAATCGGACGCAGGGTGAAACGTGCCGACCTGCTTGACAACATGGATATCACCCGACTGCGTTATCCGCTCTCCGACGCTGACATTCGAAGACTCAACAAATATTTGAAAGCCTACAAGTCACTCCTTTAGACCATGAAGTTCGACCTGAAGAAATTTAACCCCAAATACTCCTTCAGCATGCGCATCAGCATTGCCGTGCTGCTCATCACCTCCGCACTCCTGCTCGTTATCGGTGGCATCGGATTCGAACTCTCCAGAAGAGCCACCATGAACGAGGCGAAACGGCATGCCGAAAGCGAACTCGGGCACGCCAACGCCGAAATCGAAAAGATTCTGGTCTCCGTCGCTTCCACGGTCGATGCCATGCGCTTTGCCGTGCTGCACAGCATCAACCATCCTGACACGATGTATCACATAGCCTGCGATGTGCTGCGCAGCAATCCGAACATCGTCAGCAGCACGATTGCTTTTGAACCTAATTATTTTCCGAAGAAGGGATACTTCTACGCTCCCACGATGATGTGGAGTGCCGACACGCTTCGTCGCAAGCAGTTGGGAACTGCCGATTATCGTTATCATCAGATGGAGTGGTATCGGGTGCCGAAAGAGACGAAAATGTCATATTGGTGCGAACCGTACTATGACAAGGGCGGCAACGACTATCTGGAAGTCACCTACTCATCTCCCATCGAACTGAACGGTCAGGTCATAGGCATCATCACCGCTGATGTGACGCTTGAGCGGCTCACGGATATCGTGAATAGGATCAAGGTTTATCCCAACTCCTACAATTTCATGTTGAGCCGCACCGGCACTTACATCACGCATCCTCAAAAGGAGAGGATCATGTCGCAAACGTTCTTTACCGCAAATAAGGCTTTTGAAGACACTTTGGTTCATCGTATCGGAATCGAGATGGTTGAAGGCAAGAGCGGCAGTGCCGAAATCAATCATGATAAAGAGAGTTACTATGTCTTCTATGAGCCGCTGGGACAGATAGGCTGGAGCACGGCGATTGTCTGCTCGGAAGACGACATCTTTGCCGACGCTCACAAATTGGGTCGCGCCCTCAACCTCGTTTTGGTGTTGGGGCTGTTGTTGCTCGTCTTCACCTGCTACAAGACCGTTCGCCACTTCTGCGCCCCGCTACGCGAGTTCTCGAAGGCGGCGCAAAATGTTTCGAAAGGCAACTTCGAGACACGAATACCGAAACCCAAGGCGCAGGACGAATTGCGTAACTTGCGTGACTCGTTGGTCAACATGCAGAAGTCCTTGGTCACCTATGTTGACCAGTTGCAGACCATCACAGCCAGCAAGGAGCGCATTGAAAGCGAATTGCGCATCGCCCATCAGATACAGATGTATATGATTCCGCGTATTTTCCCGCCTTTCCCTGAGCGAACGGAGATTGACATCTACGCCACCTTGCAACCAGCGAAGGAAGTCGGTGGCGACTTCTATGATTTTCAGATAGAGGACGATCATCTCTACTTCATTATTGGCGACGTGGCGGGGAAAGGTGTTCCAGCATCATTGGTCATGGCGGTTTCGCGCACCTTGTTCCGAATCATCGCCCCGCGCGAGAGAGAGGTTGAAAAAATTGCCGAGGCGTTGAATGACGCCATGGTGGACGGCAACGAGTCCGCCTTGTTCGTCACGCTATTTATTGGTGACCTTGACTTGAAAACGGGTTACCTTGAGTACTGCAATGCGGGACATAACCCACCCGTGTTGCGGCTTGGAGGGCATGATGATGCCGAGTATTTGCGTGTTGTTCCTAATTTGCCTATCGGAGCGTTGAAGGGCATGAAATTCCAAAAAGAGTTCCTGCAACTGACGGAGAAATCCATGTTGTTTTTATACACTGACGGACTTACTGAGGCGGAAAATGCAAAGCAGGAACAATATGGCGAAGAGCGATTGATGAAATATGTCCGAGAGAAAGATGCTGACGCGGAAACAATTGTCAAAGGCATGTTGGACGAAGTGAAGGAACACGTAAACGGGTCGGAACAGAGCGACGACCTCACCATGCTCGTCATTCGTTATTTATGAAAGGGAAAAATAATCAAAACAACACGATGGAAGATATAAGCTTGGACATGCGATGCCAGATGATGCTTGCCGATTATGAGCAGCGCAGGCCGTCGTATGAAAAGTTGCTTGATGCGATAAAAGCGTTGCTTAAGCAATATCTCGGACACGAAGGAGGTGAACTCACGCTCGTCAGCGGGCGGGTGAAAAAGGTCAAAAGCCTTGCTGGTAAACTTGCGCTGAAAGGACAGAAATATTCCTCAATCGAGGATATTACTGATTTGGTCGGTCTTAGGATAGTGATGCTCTATAATGACGGAGTGGAAAAAGCATCGTCTATTGTCGAAAAGAATTTTGACATCGATTGGGAAAACACTGTTGACAAGCGGAAAACGCATGACGTCCAAAGTTTCGGTTATAACTCCGTCCATTACATTTGCCGACTGACGGACAAGATGGCAAAAGAAAACGGACTTGAAGAACTAAAAAATGTAAGATTCGAGATTCAGATACGCTCCACGCTCCAACATGTTTGGGCGGCGGTTGAACACGACATTGGCTACAAGAGCGACATAGACGTTCCTTCGGAATATGTGCGCAGTTTCGGTCGATTGGCGGGAATGCTCGAACTGATAGACGAAGAGTTCAGTCGCATACGCATGTCGGTCAATGAATATCGTCATCGTATGGAAGAATTGCTCAAACAAGGCAAAACGGACAAAATCGAACTCACCATGGACTCGTTCAAGAGTTTCCTTCGTCTGGAACCATTCAAGAAACTCAATGAACGCATTGCCGCTGTCAACCATGCTGAAATCTTTGACACTTCGCTTCTGCCATATTGCACCATCTTGAAGCAATTGGGCATGAAGACATTGGATGACGTGGAACGATTGGTCAAAGAAAGATTTGATGACGCATTCCACTTGGCACGTTACCAGATTGGCAATACAGACCTTGACATCATTACCTCTGCCGTTGGCATCCAAAATCTATGTATCGCCTATTTGCTCCGTAAGGGATGCGGAAAATTGGCGTTGAAAAGGCTGCTTGACTACCTTTATGGAGAAAATGAATATAATGACAGCCAAGCGGAAAACCTATTGAATACAGCAAAACAATTAGGATTACAATAATTATATTTGCAAAAATAAAAACAGAAATATCATGGATAAAAAAGCGAATTTTGTCGTCACCATAAACAGGGAAGCGGGAACGGGAGGAAGACGCATCGGTGCCAAGGTGGCTGAACATTTAGGAGTACGTTATTTTGACAAGGCTGTCACTGAACAACTCACACAGTATTTCAATCTGTCAAAGGAGGAGATAGAAAAGCACAAAGCCGAAAAGAGTTGGTGGATGAAACTTTTGCATAGTTTCTTGTCCACAGAGGAAATGACAGCCCCGTTGGATGTCATTCCACCTTCTCCAACACCAGAAAACATGTATAGCATTGAGGAAGAAACGCTGATGGAATTGGCGAAGAACGAATCGTGTGTCATTGCGGGAAGAAGTTCCGCATACGTGTTCAGAGACTATCCGAATGCAGTCAAGGTCCTCATCACAAGCACTAAGGAGAAACGTGTGGAACGCATCATGGAAAAACAGGGCAAATCACGCGAGGAAGCCATCAAACTCATTGAAGAATTAGACGAGGGAAGAGAGTCCTTCGTAAAAAAAGTTACTTCATTGAGTCGCTATGACGCACGTCTGTATGACTTGGTCATTAACGTGACTAACATGACCGAAGATGAGGCTGCTGAATTCATCATCCGATACATTGACTGCAACGCAAAGTAGAGTTTCGTCGGAATTGTTTTACTAATTGTCAAGGAAAAACAATCATGAAATACGAACTAAAAATAAAAAACAAGGTGGATGAATTGTCAAAGTTGCCACCTTTTGTCAATAAGGTGTGTGGAGACATGAATTTGGGTGAAGAGATGACGATGAACCTCAATCTTGTTCTTGAGGAGGCGGTTAGCAACGTGGTGCTCTATGCCTATCCGAAAGGGAGCGAGGACGATGATATTGACATTTCAGCCACTACTTCAGACAAGTCCATCGTGTTCGTGATTACGGACCGAGGTGTCGCTTTTGACCCATTGCAAGTAGGACAAGTCGATACGACACTTCCTGCCGACGACAGGCAAATCGGTGGATTAGGTATCTTTATCATTAAAAATATCATGAACGAATTGGAGTATCAACGCGTGGAAGGAAAGAATGTTTTTATCTTGAAAAAAGTGATCCAATCGGAAAAGAACTAATTGAACGAATCAGACAAGGACAAAAAAGAAAAAAGACAATTGAATAATATGGAACTGGAAATTATTGAAGAAGAGGAAAGAACAATTGTAAACCTTCCTGAACGTATTGACACGGTGAATGCCCAAGATTTTGAGCAATCAATCGTATCAGTGCTCGAAAAATCTGAAGGTGAGGTTGTCTATGACGCGCGGAATATGAACTATATCAGCAGCAGCGGCTTGCGTGTCATGTTGAAATCGTTACAGACGCTGCAGTCAAAAAAGGTAAGGTTTTCGATAGCGAATATGATACCTTCCGTGAAACATGTGTTTGACATGACTGGTTTTTCGAACATCATTCCGATAACGAGCAAATAAAATTGTTAGTGAAATTGTAGAGGAAATGACAAAGGTCTCGGAACCATTTGAATCCGAGACCTTTTGCTTTCTGGTGTCTAATGGAATCCTATCGGATGAACAGGAGTTCCCGATATTTAGGCAGCGGCCACATCTCGTTGTCAACGATAAACTCCAGTCGGTCAATAGGCTTCCTGATTTTGTCGAAGTAAGGCTCAACCTCATCGTGAAACGCATTGGCCATATCCTTTTGGTTTTCTATTGCCAATGCCTTTTCGCGTGCCGCAACCATTTTCTGAACATTGCGTTTTACCTCGCTGATGCAGGTTGCTATCTCTTCAATCTCATCAATGCTTTCTTTTCCAATCTTGTCAACCTTCTCGGCAGAAAGCACTTGTTTGAGTTTCGCGATGCTGTCAATGAGCATGTCTTGGTAGCGCAAAGCGACAGGAATGATGTGGTTGAGTGCCATGTTGCCCAACACGCGGCTTTCGATGGCAATCTTCTTTGAGTAAGTCTCGTATTTTATTTCGTTGCGAGCGGTCAACTCCAATTGGCTCATCACGTTCATGCGTTCAAACATTTCCACGCTCTTTTGGTTTGTGTAGGCGTCGTAGAGTTTAGGGCACGATTTTTCGCAATCAAGACCTCTGCGTTTGGCTTCTTCTTCCCATTCCTTACTGTAGCCGTTGCCGTCAAAGCAAACGGGTTTGCAAATCTTGATATATTCTTTCAGCACTTGGAAGATGGCGTTTTCCTTCTTCTCGCCCGCCTTGATTTTGTTATCGACATCTTGTTTGAATTGCGTCAATTGGTCGGCCATGGCGGTGTTCAGGACGATGAGTGCCGGAGAGCAGTTGGCGGAAGAGCCGACAGCGCGGAACTCAAATCGGTTGCCAGTGAAAGCGAAAGGCGAAGTACGGTTACGATCCGTGTTGTCTTGCATGAGATCCGGGATGTGGGCGATGCCCAATTTCAGGGCGTGTTTTGCGTCCAGGACAATGTCATGCTTCGTGTCGCTGTGTTCAATCTTGTCAAGAATGTTTCCGATTTGGGAACCAAGGAACGCGGAGATGATGGCAGGAGGCGCCTCGTTCGCTCCTAATCGATGCGCGTTGGTGGCGGTCAGAATGGATGCTTTCAGCAATCGACCGTGTTTGTATGCCATCATGAGCGCATTGACGATAAAGGTGATGAATTGTAAGTTCTCCTTTGGAGTTTTGCCCGGGGTGAAGAGCCCGACACCGGTGTCTGTCCCGAGCGACCAATTGCAATGTTTTCCACTGCCGTTGATGCCAGCAAAAGGCTTTTCGTGCAGGAGGAGTCTGAAACCGTGTTTCATGGCAAGGGTCTCCATGATGTTCATGATGATGAGGTTTTGGTCCACAGCCACATTCATTTCGCTATAGATAGGGGCGAGTTCGAATTGGTTTGGCGCCACCTCGTTGTGACATGTTTTGAGAGGAATGCCGTATTTGTAGCCTTCGTATTCCAAATCTTCCATATAGGCAGCCACTCGACCAGGTATCGCTCCGAAATAGTGATCTTCGAGTTGTTGCAGTTTGGCGCTTTCGTGTCCGATGAGCGTTCGTCCTGTCAGCACAAGGTCCGGACGCGTCGCGAACAAACCTTCATCAACAAGGAAATATTCCTGCTCCCATCCGAGGTAAGCGTAAACCTTTTTGACACGTGTGTCGAAGTAGTTGCATACGGCGGTTGCCGCTTTGTTAACCGAAGCGATGGATTTCAACAAAGGTGCTTTGTAGTCGAGAGCCTCTCCCTTGTAAGAGATGAAGACAGTAGGGATGCAAAGCGTGTTGCCCTTGACGAAAGCAGGCGAAGCGGGATCCCACCCCGTGTAGCCGCGCGCCTCGAAAGTGGATCGAATGCCACCACTTGGAAAGGAGGACGCGTCGGGCTCCGCTTGCACGAGAAGTTTCCCTGTGAATTCTTCGATGATGTCGCCTCCGGGTGCGCTCTCGTATTCAATGAAGGAGTCGTGTTTTTCTGCCGTTCCGCCAGTAAGGGGTTGGAACCAGTGGGTGTAGTGCGTGGCTCCGAGTTCCATTGCCCAGCGTTTCATGCCTGCAGCAACTTGGTCAGCCACTTGCAAGGTGAGATTCTCGCCCTTGTCAATGACATTCTTCAAGGCGCGATAAGTGTCCTTTGAAAGGTATTTGGACATGGCGGCATCGTTGAAGACGTATTTGCCGTAGTATTCGGAAGTGAATTTCCCCGGGCTAACGGGAACGCGCGGTTGCTTTTTGAAAGCCTCTTCGACCGCATTGAATCGTAAAGTGCTTGACATGTGTAGTGATTTTGTTTTCGATTGTTACAAAGGTATTATTTTTATAAAAAGTGATGGTATTGCATAGTAAAAAAATGAGTTAAAAAACAAAATTGCCACCTATTGGTGGCAATTTTGTTATGAAAGAATTAAAATGGATGGAATGTTAATCTTCGAGAAGATGCTTTGCATCGACATATTGCGCGATGCCTTGTGCGACCTCCTTTGCGTCGCGCATGGCGAGAACGACTGTTTGTGGCGTGTGAACAACGTCGCCGCCGGCAAAGACGCCATGGCGCGTGGTCATGCCATAAGGTCGTTCCTTGGTGATGACGTAACCAAGGTCATTGACTTCAATGCCACTGGTGGATGCGACGATGACGTTGGCAGGTTTGCTGCCGACGGCAAAGAGCATTTTGTTGACAGGAACAATGACTTCGCCTTCAGGCTTTTGAACTTTGGCAGCCGTGAGAATACCGTTGCTTGACAGGAATGCGGTGACGTTGGAATTCCAAGAGAATTGGACGTTTTCGGCAACGGCTTCGTTGTATTCAGATTGATTGGCGGTAATATCTTCACGTGTCTTGTGGTAGAAAACCGTAACGCTTTTAGCTCCCATGCGCATGGCTGTTCGGGCGGCATCCATGGCGACATTGCCCGCCCCGATGACCCCGACGATGTCGCCCGCTTTGACAGGAACTTCATCAAGTGACACATTTTGGTTGTTGTAGAGGCTGACCATGCGGAGGAAATAGGATGATTGCACGACACCTTTCGCTTCCTTGCCAGGCAAGTCAAGAGTTTTGGGAACTGCCGTTCCACTACCGATGAAAACGGCATCAAAACCACGGTTGAACATATCGTCAACCGTGACATCCTTGCCGATGGCGCAGTTTGTGATAAAGGTCACGCCAAGTGCTTCTATTTTATCAACTTCATGTTGAACGACATCTTTCGGCAGTCGGTAGCCCGGGATTCCGTAGAGGAGCACGCCGCCCAATTGTGCTTCCTTCTCGTAGATGACGACGTTGAAACCCATGCGAGCCAAGTCGCCCGCCACGGTGAGACCTGCGGGTCCGGAGCCGATGACCGCTACTTTGCCTCGTGTTTTTGCTGTGATTTTTTCGTGAAAGAGTCCTGTTGAGCCGTCGAAATCGGCAGCGAAGCGTTCGAGTTTGCCGACGCGGATAGGGGTTCCTTTCTTATTCAAGACGCAGTGCCCTTCGCATTGTTTCTCGTGTGGACAAACACGTCCGCAAATGGCGGGCAGGTTGCTCTTGTTGTTGATTATTTCAATGGCGTTTCCGAAGTTACCCATTGAAATTTCATGGATGAAATCGGGAATGTCATTTTCGATAGGGCAACCTTTTTTACATTGCGGAACTTTGCAATGCAAGCATCGTTTGGCTTCGTTGATGGCTTCGGTAATGGAATAGCCTTCTTCCGCTTCTTGAAAACGTTTGGTGTTTTTGTCCATGGGCACAATGATTTAATTGTCCCCGAAAGTTAACCAAAAAAAGTGAGAAAAGGTGATTAGAAAGGGAAAAATTATTGGATGGAACGTTTCCTGATGTCCTCGTAGAAGTCAATGCGTCGATCGCGGAAGAATGGCCAAATGCGTCGAACGTTTTCGGCATGATTGAGGTCAAGATCGAAAATGAGCAACTCTTCGCTATCGCAGGCCGCTTGCGCCAGAATCTCACCTTGAGGTCCGCAGATGAAACTGCTGCCCCAAAAGTTAATGCCTTCGGAAGAATGAGACGGGTCCTCTTCGTGACCTACGCGATTGACGGCAATGACGGGAATGCCATTTGCGACAGCATGTCCCCGTTGGACGGTTATCCATGCTTGTCTTTGACGCTCTTGCTCATCACGGTCGTCACGGGGGTCGCTACCGATGGCTGTAGGGTAAATGAGCAGGTCGGCACCTGCAAGAGACATGAGTCGTGCCGCTTCCGGATACCATTGATCCCAGCAAACCATTACGCCAAGAGTTCCGACAGAGGTCTTGATGGGGTGAAAGCCCAAGTCGCCTGGTGTAAAGTAGAACTTTTCGTAAAACCCGGGGTCGTCAGGAATGTGCATTTTGCGATAAGTTCCCGCTATGGTGCCGTCAGATTCGAAAACCACGGATGTGTTATGATAAAGACCCGCCATGACGCGTTCGAAAAGTGAAGTGACTAAAACAATGTTGTTTTGCCTTGCCACTTGTGCGTAAAAATGGCATGCGTCGCCATTAGGGATGGGCTGCGCAAAAGAGAAGTTATGGGTGTCTTCGGTCTGGCAGAAGTAGAGCGTGTCATGGAGTTCTTGCAAAACGACAAGTCGAGCGCCTTGTTCTGCGGCTTGTTTTATTTTAGAACGTAACCGTTCTTGGTTGTCGGAAGGGGAGGATGTGGCACGTTGTTGAATAAGCGCAATTTTCATTTTTGTGGACTTAGAGGTATGGTCAATTGTCTTGAGTCTTCGGTTTCAGAAGGATCCTTAATCGGTTTTTCACTATCAGGGTGTGGTTTGTATTTGAGGGTGCAGATGACGACAAGGGCAAGGAGGTAGAGAATGCCCAAAGCAATCAGCAAGTCGTTGTAGGAGCCTCCCATTTTATTGATGATGAGATTGCTCAATTGGTTGCCGCTCAAGCCGGCGAAAGCCCAAGCGGAGAGCGTGAATCCGTGAATCATGGAAATACGCTTCATGCCAAATCGAGATTCAAGAAGCGTCGGAAGCGTGCTGAATCCACCTCCGTAGCCGAGGTTGATGACACAAAGGAGCAACACTGTGACGGGGAGGACAGCGAAACTAAGTGAATCGAAATCGGTGTCTTCGCCGTGATAGATGAAATTGTCCGGGAAAGCCAAGATGCCCAGAAGACAGACGGCGGCGCAAGAAATGAAGATGGTTTTATAGACCTTGCTTTTGTCTGCCATGTAGTCGCTCCATGTGGAGTAGCCAAATCGTCCTACGGTGTTAAAGAACGCGGTGAGGGCGCTGAGCATGGCAATGCCGCCAGATATACCAGCAGCCAATCCGAGGTTCTTCTCGAAGGCGATAAGGGCCAGTCCGCAAGTGATGTTGAGATAAAAGATGAACCAGATTTTCAAGTAGTCCTTGTCAAAAAGGACTTCCTTGATGATGTCGAGGCGCAGCGGTGCGACTTGTTCCACCCAGTCTTTAGGTTTATGGATGAGGTAGAGTGCTAATCCCATGCATGCCGCGCTGATGATTGCCATGCAAGTTAACGTTGTCTGAACGCCGTACATCTTGTCACACCACTCAATGAAAGGGGAGTAGAGCACCTTGCTCAGTCCGAAACCACTAATGGCAATGCCCGTCGCAATTCCCTTGTGTTCGCGAAACCAAAGCATGAGCGTCTTAACAGGAGAGAGATAGCCAGTTCCCAGTCCGATTCCCATGATGCATCCATAGCTAAGGAAAAGTCCCCAAACGCATTTCGTTTGAATGCTAAGAACCGTAAGCAGAAGACCGGCAACAAAACTTATGGTAGAAATGGCAACGCCACGTTTGACATTCTTTTCGATGAAGTGTCCCGCGAAAGCAGCAGACATGCCCAAGAAAAAGATGGCAAGAGAAAAAGCGAATTCAATTTTGGAAGTATCCGGTAGTCCCATTTCGGTGGCGATGTCACCCTTGAACAGAGACCAACAATAGACACTTCCGATGGAGCAGTGAATGAGGAGGGCAGGGATAGCCCCTCGAATCCATTTGTTTTCCATTATTTTACGTTTTCTTTAAGCGTGTTTTAATGAGAAGTGGTGTAGAACGCAAAAATAGAAAATATGGTTGTAAGTGAGCAAGAAAAATCTGCAAAGAATTGTTTACCTTTGCACTTCAATAATTTATATGAAAATTAAAAATAGACAAATCAAAAAATGAAGATTGAACGTAAGGACGTGGATTCGATGAACGCCACGCTGACGGTGAACGTCGTGAAAGCAGACTATGAAGAAGGCGTGAATAAGCAATTGAAAGAGATGCGCAAGCGTAGCAATATGCCAGGATTCCGTCCAGGCAGCGCACCAATCAGCATGTTGAAACAACGTTTTGGAACAGAGGTGTTGGTTGAGGAAGTTAATCAGTTGGTTTCTCGCGGTTTGTACGACTATATCAAAAATGAGAAAATAGATTTGTTGGGTGATCCACTTCCTTCGGAAGAGCAAAAAGAAGTAAATTTCAAGACTGACGAGGAGTTTACGTTCTCGTTTGACATTGCGATCGCTCCATCATTTAGTGTGTCGCTCAATGATAAAGTGAAAGTCGCTTATTATGACATCAAGAGCGACAATAAGCTGGTTGACGATCAAGTAGAGCAATACAAAAACAGGTTTGGAAGTTATGGTTCGGCAGACGTGACCGAATCGAAAGACGTGGTGAAAGGTACCGTGGCAGAGTTGAACGTGGACGGTTCTGTGAAAGAGGGCGGTTTGAGTGCGGAAGGTGCCATTGTGAGTCCTGAGTATGTGAAGGATGAAGATAGCAAGAAGTCACTTATCGGAAAGAAAGTGGGTGACGTGGTGACACTGAATGCTGCAAAGGCATTTGAGAATGACGCAGAACGCGCTTCGTTCTTGAAAATTAAGCGTGATGACGCAAAGGACGTAACTTGCGATTTTGCTTATACCATTACGGAAATCACTCGTTATACTCCAGCGGAAGTGAACCAAACTCTCTTCGACAAAGTGTTTGGCGAAGGAAACGTGAAGAGCGAGGATGAGTTCCGTAGCCGTATTCAAGGCGACATCGAAAAGACACTCGAGGCGGATAGTGACTATCGTTTCGGTATTGACGCCAAGAAGGTCTTGTTGGAGCAAATCGCTGATGTTCAATTGCCAGACGCATTCCTGAAACGTTGGATTCTTGCCACGAACAAGGAGGTGACGGCAGAGAAGATTGACGAGTATTACAACAACATCAAGGACGACTTGAAGTGGCACCTCATACAAGAGCATATTGTTGCTGACAATGACGTGAAGGTTGAAGATGAAGACTTGAAGAACTTCGCCAAGAAGGTTGCTCAAGCCCAATTTGCGCAATACGGCATGAACAATGTCCCTGAGGATGTTCTGGAGAATTATGCTGTGGACATGATGAAGGACCAAAAGGCGGTAAATAATTTGCGTTCGGGTGCTGTCAATGACAAAGTGATAGCGGTTGTAAAAGAAAAAGTAAAATTGGATAAGAAATCCATTTCGCTTGAGGACTTTAACAAGTTGTCACAATAAATGCTACTGTCAATCATAACAATCAATCGCAATAATGCGGAGGGACTTCGCCGAACATTGCAGTCGGTGAAGAGTCTGGAAGATTGTGAGATTGAACATGTGATTGTGGATGGCGCATCGACTGACGGGTCGGTGGAAGTCATACGGGAATATGCGAACAACAAGGGGGCTTGCCCCCTTGTTGACGTAATATGGGTAAGTGAACCAGACGGTGGCATTTATAATGCCATGAATAAAGGTATCGCCATGGCGCATGGCGATTATATTCAGATTCTGAATAGCGGTGATTGCTTGGCAAGTAACGATGTCGTGAGTCGCATGACCAAACGCCTTGCGGAAGAGGGCAGTCCTTCTATTCTTTATGGTAACATGATAAAAGTGTTTCCCGATGAGCATACGATGCGCGACCGTTGCTTCGCGGGTCGTGAAATTACTTTCTTGGGCTTCTACTCGGGAACGCTGAATCATTCGCCAGCCTATATCAAGCGCAGTCTGTTTGACAAGTACGGAAAATATGACGAAACGTATCGTATCGTATCGGATTGGACGTGGTATATGGAGGCAATCATTTTCGGTGAGGAAAAACCAGTTTATGCGGATGTTGATGTCACGCTTTTCGACATGACAGGCATAAGTGAAACAAACACGGAATTGACGAAAAAAGAGCGACGCGATTATTTGGAGAAGCGCATCAATTCTAAAATGTTGAAAGATTATGACGAATGGGTGTTTCCTATATCGCAGATTCGAAGGTTGAAGCGTTATGGATGGGCTTATAAACTCTTTTGGCTATTGGAACGATGCTTGTTTAAGTTCGAGAAGTGGACACGGAAAGAACAAAGTTTTTGAAAATAGGAGGTAGCGCAAATGACAAAAGTTTTATTGGTATTCGGAACTCGTCCGGAGGCTATTAAAATGGCACCTTTGGTTTTGGAACTAAAAAAACAATCGAAGATAGAAACTGAGGTTTGTGTCACGGGTCAGCATCGTGAAATGTTGGATCAGGTCTTGAATTTGTTTGAAATAAAACCAGACTACGATCTCAACATCATGAAGCCAAATCAGGATTTGTATGATGTAACAAGTGCGGTGACGATAGGAATGAGGCACGTTCTTGAATCTTCTAAACCTGATGTTGTGCTTGTTCATGGTGATACGACCACCTCTTTTGCCGCCGCTTTGTCCGCATTTTACAAAAAAATAAAAGTTGGGCATGTAGAGGCCGGGCTTCGAACGCATGATATTTATAGTCCGTGGCCAGAAGAGATGAATCGTCAGTTAACAGGCAGAATTGCGACGTACAACTTTGCCCCGACTGAAACCGCCAAACGTAATTTGATTCAGGAAGGCGTGAGTCCAGAAAAGATTGAAGTTACGGGGAATACGGTTATTGACGCCTTGCATAAGGTCATCTCAATGTTAAATCAAAACAAAGGTGCAAGAGAATTTGTCGCAAAAAGAATATTAGAATTAGGTTATGATGTTAGGCGACTTGACTCGGGTAGAAGAGTGGTGTTGATAACCGGTCATCGAAGAGAAAACTTCGGTGATGGTTTCTTGCATATATGCAAAGCGATAAAAGAATTGTCGCAACAATTTGATGACGTAGATTTTGTCTATCCGGTTCATTTGAATCCCAATGTCAGGAAACCCGTCAATGAAATATTGGGAGCCGGATTGAACAATGTCTTTTTAGCGGAACCGTTGGAGTATTTGGAGTTTGTTTATTTGATGAGCCGTAGTTGTTTGATACTAACAGACAGTGGTGGCATACAGGAGGAGGCTCCTGGTTTAGGTAAACCTGTTTTGGTAATGCGCGATACGACAGAACGTCCAGAGGCGGTAGAAGCGGGAACCGTTAAACTTGTTGGCTCTGATAAAGAAACAATTATACAATGTACCTCAAACTTGCTTACTAATCCAAGCGAATATGATGCCATGTCGAATGCTGTGAATCCTTATGGTGATGGACATGCTTCAGAGAGAATCGTGAGAAAACTTATGTGCATTTAACAAGGACAGAAAAGAGATGATACCCAAGAAGATACATTACGCATGGTTTGGACGAGGTGAAATGCCGGAACTTGCAGTAAAGTGCATTGAATCGTGGAAGAAGTTTCTTCCGGATTATGAGTTGAAACTTTGGAACGAAGATGTCTTTGATATTAACTCTGTTCCTTATGTCAAAGAAGCATACGAAAACCGAAAATTCGCGTTCGTGACGGATTATGTGCGATTATATGCGTTGAGTACAGAAGGCGGCATCTATATGGACACGGATGTGGAGATATTGAAATCGCTCGATGACCTATTGTATCTTCCTGCTTTTACCGGATACGAAGGCAGTCAATCCTTATCGCCGGTTACGGGATTGATGGCAAGTGAAGCGCATGGAACCTGGGTGGAGGAACAATTGGCATATTATGATGGGAAACACTTTCTAAAGCAGGATGGTACTTTGGACCTGACATCAAATACAATTACCATATCCAGAATCATGAAGGAAAATGGTTTTGTATGTGATGGAAAAAGAAGTGTTTACAAGAATAATCTGCATGTTTTTCCTGTCGATTATTTTTGTCCGAAAAACAGCATAGGGGAAATTAAAATCACGAAGAATACTTACTGCATTCATCATTTTGCAGCGTCGTGGTGCGACTTGACGCTCTATCAGAGAATAAAGAAAAAGGTCGTTAATCTATTGGGTGTTCGACTGACCGGAAAGATAGTCGGATTGAAACGTAAGTTATTTCCGAAGTCTTGAATAGCATGCAAATCCAGGTAACAACAGAACCCCGTCCAGAAAAGGACGGGGTTCTGTTGTTATAGATTATTTGAGAAAAACTATTCGATGATGGTGACCCAGTTGTGGAGATCGGGTTCATCTCCGTATTGGATGCCGCGGAGGTGGTGATAGAGTTTGGTGCAGATAGGTCCTGGTTTGCCGTCTTTGCAAAGGACGTAGGACTTGCCCGTTTCGATGTCATCAATTTTTTCGATAGGGGCAATGACCGCTGCCGTGCCACATGCTCCCGCCTCTTCGAATGTTTCGAGTTCTTCAATAGGTATAGGGCGTCGTTCCACTTTCAATCCCATGTCTTCCGCCAATTGGATGAGGCTCATGTTGGTAATGGAAGGGAGGATGGATGTGCTTTTAGGCGTGACGTAGGTGTTGTTCTTGATACCAAAGAAGTTGGCGGCACCTGCTTCGTCGATGTATTTCTTTTCTTTGCTGTCGAGATAAAATTCGCAAGAATAACCCAAGTCATGCGCTTCCTTGTTGGCGCGCAGGCTGGCGGCATAGTTGCCACCGACCTTGAAACAACCAGTTCCAAGAGGAGCCGCGCGGTCATATTTGCGAATGACAACGTAAGGGGTGCTGGCAAATCCACCTTTGAAGTAAGGGCCAACTGGAGTTACGAAGACAATAAAAAGGTATTCGTTGGCAGGGTGAACACCAACTTGCGCCCCCGTGCCAATGAGGAGTGGTCGGATGTAAAGGGTGGCTCCACTTTCGTAAGGGGGAATGAATCGTTCGTTGAGTTTCACGACTTTGAGAACCGCCTCTTTGAATTTTTCGACAGGCAGTTCCGCCATAAGTGTTCCTCGGCAGGTGGATTGCATTCGTTTTGCGTTCTCTTCCACACGGAAGACACGGATTTTTCCGTCTTTGCCACGGTAGGCTTTCAGTCCTTCAAAGCATTCTTGCCCGTAGTGGAGGCATGTGGCCGCCATGTGCATAGGGATGTATTCGCTGCTGCTAACTTCTAATTCTCCCCATTTGCCGTCACGATAATAGCATCGTACGTTGTAATCTGTTTTGTGATATCCGAATTTTAAGTTCGACCAATCTAATTGCTCCTCAGCCATAGTATGATGAATTTTGTTTTTTCTATTAGTGCAAAGTTAGAAAATAAGATATGACATTGTTCGGAAATGGCGCAAAAATGCATTTAATGCGCAATGATTATTTTCGTCCAATTGTCGGAAGCTCCGCTAACATTGATGAAGTAGGCACCACTGACAATGCGTCCGGAGACTGGTATTTGGAAGGTAATGTCGTGTCCGTCACTTTTCTGTGAGTTGATGCGATTACCTGCTGGATCGTAGAGGTTAGCGGTGAAGGCTTTGCCTGACGGATTGCGTATGGTGATGGATTCGCCAGCGTTAAGGACGGAGGGAAATATGAAAATGTCGTTAACCGCACTTGTGCAATCAGAAGGTGTATCGGAACAAGTTGTCGTGGCTATTTGCGTGTCGCCAGTCCAACCGGGTGTCGTGACCGCGTCAATCCAGATGGTATTTTGGCTGACCTCACAAGCGAGTGGTTCCCAAACACCGTCTCGTTCGACGAAGGCACCATCGTTAGGTGTCATGGTTGCGTAGGGAAAGGCGTCGTCTGAGACATCGAAAATGACAAAAAACTCATCACCAACATTGATGCCGGCGGTCGTTGTTGGAACATAGGTGTCGGACTTTGCGAGGAGGCTTTGCGACGCTTCGGTGTAGTAAACGAAAGAGGAGGAACTTGTGCGCCAGACAGGTATTTTGGGTGCGGAAATGGTTATGCTTGCCGTGGATTCGGTAGAGTTGAGACAGCGGCTGATGGTGACGTTTGAAGGAATTTTGCCATTGTAGGAGGTGATGTAAAGTCCGATGAGCGTTGCGGGCGCATCAAGTGTGATTCTTTGTGCGAAACGTGTCGCACCGCTTACGGAGGAGAGTTGCGTGGCGGCGGAAGCCGTTGTTGGCGTGAGCATGGTGACACGAGAGGCCGCTTCGTCACCATAGGGGTTGCGTCCGTCAAGGATCGTGGCTCCAGTTCCTGCGTTGTCAAGATGAGCGGAGAGGAGTCCCGTGTCCCATTGTCGCTTGAAGGTGGAGTAAAAATCGTTGTTGGGTGCTGAGCAGGTAGAGGCTCCGCCAACGAGTGTTCCTATGAGATGGTTGTCCGCATCAAGCAATGCGCTGCCACTACTGCCAGAGGCGGTCGTTCCCGTTGTCCAGGCACTGATGTGCCACAATGAACCTACGGGCATGATGAGACCGTCGTAGTCAACGATTGACGAATTGGTTGATATGGATGAGGTACACTCCGTGACGCGTTTGTTTGAGCCTTGTGGGTGATGTATTCCATGGAAAGGAGGGTTGACTTCGGATGTTCTGTTCCATCCAATGAGATAGGGACGGAAAGACTTGGACGGGAAGGAACTAAGTGTGAGCAAGGACATATCAACGTCTTGTCGCGCTTCCGTAAGAGTGGCTCCGAGGATGTATTGCTCCGTGCTTCCCATGATGTCTGAAACGCCAAGAGGAGACTCCGTGTTCCAATAAGTGACCAATGTGGCTGCATCGTCATCGGAATTCACACAGTGGTATGCACCCAACAGTAGGGGGGTGTTGTCGCCGTTTGTGTTGTTGACCAGTTGTCCTGTGCAGGCGTAGCTTGACGTTCCGCGCACGAAAATCATGATGCAAGAGGCTTGTTTTTCCTCCGTAACATCGGAGAGAGCGGCTTGTATGCTGCATTGGTCATCAGAAGACGAGTTGCGATACGGAACACGTCGAAATGCATTGCGGTAATTGTAGCAAACGCCTTGAATGTGCAGGTCGGAATGGTTGTTTGGATTTGTTTTGAGAACGAGCAATGCCTTATCACCGATGGATAGCGGCATTTGTTTTTTTGAAGAAGTGTTGTCTCTGTTTGTCCAAGTGCCTATGGCATATCCCGCAGCATTAAAAAGTCGGAGCGTGTCACCACTTGAGAGATTCATCTTGTCAAGAATGATTCCGATGGATTTTGCTCCTTGGGCGTAGATGGGTAGTGTCCAAAGGGAGGTGCCGTCGTCAAGAAGCGTGAGTTCACCGCTGTTGGATGTGTTGGCACTGAGGTTGGTGACGATGCCGATGCGTCGCGGATAGGAGGGGTCGTCGTCAAAAATGGAGTCTTCTTGCAGCAAGGAAGCCGTGTCGGGCACAGGAATGGAAATGACGGAACGATTGATAGCTACTGGCATGACAGATTGGGCGTTGCAAATGACATTGATTGCCAGCAAGAGGAAACAGGATGTCAGTAGATTTCGCATTGTAAAGAGTTGTTATGCAACAAAGATAAAAAAGATGTGCCTAAAAACAAAGGCGGGAAAAGTCCCGCCTTTGTTAATAATGAAGAGAGAAATTATTATTTCTTGTTTGATTTTTGTTCTTTGCGTTTCATCACTTCGTAAGCCAATGGGGTGGCAATGAAGAGTGATGAGTAAGTTCCCGCAAGCACACCGATGAGGAGTGCGAACACAAAACCTCGGATGCTCTCACCGCCGAAGATAAAGATAGCGAGGAGCACGATGAGTGTCGTGAAGGACGTGTTGAACGTACGGCAAAGAGTGGAGTTGAGAGCGTCGTTGATGGTTTGGACCAAGGAACGACGGCTATCGTAGTACTCCGAGTTCTGATTGCGGTATTCACGCACACGGTCAAAGATGACTACGGTGTCATTGATGGAGTAACCCACGATGGTCAAGATGGCGGCGATGAACGCTTGGTCAATCTCCATGGAGAACGGCATGATGCTATAAAGAAGAGAGAAGAGACCAATGATAATCATCGTGTCGTGAGCCAAGGCAACCACACCACTCATGGAGAACGCCGCTTGACGGAATCGGAGGAGAATGTAGAGCGCGATGGCAATGAGTGCGAAGAAGATGGCGATGACGGCAGAAGCCTTGATGTCATCGGCGATGCTTGCACCTACCTTTTGGCTGCTAAGGATGTTTTCCGTAACGAATTGTTCACGTGTCGTACCCTCCTTCAATTGCGACTTCAGTCCGTCATAGAGACGACCTTCAATTTCTTCGTCAACGGTGCTTGCGTTGTCGTTGATTTTGAAGTTGGTAGAAATGCGCACGCGGTTATCGGAGTTTGCCACTTCACTGCTCTTGATGGTAATCACATTAGGTGTTTGTCCGTCAAAAGCATCGGTCAGCAAGTCTTTGACTTCCTCGGTAGAGATAGCGTTGTCAAACTTAACAACGTAGTTGCGTCCACCCGTGAAGTCGATGCCTGTGTTCAATCCGCGAACAAAGAGGGAAACAATACCCGTCAGAATGACTGCAATGGAGATGGCATAACCAATCTTGCGTTTTCCGATGAAATCAAAGTGAATGTTTTGGAACAAGTTCTTCGTGAGTTTGGTGGAGAAGTTGAGGTTGTTCGTCTTGTCGCCTTTGATAATCCATTGGTAAACGTAACGTGACATTACGAAGCCAGTGAGGAGCGAGGTGACGATACCAATGATGAGCGTGGTAGCAAAACCTTTGATAGGTCCGGTTCCGAAGAGGAAGAGTACGATACCTGTAATGATGGTCGTGATATTGGCATCGATGATGGCGGAAGCCGCACCTGCGTAACCTGCCTCGATAGCCTTGTTGGTTGCCTTTCCTTTGCGGAGTTCTTCACGTATGCGTTCGTAGATGAGCACGTTGGTGTCCACCGCCATACCGAGCGTAAGCACGATACCCGTGATACCTGGCAACGTGAGTACCGCCTTGAAAGAGGCAAGGATACCAATGAGGAGGAACACGTTGACAACGAGTGCGCTGTCGGCTACAAGACCTGCGGTAGGTCCGTAGAAGAAAATCATGTAGATGAGCACCAAGATGAAAGCGAAGACGGCAGCTGCCAAACCGCTTTCGATGGCTTCCTGTCCGAGAGACGGACCAACAACGTCCTCTTGTACGATGACTGCAGGAGCGGGCATCTTACCTGTCTTGAGCATGTTGGCGAGGTCTTTTGCCTCCTCGACGGTGAAGTCCCCCGTGATTTCAGAGCGTCCACCGGAGATTTTATCATTGACGCGAGGTGCGCTATATACGTAGTCATCAAGAACAATGGCAATGCAACGTCCTTTGTTCTCTTCGGTGAGTCTTGACCAAGTGTTGGCACCTTCTGGGTTCATTGTCATGTTGACTTTGGCGTAAACGCTGTGTTCGCCAAATTCGTCACGCGCGTCGGTGATAACATCGCCTTCGAGAGGAGCCTTGTCCTCACGGTTGGTGCACTTGATGGCATAGAGGTAGAAGTATTTTCCTTTGTCGTCAAAAGCCTTGGCACCCCATTTGAGTCGAAGTCCCGAAGGCAAAACCGCCTTCACTTGCTTCAGGTCCATAAACTCACGGATTTTAGCCGTGTCGTTGTAGCGTGCGTATCCAACGATGGGACCTTGAGAAAGGTTGCCCGATCGGTCTTGGTTGAGTTGGAGAATGGCGAGGAGCGGATGTTCCTTCTTCGCTTGTTCGAGCGCTTGCTCGTCCACTTGAGATTCGCCTTCGGCATTGGCCGCTTGCATGGCTGCCAAGAGGCTGTCCGCCTTGCCCATTACATTGGCTTGCGTCGATGTCGCGGTGTCTGTCTTGACGGAGTCAGTAACAATTTCGCCAGCGTTGATGGTGGCGAGAAGTTTGTCGGCATCCACGAGGTTCTGTGCGATTTCGGAAAGTTCGTAGGTCTCCCAGAACTCAAGGTTGGCCGTTCCTTGGAGGAGTTTGCGAACGCGTTCAGGCTCTTTGATGCCAGGGAGTTCGACTAAGATGCGTCCTGCGTTTTGGAGGCGTTGGATGTTAGGTTGAACGACACCGAAACGGTCAATACGTGTGCGGAGGATGTTGAATGAGTTGCTGACAGCGGCATCAACTTGATCGCGCAATACGTCCATGACCTCCTTGTTGGTAGAAGCGAGGGTGACTTTGTCCTTGAGCGCAAGCGTGGAGAAGACAGAACTGAGTTTGGCGTTCGGGTCCAATTCGAGGAACGACTGTTCGAAGAGGTCGAGGAAGTCGTCTTGGCTCTCCAATTGCTTTTGTTGCGCCATTTCAATGGCTTTGTTGAAGTTCTCGCTTTCGGTGTTGCCGAGGCTACGAACGATGTCTGGTATAGATACCTCGAGGATGACGTTCATACCGCCCTTGAGGTCCAGACCGAGGTTAAGTTCTTTTTCACGTGCTTCCTTAAGCGTGTAGCCGAACCACACTTTCTCGGTTGACATGGAGTCAAGGAAGTCATTGTAACGTTGTGCATCGCCTTGCGCATATTCGACAGCAGCGTTTTCGTAGTGATTGGTAACGACGCTGAATGACAAATAGAAAGCGCATGCGAGGAATAAACATACGGCGATGAGGGTCGCAAAGCCTTTGTTAATCATCAGAAAATTAGGTTGTGTTATAAAGTTGTGTTAAATATCTGGATTAGCATCTTTCGATAGATGGAAAAATGCGGACAAAGGTAATGAAAAGTTGAATGTCCGCAGTCATTCAGAGGTGGAAAAATTAATGATTGAATAATTCTATGTGAATTACGTTAATTTGATTGTTGATTATCGTCGAATAATACGTCAATTTTTCTTTATATTTGCAATCTTGAATGAAAAGGGCGTAACACCGAAAGAAAACAAAATCAAAAAAAGACAATATGAACAAGTGGTTTGAGTGTAAGGTAAAGTACGACAAGCAACAACAAGATGGTTCTGTCAAGATGACGACGGAGGTCTATTTGGTGGACGCGCTCAGTTTCACGGAAGCGGAGTCGCGCATCATTTTGGAGATAAAGCCTTATATCAGTGGAGAGTTTGAGGTTGATGCCGTGAAGCATGTGAAAATCACGGACATGTTCAACGTTCATGACAGCAATGCGGACAAGTGGTATAAGAGCAAGGTGAACCTGATAGCCATAGATGAAGAAAAAGGAGTGGAAAAGCGCGTAGGGACGACGGTCTATGTGAAAGGGAGCGATATAAAAAGCGCGTTGGAGACCCTCGTGGCAGGGATGGATAAAGGCGTGTCGGACTATGAGATTGCCAACATAGCGGAAACGCCAATATTGGACGTGTTTGAATATGCCGTGATTGAAAAGAAGCCTGTTACAGGAGAGAACGAATAAAAAACAAAGAAGATGTTGCAACCTATCTATTTGTATGGAAATGCCGTTTTGAGAAAAGTGGCGGAGGATATGCCTTCTGATTACGAAGGAAAACAACAGTTGGTGGATGATTTGTTTGAAACACTTTATAAAAGTGGAAACGGAATCGGATTGGCCGCACCGCAGATAGGCGTTTCATTGCGTGCGTTTGTCATTGATTTAAGTCCGATTGACGACGACGAACATCCAGAATGGAAGAATTTCAAAAAAGTGTTTCTGAACGCACACATTATAGAAACGAGTGGCAAGGACGTCACGATGGAAGAGGGGTGTCTTTCTCTGCCGGGAATGGACGGTAAGGTGACAAGGAAGGACACCGTGAAGATTGCGTATGAAGACGAGAACGGAGTGAAATATGAGGATGTGTTCACTGGTTATCCAGCCCGTGTCATTCAGCATGAGTATGACCATTTGGACGGACATTTATATATAGATCGTATGTCACCGCTTGGAAGGCAATTGGTGAAAGGCAAATTGGGAAAGATAGAGAAAGGAAAAGTGAGTTGCGGTTACAAGGTAAAAAAGGCAGGAAAATAAACAACCTAACAGTAAAATTTAGAGTGAAGGAAAAAGTATGAGACAGAGGATTCGACTTATCTGTATGATTTGCGCAACGATGATGTCTATTTCGTTGTCTGCGACAGATCCAATAGAGTTCGCATTGACTTCGGCACCTTCTTCTATCACGGATGGAACGTATGATGGTTTAGTGGTTAATCATTATGACGTTGGCGGCTGGAGTAGTAGTGGTGCGAACATGAACAACAATAAAGATTATATCGAGTTCGATTTGTCCGCATTGGATGGAATTTATATAGATAACGCTACGGTGTATGTCAGTCAAGGAGGAAATGCTTGTAGTGATTCGAAAACACACCTTCTTTACACGGATGTAGATGGTGGTGAGACTACGGATTTGTCATTAAGTGGAACGAGTACATCCCTTCAATTTACGATTACGCCGGTTTCGAACTGTCAATATCTGAAATTGCAGCGCGGTTGTGCTAATGGTACTTATTTGAAAAATCTCGTTTTGAATGTACGTGCGGGAGTGTCGATTTCGGGAACGAATTTGAATCAGAACATCACGCTGGCGGATGCTATAACGAATATTGTCGTCACGGCAGGAGAGAGTTGTGACTTTGAGGCGACGGGATTGCCAAGTGGCGTGAGTCTAAGCACAGCGTCGGGAACGACAACAACCCTGAGCGGAACACCAACCGTAGCGGGAACTTATAACTTCACGGTCACGGCAACATCCACGGCAGACGATTCGAAAACAGGAAGTGTAAGCGGAAAGATTGTTGTCACGAGTGGTGCTATCCTATCGTTGGAAAACGGAACACAGTCGGGAACCGTAGGCAGTGCCATAAGCACCATTACGGCAACCAGTAATAAGGCAACAACGACATGGGCGGTAACAGGACTTCCTTCTGGATTGAGCCTCAGCAGTGCAAGCGGGTCGGAAGTGACGATTACAGGTACGCCTACGCAAAGTGGCGTGTTCGCCTATACTTTAAGAGGAACGTATGGTGGCGTGACTAACGATTTGAATGGCACGTTGACCATTGCGGCGAAGGCTCCTGCCTTGAACATTACCAATGATGACCAAGAAGTTGCGCAAGGAACGGCGATAACCAGCATGGTGGTAACGAGTGACAGCACGGTGGCATGGAGCATAGATTGCTTGCCACCCGGGTTGGTTGCCATAGCGTCGCCAGACAGCACGACGTTTACTATTTCGGGTATTCCGACTACTGTGGAGACATACGACTTTGTCGTCACGGGTAGAAGTGTAAAACACGCTAAGAGTACTAATATCAACGGCAGCCTGACCGTGTCAGAAGAAGTGGTGGCATGTAACAATCCAACGATAGACACGCAGCCCGTCGCAGACGAAGACTATGCGGGACAAGAGATGACGCTGACGGTGGTCGCATCGGATGATGAGGATACTGGTGTATTGTCCTATCAGTGGTATAGCAACACAACGAGCAGCACGGCGGGAAGCACGGCGTTGGTTGGCGAAACGTCGGCGACCTTGTCGCAAACGCCATCAACACCAGGTGTTACCTATTACTATTGCGTGGTGACAAACACATGTGGTCTCAGCACGAGAAAGAGGACTACGACAGATATTGTTTCGATGACCGCCAATTGTGTCGCTCGTAGCATTTCGATAACATCAGATGATTATGATATAACTACGGAAGAAAGTGCGAACTTGACGGTAACGTATTCTCCAGTTGCCGCCACGGGTGGCACAGTAAGTTGGACTGTTAGCCCTGTGACGGGAAGCGTTAGTGACGGTGTCTTCACAGCAACGGCAGGGGGAACGTATTCCGTGAACGCATCGGTGGCTGCGAGTGGCATCTATTGCGCCGTGGCAAGCACTGCCATGGCATCAAGCATCGGAGTCACGAGTACCACGTGTGACGCGCCAAGCATCAGCGTGCAACCTGTAACGCAGAGTGTGAACAAGGGAAGCACGACTACGTTGAGCGTCACGGCAAGCGGCAGCGGCACGTTGAGTTACCAATGGTACAGAAATACGACACAAAGTACCACGGCGGCAACATTGATAGCGGGAGCGGAGTCGTCAACTTATACCGTTCCGACGGCAACCGAAGGAACCGTTTATTACTATTGTGTTGTTTCAAACTATTGTTCAGACTTGGATATGACAACACCGCTCACGAGCAATATTGTTGGTGTTACGGTTCATTGCATCGCGCGTTCTGTCACGTTGAATGTCACTCCATTGAGCATTTCGATTGACGAATCTTCAATTGTCAGCGCAAGCGTGACGGCAGGATCGGGAGACATTGGATATTCCGTAAACAACGTGAACGGAAGTGTGGTGGCCGGTTCGTTTAGCGCGACTGCGGCAGGTTCTTATGTCATTACGGCATCGGTGGCCGCTAACGGCAATTATTGCGCGGCAAGCAATACCAAAACAGTGAACGTGACGGCACCTTCGGCACCGGAAATACATGTTAGTCCTTCAAGTGCGCGTGTGCAAGACTTGTTGCTTGGCGAGTCAATGACGACCTTGACCTTTAGTGCCGATGAGGCTGTGACTTACACAACCACGGGAACCATCACGGGCGTGACCGTGACGGACAATGGGGACAACACGTTGACAATCAGCGGAACGCCGACGGTGGAGGCTGACGGTCAGACCATCACGGTGAAAGCGAGAAATGCGGGTGGCGTGGAATCGACTATGAGCGTGGTACTGAATGTAAGTGCCGCCTCGTCTGCATTGAGTTGCGGCGCATTGCATTGTAAAAACTTCACAATACCTGCGGCTGAAACGTATTCGCTGAACTTGTATAATGGTGGCGGTTCAAAGGTCAAGACCATCTATAGCGCAGCGATGACATCGGGTGACATCCAGATTATCTTCCAGACGAATGACCTTGCGAACGGAACGTACACATATAAGTTCGAGACGGCATCGACGGTGGTGGATAGCGGTACAATCATCGTAAATAACGAATAATTAAGAATTATTTGAAAGGAAATCTGTTCGCACAGCGGATTAAGGAATAGAGTAAAAGACAAGGCTCTTGCCAGTAGGCAAGAGCCTTGATTGTTTATCGAAAAAAACGTGTGTGAGCGTTTCCTTATTTCTTACATGCGGATAGGAACTTCGATTCCGAGGAGGGAAAGGGCACGTCGGATGATGTTTGCCGTGGTGCGTGCCAGAAGCAGACGCATGTGCATGATGTCGGTATTCTCTTCCTTGAGAATAGGGCAGTCATGGTAGAATTGGTTGAACTCCTTGGCAAGTTCGTAGGTGTAGTTGGCAATGACGGACGGGCTCAGTTCCTTGCCTGCTTGTGATACCGCGGAACGGAAGTCGCTAAGTCTCTGTACGAGCGCTTGCTCTTTTTCGTTGAGTGTGAGCGTGTCAGTGCGTAGCGAGTCGGGACAAGCGATGCCTTGGTCGGAGGCTTTGCGCAGAACGCTTTGGATGCGGGCGTAGGTGTATTGGATGAACGCTCCCGTGTTGCCATTGAAGTCGATGCTTTCAGCAGGGTTGAAGAGCATGGTCCGTTTTGGATCCACCTTGAGAATAAAGTATTTGAGGGCACCCAGTCCGACGATGCGCGCTATCTCCTTCCGTTCGTCGTCGGAGAAGTCTTGCAGGCGATCGGCAGTCATTTCGAGAGCCGTCTTTTCCATTTCATCCATCAGGTCGTCAGCGTCAACGACTGTTCCCTCACGGCTTTTCATTTTTCCATTTGGCAGTTCGACCATGCCGTAGGAGAAGTGAACAAGACTTTTGCCCCATTTGAACCCCAGACGGTCAAGAAGAATGGAAAGCACTTGGAAGTGATAGTTCTGTTCGTTGCCGACGACATAAATCATGCGGTCAATCGGATATTCTTGAAAACGCAGCGTTGCCGTTCCTATGTCTTGCGTCATGTAAACGGAGGTTCCGTCCTGGCGAAGGAGAAGTTTCTCGTCAAGACCGTCCTTTTCGAGATTAGCCCAAACGGAGCCATCGTCACGACGGTAGAAAGCACCGGAGGCAAGACCTTCCTCGACTTTCTTTTTCCCGACAAGATAGGTTTGGCTTTCGTAATAGATTTTGTCGAAAGCGACCCCCATGCGTTTGTAGGTGGTGTCGAAGCCTTCGTAAACCCACTCGTTCATCTTGGACCAGAGATTACGAACCTCGGCATCCCCCTGCTCCCACTTGAGAAGCATGGCTTGAGCCTCTTGAATGAGAGGAGCGTTCTTCTTGGCATCGTCTTCGGATTGACCCTCGCTAATGAGTTGTTGAATTTGTTTCTTGTATTCCTTGTCGAAGAGGACGTAGTAATCACCGATGAGGTGGTCGCCTTTCTTGCCAGAGGATTGCGGTGTCTCGCCGTTTCCCCATTTTTGCCATGCGAGCATGGACTTGCAGATGTGGATGCCACGGTCGTTGACGATGTTGGTGCGAACGACACGATTGCCATTGGCACGGAGAATCTCGGAAAGCGAGAAGCCAAGCAAATTGTTGCGCACGTGTCCGAGGTGGAGCGGCTTGTTGGTGTTCGGGGAGGAGTATTCAACCATGACAAGCGGAGCATTGTCATCAACGGAGACAAATCCGTAGTCAGGATTTGCGGCTATGGCGTTGAGCGTGTCAAGGAATTGCGATTGTGAAAGGGAGAGGTTGAGAAAACCTTTGACGACGTTGAAATCAACGACGGCATTGACATGTTCCTTGATGTAGTTGCCGAGTTCGAGACCGACAGCGTCGGGAGCCTTGCGTGCCGCCTTGACAAAAGCGAACGTGACGACGGTGAGGTCACCGGGAAAGTCCTTAATGGTTTTTTGGATTTGTACCTTGTCCGGAGTCGTTTCGATGCCATAGAGTTGATGAACGGCTTCGGCGACGCAAGACGATATTTGAAGTTCGATGTTCATAAGAAAGAAAATTAGGCAGCAAAGTTAACGTTAAAAGTCGAAAAATATATACTTTTGAAATCCGAGACGAAGAATAACGAGAAAGCGTTAAAAAAAGAAAAGGGAAAATGAAAAGAATATTGTTTGCGTTGTCACTGATCGTTTGTGTATTACCAAGTGAAGCGCAGTTGTTTGGCGGTGATAAAGAGCGTGAAACGGCGGAAGGGGTAGAAAATCCATTTTCAGGATTATTTAAATCAAAGCAAGGAGCCGAGGCAAAGTCGAAAAAAACGAAGTCTGGTGGCATTTCAAAATATGCGGTAGATGGCAAGCGTTCGGGAGAAACGACAGTGCGTGCCGTACCTGTGGCGTATGACGGAATGGCGGAGAGTGAAGTCGCCGAAACGGAGCAGGGCGAAGCGAAAAGCACCTTGAGGCGTGGAAAAGGCATGATGAGAACACATCACCGCCGCAGCGTGAAGATATTTGACACACCGGATACGAGTTTGACACGCCAGTATGCGTTCAGAAACATTGTTTTGGGAGAGCCGTTGGATGCCAAAGCCATCACGGACAGCACCTTGCCAGAAGGATTCAATAAGGTGTTGACTAACCTTGACTTTTATGACCAAGGTGAGGATATGCGATTGATAGACGTTGAGGGGCGGCAGGTCACGTTGGCTTTTGACAAGCGGGACACGACGCTCTTGACCAGCATATCGGTGGATAATATCAATGACTTGTCGTACGTGAAACGTTTGCAGGCGCAAATCAGGGAACAGATGGGCGTGCCCATGATGGGTTATGAGGTTGTTCGAAACTATGATGGAGAAGGTACGGGAATGCGTGAGGACTATTCGACTTATGAATTTGTATATAGATATAGGTATGCCGGTCGCACGTACGACTTCCGCCTGCAACAGAAGGGCGTGAAGATGAAGGGAAAGCAAGTGTTGCATCCATACGACTTCACGGCTACATTATTGGATGGTGCCTTGAATGCTACTATGCAACAAACGATAGATGCGGACGCTCCGCAAAAACAAGAAATGGAGGAAGAGCGTTTCTATCCTATGGAAGGCATGAAGTCGGAGGGTGGGTTCGTCATAGAAACCAAGATTCTGAACAGATGGTAGGTCGGACATTGAGGAAGAATGTGTAAAAACAGCGTGCGTAAAAAAACGATGATAAAAGAATCGGAATATTAAAAAACATTATCTTTGCATTCACATTGATGGAAGTGGCGACTTCGCCTTTCCGAAATAGATTTCCTTATTTTATTGTTTTTATTGCGACGGTAGATGTGACAGCATCCGTCATGGGTAACGATTGAGCCTTTTAGTTAAGGACGGGTCATCGTTATGGAATGATATGGCGTGTTAGCGTAATTTTATTTTATGTATAATATTCAAGATCTCAAAGCAAAATTGCTTACTGAGTTGCGTCTTTTGGGTAAAGACATGGGTATCAGTAGAGTTGATACTTACAAGAAAGATGAGTTGATTTATAAGATTCTGGACGAGCAAGCCGTAAGACAGTCAAAAGGAGGCACGGGCAACACCGAAACGCCAGAGGCACAGGCAGTCACCGCTCCACGTCGCACACGTCGTCCGAGAATCGGTAATTCTGAAGCACGTAATATTCAGGAAGAAACGAAAGACGTACAAGCAAGCAGCGTTTCCGTGAGTGACGAGCAAGGAGAAACGGCTGCGGCGACTGCCACGGAAGATGTGGTTCGCCAAAGACCAGGCAGACGCTCCATGCAGAGACGATTTAACATGCGTAATCGTCAAGAGTCGGATGTCAAGGAAACGAAAGCGCAGGAAAAGCAAGAAGCGCAAGTGGAAGAGAACGGAGAAGTGACGAAGCCAGTCGCTCCTGTAGAGGAAAGCCAGACGGAAGAAAAGAGAGGAGAGGGAAGCGAGGAAAGACAGGAGAATAACCACAACGGCAACAATAACTACAACTATAATAATTGGCGTGATCGTCGTCATGGAAAGTTGAGAAATCGCAATAATCGATTTGATTATCAAAATCGCGCGGAAAGAGAAGCCAACGGTGAGACGGGAGAGCAAGACAAGGAAGCGTGGGTAGGCAAGCGTGAGGGTGGAGAGCGGATGAACCGATTTGAGAGGAGAGAGCACAAGTGGAATAACAACGCTCCCGCACCGCAACCAATGCAACCACAGTATGATTTCGGGGATGTGTTGACATCAACGGGAGTGCTGGAGGTGACTCAGGATGGAACGGGTTATTTACGTTCGCCTGACTACAATTATTTTTCATCGCCAGACGACGTGCTTGTCTCGCAATCGCAAATCAAGCAGAACGCGTTGAAAGAGGGTGATACCGTGAAATGCACGATACGTCCGCCAAGGGAAGGGGAGAAATATTTCCTCATGGTGAAAGTGATAGAGGTGAACGGCAGAAAACCAGAAGTGGTGAGAGACCGTGTGGCGTTTGAACAGTTGACCCCAATCTTCCCGAATGAGAAGTTTGATTTAACCACGAAACAAGACAATCTGTCGGTGAGGATAGTTGATTTGTTTTCACCGATAGGTAAAGGACAACGCGGACTGATCGTGGCGCAACCAAAGACGGGAAAGACCATTTTGCTCAAAGACATCGCCAATGCGATAGCCGCTAATCATCCGGAAGTGTATATGATTGTGTTGTTGATAGACGAACGTCCAGAGGAGGTGACGGACATGCAACGTAGCGTGAGGGCGGAAGTGGTTTCTTCCACCTTTGACGAGCCAGCGGATAGGCATGTGAAAGTGGCGAACATGGTGCATGAGAAGGCAAAACGATTGGTGGAATGCGGTCATGACGTCGTCATTCTTTTGGACTCCATCACCCGATTGGCAAGGGCGTATAACACGGTGTCACCCGCTTCGGGAAAGGTCTTGTCCGGTGGTGTGGAGGCCAACGCCCTGCAGAAACCAAAGCGATTCTTCGGTGCTGCACGTAATATAGAAGGAGGTGGTTCGTTGACTATCATCGCCACGGCTCTGACGGAGACGGGATCGAAGATGGATGAGGTCATCTTCGAAGAGTTCAAGGGAACAGGAAACATGGAATTGCAATTGGATCGCCGTTTGTCGAACAAACGTATATTCCCTGCCGTGGACATCACCGCGTCAAGCACTCGTCGCGACGACTTGTTGCAACATCCAGCCGTGTTGCAGCGCGTGTGGGCGTTGCGAACATACCTAAGCGACATGACATCGCAGGAGGCCATGGAGTTTGTCAAGCAACAAATGGAGTCAACACGTTCGAACGAAGAGTTTTTGACCGTGATGAATACCAAATAGTGACATGCGAATTGCGGAAAAATGTTATTTTTGCGATTATAAACGCGTGTCAAATAGAAATAAAATAATCAACCAATCAATAACACTAAAGTTAACGTTATGAGTTTTTTCCTAATCAACTCGTCCATCGGCAGAAAGTTGGTCATGAGCATATCGGGCATGTTCCTGATTTTGTTTTTGACTTTTCACATGTGCATGAACCTTGTCGCGATCATCTCTCCAGAAGGATATAACACCGTGTGTGAATTTCTTGGAGCGAATTGGTATGCCCTGGTTGGTACGGCAATTTTGGCAGGAGGTTTCATTATTCACATTCTTTTCGGTTTGTTGTTGAGCATCGAGAATCGTCGTGCTCGCGGCAATGATCGTTATGCGGTTACCGCCCGTCCGAAGACGGTAGAGTGGGCGTCACAGAACATGCTTGCTCTCGGTATTGTTATCTTGGCGCTCCTTGGATTGCACTTGTATCATTTCTGGGCAAAGATGCAATTTGTGGAGTTGCAGGCGATGGCAGGAGTAGAAGTGGATTCGAACCTGTTGGCAAACGCCACGAACGGTTATGGGTTGATAGAGCAGACCTTTTCAAGTCCTGTGGTAGTGGCGCTCTATTTGGTAATGTTGTGCGCCTTGTGGTTCCATATTAGCCACGGTTTTTGGAGTTCGTTGCAATCAATGGGATTGAGCAATTCCGTATGGTTGAAGCGCATTCAGGTGATTTCGATGGTGTATGCCACGCTTTTGGTAGCGGGATTTGCCGTTGTGGTCATCTTCTTTTTCGTCAAATCGATTCTTTAACTATCCAAACGTAAATTATCAGTATGGCAACGATAGATAGCAAAATTCCTAAAGGTCCGCTCGCGGAGAAATGGACTCGATATAAGAACACGCAGAAACTTGTGAATCCTGCGAACAAGCGCCGTTTGGACATCATCGTCATCGGTACGGGCTTGGCGGGTGCCAGCGCAGCCGCCACGCTTGGTGAGTTGGGATTTAACGTGATCAATTTCTGCATGCAAGATTCGCCACGTCGTGCGCACTCGATCGCGGCGCAAGGTGGTATCAATGCGGCCAAGAACTATCAGAATGACGGAGACTCGATTTACCGTTTGTATTATGACACAATCAAGGGAGGTGACTATCGTGCTCGTGAAGCCAACGTGTATCGTCTGGCTGAGGTGAGCAACAACATCATCGACCAATGCGTGGCGCAGGGTGTCCCGTTCGCTCGTGAATATGGCGGAACGCTTGCTAACCGTTCGTTCGGTGGCGCGCAAGTGTCACGTACGTTCTATGCCAAGGGACAGACAGGACAGCAGTTGCTGTTGGGCGCATACAGCGCATTGAGCCGTCAGATAGCGAAAGGCACGGTGAAAGAGTACAATCGTAGGGAAGTGCTTGACATCGTGATAATAGACGGTCGCGCACGAGGCGTAATCGTCAGAAACATGCTTAACGGAAAAATTGAAAGGTATGCCGCTCATGCCGTGGTGATGGCGACAGGAGGATATGGTAACGCATATTTCTTGTCAACTAACGCCATGCATAGCAACGGTTCGGTCGCGATGCAGGCTTATCGTAAGGGCGCATACTTCGCAAACCCTTGTTATGCACAGATACATCCAACGTGTATTCCTGTTCATGGTGATTATCAGTCGAAACTGACACTGATGTCGGAGTCGTTGCGTAATGACGGACGCATTTGGGTGCCAAAGAAGAAAGAGGACGCGGAGGCTATCAGAGCGGGCAAGTTGAAACCTACGGACATAAAGGAAGAAGACCGCGACTACTATTTGGAGCGTCGTTATCCTGCGTTTGGAAACCTTGTGCCTCGAGACGTGGCGAGTCGTGCCGCAAAGGAACGTTGTGACGCTGGCTTTGGTGTGGCTCCAAGCGGACTTGCCGTCTATTTGGACTTCAGCGAGGCTATCAACCGACTGGGAAGGAAAGCGATAGAAGCGAAATACGGCAACTTATTCCAAATGTATGAAAAGATTGAAAATGAGAATCCGTATGAAACACCAATGAAGATTTATCCAGCCATTCACTACACGATGGGTGGCATTTGGGTAGATTATGAATTGCAAACTTCGGTGCCAGGTTTGTTCGCAATCGGAGAGGCAAACTTCTCTGATCATGGAGCCAACCGCCTTGGAGCGTCGGCATTGATGCAAGGATTGGCGGACGGATATTTCGTGCTTCCATACACGATACAAAACTATTTGTCAGACCAGATACAAGTGCCTCGCTTCTCGACCGACTGCGCGGAGTTTGACGAAGCGGAGAAGGCGGTAGAGGACAAGATCAAGAAAATCATGGCTGTTCAAGGTGACAAGACCGTTGATGACTTGCATAAGGAATTGGGACACATCATGTGGGAGTATGTGGGCATGGCTCGCACGAAGGAGAGCCTGACGCTTGCCATAGAAAAGATTAAGGCGTTGCGTGAGGACTTCTGGAAGCATGTGTATGTTCCAGGAAAGGCAGAGGACTTGAATATCGAGTTGGGCAAGGCGTTGCGTCTGATAGATTTCTTTGACATCGGTGAACTCATGGCTCGTGACGGACTGAACCGAAACGAAAGTTGCGGTGGTCACTTCAGAACAGAGTTCCAGACGGAAGAAGGCGAAGCGTTGCGTCAAGATGAAGAATATAGTTACGTAAGTTGTTGGCATTACAAGGGAGAAGGCGTTGAACCTGAGATGTTGAAAGAACCTTTGGATTACGAAGAGACCGAACGTAAAACCCGTAACTACAAAAACTAAGAAACCATGGCAAAATCAATCAACATAACACTGAATATTTGGCGTCAGAAAGATGCCAAGACGAAAGGGCATTTTGAGACCTACGCATTGAAGGACATCTCGACGAACGCATCGTTCTTGGAGATGCTTGACATCTTGAATGAGCAGTTGGTAAAGGAACACAAGGAGCCGATAGCCTTTGATCACGATTGTCGCGAGGGTATTTGCGGTATGTGCTCGTTATATATCAACGGTCATCCGCATGGTTGGGAGACGGAAATCACGACTTGTCAGTTGCATATGCGTAAGTTCAAAGATGGTGACGTGATTACCATTGAGCCATGGCGTAGCCGTGCCTTTCCTGTAATCAGGGATTTGATGGTAGATCGTTCCGCGTACGACAAAATCATGCAAGCGGGCGGTTTCGTGAGCGTGAACACGGGAGGTGTTCCGGATGCCAATGCGATAGCCATTCCGAAGCCAATAGCAGATGAGGCCATGGATAGCGCGTCGTGTATTGGTTGTGGCGCATGTGCCGCAGCATGCAAGAACGGTTCAGCCATGTTGTTCGTATCCGCCAAAGTGAGCCAGTTGGCACTTCTGCCACAAGGAAAGGCGGAGGCAGCCGCTCGCGCTAAGAACATGGTGGCAAAGATGGATGAGTTGGGCTTTGGTAACTGCACGAACACGGGAGCGTGTGCGGCTGAGTGTCCAAAGGGAGTGTCACTGACCAACATTGCGCGTTTGAACCGTGAATTCCTTTGTGCCAAGTTGAAAGACTAAAAGTTGGGCAGAGCACATAAGCGGAAGCGTTTCTGTTTTTTTGTTTAAGTAAAACACAAAAGATATGAATAAGGGAATCGTCGCTTTCATCATATGTGCCTTTGTCTTGCTGTTTGCGGTGACTACTTGTCCGGACCGAAAAAGTCATGCTGATAAATTGACGGAGAAAGTCACTTCGTCTTTTTATGACAAGATAAAAGAGAAATCGGATTCAGCAGAGTCCGCCAGCGTGACGGTCGCTGACTTCTTTGTCAAGGAATTGATGGGAAACGGCATTGTGGAAATGATGTCAAACTATGCGGTGGAACGCATGTTGACTTATGACAGTTACTTCTTGTTTTCGACGGGTTCTATCCGCTACAAGGGAGAGAGACATGTTGTTTCAATCGGTTTGTTCAAAACGGTCTTTGTTTTGGTTGATACGGATGAGTTGGCCGATAAGGTCAAATTAGACGATTGAGAGTCAGATATAGGAAAAAAATAAGAGTCCCGTGACATCAGTCACGGGACTCTTATTGTCTATAAAGTTGTTTTCTTGATTACTTGGCGTAAGAGACAGCGCGCGTCTCGCGGATGACGGTGATCTTGACTTGACCCGGGTAGGTCATTTCGTCTTGAATCTTCTTCGCGATGTCATAGCTGAGACGTTCGGTGTCTTTGTCGTCAATCTTGTCCGCGCCCACGATAACGCGGAGTTCGCGTCCGGCTTGGATGGCATAGGTCTTGATGACACCAGGGTATTGCAGCGCAATCTGCTCAAGGTCGTTGAGGCGCTTGATATAGGCTTCGACCACTTCACGTCGCGCTCCTGGGCGCGCACCTGAGATGGCGTCGCAGGCTTGCACGATAGGCGCGATGAGCGAAGTCATTTCTGTTTCGTCGTGGTTGGCACCGATGGCGTTGCAAACATCCGGTTTCTCCTTGTATTTTTCGGCAAGTTTCATTCCGAGCAGTGCGTGTGGTAATTCAGGTTCGTCATCAGGCACCTTGCCGATGTCGTGGAGGAGACCCGCACGTCGTGCCTTCTTAGGATTGAGTCCGAGTTCGCTTGCCATGACTGCGCAGAGGTTTGCCGTTTCACGTGCGTGTTGGAGCAGATTTTGTCCGTAGGAGGAACGGTATTTCATTTTGCCGACCATGCGGACGAGTTCCGGATGCAGTCCGTTGATGCCGAGGTCGATGCAAGTGCGTTTTCCCGTTTCGATGATTTCTTCTTCCACTTGCTTGCGAACCTTGTTGACCACCTCTTCGATGCGCGCTGGGTGTATGCGTCCGTCGTTGACGAGTTGGTGGAGCGCAAGGCGCGCTATCTCGCGTCGAACAGGGTCGAAGGAAGAGAGCACGATGGCTTCAGGCGTGTCATCGACAATGACTTCGATGCCAGTGGCGGCTTCGAGCGCGCGGATATTGCGTCCTTCGCGTCCGATGATGCGTCCTTTCATCTCGTCGTTTTCAATATGGAATACCGTGACGGAGTTTTCGATGGCCGCTTCGGTAGCCACGCGTTGTATGGTTTGCACGACAATGCGTTTCGCCTCTTTGTTGGCGGTCATTTTCGCCTCGTCCATCACTTCGTTGACGTAAGCCATGGCATCCGTCTTGGCTTGGTCACGAAGGCTTTCTATGAGTTGGTTTTTTGCGTCCTCGACAGAGAGACCGGAGACCTGTTCGAGCAGTTGTTGTTGCTTTTCGGTGATTTGGTCCAGTTCTTTCTGCTTGTGTTCAATGATTTCCCTTTGTCTTGAAAGTTCATTGCGGACGTTCTCGATTTCTTGGTTTTTGCGTGAGAGGTCTTCCTTTTGTTGGTTGATGGCTTGCTCACGTTGTTGCAGCCTACTTTCGGTTTGTTGCAGTTTCTGGTTGCGTTGTTGAACTTGCTTCTCGTAGGCTTCTTTTTGTGCGAGGTATTTTTCGCGAATTTCTACGAGTTTGTCTTTTTTCAACGCTTCGGCGTCGACCTCAGCCTTGTGCATTTCCGCCTCGTAGTGGCTTCGGAGTGCGTATCTGACAATGAGCCAGGTGAGTCCTCCGCCTACGAGAAAGGTAATGACCGCAATGACGATGGTTGTAATCATGAGTCTTTATCTTTTAGGATTGAAAGAAAAAAATGTTGTTTTAGTCGTGCCGAGGTTCGTTTTAATCACAGCGAGCGTGGCACGACAGCGCGGGCTGTAATGAAACTTGCACGAAAAGATAAGGAAACCTGTGGAGGTCAGGACTCAGGAGGCGTGGTTGGCAAGCCAAGTGTCAAGTTGCTGGTTGACTTGGTTGAGTTGTTCACGCTGTTGTTCGCTGCCATGGCGTGATGCGATGATGCGGCGAACGGCGAAGTTGATGCAGACGCGGAGCAGAATTTTGGATTTGCTTTCGCCACGCGGTCCAAACTCGTTTTGGTATTGCGTGATGGCATCCATGATTTCTCTGTCCGCCTGTCGGTAAATTTCTTCGTCAGCACGACGGATTCCAGTGACGGGAATGGCATCGTTCTCACCGAGTTCTTTCTTGAGCAAGGTGATGTTGATGAGTTCGTTGTCACGGTTGTTGGAATCCATCATTTTATGAGAGTTAGACTTCTGTTGATTTCCCTAATGATTTGGTCAATGCTTCGCTTTGCTTGCATCCGTTGTTCGTCGGAGAGGCTGAGCGACTTGGCAAGGACCAAATTTTCGTAAAGTTTCTTGTAGCGTTCCATTTCCGCCTTGAGATGTCCATTCTCTCCGACTTTGTCGTCGTACATCTTGCTCAGCATCTTGTTTTTTTGTTCCAATTGCTCGTAAAGTCGCTCTATCTTTACGATTTTTTCGCTGAGGCAGGAGATTATGTCCGTTTCGTTAGGCACGAAATGAAAATGCTATATAAAACGTACAAAAGTACCTACTTTTGGCTTAATTAACAAATCATTTCAGAAAAAACATCCCCGCAGCGTGGTGCGGGGATGGAAGTGGAAGATTCAAAAATCATTTATTTTTTGCTCCGCTGAGGCTAAAGGAGGTTCCATCAGGGCTGGAAATGCTGAGGTATCCGTTGCGCAGTGTTTTCAGTGGTTTACTGGGCTTTTGCGAAGTGGAGACTTCCGTGACCGCAGTGGATGAAGCCGTTGTGACCGGACGAATGACATGTCCGTAGTAGCGGGCGCGCGCATTGTCGACATGGGAGGTGGCGTTGATGTAAAGGTTTCGAGCGGCGCGGGCATTGTCGAAACGCTGGGTTGCTGACCAATAGTAGCAGGTGGCACTAACGTTGCTTAGCGTGGCATTTGAAAAATAGCCAGCGGCTGGCAGGAAGATAGTGTTGCTGTTGATTTTGGAGGTGACGAGGTAGCCGTTCATTTCATGTCCGTTTTTGTCCGTTTGGGAGGTCCAATCCCAGGTGGTGTAGTCGCTGTTGAGCAGTTCGGCGCATTGCGTGCTGTCTGGCAGTTCGTAGTCACTTCCCCAAAGGACGGTGGCGGCATCGAATGCGCTGCCGCTGATGTCGAGGTTGTTGCCTTGCGCAGCATAGATGGGGTCGTTGTTTGTGCCGCAATCCGAGTTGACCGGACATAAATAAGTGGACCAAGTGTAATTATTTTTTGATGTAAGTTCACCCCAAGCGTAGTAGTTGCCTGTGTCCGCCGGACAGTCGGCACCGATGTTGCGATCCGCCCAGCGGGTGCCGCTTGGCAAACCCAAATCAACCATGCGAATGGTGTCAAGATTGGAAGCGATGGAGAAATCGTCGGCGAATGTGTTTATGGCGAGGGCAAACAAGGTGAGCAAGATGGAAATTGATTTGTTCATCATTCTGTTGATTTTGAAATTATTTCGCAATGATACGAATAGTTTGTGAATTGCACAAGCGCGTAAGGAAAAAACAGCAACCGCCGTGGCAAGCTGAGGCGCACGGCGGTTGACCTATCATTAGGAGAAAAAATGCTTTTTTTGAGTGGAGGAGATAGGGAATTTAGGAAGACTTAGGATGGCCTAGGAAGACCTATGAGAGTTATTCATCCAAAGAGATGGTGAGATTAGGTGAAGTCTTGACGGTGACGGTGGCGGCGGAAGAAGTGGCGGTGGTGGTGTAGGAGTCGCAGGTGGTCACGACGCGGTATTGCGTGGAACCGGTGGCTGAGGTAGAAGGGGTGTAGGTAGCGTTGGTAGCCCCGTCGATGTCTTCCCACGAGTCTCCGTCATAATACTGCCATTTCTGGGCGTTGTGTCCCGATCCTGTGAAGAAGAGGGCGGTTGCGTCGTCATCCTTGCAGTAGCTGGCGGAAGAAGGAAAAGCGGAGATGGAAGGGGAGCAAGCGGCAGCATTGATTGTAAAATCCTTAGAGACGGTTCCTTCGCAGTAATCGCCATTGGCGGCAACCGTGGCTGTGATGGTGGCGGAACCCGCGGCGACTGGGGTTACGACACCGCTGCTATTGACCGTGGCTTTTGATGGTGCGCTGCTGGTCCACGAGATGGCGCCTGAACTTCCGTTTTTGTTGACAACTGGGGTGGAAGAATTGCCTCCGCCCACGGTGAGGGTAGTTGACGTGTAGTCCGTGGAGAACGTAGGGGTGATGGAGGTACAAGAAGTTCGAAGACTTACATAATAAGCGGTAACTAACACAGCCTGACCTGTTGAACTAGGATCAAGCGACACTTTTGTTACAGTTGCAGTATCTTTAAAGGTTAATTCTATATAATCATATTTGTCTGATGAATTGTGTTTTATATCAAATCCATTAGAAGATGTATTATAGGTATCAAAATTTGATAAAGTTACGTCTGTCCCATCGGATTTTAACCCTGTTGCTCCGTAATAATAACCAGATACAGCACTAAGTTGATTCGCTTTTAACGGTCCGTAATTTGTGTTTATTATGAAGTTTTTGATTTTCGTTTGATCTCCAGTGGATCCAGAAGCCTTAAGTACAATCTTAATAGAGGAGAAATAGCGACCACCTGTTGCCTGAAAGTATAGTTTATTTGTTGCAGAACCAGTACTTTTCAGTAATTTTGGCTTCGCCGTCGAACCTGTCGAAGTAATACCACCGGAGGATCCTACTGTATACGTGCTTATGGCTGAACCGGGAGTTGAAGATCCTTCTCGATAAACGGTTAAATATGTAGAGTTTAGCGTTCCGGAGGATGGTTCGCTTGTGCTTTCTCCCCAATACAATGGTGCATCCGTGTAAGTGGCTGCGCTAAATAAATTGAAAGAGCAGAAAAATGCCGACAATAATGCAAATAGTATTTTTCTCATAATGATTATGGTGTTTTAGTTATATAGTTTAGTGTAAGTTTTATTCAGTTCTCCTGTCACTATAATAGCGGATTCAGATTCGTCTTTATGTCTGCCTGTTATTTCGATTATGATTTTCGGTATAAAGCGATTGACAATTCCTCTGTTACCATTATAAGCGTCAATTATATCATTGTAGAAAAGCAGTAGGTTATTGTCTCTTCGGATTTCTTGAAACACGTGTAAGGTTATGTCCTCGGAATGTGGTCTGTTGATTCTTGCAAGTGCTTGATTTACGAGATTCCTAAGGTTGTCGATATTTGATAATGTGTTGTCGTACATTTTTCTCCTTTTTGATGTTTTGGGGGTGAATAAACAAGCCACGCCTGAGCGTGAAAACGCTCAAGCGTGGCTGTTGAATGGTTCAATTATAAGGTTATAAACGGTTGAGAGAGTGGAAATTACCCCCCGTGCTGCACACAACTAATTGATAATTAGTTGTTTGCGTGTAATATTTGTTATAAAAATCGTACATTTGTTGTCGCAAAGATAAAGAATGTTTTGAAAAACAGCATGGTGGAAATGTTAAAAAAAGGCGGAATTAAGAACGATGAATAATGAAAAAAATGAACAAAGAGGAGGAATTGAGTGGCAAGGGTTAAGAGGATGTCACGGAAATAAAGAATAGGAATGATTTTTGTGGAAAAAGAGACGGAATAACACTAATTTTGCGGAAAAAACAGGAACAATATGGAAATAAAGGTAGGAGACAAGGTGAGATTTCTGAACGCGACGGGCGGCGGCGTTGTGACGAGCGTCGCGGGTAAGCGCGTGACGGTGGAGGATGAGGACGGTTTTCCGTCGGACTACGGCATGAACGAAGTGGTCGTGGTGAGCAAGGCGGGTGATGACGTCATGAGCAGGAGCACGACGAAAGAGGCTGTAGCCGTGGCGGCGGGCGAGACGACCATGTCGGTGAAGAAGCGCATGCAAGCCATGGCGGAAGAGGAGGAAAACGAAGTGGAGACAACGAACGTGAAAACGACAGAAGAGGTGGCGACGGAAAAGGAAAGAGAAGAAGAGGAAGTGGAAATCTTCACGGACGATTTGGACACGGAGGAGGGAGAACGCCTATCGGTGTTCCTCGCGTTCGAGAGCCGCGACCTGGACAAGGCTGGCACGGACGGCGTGGTGGCGTATTTGGTGAACGACAGCAATTATGACCTGATGTATATCGTAGCCACGACGAAGGACGGCAAGGGACGTTTGCAGTCGGCAGGCAAGATGGAAAGCCACACGCGCTTTGAGTTCAAAAACATAGCGCAGTCGGAAATCAACGAGTGGTCGCACGTGTCGGTGCAACTCATAGCCATGAAACCGAGGAAGGAGTACACGCTGAAGCGCGCGTTCGAGGTGGAGTTGAAGATAGCCCCGGTGCGTTTCTTCCGCAGGGGGAGTTACGTTCCCAACGACTTCTTCGACAATGACGTGATGACGGTGAACGTGGTGAACAACGACGTTCCGGACAACGCTGTCATGGAACCGGAGGTAGCGGAGAAGAAAGTGGTGGAGGAAAAGGAGACGGTGGCATCCGTTCGGGAGGAGCGTCGGAAGGTGACCTCGTTGGCAAGGAAAGAGGTAGGCAACGCCACGGCGGGCGAAGTGATTGTCGTGGACCTGCAAGCGGAGAAGTTGATAGGCGACGTGACGGCGATGGCGGAAGAGGACGTGTTGTCGATGCAGATTGCGGAGATGCGTCGCGTGATGGAACGGAACAAAAAGCGAGACGGTCAGAAGATAGTCTTCATAGAGGGACGGAACGAACGGTTGCGCAAGGAGATGCGGTATAGGTTGAAGATGGAGTATCCGACAGCGGAGGCGGAGAACGCTTCGCAAGTGAGGTATGGCAACTACGCGACAGAGGTGACGGTGAGGAAACAATAAAGAGGGGTTAAGAATTACCATAGCATCAAAAAAGGTCGGAATGATGACGACACGAGAGATACGAATAGAGGATTATGATTACGCATTGCCAGAGGACAGGATAGCGAAGTATCCGTTGGAGCGGCGTGACCACAGCAAGTTGTTGGTTTACGAGAAAGGGGCGATAGCGGAACGGCACTTCTATGACCTTCCGGAGTTGGTGCCACAAGACGCGTTGATGATCAGGAACAATACACGAGTGATCAGGGCTCGGTTGGAGTTCAGGAAAGAGACGGGCTCGCAGATAGAAATTTTTTGTTTGGAGCCGCATGATCCGTCGGACTATGAACGTTCGTTCGCGAGCGAGGGCGGTTGTGAGTGGAAGTGCCTCGTGGGTAATTCGAAGAAGTGGCATGACGGCGAGGTAACGCTTGAAAACGAGCAGACGAAAGTGAAAGCCAAGCGGGTGAGCAATGATGGGGAGACCTCAGTTGTCCGCTTCGAGTGGGACGGAGGCAAGACCTTCGCGCAAGTGCTGGAGTCAACGGGTGAGTTGCCCATACCGCCGTATTTGCATCGCAAGACGGAGGAGAAAGACTTGACGACGTATCAGACCGTGTATTCGCACGTGAAAGGAAGTGTCGCCGCGCCGACGGCGGGGTTGCACTTCACGGAGGAAGTATTCGGGCGGCTGAGAGAGAAAGGCGTGAAGATAGACGACGTGACCTTGCACGTGGGAGCGGGCACATTCAAGCCCGTGAAGAGCGAGACGATAGGTGAACATGCGATGCATGGCGAGGTCATTGAGGTGAGGCGGCAGACGGTGGAAGACCTGTTGGCGCACCAAGGCAAGGTTGTGGCGGTGGGAACGACATCGGTGCGAACACTGGAGAGTCTCTATTATATAGGTGTGCGTTTGGCGAAGAGGGATGGAGGCGGGGAAACGGAATTGGACGTGGACCAATGGGAACCCTATGGCGAAGGCGAGGCAGTGGGGGACGAGGAAGCGTTGAGGGCGATAGTCGAGTATATGGACAAGAGGGAAACGGACGTGATAAGGGCACGGACGCACATCATGATAGCACCGGGGTATAGATTTCACTACGTGAACAGGTTGATCACGAACTTCCATCAGCCCAAAAGCACGTTGATGTTGCTCGTGGCGGCGTTTGTGGGTGAGGATTGGCACAAGATATATGATTATGCGTTGACGCACGAGTTCCGTTTTTTGAGTTACGGGGACGGGTGCTATTTGGTTAAGAATTAAGAGTTAAAAATTGCACAATGAAAATAGCGGTATTGGCATCGGGAGGCGTGGACAGTTCGGTGGTGGTGCATCTGCTGAAGGAGCAGGGGTACGCACCAGACTTGTATTACATCAAGATAGGCATGGAGGATAAGGACGGGTACATCTCGTGTCCGGCGGAGGATGACATGACCATCGTGAATTGGTTGGGAAGGCATTACGGACTGCACGTGGAGATGGTGTCGCTGCACACGGAGTATTGGGAAAACGTGGTGGCGTACACCATAGAACAGGTGAAACGAGGCTTGACCCCGAATCCGGACATGATGTGCAACAAAATGATAAAGTTCGGCATCTTCAACGACCGATGGGGAAAAGAGTATGACAAGATAGCGACGGGGCATTACGCCACGACGACGGAGATAGACGGAAAAGTGTATTTGTCCACGTCGCCCGACCCGGTGAAAGACCAGACGGACTTCTTGTCGCAGATGAGCGGGGAGCAAGTGGCAAGGGCGATGTTTCCCATTGGTCACATGATGAAAAACGAGGTGAGAGAGATAGCCAAGAACGCGCATCTGCCCAGCGCGACGAGGAAGGACAGTCAAGGCATTTGCTTCCTGGGCAAGATACACTATAACGACTTCATCAAACGATACTTGGGCGAAAGGAAGGGTGACATCATAGAGTTGGAGACGGGAAAGAAGATAGGCGAGCACACGGGTTATTGGTTCCACACGATAGGTCAACGGCGCGGACTGGGACTGGGCGGGGGGCCGTGGTTCGTGGTGAAGAAAGACGTGGAGCAGAACATCATCTACGTCTCGCAGGGTTATGACCCAGAGACGCAGTATGGCAACGTCGTGAACCTGCGCGGATTCAACTATATCACAGATCCGTATGACATCGGGGCGGTAGAGCAAGGGGAGAGGGAGGACATCTTGTTCAAGATTCGTCACACGCCCGAGTACACGAAAGGAACGATTGAGAAGATAGGTGACATCTATCGCATCCGGGCGGAGGAGAAGCAGCAAGGGATAGCGGCAGGTCAATTCGCGACCGTGTATGACAAGACGGGTAAGATTTGCATCGGTGGCGGAGAAATAATCGGATAGGAAGGAATGGAAGATAAGGGCGGAAACGCTATCTTTGTTCGCAAAAGAAAACAGATTATGAAAGAAGAGAAGACGGGAATGGTGCTACGGACGGAAGGGTTGGTGAAACGATATGGCGCGCGCACCGTGGCGAACAAGGTGTCGATAGAAGTGCATCAAGGTGAGATTGTCGGGCTGCTGGGACCGAACGGAGCGGGCAAGACGACAACCTTCTATATGACCGTGGGGTTGGTGTTGCCCAATGAAGGACATGTCTATCTGAATGATGAGGACATCTCGCAACTGCCCGTGTATAAACGCGCTCAGATGGGCATTGGCTATCTGGCGCAGGAGGCGTCGGTGTTCCGTAAGTTGTCGGTCGAGGACAACCTGAGGGCGGTGTTGGAGATGACGAACTTCTCCAAACAGAAACAAAAGGAAAAACTGGAGGAACTGATAACGGAATTCAGCCTGCAAAAGGTGAGGAAGAGCAACGGGGACCAACTGTCGGGTGGTGAAAGAAGACGGACGGAGATAGCGCGTTGCTTGGCGATAGAACCGAAGTTCATCATGCTGGACGAGCCATTTGCCGGCGTGGATCCGATTGCGGTGCAGGACATACAGGACATCGTGTGGACGCTGAAGGATCAAAACATCGGCATACTCATCACGGACCATAATGTGGATGAAACCTTGTCAATCACGGACCGCGCCTATATGTTGTTTGAAGGTAAGGTGCTGTTTCAAGGCACGGCGGAGGAGTTGGCGGCAAACCCGACGGTGAAGGAGCGGTACTTGGGTCGTGACTTTGAATTGAAGAAAAAGACGCACGTTAAGATTACGCCTCGGAAAGAGGATTGAGCAGCAGGTAGTCGAGAATGAAACGTCGTTGTTGAGCCAGGAGGCTTGATGCGTCGGGAACGTGTTCGGCGGCTTGGTCAAGCCAGTTTTCAAATTGTTGTAAGGATTGCGATTGGCGGAAGGTTTTCGAGAAGAACTCAAACGCCTCGGTTGACGTGCCATTTTTCAGCAAGATGAGAGCCGCCACAAGGGAAGAGAGCGGCGTCATACTCAAGCGGGCGTAGCGCAACGCTTGTGTATCTTTGCCCAAGCGGGCTGAAACGAGGGCGATATGCTGGTGTAGTGAGGGCGTGGAAGGAGTGGCATCGTCGAGTTCGACGCGGAAAAGGAGGTCGAGCGACTCCTGAAAATGGTGCAATTGGTAGAGACAACGCGCATAGCGCAGAATGTCGGAGGCGGTGAGGTCGTTGCTGATGTTAGCATAGAGGGTGGCCGCTTGGGTAAAGTCACGGTTGAGGTAGTGGGAGCGGGCGAGGTCAAGTGCCGCTGACGTGTCGGAGGGGTTTTGCAAGTAGAACTTTTGCAAGTATTTGCAAGCGTCGTCATATTGCTTGAGCGCGAGGTAAGCGAGCCCGAGTTTGCGGTAGGCGATGGGTTTAGCGATGTTAGGTCGTGACTTGTCGGCAGGAAGATTGGCATCGTCGCTGAAAGAGGAGAGTGGCAGGAGGAGGTTGATGACGAGGCTGTAGAGCCGTCGGTCGTAGGCTTCGGACGCGAGTTCAAAGATGTCGGAGGCGGAAAACCCAAAGATGTCAAAGATGGAAGATTCGCCCAGCGAACGAACGGCGGCGAAGGGAGAGCGGAAATCGTGCCGTGAAGAGTAGAGCGAGAAGAAGCGGTAGAGGTCCTGGACGAATGACAACGCAAGGGGGGCGAAGTCGTCGGAGGAGTCGGAATCAAAAGACGTGGCGGCAGGCAACGAGGCGAGCATGGCATCACGACCGGCAGACGGCATATTGATGAACGCCAAGGCGAGGGAGAAACGGTCGCTATCACAGAGGGTTGGGATGGCTTGAATGGTGGCGTTGAGCGTATCGGTTTGAATGGTCGTGTCGGAAATGTCGAGCGCATTGATATTGAACGGTCGCAGCCACGAGATGGGGGTGTTGAAGAAATCGAACTTTTTCAGGTGTGAGAAGGAGGAGAAATGAACGTCGGTGCCTTTTTCTGAAAGCCGATTGATTTGGAGCATTTCGTCGGCAAGTTCGCGAGGAATGTCCTTGCGTTTGTCGTTGGCGTGCAGGAAGGCGTTGGGGTCATCCTCGTCGGCGAGTTCGGTGAGTGACTGAATTTGTTCAGGCGTGAGATTCTTTGTGACCTTCTGCAGTTGCGGGATGATGTCATGCTGGATTTGTTGCGACACGAGCGCGGTTTCGGAGGAGAGGAAGAAAGCGGAAAACGCCTGCTTGAAATCATCATGCAGTTGGGTGTCGGAGTTCAGAACCTCACGGAACGAGGCGGCGAAATCATCGATGAGTGGCAGTCGTCGTTCGAAGGTGATGAGAATGGCTGTCAGGGCAACGATGGCATGGGCACGCAGGAATGGTTCGTCGTTCTTGATGGTTTGGCGCAGGAGGAGGGTGAAGTCTTGGAGGTTGGGCGTGCGCAGTTGCTTGAGCATCAAGGCACTAAGCGTGATGGCTTTTTCTTCTTTCCAAGAGACGGGACCATCGAATACCTGCTGAAGAAGTTGTGGAGGAAGGGGGTAGTCCATGGTGAGCGAGAAGAGCGTTTTGAGGTCTTCTTGCGTTGAACGGTTGTCGGAATCGGTGGAGGAAAGCCGTCGGAGGAGCTTGTGGAACGTGTCCTGAAAGTCGAATTGGAGGACGGAATGGGTGTCAAATACCTTGTCGTTGAGCAAGTATGCATGACGGAGGAGTTGGTTGAAAATGTCATTGCGTTGCGGGTCGGCAGTGCCTTGGGCAAAGTAGTGGAGCAGGTGGAAATAGTCTTCTCGCAGTGTGCTGACACTGCTGTTGAGGGCGTAATCGTTGCGCCGCTTGGCAAGATCGGAAAGCATATTGATGGCTTGCGCCAGTTTGCGATTGTCAAGCAGAGATTCGACGGCTAAGGGGTGTATTTTCTCGTTCATGGTTTTTGGGCGGGGGTAAAGACATTCTGTTGCGGGTCGTAAACGAAAAAGAGGTCGGTGGCGGAGAGGGATTTATTTACCCGTTTGAGAGTCTCCTCGTCAAGTTCGTCCAATGCGCTCAAGTGAGCACGGAGCGTGTCTGACCCTTGTGGAAAGGAGTATTGAACGAGCGGAACGCTGATGAGCGACAATGCGGTGGAGAAATCAGGAGAGGAGGAGTCGAGAAAGTCCTTGGGCTGCAGTCGGGGTATGAGGAGCGATTGTTGTTGAGCGGAGTTGGGTCGGATGATGTAGATGTTGGAGTGGCAGGCGGGGGCGCAAGCCGTGTAGATGAGAACAGTGGAAGGGGAGGCATGGAGAGGATGGAGGTTCTTGATTTCGAGTGAAGCATACTTGCTCGTGGCAAGGCGAATCCAGCGGGCGGAGTCCGAGAGGTTCGTGATGGTCACGGGAGAGCCGTTGAGGTATTCGGGGGCGACGGTCTCGCCACGTCGATAGGCATCAATCAGCAGTTTGCGTTGCTCGGAGTTCAGTGTCAAACTGATGAAGTCGATGTCGGAGATGAACGTGGATTCGATGTCGCGCGCATGAAGTCGTGCGACTCCCGCTGCCAAGAAAAGGCAGAGGAGCGCGGCGGAGATGGCGATGTGGAAGATGGTTTTCATAAGCAAAAGACAAATATAGGGCATTTTGGTTATCTTTGCAACGAGTGAACACGATAGAAATTTAACCCAAAAACATAAGGAAACGAGAAATGAACGCAGTGGTAGGATTGACCCCGGGTGACGCAGAAGGAGTTGGCATGGAGATGATATTAAGAATGTTGAGCGACGAAGCGATGACAGAACGGTTCACACCGTTGATATATGGTTCGTCGAAGGTGGCGGTTCATTACCGGAAGGCACTTGAGATACCAAATTTGGCACTGAACGTGGTGACGGACGCGTCGCAAGTGGCAAAAGGAAAGATAAACCTGCTGAACGTGGGCAACGAGGACATTAAGTCAGAGGGCGAAGGCGGAGAGAGAGAGACGGGTAAGTGGGCTGCGGTAGCCTTGCAGCGTGCCTTGGAAGATGTCAAGGCAGGAAAGATAGTTGGCGTGGTGAGCGGACCTATAGCCAGCACCCCCTATAAGGAAGAAGAGACGGCGGAAGGCGAGTTGCTGCGGAAGCAGCGGAAGAGCACGACGCTGATGGTGAAGGGTAGGATGCGTGTCGCCAGCCTGACGCAAGGCGTTGAGAAGCAGGATGTTGCGGCGGAGATAACGCATGAGCGCATCGTAAAGAAGGTGCGAGAGATGGTGCGCACGTTGCGAGAGGATTTTGGCGTGGATCGCGCGAGGGTGGTGGTGATGAGCCTGAACGAGAAAAATGAAAATGGCGAATACGGCAAGGAGGAAGCGGATGTCATCGTGCCGGCGATTAAGCAGTTGTGTGACGAGGGAGTGTTATGCTTCGGTCCGATAGAGTCAAAACGGTATTTCGACGAAGGCGAACATCGGAACTATGACGCAGGATTGGCCTTGTATGAGGCGCAAGGATTCGACGAAATGAAATCGTTGGTGGGTGATGACGCGGTGCGCTTCGTGGAGTTGGATGACATTGTTTGGACCACGAGCACGGGAGACGCTGAACCCGAGAAGGCAGGGAAAAACGCGGTCGAGATAGATGGATTCAGAAACGCGGTGTATGGCGTCTTGGACGTGAACGCACAACGGGGGCGTCGCGCGCAGGAGGCGAAGGTGATACCGTTGGGACAATAAGGCAAAAAAAGGTTTGGCACATGTTTTGATTTGTCGTTGGTGAAGAGCGGAATGAGGCGGAGGAAAACGATAACGCAAAAAAAGAATCGCATTATGAAAAAATGGTTGAAAATATTGCCAATAGCCATCGTGTTGATGGTGGGAATGGCTGGATGCGAGAGCGGACCTGCCATGTTTACGGATGTAGAGGTTCGTTTGTATAACTCCACGTCACGCCCCGTTTCGTTCTCGGCGTATATGGACGGTGACTATAGGGACAATGGCAATCCGATAGTGAAGGTGTATGCCGGGGACGCTTCGTCGTTGATTATCGACAGGGCATACGCAAGGCGTGGCAGCATCGTGAACATTCATCTATGTTCGCCATATAATTCGACGGTTGTCAGGGATTATGCCGTGGTAATTGAGGACGGATATGTAGAGGTGGAGGTAGTTGGTCCAAGTTATTCACCAAGCGTGTATATAAACGGAACGTTGGTGTATTGAGCGAGTCAGTCGTCAGCGACTTGTGCGAAAACGTCAGAAAGGAGAGCGGGCGAAGCCTTCTCGTAGTCTTCGAGACGTGAGGCGATGACTGTTCCGGCCATGTCGATGGCACCCGGCGAAATCATGAACGTTTGGTCAAAGTATTGGGTAGGCCGATGGGTCTTGCGACGATAGATGTCCGCAGTCCATCGGCTGCCGTCGTTAAGAACGAGCAGGTTGAACAGTCCCGCGTTAAGATGGGAGGAACCGATGGCGGCAAGAATGTCGTTGGCAAGCCGTTCGGCATCAGAGGATTGTAATGTAGTGTTCTTGCGAAGGGGGGAGTGGATGCCGACGGGGGTGGAGAGCGATGACGCGGAAATCATTTGCAAATGAAGGTGGTCAGGAGCGGAGGCTCCGGCTTTGGCACCGTTGAAGAAGACGACGTGATGCGGGAATTGGCATGCAAGTGAGAGCATGTCAAGAACCGTCGCGAGCGAAAGCGACTGCGGCTGGTGGGTCGTGGAGGCGATGGTGAAATGTGGGGAGAAGATGGGGAAGGGGTTGACAAGCAGATGGTAGCGAGAGAGGACTGGCATTTTGAGTTGTTGGCGAGGTCGATTGTCGTGGCAGAGGAAGCAGGGACGCTGCGAGAGAGTCTTCGTGTCCAGTTTGGCCAAAGAGGAAATGGCTCTGGCTGGGTTGTATTGAACGGAAATGGTCTCTGACGCGACTTGCATTTGTTTGGTCAGCACCTCGCTAAGCGCACGGAATCGGTCGTTGGCTTCGTCCCAAGAATTGAGTTGGTCGTCAAAGAAACGTTGGATGTCCATTGCTCGGTTGAATCAATCGAAAACGACGGTGCGGTTGCGGAAGGCAAGAACCTTGTGGTCAAGATGCTTCGCCACGCCCCGCGAGAAAACTATTTTCTCGATGTCACGTCCCTTGCGCACGAGGTCGTCGATGGTATCCTTGTGCGTGATGTGGACAACGTCTTGCTCAATGATGGGACCCGCGTCAAGGTCAGCAGTGACGTAATGGCACGTGGCACCAATGAGTTTCACTCCGCGATCGTGCGCCTGATGGTAAGGTTTGGCACCGACAAAGGCGGGAAGCGTGGAGTGGTGAATATTGATGATCTTGTTCGGGTAGTGGTTGATAAAGTCTTCGGAGAGCACTTGCATGTAGCGCGCCAAGACGATGACATCGATGTTGAGGGAGTCGAGCAGTTCGATTTCGAGCGGTTCGAGCATGGTCTTGTTGTCCTTGCGCAGCGGGAAGAGTTTGAAAGGGATGTTGTGGCTCTCGGCGATGTATTGCAAGTCAGGGTGGTTGGAGATGATGACGGGGATCTCGACGTTCCACTCGCCAGAGGAGTAGCGCGAGAGGATGTCATCGAGGCAGTGTTGCATCTTGCTGACAAAGATGGCCATGCGCGGTTTTTCGTCTTTGAAGTGGAGGAAGAACTTCATTTCGAAGCGTTGCGCAATAAGCGTGTCGAAATATTCTTTGATTTTTTCTCTCGGAATCTTAAAGTCATCAAGAGACCATTCCACTCTCATGAAGAAAAGTCCGTCTTCCTTGTCAACCCATTGGTCAAGGTAGAGGATGTTTCCTTTGTTGGTGTTGATGAAGTCAGTCACGGCGGCGAGTATGCCTTGTCGGTCGGGGCAGTGTATGAGCAGGACGGCTGCGTTGGTGTTTTTTGCCATAATGAGAACGTGGTTGCGGCAGGATGTGAGGGAAGGTGAAAAAAAATGATTGCAAAGATAAGCAGAGAAGATAAGAAAAGCAAGTGAGGCGGGAGGGCATAAGGGGGCATAAAAAAACAGCAGTCACGAAAATTTGACTGCTGTTGTCTTTTGTGAACCGCCTGGGGGTCGAACCCAGGACCCACAGATTAAGAGTCTGTTGCTCTACCAACTGAGCTAGCGATTCGTTTTGAAAGCGGGTGCAAAGGTAGATTATTTTTGAAAAGAAAAAAACAAAAAGTGATATTTTTTTTGAACGACAAGGACAAAAGCGCAAAAAAAGAGGAGATTGTCAAAAAACATTTTTACTTTTGAGTGTTTGAGGAACGGAAAATTGACGTGGAACTGACAAAAAGTCAGAGAAAACGCCCATTGTACTGTCGGCTCGGTTTTTGATAAGAATTGTCTTGTCAACGTATTATGATAGTTACATGGTAGTAACATGGAAATAGCATGATGGTCACGTGATGGTATAAAAAAGTGGGGCTGAGAGGGTGCGAAAAGAAACAAAAGAAATGGATTGTTATGGAAGAGAAAATGACAAAAGAGGTAGAGGAAGCCTTGCGCTATGGACGTGAAGAGGCGCAGCGATTGGGCAATGACAAAATTATGCCCGAGCATTTGCTGCTGGGATTGTTGCGTCAAGGGAAGAACAAGGCATTGAATATTCTCATGCATTTGTATGTGGATTTGAATGACTTGCGTGACCGATTGGAGGGCAACGCGAGGATGGAGGCGAAGCAAGGCGCCTTGCCGGGCATGGACATGCCCCTCTCGGACGAAGCGTCACGCGTGATGATCTTCATGAAATTGGAACAACGCCGCACGAAGGACAACGAAATAGACACGGATCATTTGCTGATGGCATTGTTGAGGCTCAAAGATGGCGGCGCGGCAAGGACGTTGGGTCGATATGACGTGGACTACGAAAGCGTATGTCACTATGTGTCGTTGGAGAACGGCTTTGAGAAAGTGACGGACGGGCATGCGTATTCTGGCGACGGAGATGGTGACGTGACCACGAGGAGGGTCAAAAAAGAGAAGAGTGAAAAAGATTCGGACACGCCAGCCCTTGACAGTTTCGGGACGGACTTGAGCGCGGCGGCTCGCGAAGGCAAGTTGGACGCGGTGGTCGGACGTGACAAGGAAATAGAGCGCATAGCGCAGATTTTGAGCCGAAGAAAGAAAAACAACCCTGTGCTGATAGGCGACCCCGGAGTGGGAAAGAGTGCCATCGTGGAGGGATTGGCATTGCGGATAGCGCAAGGCAAGGTGAGTCACGTGCTGCTGGACAAGAGGGTGGTGACGTTGGACATGGCAGGCATGGTGGCGGGGAGCAAGTGGCGCGGACAGTTTGAGGAGCGCGTGAAAGCGGTGTTGAAAGAGTTGCGTCAGCACAAGGAGGTGATACTATTCATTGACGAGATACATACCATCGTGGGTGCAGGGAATCCTTCGGGAGGATTGGACGCAGCGAACATGTTGAAACCCGCCTTGGCTCGGGGTGAGGTGCAGTGCATCGGAGCGACTACGCCTGATGAATACAGGCAGAGCATAGAGAAGGACGGGGCGTTGGAACGAAGGTTTCAGAAAGTGATGGTGGAGTCGACGGACGAGGAGGAGACCTTGGAGATTCTTAAACACATAAAGCCAGCCTATGAGGAGCATCATGGCGTGCGCTATACGGACGACGCGATAGAAGCGTGCGTGCGTCTGACAGGCAGGTATGTCTCTGACAGGGCGTTTCCTGACAAGGCGATAGACGCTTTGGACGAAAGCGGAAGCAGGGCTCACGTGCAAGACGCGAGAATGCCAGAGTCGGTAAGGAAAGAAGAACAAGCCGTGAGAGAGGCGCAAGCGAAGAAAGACGCGGCGGTGAAGGCACAGTCGTTTGAGCAGGCGGCACAATACAGAGATGAGGAACAGGCAGCAAGCGAGCGTTTGGCCGCGGAACGAGAGAAGTGGGAAGCGGAGATGCGCAGTGAGGGAAAAACCGTGACGGCAGAGGACGTGGCGGCGGTGGTATCAATGATGAGTGGCGTTCCGGCGCAGCGAATAGCACAGAGCGAAGGAACACGGTTGTTGAAGATGGGAGATGAATTGAAAAGTCGCGTGGTGGGTCAGGACGATGCCGTGGATAAGGTGGTGAAGGCGATTAAGCGTAGTCGTTTGGGATTAAAAGACCCGAACAGACCTATAGGCTCGTTCATCTTCCTTGGACCTACGGGCGTTGGAAAAACATATTTGGCGCAGTCGTTGGCAGAGTTGATGTTCGGAGACAAGGATGCCGTTGTGAGGGTGGACATGAGTGAATATATGGAAAGGCACACCGTGTCACGCCTGATAGGGTCGCCTCCTGGCTATGTGGGATATGACGAGGGCGGTCAGTTGACTGAGCGCGTCAGAAGGAAACCATATTGCATCGTGCTGTTTGACGAGATAGAGAAAGCGCACGGAGACGTGTTCAACGTGTTGCTGCAATTGCTGGATGAAGGAAGATTGACAGACGGTCAAGGCAGGAAGGTTGATTTCAGAAACACCATAGTCATCATGACGTCGAATGCCGGTACCAGACAGTTGAAAGAGTTTGGCAAGGGAGTGGGTTTCGCCCAGACGGAGGATGACGAGAAATGGGCAGGCGGCATGAACAGCGAATATTCGCGCAGCGTGATAAGAAAAGCGTTGAACAAAACCTTCTCGCCTGAGTTCTTGAACCGCGTGGATGACATTGTGATATTCGACCAGTTGGAGAAGTCGAGCCTGATGAGAATAGCGGATATGGAGTTGGAGAAATTGCGGAAACGCATGAACGAGTTGGGCTATGACTTCGAATTGAGCGAAGAGGCGAAGGCGTTCGTGGCGGAGAAAGGATATGACGTGCAATATGGGGCGCGACCATTGAAGCGCGCCGTGCAACGGTATGTGGAGGACTTGATAGGCGAGGAGATGTTGAAAATGTTAGGCAAGCGAAAAAGGAAGATGGTGACGTTTGATATCGTCCGGGTAGAGGGTGAAGAAGGATTAAGGATTGAGCGTTGAGAAATGTTTGCAAAAGGGCGTGAGGGCGCAAGATGAGCATTTGGGTTTGCGCGCGAGACAGATGTAGCGTCCGTGGAGCAAGAACCAGTGGTGCGCCGTGGCAAGCAGGTGGGAAGGAATGTGGCGCGCGAGTTGGCGTTCGGTGGCAAGAGGGGTGGTGGCACGGACAAGTCCGATGCGGTTCGTGACACGAAGCACGTGGGTGTCAACGGGCATGGCATCCTTGCCGAACGCCACGGCAAGAATCACGTTTGCAGTTTTTCTGCCGACACCGGGAAGAGAAGTGAGAGACTCGAGCGTATCGGGAACTTGGGCGTTGAAACGAGTGACGAGTTGTCGAGCCATGTCAGCAAGGTGTCGAGCCTTGGAGTTAGGGTAACTGACGCTGTGGATGAAGGTCAAGAGGTCTTCGGCGGTTGCTGAAGCCATGCTTGTGGCATCGGGGTATTTCTGAAAGAGAGCGGGCGTGACAAGATTGACGCGACGGTCGGTGCATTGGGCGGAGAGCATGACTGCCACCAAGAGTTGGAACGTGGAACCGAAATGAAGTTCGGTCTCAGGATGGGGCATGGCGGAACGAAAATGAGCGAGCACGCCTTCGTATCGTTGTGATAAGGTCATGGAACTATGTTCTTGAGAATGGGGGTTGGAAATTAGAAATAGAGGTGGAATTAAGGAATAGCAAATATATTGTATAATTTGCTTTGCGCCTGTTTTTTTCCGTAACTTTGCGCTATAATACATTGATTGTCGAGAATTGAAAATAGAAAGTTGGATGGCAAAGGAAGAGACGAAAGACGTTAAGAAATCGAAGGAAGAGACCGGGAAAAAAGGCGAAGGAAAGTTGGGCAAGTTGTGGAGCGGTGCGAAGCGGGTTGCGTTGAGTCGAAAGACGCACGTGACATTGGGCGTGTTGATTATTGTCTTTTCTGTTTACTTGGGCATTGCGATGTTGTCATACTTCTTCACGGGGGAGAGTGACAGCAGCCTCATAGAAAACGAGGGTGAAGTGGCGACGTATGTCGTTGGCAGTGAATTGGCGGGTTCGGAACTGTATGGCGACGGCGAGATGGAGCAGGGCATCACGAACTGGGGCGGAGAGACAGGGGCGCGGTTGTCGGATTGGTTTATCAACAAACAGTTCGGGATAGCGTCGTTCTTCCTGTTGGGAGTGTTTGCCCTAATAGGATTGAAATTGATAAGAGGAAAGTCGCAACCGTTCTGGAAGATAGCGACCATGTTAATGATCTTGTTAATATGGTTCTCGCTATTCGTTAGTTTTTGTTTTGGAACGTTTTATGAAGATGGGTTTATCAAGTGGGGTGGAGAAAACGGCATGTTGATGAAAGACAAGTTGAACGGAATGGTGGGAGGGATAGGAACGTTTTTGATTCTATTGGCCAGTGCCATTTTGTTTTTCGTGTTCTTTAAGGAGTCCGCTATTCCGTTTATCGGAAGGAGGATGATAGGGCTGAAGGACTCGTTCGTCTCCATGTTTCGTCGTGGTGAGAAAGAGGTGCTGGAAGAGGACGGAAAGAAGGACGGAAGTGAGGAGAGGAACAATCTTGAAACCATGACGGAGGAAGTGATTCAAGAAAAAAAAGAAGAGGAAGAGAACGGAATTGAAGAGCCCATAGAGGAACCGAATGATGAACAAAGAAACGAGGATGGGGATTCGGATGAGGATGATTGGATTATTCCCATCACGGAGGATGACGAGAATGGTGAAACGGAGGAACATCCTGCCGATGGGACGGATGACATCCAGATGGACATAGAAGTGCCGGAAGATGACATTGCAGAGAATGTGGAAAGCGGAGCGAGCGTGAAAGATTCGGACCGATTGCTGGCGGAAATGGGGGAGTATGACCCAACGTTGGACTTGGCTCATTATGAGTTCCCGACCTTTGACCTGTTGCGAGATTATGACAGCGGCGCGCCAGCCGTGGACGTGGAGGAGCAAAACGCCAACAAGGAACGAATCATAAAGATATTGCGTGATTTCAACATAGAAATCAATGGCATCAAAGCCATTGTGGGGCCGACGGTGACGTTGTATGAAATAGAGTTACAGGCGGGTATTCGGGTAAGCCGCGTGCGCGGATTGCAAGATGACATCATGATGGGATTGGCGGCAAAGGGCATCCGTATGATGTGTCCGATACCAGGCAAACAAGCCATAGGTATAGAAGTGCCGAACGCCAAACCGCAAACCGTGTCAATGCAATCCGTGTTAAATTCGAAGAAATTCAAGGAGGCACAGGAGAAGTATAAACTTCCGGTAGCGATAGGTAAGACAATCACGAACGAGGTATTCACCTTTGACTTGGCGAAAACGCCCCACGTGTTGGTGGCCGGAGCTACGGGACAAGGAAAGTCGGTGGGGTTGAACGCTATTATCACATCGTTGTTGTACAGTGTTCATCCGTCTCGGTTGAAGTTCGTGATGGTCGATCCGAAGAAAGTGGAGTTCACGTTGTACAGCAGGATGGAGCGTCAGTTCTTGACAAAGATTCCGAGCGAGGACGAGCCTATCATCACGGACGTGAAACGTGTCGTGCAGACGTTGAACTCATTGACAAAGGAGATGGACAGCCGTTATGACCTTCTGAAGAAGGCGAGCGTGAGAAACATCGTGGAGTATAACGAAAAGTTCTGCAAACGTCAATTGAATCCTGAGAAGGGACACCGTTTCTTACCATATATCGTGGTAATCGTGGATGAGTTCGGCGATTTGATCATGACGGCAGGCAAGGAAGTGGAAATGCCGATAGCGCGTATTGCGCAGTTGGCACGAGCCGTGGGCATGCACATGATATTGGCGACGCAACGTCCGTCGGTGAACATCATCACGGGTGTCATCAAAGCGAACTTCCCGACACGAATAGCGTTCAGGGTGTCATCAGTTGTGGACAGCCGTACCATTCTGGACGAGAAGGGAGCGGAAGGCTTGATAGGTCGGGGTGATATGCTATTCTCGAAAGACAGCGAGACAACACGCGTGCAGTGCGCCTTTGTTGATACGCCAGAGGTAGAAAACATCGTTGACTTCATCGGCGAACAACAAGGATTCGCATCCCCGTTCCTATTGCCAGAGTGCGACGCGGATGCGGGAAATAATATTGGAAGCGGCAACTTTGGCGGCGGTGACTTTGGTGGCGGAGGTGGCGACGGACAGCGAGACCCATTGTTTGAGGAAGTGGCGCGGAGCATCGTGAAGAGCAGGCAGGGAAGCACGTCGAACATTCAGCGGCAGTACCAGATAGGGTATAACCGGGCAGGAAGAATCATGGACCAATTGGAAGAAGCGGGAATAGTAGGGCCTCAAAACGGCAGCAAGCCGAGAGACATTCTGATACAAACGGAATATGATTTGGAGAACTTGTTGCACCCGTAGGTGTCGCGCTTCACTTCTGAAGAAAATGGAATGATATTTGTTTCAAAAGTCAAGAATCAAAACAAAGAAAACTGGGATATGAAAGCAAAATTTATTGTACTGGCATTGGTCAGCATATTGGCATCGGGAACGGCGGCACAAGCACAAGGTCAAAAGGTTCATACACGTCCCATCACCCGAGCGGACATACCGGACCAAAGTGACAAGGAGGCGAAACTGACCCTTGACAAGGCTTCGGAACGATACAGAACGAAACCGATGAAGATAGACTTTCAGATAGTGATGGAAGACACGAAAACGGGCAAGAAAGAAATGACAAACGGCAATTTGGTCGTGAAGGGAGACAAGTTCGTGTTGTCGTTGCCAGATGCGCAAACCTACTTCAACGGCAAGGAAGAGTGGATATACGTAGCCAAGAATAATGAAGTGACTGTCACCTATCCTACGCAAAAAGAATTACAAGAGTTAAATCCGTCGTATATCCTAAACAGTTATTTGGGCAACACGACGGTGCAATGGAGTAGGGATAACAAGAAGTCGGATTCATTCTACACGATAGACATCTATCCCGCGTATAAAGACAAGAAGGATTACTATAAAGTGGTGGTGAAGGTGAACCGTCAGACGTATGATGTGAAGAGCATTCAAGTGATGAACAGGAATGGCGTTCACGCCCATTTCACGGTGGTAAAAACGGAGAGTAAGAAATTTGATGACACGCACTTCACGTTCTATCCGAAGTCTTATCCTGGTGTCACGATAAACGATATGCGCTAATAAGTCAAAATGAAAAAATATCTTTTTTTGTTTGTCGCGACACTGCTCGGAGTTGGTGTGAACGCATTCGAAATGGAAGAACTGAAAATGTCGAAAGACTCGTCAGGATTCGTTCGTATCACGGATGTCGTTCCAGATGTTATTTTGGAGCCGAGATATTACAGCACTTATAATTTTGTGGGAAGTCGAATAGACGGATATACGGCAGCGGACATGAGGTTGACGAAGGAAGCCGCCGCCGCGTTGTTGAAGGTGAGTGACGAAGTGAAACGAGACGGTTACAGACTGAAGATTTATGACGCATATCGTCCGCAAAGAGCCGTCAATCACTTTGTGCGTTGGGCTGAAGCGTTGGACGACACGTTGATGAGACCGTATTTTTATCCTGAAAAAGAGAAAGACGTTCTTTTTGAGCAAGGTTACATAGCTGAACATAGCGGACATTCGAGAGGAAGCACGGTGGACTTGACTCTGTTTGATATGAAGACGGGTCGTGATGTGGATATGGGCGGCACGTTCGATTGGTTCGGACTACGTTCGCACCCGAGCTACAAGGACGACTTGACCGAAGAGCAGTATGCCAACAGAATGTATTTGCGCGCAAAGATGATGGATGCCGGTTTTGGGCCTATCACCACGGAGTGGTGGCATTTCACGCTCATAAACGAGCCGTATGCGGACACGTATTTTGATTTTTCAAATTAGAAGAACATGGAAAGAATAGACATGGTGATATTGGGAAGTGGTCCCGCGGGAATGACGGCGGCTCTGTATGGCGTCAGGTTCGGATTGAAGACTGTGGTATATGAAGGTATGCAGCCTGGAGGACAACTGACGACGACGAGCAAGGTGGAGAATTATCCAGGTTTTGTAGAAGGAATAGACGGAGGAGTGTTGGTGGACAAGATGAAAGCCCAAGCGGAGAGGTTCGGAGCGGAGGTTCGCTATGGTTCGGTGACGAAAATAGAGAAGACAAACGCAATGTTTGTGCTCACCATTGACGGAGAAGAAAAGGTAGAGGCGGGAAGCGTGATAGTGGCAACCGGAGCGTCGGCAAAATATTTAGGGTTACCTCGTGAGGAGGAAATGAAGGGAAGAGGAGTCAGCACGTGCGCGACATGTGACGGTTTTTTTCATCGAGGCAAGGTGGTTGCCGTGGTGGGCGGAGGTGACAGTGCCTTGGAAGAGGCTTTGTATTTGTCTAAGATATGTAAGGAAGTGCATTTGGTGGTCAGAAAGCCCTATATGCGTGCCGCCAATATTTTGCAGGACAGGGTGCGTGAGTCGAAGAATATTATTGTTCATTTGGAGAGCAACGTCACGGAGTTGTTGGGAGAGATGAAATTGACGGCGATAAAGATACAGGGCAAGGACGAAGCCATCGTCGTGGAGGTGTCCGGATTGTTTGAAGCGGTGGGACACAATCCGAACACGGAGTTCCTGAAAGGAATGGTGGACATGGACGCAGCGGGATATATACAAGTGTCGTCACCATCAACACGCACCAGCGTGGAAGGGATGTTCGCTGCCGGAGACGTGGCGGACAGCCATTACCAGCAGGGAATCAACGCCGCCGCATCCGGGTGCAGGGCGGCATTTGACGCACGAGATTATTTGCAATCCAAAAGTTTTTGATAGAGAGACATCAGTTCCTCACCGCCTTCGAAAAAAGGAATACTAATCATTGCGTTGGCATAACGGTCCTGAAGGTTAATGTTGATGAGTTGTTGCCTTTGGCGTAAGAATTGGAGTTGACGCTCCTCATCGTTGTCGTATTTTTCGACAAGGAGGTGGTGGCGTAACATCAATTGAGCGATCTTGTTTGCTTCGGAATGCGAGATGACGTTGTCCTGCGTGGCTTTTTCGACAGAGGAGGTCAATTCCTTGACGATGGACACGTCGTGTCTTACGTCATTGGAGAGGGAGCATGACGAGAGGAGAAGGACGGAAATGATGGAGAAAAAGAGTCGTTTCATCAGAAAAGGCATTAAAACAAGAGCAAATGTAAGAAAAAATGCGAAGAAAAGTTTGCAAAGAAAGAAAAAGCGAGTATCTTTGCACCCGCATTTAGGGAGGCCCATTAGCTCAACTGAATAGAGTACTTGACTACGGATCAAGAGGTTGCAGGTTTGAATCCTGCATGGGTCACTTTCAGAGCCGATTAACACAGGGGGGTGTGTTGGTCGGTTCTTTTTTTGTTTTATGTTATTGGATTGAATGACCAAACAGAGTGGTTAAGCAAAGGTTGATGTCTATTTTCATAAAAGATTATGGAACGGAACATCTTGTTTCAAGAGAGCATGTGCTTGGCCAGGCAGCTGACAACACAGGCGGCAGCAAGGCGGAAAACAAGAAGCTGTTCGATTTGGTCAAGTCGTTGAAGTTGCCTTTCGACCAGCTGATATGGGAGCATGGCGGAGTCTGGGTGCATGTGAGTTGCGGTCCGAGAAACCGAAGACAGGTCTTGTCAATCAACAAGTGATTAAACGGCATTCATCCGCCGTTTGAACGACAAAAAAGGCAGAGTTCCGCCAATTCGGTTCTCTGCCTCCTTTTCAAAAAATGTACTTTTCGTTTTGGCGATTATATTTCAGTCATCCTCTTTCCATTTTATTAATTCTCAGATAGTTTTTTTGTCTTGATAATATCTGATAGGGAAACTATTCCACTTTGCCTCCGTTCAGGAAATATCTCGTGCCGTCTTTCTCGATATAGATTATTCCGTTGCGGTCAATGACTTTCTTCACTTCTCTCTTTTCTGCTGCGGCTTCATTCACGCCAGTGGCAGGATTTGCCTGTATGTTTGTGAATTTCTTCCATTCGTCTGCCGCTTTGTATGCGTCAACGCTTCCTGCTGGCACATACAGAGGAATGTTGTAATTTGACACAATATCAGCAGAAGACGGAGGGTTTGTTGCTTCCACTGTCATGCTTGTCAGTCCTGTGCAGCCATCGAACGCATAATCTCCAATGCTCGTGACGCTGTTCGGGATGGTGACGCTTGTCAAGCCGCTGCAGCCATAGAACGCGAGACCTCCAATGCTTGTCACACTGTTTGGAATGGTGACGCTTATCAGTCCTGTGCATTCATAGAACGCCTCTTCTCCAATGCTTGTGACGCTGTTCGGGATGGTGA
>JAFSQL010000014.1 GCA_017446585.1 Paludibacteraceae bacterium
CATGTTGGCGCCAATAATGGTTTCACCTGTCACAATTCCCTTGTATTCGCGGATGGTGTGACCTTCAATCTGTGGGGTTGTTGAGAGTACCATAATCGTTATCTTTTAAAAGTTTCTATCCGTTTGACGTAATTCCAGAACAAAAAGTTGCAATCATTCTTCTTTTGTAAATCTGTAGATTGCCCACGTTGGAAGGATGACCAAAAGCAGTAATGCAGTCTCGACAAAGGCATACGAGTCAAAATAATCAACCAATGTCTGGAACTTCAGAACTCCATCTATAAGAAAGGCCAAAAGGCCAAACCAACAGATAAAGAAGATGGTTGCGTAATTGATTTTTCTTTTCTTTAATTTCATTTGATGATTCCACTAAATTGGAATTTATATGTTCCCCTTTAGACGGTTGTTTACATTTTTGTTTATCCTATGTTCAGGATACAAGTCTGACCTTTGAATTTTTCAAGGAGATTGCTTCACTTTATTCTTATGGGCCGAATGCCGATACCGATATAACGACCGTAATTACTTTGCCCCCAGGAGTTCACAGGCAGGTAGGTGACGTGAGCATTGGTATGGTCGAAATCATTCGCTGCCCAATAAAAGCCTTCGTCGGGCGTTCCAACCGTTTCATCATAGATATAACCGTTGCCAGGCAGGAACAGCAGTTGACCGCCGGAAGCCTTCAGCAGATGACCTTTCTTGCCGTTGATGGTGGCAAACTCATGAGTGGTGTTGCGAAGCAGTGTGTGCCAGTGGTCGTAGGTGGGTATTTGCCAGTCGCCGCCCAGCAGGACGCTTGCCGCGTCATACCATGTGTGACTGATATCGGCACCGATGTCTTTCTTCAGGTAGGTGTAATTGCTCTCTGTGAAGTTCTTTTTCGGTTTTGTCTCGCCCCAGGCATAGTGATTGCCTGGAGTCCAGGGATTGTTTGCTCCAAGGTTTGTGGCACTCCAAAGCACTCCGTCGCCCATGTCCACCGAACCAAAGACCACCATTTCCAGCGTTTCTTTGCGCCCGTCGCTGTAAGTCACCTCAACGACCTGAGTCTTGTTCTCCGTCATAGCCTCGCCTTCGGGGGTACATTCTTTCTGCAGACGGCTGGCTCCAGTCACGGCATCTGCCGTCGTGCTATGGTCAGCGGCATCGAACGAGAACGATTCGAGCCACGCCTTCACGGCATCACGTGCCTGAGGCTGACGAGCCTCTTGCCCAGTTATTGAGAAACCATCAAGGACTCTTGCGTTAGGATAGGCTTTTTGCAGTTCAGCTTTAGTCTTGCCGAGACCTGAACCTTCGTTGGTCGTAAAGGGTATGAGCGTTTTGCCGTCGAGGTTGATGTCCCGCAGAAAGGTAAGCATCACCCGTGGATATGTTCCCCACCAGATAGGACCACCTACGAAGACGATGTCATACTGCTTCAGGTCGGCTTCGGTGAGATCGGTCACGAAATCGGGCATCACCCCCTGCTCATGCTCTTCGCGAACGGTGGCAAGCATCTCCTCGTAGGACAGTGATTCGTAGTCCTTGGCAGCCTTCACCTCGCTGATGTCGGCGCCAGTCATTTCTGCGATATACTGCGCAATGAAGGCTGTATTGCCTTTGTCAACCTTCCCTACGAGATAGTTCTCGCCAGCCCGCGAGAAATACACAACCAAGACCTTTCGTCCTCTAAGGGAATCGGCAACTGATTCAAGCATCCCGGAGGCTGCTGCCTTTTTGCCACAAGAAGCAAAGATAAGTGATGTCATCAACATTACCAATGCACATAATCCTTTTAAGAATATCTTCTTCATCATTATTTTGGAGTGTTTCGAGTCACAACTCTGGTCTCTGCCAAGACCGCTTTTATTTGAAAAATATGAATTCTGTCTGTTCGATAAATTGGAATTTATATGCCTTTTCAAAACAAATCAGTTGAAGTGCTTTGAAAACGCTATTGAATCTGTTATCAAAAGTTCTGGCGTTCCGTCAGCATGGCGTATGATTTTACAACCAGACGGCATATTTTCAGGTAGAAAATCAAAATCACGCCCTTCAACAATATATTTGCGATAGTCTTTCTCCAACAAGTCCCTGTCAATGAATTCAGCCATGGCATCAAGGAATTTATCGGCTGAGAAATCTGTAAGGAAGGGCTTGACGGCATACATCATAGGTTTCCAGGCATTTGTGGTTCCCGTCGCCTTCTCGAAGAGCCCTGCAAGGTGGAAAGCATAGCAGAATCCTCGCCAATAGAGCAAACAAGTGTAATAACCGTCGTCCCAGAAACGGTCTTCAGCCTCCTGACCCGGTACGTTCCTGTAAGGATTTCGAAAAAGTCCACTCAAGGCATGATTAAAGTAATGCGCAAAGTAGTCTGGAGAAGTAAGCCCCGATGCTACGAGTTGGTAACCAGTCTGCATCTCA
>JAFSQL010000015.1 GCA_017446585.1 Paludibacteraceae bacterium
CTGCATCGACAACCCGATACCACTCACAATCACACAGGCATCTATCAATTCCATCAAGGTAGCTGCTTAATGCACCTAACCTTTGATTTTCCAAAGGTTGAAGCGTCCGCACCACCCTATAAGCAGTTAGAATATTACCGTTCATCCAAGGGCTTATCGAAAGCACAACTCGGTGAAATGATCGGCGTTCCAGCGGCGGAGATAATCAATTACGAAAAACAATTTCAAGAAATCTACTATGAGCAAGCATTGAAGTTGTCTGAAGCCCTTGATATAAATGTTGATCTGCTGTTAGACGATTACACCAAGTTTCTTATGCCGGGGTATGGAGCAAGGATAAAAGAGATAAGATCGGTTCTCGGCGTTTCACAGGGAAAATTCGCAGAACTGATGGGCGTAAACCGAAGCACCGTTTCTATTTGGGAAATTGAGTATCATCGTCCATCGCGGGACAATTACATAAAAATGCTCTCCTACATGGATCGCAAGGAGGCGTACAGCGCATGACACATAACGAACAAAGAAAATTTCTGATTGACAGGTTATTGAAAGAAGATCGCAGATACAGAAATATCGAGGTGCCGGAGGGCGAAAAAGAGCAAAAGGATTTGCTACGCAGTCTGATGAATGTTCGCTCCCCAAAGCCAATCAGCAAGGATTTTTTGGACATACAGGATGAGTACCTCGCCGCCGAGCGTGATGCCCTTGGCATTACTGATGGCGACGCGCTTGCCCCAATTCCGTCCAATAATCGCATTGTCTTATGGCAAGGAGATATTACCACGCTAAAGGTAGATGCTATTGTCAATGCGGCGAATTGCGCGTTGCGCGGGTGTTTTTACCCTCTCCATTCCTGCATTGACAACATCGTTCACTCTCGGAGTGGTATTCAGTTAAGACTTCTCTGCGATGATATTATGAATCGGCAGGGGTATGACGAGCCTACGGGAAAGGCAAAAATCACTCCGGCCTTCAATCTGCCCAGCAAGTATGTTCTTCATACCGTTGGCCCTATCATCACCGGGCCGTTGACGAAAAAGGACTGTGAATTGCTTGCTTCGTGCTATCGTTCCTGCCTTGAACTGGCGGCTGAAAGCGGATGCAAAAGCATAGCGTTCTGTTGTATATCCACCGGTGAGTTTCATTTCCCAAAAGAGAAAGCCGCAGAGATTGCTGTTGCAACGGTAAAAGAGTATCTCGCAAACGATACAAGAATTGAGCGTGTCATTTTCAATGTTTTCAGCTCGGACAGCTTGGCAATATACCAACGTGTGCTGGGACTGTAAGTAATCACACATTTGCTCCTCATTCGTGCCTTATTTATAATGAAAGCACAAAGGAGGATTGACCTATGAGGAAGCCGAGATATTACGTCACCTTAAACGCCGAGGAAACACGGCTTGTGCTGCAAAGCCTCATTCGCATGAAGAACAAACTGATCGCGCAAGGCCGCTACACCGATTGCGTGGATGAACTGATCGCCAAGATTGCCCCCGCATGATCCTACAATTACATATTCAGAGAGCCGTCTATTCTGTTTTCAGAGTAGGCGGCTTTTTTCATGCCCGTACATAGCCGCCTACCATCGCCATGGGCGGCTAAATCTGTGAAAGGAGGAAACCAATATGGCGAAAACAAAGGTTATTGCCGTCGCCAACCAAAAGGGCGGCGTCGGCAAAAGCACCAGCGTGTACTGCATCGGCGCAGGACTGGCACAGGATGGAAATAAGGTCTTGCTTTTGGATGTTGACCCGCAGGGCGATCTCACAAAGATGCTGGGAGAGCGGAAACCCCATGAGCTGCCCTTGACGCTCAGCAATGTGATGAATGACATTGTGGCGGGACAGGAC
>JAFSQL010000016.1 GCA_017446585.1 Paludibacteraceae bacterium
CCCAGTTTTCGTCGCAGAAATCGTCATCGTCTCCGCATGCTATTGTCCTTGCGATACCAATGTCTAAATTTCCATTCGTATCTATGTACGGGAAGAAACCAATCAGCAACAACAATAGAATTATGCTTCGTTTCATTTCTTGATTACTTTCGACGTTTCGTTAAGAGTTTCTCCAGTTATGTAAACCGTATATACGCCTCGAGGAATTGAAGGTACTTGTAGTGTCAGATTATTGACTCCTTCATTTAGTTCAGTTGTTTGGGAATGAAAGCGTTGTCCGTCAGTCGAATAAAGTTGAATTAACACTTGTTGGCTTTTTGAAATAGTCAGCGAGATATGAAGGTCTTTTTCAAATGGATTGGGATATATTTCTGCAAAATCACTATATTGTTTTCTGATATCATTGATGTTGTCTTTTGAACTGCGAAGTAAAACAATGGATAGTGGTGATGATGGTTCGTTTGTCTCTGGAGAATATTGTTCTATATTACCTTCTAAAACAATATAATCTTCTGATTTACGAACAGAAAAACGTCCATTCTTTATTTCCCATTCTCGTTCACTTGTTTGATCTGTATAAATCATATCAGAAAAATGCCATTCATTATTAACTAACTGTCCTCTTATTTTTAAATCAATACTGTCATCTTGTATCCATGTACCACTAATTCGATTGTCCAAAAAGTCTAATTGTAATTGTAGTGATTTTTCCTTTCGGATCTGTTTTCCGGACCAATCATATTGAATGATACGACCTTCCCATACACCAGTCATTGCTTTTGATGGGTTATTTGCTATCTCTGTATATGTTCCTTTCTTCTCGATTTCTAATGGAGATGACGAGCGTAAACGAACTTTTGTATAGTTGGTTATTTTATCGTGAATAATAAAATCTGTTGCCATCTCAGATCCATTATGCATTGCTTTTTCTATGTATTCTTTACCTTTTTCTATATTTTTCTTAACACCATAACCACCTAAATAACAAATACCGATAAAATACGTACAACGAATGTCTCCATAAATTTCTCCCTGAGAAAAAAACTCAAGTGCCTTTTTATAATCTTGAGAAATGCCTAACCCCTTGAAATTCATATAACCAAGAAGATATGATGATTTTTTATATCCTAAAGCTTGGGCTTTTTGAGCATAAGTGTACGCTTGGGGGTAATCAGGTTTACCATAGGCCTCTCCTGTCTTGAACATCACAGAGAGATTATACGCAGCTTTTCCATACCCTTTTTCTATTGCTTTCTCATATAAGAATATTGCGGAATCTAAGTTTTTTTCTACACCAAGTCCTTGGCGATACATACCAGCCAAGCGATTCATTCCATGAGGATTCCCTTGTTCAACTAATTGTTCGTACATTTTAGAAGCAAATCCATAATCTAAATCGGATTCGTCACCATCTCGTTTTTTATCTGCTTCTCTCAAGTAATCAGATGTATTTGTTAGATTTATTGAGAAGTCTGTATTATGCTCTGCTCTAGAATATGAAATACACATCAATAATATTGGTGCACATATTATATATCTTATTTTCATTTTCTTCAATTATCCAGTATTACCATATAATTCTTCCTTGTCCACTTTTACGATTAATTCGCATTTTCTCATGAGCCTCAGCTTTTTTTAAATGCAGTGGTCTTTTTTTCTTTAGTTGGGCTATATTATCTTTTTGTTTTCTGTAATTATACTTATGTTTAAAATAAACAAGTTTCTCTTTCATTAAATAGTTTTCAATGGATATTTGAGCACTGTCTAATTGTGATGATGTGTATTGTCCGCTTTCTCGTAGTTCTTCTATTTTTGCTGCTGCTTTTTCTCTAATCTCTGGTGAACTTATGACACTTATGTAGTGGTTTATTTGATATTCTGTTAGTGACTTTATGAATATGCTATCGTATGTTTTTTTCGTTTCTCTATTAAGTACTGCTGCTTCATAAGGGTCGTTGACATTATACAATATGCTGTCCTTGCTCTGACAATATTTTTCATATGCAGTACGAATTGCTTCTTCTTGTGTAGGACTAATTGTCATTATTTTTTTCAATTCAATTATTTTCCTATCTGACCGTCGATGGTGTAAATTTGTTTCTACGTTGTCATTTCCTAATGTTGCTGTATTTCCATTTTCTTCTGCCGTGGAAGTAAATGAAAAGCAAATAATAATCGTGAATGCTAATAAAAGCTGTTTCATTTTTATTACGTGTTATAATTGTTATTCTCAATTTATTTCATTCCCGCTCTCTTTCCCGTCTTCAAACGCGCAAAGATTTGCCATCGTCACCAAGGCTATTTCGGTCAACGCTTCTTTGGTGAAGAATCCTTGGTGTGCGGTCATGATGACGTTTGGAAAGGACATCAGTCGCGCTATCGTGTCGTCCTCGATGATTTCTTCGCTCAAGTCCTGATAGAACAAGTGTTCCTCCTGTTCATATACGTCTATGCCCAAATATCCGATTTTTTGTGTTTTCAGTCCTTTGATAGTCGCTTTCGTGTCCAACAGTCCTCCGCGCGAAGTGTTGATGAGCATCACGTTGTCTTTCATCTTGGCGATGCTATCGCTATTGATGAGGTGATGATTCTCTTTCGTCAACGGACAATGCAGCGATATGATATCGCTTTCGCTCAGCAAGGTCTCCATGTCCGTATATTCCACGCCCATCTCCCGAACAAGGTCCGTAGGGTAGGGGTCGTATGCCACGATGCGTGTTCCGAATCCTTTCATGATTCTTATGAAGGCTTGTCCGATATGTCCCGTCCCGATCACGCCTATCGTCTTCCCGTGGATGTTGAATCCCGTCAATCGTTCCAGACTGTAATTGTTTTCTTTGATGCGCAGATAAGCTTTGTGCGTTTTCCGGTTCAGGGTCATGATCAATGCCACGGCGTGTTCCGCCACGGCTTCCGGACTGTAAGCGGGAACACGTGCCACCTTGATGCCGGCTTCCTTTGCCGCTTGCAAATCTACGTTGTTAAAGCCAGCACAGCGCAATGTGATGAACCGAATGCCATTTTGTTTTAACTTGCCAATGATGTCAGCGTCGCAGCGGTCGTTCACGAAGATGCACACCGCGTCAAATCCCTGTGTCAGATTCACTGTGTCCGCGTTTAGTTGTGCCTCATAATAGACCAAATTCTGGTCGCCCTTGACGTTATTTAAGAACTCCTTGTCATAACTCTTTGTCGAAAAGACCGCTACTTTCATTTTTACCTCCGTTTTTGTTATCTTTGTTTCCACAAATATAAGTGATTTATACGCTTCTGCGTGTTTCTTTCTTCTCTCTGTCCATGCGTCTCACCATTCTTGGCTCGGCAAGTGCCAAACCCACCATTCAACGATTCAATGCGGCGCAAGTCCTTGACGTGAACGGAAGACCGTTCCTCATCGACTGTGGCGAGGGAACGCAGATTCGCCTCAAGATGGCGGATGTTCATCCCATGCGCATCCAGCACATCTTCATTTCCCATTTGCATGGCGACCACATGTTCGGGCTTGTGCCTTTCCTCTCCACTTTGTCGTTGCACAATCTCCTTTCGCCCATCCACATCTATGCGCATCCGGACCTTGAGAAACTCGCTCGCCCATGGTTGGACTATTTCTGCCGTGACCTCACGTTCCCCATACACTTCCATCCCGTCAATCCGCGCGCTTGTCAAGTCATCTATCAAGACAAGTCGCTCACGGTCACTTCGCTCCCGCTCAAGCACACGGTTCCTACTTGCGGCTTCCTCTTTTCGTCCGAAGACCCGTACTACCATCTCATTCCCCATTGTGTCGAGGACTACCGCATTCCCATTGCGGCAATGAATGTGCTGAAGAGCGGAGCCGACTACGTTTGCGCTGACGGGCGTGTCATCCCTTTCCGTGAGGTCACCACGCCTCCGCGACCGCCCAAGCGTTACGCCTATGTCAGCGACACGGCTTATAAGCCGTCGCTCATCGAGTCCCTCCAAGGCGTTGACCTTCTCTATCATGAGGCGACCTACAACACCGCCCTCGAAGACAAGGCGCGACAGCGTGGACACAGTTCCGCTCGTCAGGCGGCTCTCATTGCGCGCGATGCCAAGGTCAAGCGTCTCGTCCTCGGTCATTTCTCCTCTCGCATCTCCACTGCCGACCAACAGCAGTCTCTTCTTGACGAGGCGAGGGAAGTGTTTCCTGACACCTCCCTCGCTCATGATCTTTCGGTTTTTGAATTTTGAACGCTAATCGTTATTCTTGTTGCGTTCTTTTTTCTTCTTCATGCCACTACGGTCATGTGACTGTCACGCAGTTTCAACTTCGATAAGTATCGTTGACATTGTTGTCGTTTGTCATATCCTAACAGCGAACCTAAGATGAAATCCTCCTCCGCCGTGAACTCGTTCAAGGGTTTTACCGCCAACCTGCGCATCACGTCAACGCATTCTTCCGCTCCGAAAAAGACGTTGATATTCCTTTTGTTGATTTGAATGAAGTAGGGGATGTGATTGGCGCGCAGTTTCTTCTCTGCCGTCTCCCTGTCCGTGATTTTCATCGTGTGCAGTACCAAGTACCGCAACCCTTTCTTGTATTCGTAAATATGGTGTGACAATACCTCCATTTTTTTTCTGCCTTTTTTATATAAAGAAAGCCCGACCTTACAAGTGAGGTTTCGGGCTTTCCTTATAGAATAAAACCAATCAACTTCTAAACTTTTAGTGAAAGCCTTTTTGTCTTCTTTCACGATGCAAAGATAGATTGGTTATGTGCGCTCTACAATCCTAAAAAATGGGGATATTTAAGCAAGTCTCTAATCAATAATGACGATTCAACTCCTAATTCTTAGAAGCTGTACTTCACCATTCCCAACACGTGGTGGTTCACCACGTTGTGGCAGTCGGTCACGGTGGCGTCGCTCTTCACCGTTCCATACGCCGCCACGTTGTATTCGTACTCCAATCCCAACGTGAAATGGGCTATGTTATAGGTGATGTTAGGAGCGATACGATACATCTGATCCATGTTTGTCAAACCACCGCGCATATACAAGGTGTACGAAGGTGTGCCACTCGTGCTGAAGTCATGCAGGTGTCCGTCTATGCCAAGGTTCTTGTGATAACCGAGAAACAAGTTCACCTTCACTTTCTTGCCATAGGCAAAGTTGATGAACGAAGAAGAGCAATGCAGCGGTTTGTACTCGCGCGAACCGTTGTCTTTCACCTTCGTCACGCCATATCCGCTTATCAGACTGAGTTGGGCGGCATTCGAACCGAGAAAACTCTTTATCTCCATGCTGAACTTCCCTTTCTTGTAGGCAACGTAGGCGAATGGGGTGAAACTGCTCACGTGTTCGTTCACCTTCCTGGTGATGGTGTCCGTCACTCCGCCGTGCGTATATTCCCATTCCCCATGTTGTCGTGGCTCGATATAAAGGAAGTCCACGCCCGTTCCTATGCTGAATCCGTTGCGCTCGTAGTCAATGCCAAGGAAGAACTCTGGTATCATGCCCGAACGTTGGTATGTGTACGATTCTCCCTCTGGACCTGGCGACTTATACTGCAACTGCCACAGCGACGCGGCGGTCACTGACCAATATCGATTCTTCCCGAAACGGTAGTTGTACTGTATCTGTGCCTGCCTGCCTCCGCATGAGAATGGCGAACCCATGGCGAACGCTATCACTTCCGGTTCTCCTCTCGGGCACATTGGGTGCCACGTCTGTCCCACCAACAGTGATTGCCTGTCCCACTTCGTGCGGAAATAGGCGTGTCTGAGCCTTAGCATATAAGTGGTGGTGCTGAATCCCGCAAAGTCACATTCTATCCTTCCGTCACTCTTGCCGCCCAAGATGTCAGGTCCGTTAATCTCCACGCCCAATCGGGTCGTGATGGCGAGCATACGGCTATGTGGCTCAGCGTTCAAGTCCTCGCCCAACTCGTTCAACTTCCGGTCCAATGGAGCCACGTCATACATATCTCCCAACACGCTGAATGTTTCGCGACTGTCGGTGTAGAAGTAGTTTCTTACGAATCCATATACTCTGTATCGTTGTTCCGATTCCTCTTCAGCCGCCAATGATGCGGTGGCAAGGCTCAACAACGACAACAACAAGACGATTTTCTCTTTCATTTTTTTCTAAAGGATGTATTTCCCTACGGTCATCAACAAGGCGTAACCCAATGCCAAGCCTACTACTCCCACGGTGATGCCTACTTTCGCCATGTCTTTCTGGTTCACGATGCCTGTTGAGTAAGCGATAGCGTTCGGTGGGGTAGAGATAGGGAGCGACATTGCCAAAGACGCGCTCAAGGCGATACCAGACAGCAATACCACGATACCGCCAAACGGTGTCAACGTCTCGCCCATTCCTTTGCCGATGGCTGCCAAGATAGGGATCAGCAAGGCTGCCGTGGCTGAATTACTGATGAAGGTGGACATGAGCAAGCATATCACGCCCGCTCCTATGATAGTTACGACTGGATTCCAGTCGCCAAACGGTATCGAGTCTATCATTTGTTTTGCCAATCCCGTGTCTTCAAGACCGACACCAAGGGCGAAGCCTCCTGCAACCAACCACAACACGCTCCACGGAATCTCTTTCAAATCATCTCGGTTGATAATGCCCGTGGCGCAGAACACCGCTACTGGTATCAATGCGACGGCGTTGGCGTTGATGCCCGTCACCTTGTCCAACATCCACAACAACACGGTCACGCCAAAGGTCACGTAGGTTACGACAGCGTGCCAATCCTTACGGAACTTGCCGTCAATGTGAATAATTATGTTTTTCTCTTCAAATGGGAACAACCTGCGCAACAATAACCACGTGAACAAAAGCAGGACAATGACAAACGGTATCATCAAGGCAGACCATTGTCCGAACCCGATGCCCAAATTCAGTCCTTCGGGGTCGTTCAAGTATTTCAAGGCGATGGCGTTAGGAGGCGTTCCGACAGGCGTTCCTATGCCACCAACGTTGGCCGCGATTGGTATGGACATCGCCAAGGCTATCTTGCCTTTGCCTCGACAGGTTTGCGTCGCTTTGATAATCGGTGCCAAAATGGTAATCATCATTGCCGCTGTCGCCGTGTTGCTCATGAACATTGAGAACACCGCCGTTATCAACAGGAATCCCAAAAGCACCATCTGGCTTTTAGTTCCGAACGGTTTCAAAAGCACACGGGCGAGGTTATTGTCCAATTGGCATTTCTGTGCTGCTATCGCCAAGACGAATCCGCCCAAGAAGAGCATGATAGTCGGATCGGCAAAGGTTGACATGATGTGCTTGTAACTGATCAACTCCTCCGCGGGTATTCCATATCGGAACGGGGCGAATGCCGAATTACTGATTGACAGCAGCATCAGCACGATGACCATCACTGACGTGGCCCAAATAGGAATGGCTTCCGATACCCATAAAAACGCTCCTAAAACGAATATGGCTATCACCCTTTGGTGAATCACCGTCAAACCGTCTATATGATAAAATTCGCTCGGTAAGAAAAGCGCAATCAGTGCTGCCACTATGGCTACGACCAATCCCGTGGTCTTTCGGATGCTCATGTCTGTCTATTCTTCGTGTGTTCTGTAAACAAAAAAACGTCGCAAATTTAATCAAATTCCAACGCTGCGTACCACGTTAACGCTTAATTGTTTCACAATTTTCAATAATTCATTTTAACGTGCGCAAGTCTCTGTCCGTCATGTCCGTTTTCCTCGCTTTCCTCTCCGTGTCTCGGCAAGGGAACAAAGGACGTTTTGGGGGTTATAAGGTCAGAAAATTGCGCAATATCTTTTCTCCCACTTCGCCCGATTTCTCTGGGTGAAACTGTGTGGCGAAATAGTTGTCTTTGCGTAGCGCGCTGCTGTAACTTACGCCGTATGCCGTTTGTGCTATGGTCTCGGCGCAATTCTCAGCGTAATAGCCGTGTACGAAATAGACGTAACTGTTCTCGTTCACGTCCTTGAACAAATCGCCTTTCAGGTGGTGTATGTCGTTCCAACCTATTTGTGGCACTTTCAAGCGTTCGGCGGTCACTTCGTCCTTCTCGTTGAATCGTTTCACCTGCGTGTCAAAGATGCCCAAGCAGTCCACGTCGCCTTCTTCGCTGTGCTTGCACATCAATTGTAATCCCAAGCAGATGCCCAAGAAGGGTTGGGTCAGTCCTTTCAACACGTTGTCCAATCCTCGCTCCCTCAAGTATGCCATGGCGGTCTTGGCTTCACCCACGCCGGGGAATATGACTTTATCTGCCTCTTTCAGCAGTTTGGCGTCATCTGTCACGATACTTTCTGTCCCGATTCGCTGCAACGCTGTCTGTACCGAGCGAATGTTGCCGGCGTTATATTTCACGATGGCTATCATTCTTCCGCTCCTTCCCTGTTAGCGCGGTCTTTAAGGAAACTGTCCACGTGTCTGCTCCAGCGTCCTTTGTCAATCTCGCTGACCTGAACCATCAGTCCCGTGTCCAAGATGTTTCCGAACTCACGGTTGATGCCCGTTCCGAACGAACGCATCGTTGGCGACAATTTGAAGTAACTTGAAATGAGCGGCGGAACGCTTACCCCATGTTCTCTCGCATAGCGTCCGAGGCGAAGGAAGGCGGCCTCTCTGTCTTCGCACCCGTCGAACAACGCTTTTGTCTCCTCGCTGATGTTACTGTCTTTGTCGAAGTAGGCGTCTTTCACGGTCAGCAATCCGTCCGTGTCGGCGCACAAGTTGTCCAAGAAGTAGAAGATAGCCTCTGATACTTGCGGGTTGAAGTCTGGATAGACGGTTATTTTGCCTATCACATATCTTATCTCGTGTGGTTCGAAGTAGTTCAGTACGAGCAGTCCGTCCCACAGGTTGTCAAAGGCGAATATGGATTTTGCGCCACGTTTCGACGATTGATAGTCGGGATGAATGAAAGCGCGCCCAAGGTCAATGGTATAGGGGGCGTATTCGTTCATGAATTTTTCCGAAAAGCGGAACATGTGTTCGGTCACGATATAGGGTTGTCCGTCGCTTTTCAACGACCAATCCTTCCCGTGCAGATAGCGGTAGCCGCCCAATATCTCTTCCGCCTCCGGGTCCCAAACGATGAGTTGCTTGTATTGGTTCAACGGAGGCTCCAAAATGTCAAACTCGTCATAGTCCACTTCCTCGCCACTGCCGCCGCCGCCCAGTCTGAACGACCATTCGCGCAGGCGACCTATCTCGCGCATGACGTTCGGCGCTTGCGCTTGCGTGATGATGTATATTTGGTTGCCGCCTTTGTTGGTGTTCCTGACGAATCGTTCTGCTGTCAATTCCTGTTTTATCAAGTCCCTGTCTACCGGAGCGATGATTTTTTTCATGTCTTTCCGTTTCTTTTTGCGCCGCGAAGATACGTTTAATTCTTAACTCTTAACTCTCAAATCTTAACTCTCTGCCAGCAGGCAGGTTAACTCTTATTCCTCAACAACCCTATTTTGAAAAATATCTTCGTGCCAACTGACGCAGGTTCGTGCGCAACTCCTGCGGAAGTTTTTGGACTTTCTCCCCGCTTTGTTTTAACCGCTCTTGGACGGCGGCTGATATGTCACTGACCTTGTCCGTGAACTCCTGCGGGTCAATCACTCGGCACGAGGTTTCCGCAAAGTCCTTTTTCACCCACACGCTCAAGGCTCCGCTTTCAATGCTCACGTCCGTCGGAACGCTCATTCTCACCGGTTCTCCGTCGCAGTGGAATCGGTCGTCCTCTGCCTCCAATATCCTTGCCTCCTTCACCAATCGAGTCTCCACGTTCGGCAGTTTGTCTATGTATCCGCCCATCAGTGCCGCACCCTCTATCCCTGCCAATGCGAAAGGGAACGGACGTATCATCGTCACGCTCAACAACCCGTCCTGCAGCGATGCTTCCGGGGCTATGAAGGCGTTATTGCCATATTGGTTGGCGTTGGCGAAGCAGAAAGTCAAAAACCGTCCCTCGACCACCTCACCGTCCAACTCCACTTTTGCCATGACGCCCTTGTAATTCAATATCTCGCTTGCTATGTGTTTCAGATATGCCTCCTTGCCCCTATGCTTGCCGCCCGTCTTGTCAAACAGGAAGGCGATGTCCGACTCAAAACCGAATCCCGCCGTGCAGAAAAACTTTCTGTCGCCTATCCTTCCATGGTCAATTTGGGTCTTTCTGCCGTTCAACAAGTAATCTACTTGCTCCTCCGCCTTGTGGGGCAAATGCAGGCTACGTGCCAATCCGTTGCCGCTTCCGCGCGCTATGATGCCTACGCTAACGCCGCTGCCCGCTATAGCTGACGCTATCTCGTTAATCGTCCCGTCTCCGCCTACCGACACCAGCAGCACCTCATCCGTCCTCCCTGCCTCCGCGATTCTTCTCGCCTCCTCGGCTGCATATTCCGAAGCCTCACCGCGGCGTTGCAGCACGTGAATGGATGTCGTCACATTCATGCCGCGCTTGCCTATCAGGTCTATCAAGTGACCTGCGTAGCGCGTGTTATTTGCGTTTCCGCTTATGGGATTGACTATAAAACGTATTTCCATATCCGCAAAGATATTAAAAATCAAACTCAAATTTGATTCTTATGCCCCAACTTGGTGCCGCTGGATTGTCCAAATACGTGAACCGTTTCACAAAATCCACCCGCAATAATCGCCAAATGTTCGTGATGCCAACGCTACCTTCTATATAGGGCTTCTTCTCTAAACTGTAGGTCATTACCCTTCCTTCCTCATCCACGGGCAATTGCGGCAAGTCCGTGTGACTCATTGGGTTCTCTCTTGCCTCCAACTCTCCCCACAAGGCCTTCACCGTCGCTACCTCACGCCATTTCAACCGCCTGATGGCAGGAATCTTGTTCAAAAAGAATCCTCCTGCGTTATACTCCACCCACACCGAAGCATATTGTGACGATACGAACTCCAGATAGTTCATCATGTTATATGCGTTCAGATATAGGAACGACTGGTTACTTTGGTGCGTTACTAAGGCGGGATATGCTGTGCTGCCCCACACCTTGCCGGCTTCCGCCCTCACGTCCGCTGTGCCCATCACCCAGATGTAGAAACGTTTCTTCGCGCTCACCACAAGTCGGTGATAGTCATAATCGGTCCCTATCGCCTTGTTCCCTATGGCATATTCCGCCGTGAATATCGGATACTTCGATGGCACTGTATGGCGTGACGCTCTTCCTTGGTAGAACTTCTCCTTCGGAGCGTAACGCAACGTGATGAACGCCTCGTTCATATTCAATCCACCGAGATCCACATTCGCTGGCGTGACAAAGGTTAGGTCACCTCCTGGCTTCACCTTGAACAACCTGAATCCCACGTCATACGAAAAGTGATTCTTGAACTCAAACAAATGACTCAACGTCACGCAGTCGTCATAATACATCTTCCGGTTCTCATGCCTTCCTACTGCGCTGAACACGCTGTTCTCGTTCACGTTCGCCGACCTTCCGGGCACGTGCGTGTCGTGATAGTAACTCAACGTGACTGTTCTGGCGGGAAAGTCAAACACGCTCCCTTTCGTCATCGACAATGCTGCCTTTCCATACCATTTCCATCGCTCGTCCCTCGTCCCGTAAGCCACGTATGCGGCAAGGTTCACGCGCTTCGTCAGGTAGTTCGTGGTTCTGCCTCCAAAGCGTAGCCGATGACCCTCCACCGCGTTATATCCATAGAATCCGTACAGTGGACCGATCTCCACCTTCTCCATGTCCCAATAGCCGCGACCGATGATGTCCGCCGTCCTCATTGCCCTCCTCATCATAGGCACTTTCTGCACACTGTCCATCAATTCATAGGTCCGCTCCTGCGTCTCGCTCAACGCCTCCAATCGCTCCGACCGCCAAAAGGCGCTGTCGCCATCGTGCAGACCCTTCTCCCGTGTCTCGGGCATACCGCCTGTCAACTCCGCCGTCAATTTCCCTTGACCTGCCTTCATTGCCTTCTCCACCGCCTCGCGCTCCCTCTCATCCAAATGCTCGAACAGACTGTCCGCCACCTCAATCCTTGGCAACTCCCGATTCTCGAACACCTGCAACCGCTCACCCAACACGCCTGGCAAGTCATATCCGGCGTAGAAATCTACTAACAGATAGTCACGCTTCATCATCCAGCCCCTTCCTGGCACCTTCTCATAATCCTGCGTCACCCTCACGCCACGGATGAAATTCACGTTTATCCTCCCGTCCACGCCCATGTCAACTCGTTTCACGGCATAGTCCCCGTCCAACGTGATATACAAGTTTCCCGTGAACATCAAGTCCGCCTTGTTCCTTGAAGCGAAAAACACACGCACGCACCGTGTCGTGTCTATCGTCGTCGTGTCTTGAATGTAGTAACGGTAAAACTGTGGCGCACCCGTCGCCAACGGACTCAAAAAACCGTTCGTCAGGAATGTGATCGTGTTTTCGTACACGTTGATATCCTGATACATGTATTTCAAGTATTCCGCCACGCCGTCATTGTCCACCTGCAAACCTTTCACGCGCACCATCTGCTCTCCTATCGTGATTGTTTTCTTCGCTCCGTCACTCTTTCTTTGATATATGTCGTGCAAGTTTTCCTTCAGATAGATCGGCAACGCTTCCTTGCCCTTCACCAATGTCGTGTCCGTGTTCTCGAACACGAAATTCACGCTTTTCAACATCTTCTTCTCTTTCAACCCGTCCGTGATGTCATTTATCGCGAACATCGTCTTCTCATAATGACGCGTTCGCGTTAAGTCCGCCTCCTGACGTTGGTTCTCCTCCCTTCTTGAGGTCGCCTTCCTGATTAGTTCCACCGCGGGATTTCCCTTGTTCCTGTACTTCTTCCTCGTCACTACTACCTCCCTCAGCTCTTCCGCTCTCGGCTTCAACTCAATGTCCAAATATCGGTTCCCACCCACCTTCACCGTGTCGCTCTCGTAGCCCATCATCGACACAATCAGTGTCTCGCCTCTCTCCGCCTTCACCGTGAACGCCCCGTTGTCATCTGTCATCACACCGCGCGCTTCACCGCCCGAACCGCACACCGCCACCGCCGCGAACCCCACGGGCTCACCGCTATGCGCGTCCTTCACCACCCCCGAGTAGTCCGTCGCCCACGCCGCCACGCCACTTATCCACCAACATAATATGATAGCCCAATACCTCAACCTTTGACACTCAAAAATCTTCTCGGATTCTCTATCGTCATCATGTCCCACTCCTCGCTCGTGAACACCCGCTTGAAGTGCTCCGCGTACTCCTCCATGTCCCGCTCGTAAATCATGTTCATATAGTAGTCCGAGCCGTACAGAAAACGACGCTTCAAATCCTCCTCCTTCACGAAAAACGCCTCCCTCATCCGCCGCAAACCCTCCTCCGTCGGAATGTTCGACAAGTCCGTGTACAAGTTCGGAAACGCCCAACTGCCGTCCTCCCTCCGCTCCGTCATCAACCTCCAAATCTCACGTGTCCACGCCGTCGTCCCCGGCAAGTGACCGAAGTGCGCCAAATCTATCTTCAAGTTCGGAAACCTCCTCAGCACCTTCTCCCACAGCATCGGGTGATTCAGCGTCTCGCAGTGCTCCAGCACCCGCTCCCGGCTCATCAACCCTCGCTCCTTGAACCTCCACACGCCGCGCACCTCCTTCACCTTCCCGTCCTCATACACGTCACCTTCCACCCACAACCGGTTCGCCAACGTCGTCAACCCGCTTCCCGACACGTGCGCTATCACGGGCACGCCCTCACGCTCGCAATAGGCGTACATCGCCATCAACATCGGATGCGTCGGACTGTAACCTAATGGCGTGTACAACTTGAAACCCACGAACACCCCCCCGTTCCTCCTCAACTTGCTTGTGATGGGCGTCAGGTCATAAGTCCCGTCCGTCCTTACCTTATAGTTCGATTCTCTCCTCGGATCTACCGAATAGAAAGGGAAAATCTCCGTCGGCCGCTCCCTCGTCAACCGCTCCATCTCCTCCACCTGCCTGCCGAACCCGTCCAGAGTCTTGCCGCCTATCCATGTGCTATGATACGCTCGCTTCGACAGCAACTTCTTCAACATCCCTCCCATCCTTCGCAACTCTATCGCCATCCCGCGTCGTCCCAACGTCTGACCCTTCTCCTCGCTCAACTTCGCCGAACGTTCGCTCACCTTCTCCACCTCCTCACGCACGAGGTCTATCAGACGGTCCGTATTCACCAACGCGTCCTCCTCGTCCTCCTGCTTTCGCGTCAACCCGTACAGATCCAACGTCAATGGGCAAAAGGCGAATCCCTCCTCCTTCCTTTTCAATTTCCCTAATATCCGCTTCGGTGATAACATCGAGGTCACCGCGAACAGCAATGCCGACCTCACGCCCCTTGACAAGTGTTGCGCCTCACGCTCGCGCCTCACGTCACGACGGCTCTCCCTTAACGTCAGCTCCGCCCTCGACAACATCCTCGCTATGTCCAACAGCATGAACACGCTCAACTCCTTCCTGTTGAAGAAGTGACAGTGTATGTCTATTCGCTTGCCCGGACTTGGCAGTTCCGTGTCCCCCAACTTATCTTGTAATGTCTTACCCATGATTTTGAGTGCAAATTTACGCTTTTATTGTTCTATATTCCTAAAATATATATATCTTTGCGCAACTTTTTGATTGGGATGGGCGCTGATGAGGCACCCATTTTTATTTATATGAAGATGAAAATGAACATCACTGACATACGGAATTTCGTGGAGGAGTATGTGGCGAATCACGGAGAGGCTTTGGGCATCTTTGTGGTGGATGTCAGCGTGGACGGTGATAACAATGTGGTGGTGTCTTTGGATAGCGAGGGTGGCGTTGACCTTGACTTTTGCGGGGCGTTGACGCGTGGATTCGGTGAGCGATTCAACCAAGACGAGTACGACTATTCATTGGAGGTGGGTTCCTGCGGCTTGACATCCCCTTTGCGCATGCCGCGCCAATATGAGGTGCGTCGGGGCGAGAAGGTGGAGGTGCTGACGACGGACGGACGCAAGTTGAAAGGGGTGCTGACAGCGTCTGACGAGAGTGGCTTTCTCCTGACGGAGAAACGGATGGTGAAGGCGGAGGGCGAGAAGCGTAAGCATGAGGAAGAGGTGACGACACGTTTGCTCTATACGGAAGTGAAATATACCAAACCGATAATCGAGGTTTAAGGAGTAAGAACTTTAAGGTTTTTAGAATAAAAAGATTAAAAATTAAACATATCCAACAATGCGCAAATCAGACAATGCTCAAACAAAGTTCTCGGAGGTTTTTGCCGAGTCGAACAGCGAGTTGCAACTTGACAACACGACACTTCAAGGTGTGCTCGAGGACAGTCTTCGAAGCGTGATAGCGAAGACTTACGGTTCGGACGAGAATTACAGTTTCATCATCAATCCGGCTAAGGGTGATTTCGAAATTCATCACACGAGGACGATAGTTCCTGACGGTGAGGTGGAAGACGCTAATTCGCAAATCTCACTTTCAGAGGCGCGTAAGGTGCAAGACGACTTTGAGGTGGGTGAGGAAATTGACGAGATTGTTGATTTCGCATCGTTCGGTCGTCGCATGATTCTGAATTTGCGTCAGACGTTCTCCGCGAAATTGAATGATTTGCGCAAGGATATTCTGTATCAGAACTACAGCGAGAAGATAGGTCAGATTGTCGCGGGTGAGGTGTATCAGACGTGGAAGCGTGAGACGCTGCTGATTGACGAGGACGGCAACGACATGTTGCTGCCTAAGGCGGCGCAGATTCCGGGCGAGGAGTTCCGCAAGGGTGACATGGTGCGTTGCGTGGTTGACCATATTGACAACGAAAATAACAATCCGAAGATTTATGTCTCACGCACGTCTCCTGTATTCTTGCAGCGACTGATGGAAATTGAGATTCCTGAAATCGCCGATGGCTTGATAACAATCAAGGCAATAGCGCGTGTTCCTGGTCAGAAGGCGAAAGTGGCTGTGGAGAGTTACGATGACCATATTGATGCGGTGGGCGCGTGCGTGGGTATGCAAGGTGCTCGTATACGCGGCGTGGGGCGTGAAATTTGCAATGAGAACATTGATGTCATCAACTGGACGAACAATGTTCAGTTGTTGATTAAGCGTTCGTTGGCTCCTGCAAGCATTTCGTCACTGCGCATCGACGAGGAGACGAAGTCATGCAATGTTTATTTGGAGCCTGCTGAAGTCTCGAAGGCGATAGGCAAGAATGGTTCTAACATCAAGTGCGCAAGCCTGCTGACGGGCTACAAACTTGATGTCTATCGTGAGATGGAGAATCCTGAGGATGATGACATCTATCTCGAAGAGTTCAAGGATGTGATTGACGAGTGGATTATCGATATCCTGAAGCAACACGGTATGAACACCGCAAAGCAGGTGCTTGCCGTGCCAAAGCAGGAGTTACTGTCGCTCACTGACCTCGAGGAAGAGACGGTTGATGACATTTATACCATCCTCAACGAGGAATTCGAGGATGAGCAACAAGCATAATCGTTTTTCCCTATCAACTTTATTTTTCACGATTCCTTCTTTCGTTTTTAACTTCTACTCCCAACAATGACAATAAGACTAAGCAAAGCGGTTAAGGACCTCAACGTCGGACTTGACAACATCGTCGATTTCTTGAACAAGAATGGACACAAGGATGTCAAGGCGGATCTTAACGCCAAAATCTCCGAGGAGCAGTATGAACAACTGCTTGACGAGTTCGACCAGGACAGGAAACAGAAAAAGCGGGCGGAGCAACTCATTCAGCAACGCCAAGCGAAGGTTTCCGCCCAAGCCGCCAAGGAGACGAAGAAAAAAGAAGACGATTTCATTCCTACCACGGTTGACACGTCGGTGCAACCCAAGTTCAAGACGGTTGGAAAGATAGACCTCTCCGCTCCGAAAAAGACGGAGCGCCCTGCGGAGCCTCAGGTTTCCGAAAAACCTGTTGCGGAATCTCCAAAGGTCGTTGAGACGCCTAAGCCACAACCCGTCCAGAAGAAGGAGGAATCGAAACCCGTTCCTCCTGCGCCTGCAAAGCCATCCGAGGATGCTGTGTTCAAATTTTCCACGGCTCCTAAGGCTGAAGGTCCTAAGGTCTTGGGCAAGATTGACCTTGCCACCATCAACGACAAGACTCGCCCTGACAAGAAGTCGAAAGAGGAATTGCGTCGGGAGCGCATGGCTCGTGCCGGTGCTAATGGCGATGGCAACGGCAATCGTCACCATCGCAAGCGCATAGGTCAAGACCGCATCAACTTCGATGATGACCGAGGTCCTAAAGGTGGTCGCCAACATGACGACCGCAAGAATGTCCGCAGGGTCGAAACGACCGAGGAAGACGTGCAGAAGCAAGTCAAGGAGACCTTGGCACGACTCACGGAGAAGAAGGTGAAGGGTGCCAAATATCGTCGTGAACGTCGTGACCTCAATGAACGCCAACAGGCTGAGCAAGAGGCGGAGGAACTGAAGGAGAGCAAGACCATCAAGCTGACAGAGTTCGTGACCGCGAACGAATTGGCAGTCATGATGTCAATACCTGTGACCGATGTCATTTCCAAATGCATGGAACTTGGCATCATGGTTTCCATCAACCAGCGTCTTGATGCCGAAACCATCAACATCGTTGCCGAGGAGTTCGGTTTCAGAACCGAATTTGTCAGTGCTGAGGTTGTGCAAGCCATCCAAGAGGAGGAAGACAAGCCTGAGGACCTTGTGCAGCGTCCGCCAATTGTCACGGTCATGGGTCACGTTGACCACGGTAAGACGTCGTTGCTTGACTACATCCGCTCTTCTCATGTCATTGCTGGCGAGGCGGGTGGCATCACACAACACATCGGTGCCTACAATGTCAAGTTGCAAAACGGACGACATATCACTTTCCTTGACACCCCGGGTCACGAGGCGTTCACTGCCATGCGTGCGCGCGGTGCCAAGATGACCGACATCGTCATCATCATCGTGGCTGCTGACGATAATGTCATGCCGCAAACCAAGGAGGCTATCAACCATGCCGCCGCCGCGGGCGTTCCTATCGTCTTTGCCATCAACAAGATAGACAAACCGGGAGCGAACCCGGACAAGATTAAGGAGGAACTTTCCGCTCTTAACTACCTTGTCGAGGAGTGGGGTGGTAAGTACCAAAGCGAGGACATCTCTGCCAAGAAGGGTACCAATGTCAACGAACTACTTGAGAAGGTATTGCTCGAAGCGGATTTGCTTGACCTCAAGGCGAACCCTAACCGCAAGGCGGCGGGTTCCATCGTCGAGTCTTCGCTCGACAAGGGGCGTGGCTATGTTTCCACCGTCCTCATCAGCAATGGTACGCTCCATGTTGGTGACATCGTCCTCGCCGGACCTTACTTTGGCAAGGTCAAGGCGATGTTCAACGAGCGTAACCAGCGTATCAAGCAGGCGGGACCATCCGAACCGGCCATCATTCTCGGACTCAACGGCGCGCCGCAGGCGGGCGATAACATCAACATCATTGATTCCGAACGTGAGGCGCGTGAAATCGCCAACAAGCGACTCCAACTGCAACGTGAACAGGGACTTAGAACATCTACTCACCTCACGCTTGACGAAATCGGACGACGCATCGCGCTCGGAAACTTCCAAGAGATGAATATCGTTGTCAAGGGTGACGTGGACGGTTCCATCGAGGCTCTGTCCGACTCCCTCATCAAACTTTCCACGCCTGAAATTCAAGTCAACGTCATCCATAAGGCGGTCGGTGGCATCTCTGAAAACGATGTCATGCTCGCTGCCGCTTCCAACGCTATCATCATCGGATTCCAAGTCCGTCCTACGGGCGGTGCCAAACGACTTGCTGAGAAGGAGGAAATTGACATCCGCACCTATTCCATCATCTATGACGCCATCGAGGAGGTCAAGAGTGCCATGGAGGGTATGCTCTCGCCTGAAATCAAGGAGGAAGTCACCGGTACGGCTGAAGTTAAGCAAGCCTTCAACATCTCAAAGGTCGGCACCATTGCCGGATGTATTGTCACCGAGGGCAAAATCACACGTAACTCCAAGGTGCGTGTCATTCGCGACTCCGTTGTCATCTTCACGGGACAACTCGGACAACTCAAGCAATACAAGGATGATGTCAAGGAGGTTTCAAACGGACAAGAGTGCGGTCTCAACATCAGTGGATATAACGACATCCAACCTGGCGACACCATCGAAGCCTACATCGAGAAGCAAATCAAGCGTACGCTGGAGTGATTCTCGCTATCTTGCCGCTTAACCCTTGGCGTAGGGTGGTGTGGTGACAGATTTGGGCTATTTCCCATGATGCGGCAACTTCGGTTGCCGCATTTCTTTTTTCCAGTCCAACCCTCAAGTTTATTCCATTTTTGTCACTCATAATGTTTGCACATTAAAAAGTTGCCAATATTGGCAGTTTTTTAATGTGCAACTTGTATGAAACAATAAAAAATAATACTTTTATACCATGGGGTATATTCCATATTGCTACCTTGGCACTGCAATTCTTTCCGCTCCAACCCTCAAGTTTATTTGATTTTTTTTCGTAACTACGCGATTAAAATACCGCACCGCTCCGAAATGAACATACCTATCAACCATCAATATGAAAAAAGTCTGTTCTATCACCGCTTTCATCCTCGCCTTGCTCACGCTCACGCTTTTCGCGCAACAGAAGCAAGACTCCGTTCCGGATTGTAGCAAATACGTCCCTTACAACAAGCGCAACGGCAACGAATCTGTCGTTTACTTCACGCGTGACCTTTCCGCCAACGGACTGATTCGCGCCTATGAACAAGTGAACGGCGATAACCTTTTGGCGCAAGACTACGAGTTCAACCTTGGCTATCCTATGCCACACGCCACCTTCATGGGCGGCATCAACTTTCAATTCTAAGCAACCAATCTAAATTATCATTACTTATGCCTTACATCAGAATCAAAGCCTATCCAAAAGATGAGGCTACCAAACGCAAAGTAGCCGAAGCCGTTTTCAAAGCATTTGCGGACAATTGGGGATGCGCTCCTTCTGCCATCAGCATCTCGTTCGAAGAGGTCGCTCCCGAACAGTGGGAGGAACAAGTTGTCAAGCGTGACATGCAGCCGCTCACGGACAACATGATGGTTCTCAACGGCGAGTTCAAAGGGTAGTTTCCTGTAACATCGCTTGTCCCGTTGCGACTCGTCATGACCTAAGTCGTGATGCTGTTCGCTTGATTTAATGATTATTCGTAAATAAGAAAGCCAATGGATTTCTCCATTGGCTTTCCCTTTTATTATTGTCTTGTCGTTATTTCAACGATGGCGTTACGCCTCTTGTTCCGCGGTGGCCTTACGACCTGTCATGAACATTTCGAAGTCGTCTTGCGAACCGACTTGAATCTTGTCGAATGCGCGTTGACCTGTTCCCGCAGGTAACAAGTGACCTACGATGACGTTCTCTTTCAAACCATCCAGCGTATCTACCTTTGCGTTGATAGCGGCGTCGTTCAGCACCTTTGTCGTTTCTTGGAACGATGCGGCAGCCATGAAGCTCTTCGTTTGAAGTGCGGCGCGTGTGATACCTTGCAGTATTTGGCTTGACGTGGCAGGAACCGCGTCACGCACTTCAACCAATTGCTTGTCGGCGCGTTTCAGGGCGCTGTTCTCGTCGCGAAGGTTGCGCGCGGTCACAATCTGTCCCGCCATGAACTTCTCGCTGTCGCCTGCGTTCGTAACCACCTTCTTGCCCCAGATGCGGTCGTTCTCTTCCATGAAGTCGAGTTTGTCCACAATTTGTTTTGGCAAGAATCGGGTGTCACCCGCATCCACGATTTCAACCTTGCGCATCATCTGACGCACGATGACCTCAAAGTGCTTGTCGTTTATCTTCACGCCCTGCAAACGGTACACCGATTGAACTTCGTTCACGATATACTCTTGTACGGCGGTAGGACCCAATATTGACAAGATGTCGCTTGGAGTGATGGCACCATCTGAGATTGGAGTTCCGGCACGTACAAAGTCGTTTTCTTGAACCAATATCTGTTTCGACAGTGGCACGAGATACTTCTTTTCTTCTCCGCTCTTCGACGTGATGCTGATTTCGCGGTTACCACGCTTAATCTTTCCGAAGGTCACCTCACCGTCTATTTCCGCTACGATTGCAGGGTTCGATGGGTTACGTGCCTCGAAGAGTTCCGTTACGCGTGGCAGACCACCGGTGATGTCACCGGCACCGCCGCTTTGGATGCGAGGTATCTTGACGAGTTCGTCACCCGCGTTCACCGCTTGTTGGTCTTCTACTACCAAGTGGCTACCTACTGGCAAGTTGTACGTCTTCAGTACGTTACCTTTCTTATCTACGATTTGGATAGCAGGTATCTTGCTCTTGTCGCGTGACTCGATGATAATCTTTTCTGACAGACCCGTCGCGTCGTCCATTTCGCTTGTGTACGTAACGCTGTCCACCATATCGACATACACGGCTTTACCTGCCGTTTCCGTCACGATCAGGGCGTTGAATGGGTCCCATTCGCAGATGCGGTCGTCTTTCTTCACGCTGTCGCCATTCTTGAACAACAGTTTAGAACCGTAAGGAATGTTTTGAGGTGCTGACAATGCCACGCCTGTCTTAGGGTCCAAAATCTGTACCTCTGCCATACGACCGATGACGACTTGGTAGTTGTTGCCTTCGTTGTCCGTGGCGTCCACGCTACGCAACTCATCTATCTTCAATATACCGTCCGTCTTGGCGTTCATACCCGTGTTTGCGCTGGCGTTTGATGCCACACCACCCACGTGGAACGTACGGAGTGTCAACTGTGTACCTGGTTCACCGATTGACTGTGCGGCAATCACGCCCACCGTCTCTCCTATTTGAACCATGCGCTGGGTGGCGAGGTTTCGACCATAGCACTTAGCGCACACGCCGTGGCGTGATTCGCACGTCAATACCGAACGAATTTCCACACTGTCAATGGACGATTTTTCAATCTTCTCGGCAGCCTCTTCGCGAATCTCCTCACCGCTGTGTACGTATATTTCATGTGTCACAGGGTCTTCCACGTCGTGAACGGCAACGCGACCCAAGATGCGCTCCGATAGGGTAGCAACCACGTCTTCGTTGTTCTTCACCTCTGTGGCGATGATGCCGCGCAGTGTGCCGCAGTCCTCTTCGTTGATAACCACGTCTTGCGACACGTCCACCAAACGACGAGTCAAGTATCCGGCATCGGCTGTCTTCAAGGCGGTGTCGGCAAGTCCCTTTCGTGCTCCGTGCGTTGACACGAAGTACTCGAGCACCGAAAGACCCTCCTTAAAGTTTGACAAAATAGGGTTTTCAATAATCTGTCCGCCTTCGGCTCCTGATTTCTGAGGCTTAGCCATCAGTCCGCGCATACCTGAAAGCTGACGAATCTGCTCCTTCGAACCACGGGCTCCTGAGTCCAACATCATATAGACAGCGTTGAAACCTTGTTGGTCGGACGACAATTGTTTCATCAGCGTGTTTGCCAACTTGCTGTTGACGTGCGTCCACGTGTCGATGATCTGGTTGTAACGCTCGTTGTTGGTGATGAACCCCATGTTGTAGTTATTCATGATTTCCTCCACCTCGTCGTTTCCTTCTTTCACGAGGGCTGCTTTCTCTTCTGGAATCAACACGTCACCAAGGTTGAATGACAAACCGCCTTCGTATGCCATGCGATAACCGAGGTTCTTAATGTCATCCAAGAATTGACCCGTGCGAGCGAAACCGCACACTTTAATGACATCGCTAATCACGTCACGCAACGTCTTCTTCGAAAGCAGGATGTTCAAGAATCCAACTTCTTTCGGTACGAATTGGTTCACAATGACGCGACCTATCGTCGTTTCTACGATATGTGTGATGGCGTTGCCTTTCTCGTCCTTGTCTTCCACGCGCACGTTCACGATGGCGTGAATATCCACCTTGCCTTCGTTGTAGGCGATGATGGCTTCTTCTGGCGCGTAGAAGGTGATACCTTCACCCTTCACGCCCTTGCGTGGTTTCGTGATGTAGTACAGACCCAATACCATATCCTGCGATGGCACCGTGATAGGTGCGCCGTTGGCAGGGTTCAGGATGTTGTGGCTTTCCAACATCAGGATCTGCGCCTCCAATACCGCCTCATTGCTCAATGGGAGGTGAACGGCCATCTGGTCACCGTCGAAGTCGGCGTTGAATGCCGTACATGCCAACGGGTGAAGTTGAATGGCTTTGCCTTCTATCATGTGAGGCTGGAATGCTTGGATGCCCAAACGGTGAAGCGTTGGGGCGCGGTTCAACAACACTGGGTGACCCTTCATCACATATTCCAAAATGTCCCAGATAACCGGGTCTTGGCGATCTATGATTTTCTTCGCTGACTTCACGGTCTTAACGATACCGCGTTCTATCAACTTACGAATGATAAATGGTTTATACAACTCTGCCGCCATGTATTTTGGCAGACCGCATTCGCCCATCTTCAATTCTGGACCTACCACGATAACCGAACGGGCGGAGTAGTCCACACGTTTTCCGAGCAGGTTCTGACGGAAGCGACCTTGCTTTCCCTTCAGAGAGTCTGACAGGGATTTCAAAGGTCGGTTTGCCTCGCTCTTCACCGCGCTCGAACGACGTGAGTTGTCAAACAACGAGTCAACCGCCTCTTGCAACATACGCTTCTCGTTGCGCAAAATCACTTCTGGCGCCTTGATTTCAATCAGTCGTTTCAAACGGTTGTTACGAATGATGACGCGACGATACAAGTCGTTCAAGTCCGATGTCGCAAAGCGACCACCGTCCAATGGAACCAATGGACGCAAGTCTGGCGGAATCACTGGCAATATCTTCATGATCATCCACTCAGGCTTGTTCTTGCCTTTTGACGCGCGGAACGACTCAACGACTTGAAGACGTTTCAATGCGTCATTCTTGCGTTGTTGTGATGTCTCCGTGCTGGCTTTGTCGCGCAACTCATACGACAACTTGTCAAGGTCAATCTTCACCAACATGTCGTAGATGGCCTCCGCGCCCATCTTGGCGATGAACTTGTTAGGGTCATCGTCAGGCAGGTTTTGGTTGCCTTCTGGCAACTTGTTGTCTATGATGTCCAAATATTCCTCTTCTGCGAGCAATTCACCTTCCTTGATGCCATCCGTGTTCGCCAACACGCCCGCTTGCAAAATCACATAGCGTTCGTAGTAGATGATGGAATCCAACTTCTTTGTTGGCATGCCAAGCAAGTAACCAATCTTGTTTGGCAACGAACGGAAGTACCAAATGTGGGCGATAGGAACTACAAGCGAGATGTGCCCCATGCGCTCGCGACGTACTTTCTTTTCCGTCACTTCCACTCCGCATCGGTCGCACACGATGCCGCGATAGCGAATGCGTTTGTATTTGCCGCAACCGCACTCATAGTCCTTCACTGGACCGAAAATGCGCTCGCAAAACAAACCGTCACGCTCAGGCTTGTACGTCCTGTAGTTAATCGTTTCAGGTTTCAACACCTCTCCATACGAGTTCTCCAGAATCTCTTCGGGCGATGCGAGACCTATCGAAATCTTCGAGAAGTTGTTTGACTTAGATTTTGTATCTTTTCTGAAAGGCATAGTTTTTTACCTTTAATGATTTTTTATTACTCAAGATTTACACTCAGACCCAAACCGCGCAACTCGTGCAACAACACGTTGAACGATTCTGGCAAACCAGGGGCTGGCATTGGCTCACCCTTCACGACTGCTTCGTATGCGTGAGCGCGACCGGTCACATCGTCCGACTTCACGGTCAATATCTCTTGCAAGACATGGGTCGCTCCGAAGGCCTCGATGGCCCAAACTTCCATCTCTCCGAAACGTTGACCTCCGAATTGTGCCTTACCGCCCAATGGTTGTTGTGTAATCAGAGAGTAAGGACCAATCGAGCGAGCGTGCATCTTGTCGTCAACCATGTGACCCAATTTCAACATGTAAATGACACCCACCGTGGCTGGTTGGTCAAACTTCTTTCCCGTCGCTCCGTCATACACTTCCGTGCGTCCGTTGCGTGGCAAGCCTGCCTTGTCCGTATATACGTTGATGTCATCGAGTGTCGCTCCGTCAAAGATCGGGGTCGCAAATTTCAAACCTAACTTCTTGCCTGACCATCCCAACACGGTTTCGAAAATCTGACCCAAGTTCATACGTGAAGGCACGCCCAGTGGGTTCAATACAATGTCAACCGGTGTTCCGTCCGCAAGGAACGGCATGTCCTCTTGACGAACTATCTTCGACACGATACCTTTGTTTCCGTGACGACCTGCCATCTTGTCTCCCACGCGTATCTTACGCTTCTTGGCGATATAAATCTTCGCCAATTGAATGGTGCCTGCTGGCAACTCGTCTCCGATGGTTAAGGCGAAACGCTTTCTTTGTATCTGTGCCTCCAACTCCTTGTGACGACGAAGATAATTCTTGATCAACTCGCCTATCATCTCGTTCTTATGCTCATCGGTAGTCCACTTCGTCGAGTGAATCGATTCGTAGTCTATCTCTTCGAGTTTCTTCTTCGAGAATTTCTCGCCCTTGGCTATCACGTCGGCTCCCATGTAGTCCTTCACGCCTTGTGAGGTCTTGCCGGCTACCAACGTTGCCAAACGATCGATGAAGTCTTGACGCAAGTCTGATGTGGATTTCTCAAACTCCTTCTCCAAGATAGGAAGGATGGCTTTGTCTTCTGACTTGCTCTTCTTCGTCTTGATGACTTTCGAGAAGAGTTGGGTGTCAACCACTACGCCCGAAAGCGACGGAGTTGCTTTCAACGATGCGTCTTTCACGTCTCCGGCTTTCTCACCGAAGATGGCGCGCAATAATTTCTCTTCTGGCGTTGGGTCTGATTCTCCCTTAGGAGTGATCTTTCCTATCAGAATGTCTCCTGGCTTAACGTGAGCACCAATACGGATGATACCTCTCTCGTCCAATTCCTTCGTGGCGTCTTCGCCGACGTTTGGAATGTCCGAAGTCAGTTCCTCCATGCCGCGCTTCGTCTCGCGCACTTCCAATTGATATTCATCTACGTGTACCGAAGTGAACAGGTCTTCCTTAACGGCGCGCTCGTTCAGCACGATGGCGTCCTCATAGTTGTAACCCTTCCATGGCATGAAGGCAACCAGCAGGTTGCGTCCCAAAGCCAATTCACCTTGTTCGGTAGCGTATCCTTCCGTCAAGATTTGTCCGGCATGAACACGGTCACCCTTGCGTACGATTGGACGCAAGTCGATGGTCGTGCTTTGGTTGGTCTTGCGGAACTTTGGTATGTTGTAAACCACGATGTCATCGTCAAACGACACGAACCTTTCGTCGTCCGTGCGGTCATACTTGATACGAATCTGCGTGGCATCTACAAAGTCTATCACACCCTCGCGCTCTGCGGCAATCTGCGTGCGGCTGTCTTCGCACAACTGACGCTCGATACCCGTGCCTACGATAGGTGCCTCGTTGTGCAAGAGCGGAACGGCCTGGCGCATCATGTTTGAACCCATCAGCGCGCGGTTGGCGTCGTCATGCTCGAGGAACGGAATCAACGCGGCGGCGATTGAGGCTATCTGTTGTGGACTAACGTCCATATACGACAACTCTTCAGGTGCCACCACTGGGAAGTCCGCTCCCTGACGAGCCTTCACGCTCGACTCCTTGAACGAACCATCCTTGCCCATTGGAACGTTGGCTTGACCTATCGTCTTGCCCTCTTCCTCCTCGGCGGTCAAATAGCAAATGCCATTCTCTGAGAAGTCTGCCTTGCCATTCTCAACTTTTCTATATGGGGTTTGAATGAATCCGAGGTCATTCACCTTGGCGTAGATGCACAAGGACGAAATCAGACCGATGTTCGGACCTTCCGGTGTCTCGATAGGGCAGAGACGACCATAGTGCGTGTAGTGCACGTCACGAACCTCGAATCCCGCGCGCTCGCGGCTCAAACCGCCAGGTCCCAAGGCTGACATACGACGCTTGTGCGTGATCTCGGCAAGTGGGTTCGTCTGGTCCATGAACTGCGACAAGGCGTTTGTCCCGAAGAAACTATTGATTACCGACGAGATGGTCTTGGCGTTGATCAAATCTACGGGCGTGAACACTTCATTGTCACGAACGTTCATGCGCTCGCGAATCGTGCGTGCCATACGTGCCAAGCCCACACCGAATTGGTTGTGCAACTGCTCTCCTACGGTGCGTACGCGACGGTTGCTCAAGTGGTCTATATCGTCCACTTCCATCTTCGAGTTGATCAATTGAATCAGATATTTGATAATCTCGATGATGTCTTCCTTCGTCAACACCTTGATGTTCTCGTCAATCTTCAAATCCAACTTCTTGTTGATTCTATAACGACCCACGTCACCAAGGTCATAACGCTTGTCCGAGAAGAACAATCCGTTGATTGTCTCGCGTGCCGTAGCGTCATCAGCGGGATCCGAATTGCGCAACTGCTTGTAGATGTAGAGCACTGCCTCCTTCTCCGAGTTCGAAGGGTCTTTCTGCAACGTGTTGTAGATGATGGAGTACTCGTTTTGGTTCACGTCCTCCTTGTGCAGGAGTATCGTTTCCGTTTGCGATTCAATGATTGAATCTATATGTTCGGCGGCCAACACGGTCTCACGATCCACGATGACTTCGTTACGTTCAATGGAGGTCACCTCACCGGTGTCCTCGTCCACGAAGTCTTCCATCCACGTGCGCAACACGCGGGCGGCGAGCTTGCGACCGACGCATTTTTTCAAGTTTGTTTTCGTGACTTTCACCTCATCCGCAAGGCCAAAGATGTCAAGGATGTCCTTGTCGCTCTCGAAACCTATGGCGCGGAGCAGTGTCGTCACTGGCAATTTCTTCTTACGGTCAATGTAAGCGTACATCACGTTGTTGATGTCCGTCGCGAACTCTATCCAAGAACCCTTGAACGGAATGATACGCGCGCTGTACAACTTCGAGCCGTTAGCGTGTATGCTGCTGCCGAAGAAGACACCTGGCGAACGGTGCAACTGTGATACGACGACGCGCTCCGCTCCGTTTATCACGAACGTGCCCTTTGTCGTCATGTACGGTATCTGACCCAAATATACGTCTTGTACCACCGTGTCGAAGTCTTCATGCTCCGGATCGGTGCAGTACAATTTTAACCTTGCCTTCAAGGGTACGCTGTAGGTTAATCCTCTTCTGACACATTCGTCAAGCGAATAGCGAGGAGGATCTACATAGTAGTCCAAAAACTCAAGCGTGAAGTTGTTACGCGTGTCCTGAATGGGGAAGTTCTCCGCGAAGACTTTGTACAAGCCTTCGTTCTTGCGCTTCTCAGCGGGCGTATCCAACTGGAAGAAGTCTTGAAACGACTTTATTTGGATATCGAGGAAGTCTGGTCGCGACGCCGGATGCTGAAGCGACGAGAAATCTACTCTTGTGTTTTTTTCTGCTGAAGACATGGATTTTGTTATATGATTTTAGTGGCGAGTGGTAGCGGATGATGCTTGATCATGACGCTTCGGGAGGGTGAGGTGGGGGTAAAATGAACTTAGACACAAAAAGGTTTAGAGTCCCGACAAGCGGGATTCTAAACCATATTGCCCCCTTAAAGGGTATGTCCGTGTTTACTTAAGTTCAACTTCGGCACCTTGCTCCTCGAGTTTTGCCTTCAAAGACTCAGCCTCTTCCTTGGAAACACCTTCCTTGAGAGTTGAAGGAGCGTTATCTACCATGTCCTTAGCCTCTTTCAAGCCAAGACCGGTCAACTCCTTAACGGCCTTTACGACACCGAGTTTAGATGCACCTGCCGACTTCAATACGACATCAAAAGAGGTCTTCTCCTCTGCTGCTGCAGCACCACCTGCTGCTGGACCTGCTGCTACTGCTACGGCTGCTGCAGCTGGTTCAATGCCATATTCCTCTTTGAGGACTTGAGCCAACTCATTAACTTCCTTCACGGTGAGGTTAACCAATTCTTCTGCGATAGCTTTAACGTCTGCCATTTTATTAGAAATTTAAAAGATTATACGATTAAGTTGTTTGTTGTGTGGCTTATGCCACGATTTTGTTTTGTTGATAAATTTTTCTTTGATGCGAAATTATGCGCCTCTCTTGCTCAAGGTCTCCAACTCGCCATGAATCTTCTGACCTGCAGCTGCCTGCAAACCGGAAATAACATTCTTGGCTGGAGATTGCAGCAATGCGATGACATCGCCAATGAGCTCGTTCTTGCTCTTGATGGCTACCAAGTCCTCCAACTGCGATGCGCTGTAGAAACTTTCTTCAACGTATGCGGCTTTCAATACTGGCTTGCCATTGTCCTTAGCGAACTTCTTGATGAGTTTCGCAGGGGCGTTGCCCGTGTTCGACAACATCAAGCTCGTCTGACCCGCAAGGGCTGGATAAAGCTCGTTGTAGTCCGTGTCAAGAGCCTCAAGTGCCTTCTGAAGCAACGTGTTCTTCACAACAAGCATCTTGATGTCGTTGTTGAAGCACTCGCGACGAAGGTTGCTCGTCTGCTCCGAGTTCAAGCCGGCTGTGTCGGCAAGATACATGTGAGCGTACGAACCGATAACCTCCTTGAGTTGCTCGATAATCGCGCCTTTATCTTCTTTTTTCATGTCTCTTTGATGCTTACGGATTAAAGTTCATCCACGGTCTTCGTGTCTATCTTCAGACCCGGACTCATGGTACTCGAAAGATAAATGCTCTTCACATAGGTGCCTTTCAGCGCCTGTGGTTTCAATTTCAAAATCGTCGAGATGAATTCCTTCGCGTTCTCGGTGATTTGTTCTGGTGTGAACGAAACCTTACCAATCGACGCGTGAACGATTCCGAACTTGTCAACCTTGAAGTCTATTTTTCCTTGCTTCACCTCTTTCACGGCTTGACCGATCTCGTTGGTCACGGTGCCGCTCTTAGGGTTTGGCATCAATCCGCGAGGACCCAACACGCGACCCAACGCTCCGAGTTTTCCCATCACCGATGGCATCGTGATAATTGTGTCTACGTCTGTCCAACCGCCTTTGATCTTCTCGATGTACTCGTCCAAACCAACATAGTCCGCTCCTGCGGCCTTTGCCTCTTCCTCCTTGTCGGATGTGCAGAGGGCAAGCACGCGAACGACCTTGCCGGTTCCGTTTGGCAACGATACCACGCCACGAACCATTTGGTTCGCCTTGCGTGGGTCAACGCCCAAACGTACGTCCATGTCCACCGATGCGTCAAATTTTACAGTTGTGATATCTTTAACAAGAGCGGCAGCTTCTTCCAATGAGTAGAATTTTCCCTGCTCAATTTTTTCGGAGACTGCCTTCTGATTTTTCGTAAGTTTGCTCATAGTCAGTTTCTAAAAAGATTAGTTGTTAGCGGGAAATTCTCCCTTGACGGTTATACCCATGCTGCGAGCGGTACCCGCAACGAGTCGCATCGCGCTTTCTACGGTGAAGCAGTTCAAGTCTGGCATCTTGTCCTGCGCGATAGCGCGAACTTGATCCCACGTGATTTCTGCCACTTTCTTACGGTTTGGTTCTGCCGAGCCACTCTTCTTCTTAGCGGCTTCAAGCAATTGAACCGCTACCGGAGGCGTCTTCACGATGAACGTGAAACTCTTGTCCGTATAGGCGGTGATAACGACAGGGAGCACCTTGCCAGCCCTATCTTGAGTCTGCGCGTTAAACGCCTTGCAGAACTCCATGATGTTGATACCCTTGGAACCCAAGGCAGGACCTACTGGCGGAGAAGGATTGGCTGCGCCACCCTTGATCTGCAATTTAATAAGTCCAGCAACTTCTTTTGCCATAACAAATTAAAAATTAAACTTCCATGGAACAATCACTTCCTCTCATCGCCGACCCGTAACATGTCACCCGTGAGCGGTACAACGTGTCATTCCTTTTCTACTTGCGTAAAACCCAGTTCTACCGGCGTCTTACGACCGAAAATCATAACCATAACCTTCACCTTGCGCTTCTCCGCCAACACTTCTTCCACGTGTCCGCTGAATCCGCTGAAGGCTCCATAAGTAACCTTCACCGCGTCTCCTACGGCAAACGGTATCGAAGTGTTGTTAATCACCTCTTCCGCTTCATCCACCTGTCCCAAGATGCGATTCACTTCGCTCTTGCGCAGCGGTGTCGGATGAGCTGGGTCATCGCTCAGGAAGCCAATGATGTTCGGCGTGTTGCTCAGTCGGTGAGCGATGGCGTCCGTCAACTCGGCTTCTACCAAGACGTAACCTGGCAGATAAGAACGCTCCTTGACCACTTTCTTGCCCTTAGGGGTCATCGTCATAACCTTCTCCGTAGGTATCAACACCTGACCGATATATCTTGCGAAATCGGTATCGGCCTTGCATTCTTTTTCAAGATAATCCTTGGCCTGATTCTCCTTGCCGCTGATGGCGCGGAGCACATACCATTTCTTTGCGTTGTCAGCCATAGTAATACTCTCCCTGAAGATGGTTTGATATTAACGGATAAGGGAATAAATCGTGGACATCAGGTTCTCGAAACCCATGTCTATAACCCACACGATGAGCGCGATAATCACGGAAGCAATGAGTACGACCACCGCACTGTTCGAAAGCTCCTGACGCGATGGCCAAGACACTTTGTGGGCGAGTTCTGAGTAAGACTCTTGGATATAGTTAACGATTTTCATTTTCCTGTAGTTTGCACGGAACGAGAGGCTCGAACTCCCGACACCCGGTTTTGGAGACCGGTGCTCTACCAACTGAGCTAGTTCCGTATTTGAAAAACGGTCTCTCCGCTCCTCTTTTAAGGCGGGGAGAGACCGTTTCGTTATGTTAGACTAAAGATTTTTTAGTCGAGGATTTCGGTGATTTGACCGGCACCTACCGTACGACCACCTTCGCGGATTGCGAAACGCAGACCCTTGTCGCATGCTACTGGCACGATCAAGTCAACGGTAATGGTAACGTTGTCACCTGGCATAACCATCTCGGTTCCTTCTGGCAATGTGATCTCGCCAGTCACGTCCAACGTGCGGACATAGAACTGAGGACGATATTTGTTGTGGAATGGAGTGTGACGACCACCTTCTTCTTTCTTCAAGATATAAACCTCCGCCTTGAACTTCTGGTGAGGCTTAACCTGTCCTGGGTGGCAAAGAATCATACCACGCTTAACGTCGTTCTTCTCGATGCCGCGGAGCAACAAACCTACGTTGTCACCTGCTTCACCTTGGTCAAGGGTCTTGCGGAACATCTCGACACCCGTAACGACTGCCTTGCGATCCTCACCCAAACCGAGCAATTCCACCTCGTCGTTCACCTTAACGACACCGGTCTCGATACGACCCGTTGCTACGGTTCCACGACCGGTGATAGAGAAGATGTCCTCGATAGGCATCAAGAATGGTTTGTCAACCTCACGTGCTGGGGTTGGAATCCACTCGTCAACTGCGTCCATCAACTTCATCACGCTGTCGCTCCATTTCTCCACGCCATTCAATGCGCCGAGTGCGGAACCGCGAATGATTGGGGTGTTTTCGCCGTCGAAGTTGTAGAACGAAAGCAAGTCACGCATTTCCATCTCTACGAGCTCGAGCAACTCCTCGTCCTCAACCATGTCACACTTGTTCAAGAAAACGACCAAACGAGGCACGTTCACTTGACGAGCGAGCAGGATGTGCTCACGAGTTTGAGGCATTGGACCGTCGGTAGCGGCAACCACGATGATGGCACCGTCCATCTGAGCGGCACCCGTTACCATGTTCTTCACATAGTCGGCGTGTCCTGGGCAGTCAACGTGTGCGTAGTGACGTTTAGCGGTCTCATACTCCACGTGAGAGGTGTTGATGGTGATACCACGCTCTTTTTCTTCTGGAGCGTTGTCGATTTGGTCGAACGACTTGATCTCGTCGCTCTTGCTGAATCCCTTCTCTGCCAATACCTTCGTGATAGCGGCGGTCAAGGTCGTCTTACCGTGGTCCACGTGACCAATGGTACCAATGTTTACGTGCGGCTTGGTACGTTCGAATTTCTCTTTAGCCATAACTGATATAAATATTAAAGAATGAAAATTGTTCTCACCAAAAAAAAGAGCTGTTGATGGGAGTTGAACCCATGACCTCTTCCTTACCAAGGAAGTGCTCTACCACTGAGCTACAACAGCAACTTCTGGAGGAAGAAGTAAAACATACTTTGAGCGGAAAACGGGACTCAAACCCGCGACCCTCAGCTTGGAAGGCTGATGCTCTAATCAACTGAGCTACTTCCGCATTTATCAACCCCTCGCTCATCATGTCGCCATCGCGACGTGATTCGCTCCGAGTCTCTTGTGGGTAGTGATGGATTCGAACCACCGAAGTCGTAAGACAACAGATTTACAGTCTGTCCCATTTGGCCACTCTGGTAACTACCCAAGCCTTTATGTCTTTCGGCGGAAACTTGCCCGCCTCGCTTTGAGCCTCTTGTCGGACTTGAACCAACGACCCCGAGATTACAAATCACGTGCTCTACCAACTGAGCTAAAGAGGCTGGTTGTTGATTACTTGCCCGATCGGAAAGGTAATCAAAGCCGTTCTAACAGCATTTGACTGCTAAAACGGCTTGCAAAAGTAGGTATTTTTTTAATACGACAAATAAAAATCCGATTTTTTTTGTTTTCGTCCGTCTTTTTTTTCTATTGACGGACTTTTTCCTTCGACTTGATCAGTTGTTTCTCTATCGCTTGCAATGCCGTGTCCACGCTCTCCTCAAACGTGTCAGTCACCTTCGACGCGAAAAAGTCACCGTTCGGAACTTGTACCCGTATCTCGGCCTCTTTGTTGTTCGAGGTCTCGGGCTTTACCACTTTCAGTGTCACGTCAGCCGTGATGATGCCGTCGTGCACGCGTTCCAACTTCGCCACTTTCTTGTTGATGAACTCTTCCAGCTGCTGGCTCATGCTGAAGTGGATGGGCTGAATCTTGATGTCCATGTCTCCTCCTTTTTGTAGTTATTAGATATTAAGGTGTTCGAGGTTTTCTTTTTTATTGTATTGCGATTCCTGTTCGCATGACGTCTTCATACAGAGGGGAGGGATGTTCGTCTTCCATCAACACGGGTTCTATGCGGTAATTCACTTTGGGTGCGAGGAGCCAAAGCCGTGTGGACAAGTCTAACCAATCCCCCTTGACCTTAGGTACCACCACGGCGACGTCAATGTCGCTGTGGCTGTGTGCCGTACCTTTGGAATACGACCCGTACAGAAACACTTGGGCATTGTCAATGGTGTCTGACACAAGTTTCTTGTATTCCTTGACGATATTTATAACTTGCTCTTTATCCATTTGTGTAGTTCAATAGTGTTGTCCGTCAGTTGGTGGCAAAAGTCATCAGTCATGCTCTTTTCCAGTTTCGCTTTGTATTCCGGATAGCGTGCTTCTATGTTCATGGGCATCAGAAGGGCAATAAGTCTTTGTTGCTCTTCTGTCATCTGACCATACAAGTCGGTGCGAATGGCAAGTTGCGCAAGGTTATGAATGTAGGGAGGATCTTCCGTTTGGGTCTTGCACCAATACGCTTTCAGGGTTTTTTCTATGACCTGGTGGCACATGAATCCGACATATAACCAGCGTTTTATTTGAAGCAAACCCTTCGCGGTCTCAATATCATATTCCGCCAAATCAAGCCAATAGGCAATTTTTTCCTCTTTGGTCATCATGGTGCAGTTGTTTTAGATATTAAGGTGTTCGAGGTTTTCTTTTTGCGAAGATAAGATGTTTTTCCGTCATTTCCTTTTTTTGACCTCAAAACTTTTCCTTCGCCCGCCACCCCTCTTCCTTTATCGGACGTGTGTGGAAACAGCAACCGTATTCTTATTTGTCTTTGTAGTGTTCTTCCGCTTGAATGACAAGAACGGTAACGCTATCGTCATATATTATATATGATTCGGTCGTCAGCGGTAATGTGTCGCGAGTAGGTTATGTCGTTTCCGCCGATTAGGTCTTCAGGGTGTCCTAATCCCGTCCGCGGGTGTTGCATGATGTCTAATAGCAACTTCATCGCTTTTTTGAACAGGTGAGGGTTTGACTTCTTCCATTTTCGAAGGGTCTTGTCCGCCGCTTTTGAATATTCTACCTTGTAGATCATAGGCTGTCGAAATAGCGAATCATCTCTTCGGGACTCTCGCATGCGATGGTCTCGCCCTTTTCGTGTTCTTCTTCGGCTTTAAGAATCTGTTTGCGCAGTGCGGGGGTGATTTGATTTTTCTCTGATGTTCGTACGGTGCGTACGGAGGCGATGCCACGAATCATTTTCAGGGCTTTTTTGATTTCTTCTATCATGGCTCCTGATTCTAACGTGACGATTATCTGGCTTTTGGGTAAGGTGGTTGTTGCCATAGTCTTTTGTCTTTTTCGCAAAGGTAAATAATATTTCAAGAAATGTTATTCTCCTTCTTCCCTCGCGGACGTAAGGAAAAAACAGCAACCGCCGTGGCAAGCGAAGGCGCACGGCGGTTGACCTATCATTAGGAGAAAAAAATGCTATTTGAGTGGAGGATTTAAGAAGGTTTAGGAAAACCTAGGACTTCCTAGGATATCCTAGGACATCCTATTAAGTCCCATATTAGGTTTTAGTTCAACGTGATGGTGAGCTCGGGGTCGGTGCAAGCGGCACCGACAGTGATGGTCTTGCTTGCATGCGCGTTGCAGCCCGTTCCGTTGCTGATTTCACACCAGTAGGTGCCCGCGTCGCCCTCGACGCAATCGTTAATGCTCAGTGTCGCTCCGGAGTGTATCGAAGAGGTGGCGGAAGCGTCATCCCAAGTCGTTCCCTTGTACCACGTGTAGGTGGCCGACGCGCTTATCCCCGTGGCGGAGGCGGTCAGTTCGATGTCTTGGCCAGCGGTGTAGGCGGTCGTGCCCGAGATGCTTGGGCTGGTAGGAGCAACGCAACCGAAGGTCACCGTGACGGTGGCGTTAGCCGTACCCATTGTGAGAGTGGTGGAGGTGCTGCTGCTCGCCCCGGTAGGGGAGATGGAGGCTCCGTTATCACCGTCGCTCACCGCCCAGTTGGTCACTTGGTAGCCAGAGGCAGGGGAAGCTGTGACGGTAGTCGTGCTGCCCTCGCAGACAGTAGCGGAAGCGGCGGATACCGTACCACGAGAATTATCACCTGTGCCCGTCGCTGCCGTGACGGAGTGGGAGGTGCAAGCGGCGGTAATCGCTATTTTCTTGAGGGTGACGGTGCTACCTCCGGAAGTTTTGAACGTGACTACCGTTCCTCCCTTCACGGAGAAGGTGTTGTCTGTCTTTGCCGTCAGAGCGGAATTGTCGACCGGTGTGCCACTTTGGTTCGTGTACGAAACGGTTGCGCCACTTGTAAGGTTTCCGACACCGAAGGTTACGTCGCAATCGTTCTCCACCAAGAAAGAAATGGTAGCGCCATTTGTATTTATCTTCCAACCTTTGAAGTCATCTCCGTCACCTCCATATACACCGCTCTCGTATTTAATATCTTGAGCACTGAAGAAGAGGTTGTCAACACGACTGCCAGCCGCGACTGATACTTTGGTTCCATCGGTCATTGTCAGTTTGTTCGGAGCAGTGCCTGCGGAGGCGTTGTTCTCAAACGTATAAGTGCCGGAGGCGTAGAGTGGTGTCCACTGTGCGGTGTAAGTGGTGTTACCGGAAGGCATGGTGGATGTGGGCGTTGAAGGAGACCAACTATCGAAAGTGTGATAGTCTTTCGCCACGACAGGGGTGGTGATGGCTGCGCCTGCCACAAGGGCGATGCTCGGGGTTCCTGTGGCGTCCACCGCCGCGCCCGTTCCGGCGGTCGTCACCTTACCTCCGGCAAGGTCCCACGTCAACGTGTAGGCGGTTGCTGCATTCACTGTCACGACGTTGCTTGTCACGGGGTCACCGCATTCGCCACTTACAACGCACTTGTAATAGGTGGTGCCTGCCGCGGTAGGGGTTAATCCCAGCGTGGCGGTTGTGTATCCAGTGAATGACATAGCACCGGCAGCGGAAATCGCCGCTGCGCCAGATCCGTCACTGTTACATGTGTACCATTGATAAGAAGGACTTGTTCCGGAAGCCACCAATCCAGTAATGCTTGATGCGCTACCTACTATGGCGGCAACAGGAGATGTTGGTTGTGTGCTAATGCCTACGTCGGTGCAACTGCCGCCGCCAACAAAATTTACAACTATGTTTGATAACACTGCCTTTGCTGTTCCCTGATTATAAAGATCCACGGATGTTGTGTTTTCATTTGGTGCAGTCCAAGTGAATGTTTCCGCATTATAAGAACCACTGCTTACTGCCGTAGTGGTCGGGGCAGTGCTCCATATGTACACAATAGAACTAATGGCTCTTGGGGAGACAATTCTGATGGCATTAGTACTTGTTGCGTTTTCCTCGTTGTTGTAATTAAGTCTTGTGTTGCTGTCAAATGCACCACTTATGTTGACACCAGGTGCAGACGGACTTTTTGACAAACCTACGATAGCAATGGAGTTTGACTGGTATATTCTGCTGAAACTTGAAAGTGTAGTAGATGAAATGTCGGATAGTGGTGATGCGTCTGTATATGTAATGACAGCTGAGTTTATTCGTGTTGCGACACCGCTAGTGATGGTTATACTCGTAGCGGAACCAGACCACGCCATCGTCTTGTTTGAGTTAGTCCATCCCGTAATGGTTCCTGTATTTACAGTAGAACTATTATTTGCACTGTTAAACACAATAGTCATTCCTGTAATTGTTTTTCCATGAGCAGAAATGGTCGTTGTGCTGCTGGCGGCAACTGATAATCCTCCGCTTGAAAAAGAAGCATTCTCGCCTTTGTTATATACAAAATCCACCTCATCTTGTAATAACATAGTTGTTGTGTTGAACGGCCAAATTGTTGCTCCGCTTCCCGCAAATCTGTTAATTGTTATCTCTACTCCCCATGCCGTGACGGAGCAGAGGAGGGTGGTAAGTAAGGTCAGTAAGATTTTTCTCATAATGATTATGGTGTTTTAGTTATTCGTTAAAATTGAGAGTATGATTTTATAAGTGTGCTTTGTGGTTTAACTCTGCGTCGAATGATGGGGCGCATGTTGGTGCGTATTCTTGTAAGTTGTGAGATTTGTGAATTGACAGTTCGTGGTCGATAGCGATTACCGACAATGAGATTGTCGTATCTGTTTCTGAGATCAGGGTTGCCTTCGATGTGTAGAAACACGAGGTCAACAACATTAGGTTGGGTTGTGTCTATACCACCATCTCTAAGGATTTGACGGACTAAATTTTCTATGGCTGGTTCAAAGCGAGGCGGCATAACGATTTTCGGTTAGAGAATGTTATAAAACAGTTCACGCCCGGACGCAAATGCGCCCGAACGTGATAGGAAATGATGATATAATAAGGTTATAAGCGGTTGAGAGCGTGGAAATTACCCCCCCGTGCTGCGCACAACTAATTGAGAATTAGTTGTTTGCGTGTTATATTTGCTTGTCGTTATCAACTGATAGTCCTGTATTTCAACGGCAAAGATAGAGATTGTTTTGGAAATCAACGCTGATGAAAGTGTTAAAAATACAGCCTTCTCGTCAAACGATGTCACTCAACTCGTTCAGTTCGTTTTGCAAAATGACTTGTATGACAATGCCCAAACCAAGGAACCAAAGAATAAGGTTGATGACGGAATAGTCCGTGCTGTCCACCAAGCCATGCGCTTTCTTCGCCACGAACACCGCCCTCGACGTCTTATATGCCCAATACAAGCCATACAGTCCGAAGGTGATGATTGTGAAGAACACGGCGGCAATCCATGAGGTGGTGTATCGCTCCTCTTCGGGTACCAAGGGCGTGTTTGCCTTGTCTTGTTGCTTGCTCAGGAAGTTGACGTCGTTCGTGATCTTCGCGAACCAAACGAGCCCGCCAATCCCAAAGGTGACGATGCTCACGATAACCCAAAGTACAAGGTCTCTCTTTTTCATAATTTTGTTTTTAATTCTTGGTTCTCAATTTTAATTCTTAACTGCCCCTCGGGTGCGCTTGCTTGTAGGTCTTGAGCAGTTGCGCGAAGGTCGAGTGGGTGTAAATCTCGGTCGAGGCGAGCGACGCATGCCCCAGCAGTTCCTTCACGGCATAGATGTCCGCCCCGGCGTTCAGCAACGTGGAGGCGAAAGTGTGACGCAGCACGTGGGGCGAACGCTTGCCCAACGTCGAGACGCGCGACATGTGTTCCTTCACGATGTTATACACCATGCGCGGATAGACGGCTTCGCCCGACATGCGTGTCAACAGCCTCTCCGTCCCGCCTATCTCAGCGTTTCGTCTTTCTACGTATGCCCTTACCGAGGCGATGATGCCGTCACCCAACGGGATTCGGCGTTCCTTCTGTCGTTTTCCAATCACTTTCAGGCTGCGGCGCGAGTAGTCGAAGTCGCTCTCCTTGACGTTACACAATTCCGACACGCGCATGCCAGTCTGGTAGAAGAGGTCCAGAATCAGTTGGTCTCTCATCTCCTCGAGCGTCTCCTCCTCTCCGTTCGCCTCCTGACGGTCAAGCGCGGCGTCCATCTCCTTCTCCTGAAAGAAGTAGGGGAGCGTCTTCGCCATCTTGGGTACGATGACCAACCGAGCGGGGTTCTTGGTCATCTTGCCTTCGCGCATCTCGAAGCGGAAAAAGGAGTTGAGCGACGACAACTTGCGTCGTACCGAGCGGGGAGTGTCGCCCTCCTTGTCCATCAGCGTCAGTACCCATCGCCGAACGTCCTGTGCCGTCACCTTGGCGATGTCGTCCTTGCCCGTCGCCTGAAGGTAGTCTATGAATTGGCGCAAGTCGCGCAGGTAGGCGCTGGTGGTCAGTGCCGCCGCGTGCCGCTCCGTCGTCAGATAGCGTTCGTAGCGTTCTGTTTCTCTCGTCGTATGTGGATTCGCAAGGCTCATGTCGCTCTCGTTTCGGCAATAAAGTTACCGCTTTTTCCTTTCGTCATGCGTCTCGTGCCTAAAAAAGAAAATCGCAAGTGCCTTTCGGCTACTTGCGATTCCATATCTTGGCGTTTCCTTTTCGGATTTTTACCGTGCCTTAATCTTCGTTCTCTTGGAGGTGTTGAACATAGATGGCGTGAAGTTTTGCCACGCGGTTCGTCACCGATGGCTTCTCATAAGCCTGACGACGACGCAACTCCTTCACGATGCCGGTTTTCTCGAATTTACGTTTGAATTTCTTCAGCGATTTTTCAATGTTTTCGCCTTCTTTTACTGGTACGATAATCATTTTGGTTTAGAAAAAAATGTGTTGATTCAATTTGCTTTTTTTGTGTCAGAAGTCAACAAGTGCGCTTTCCGCCACTTGTCTCTTCCTGATTGGGGCGGCTTTTCTTTTCGCCTCCCTTATGTGTGTCACCTTGGGGATTCTCTATCTCCTCACCCCTCGGTTCTGAAAGTCAAAAAAACTTCCCTCCCTTCTTTTTTGAGCCGCAAAGGTAATAAAAAAATGTCAATCCTTCTTTTTTTCTTGTTTTTCTATGCCTTGCGTTCTAACAATGCCACCGCTTGCGCGGCTATGCCCTCTTTGCGTCCGACAAATCCCAATCGCTCGGTCGTGGTGGCTTTCACACCCACTTGTTCTGTCTTCAAGCCAAGTGTTTTGGCTATCGTTTCCTCCATTTGGGCAATATAGGGGTTCAACTTCGGTGCTTGCGCCTCTATCACGCTGTCGATGTTTACGATTTCATAGCCTTGCTCGCGAACCAGTTCCGCTGCCTTGCGCACTATCACCTTGCTGTCTATGCCCTCAGTCGTCGGGTCATTGTCCGGAAACTGGTTGCCAATGTCTCGCAAATGCGCCGCGCCCAACAGGGCGTCGGCAATGGCGTGGAGCAGCACGTCAGCGTCGCTATGACCCAACAGCCCGCGTTCCGAAGGCACCTTCACGCCGCCCAAAATCAGGTCGCGACCTTCGGCGAAGGCGTGTACGTCATAGCCAATGCCTATTCTCATGCTTTCTCTCTTTCTTAGTTGTTCAGGAAGTTGCGCATGCCGTCAATGTCAAACGACAATGAGAATCTCAAGGTCTGGTCCAACGGGTTCGTCTGTGATGCTAACGAGTACGACACGTCAAACGCCATCATCGTCAACTTGAAGCCCGCTCCGAAGGTCCAGAACTTGCGGTTGCCCTTCTCCTCGTTTTCATAGAAGTAACCCGTGCGAACGAAGAACTGGTTGTTATACGAATACTCCAATCCGCCAGCGAAGGCTATCTCTTTCAACTCCTCGCTCAGGCTTCCGTCTGAAAACGACTTGAAGATGGACGAGATGACCGAATCGTCGGCTTTCGAACCAGCTATGTTCACCGAGGCGTTACCCAGCGAGTCCGCATAGGAGTAGTAGGTGCTCGGCACCATCAACTTGTTTGCGTCAACATAGATGGACACCTTGTTGTAATCGTCAATAGGGTAGGTGAATCCCGCTCCTAATCGCATGTTGGCTGGCAGGTAGTAGTTGGTGTTACCCTCGTCATACGAAATCTTCGTTCCTATGTTCGAAAGGTTCAGACCGAACGACAGTCTCGCGTCTCTTGAGCCCAAGTCTATTGGACGCATATAGGAGGTAGCCACGTCCGCTGCGAAGGCGTTGCCGGGATACATGGTCTCCACCTGGCCGAAGTCCACGCGTATGTAGCGCAACGCCACGGCGGCTGACCAGTTTTGCGACAACTTGCGGGCATAAGCCACGTCAAACGACATTTCGTAAGGGCTGGTGTTGCCTTGTTCGTTGCCGGAAGCGTCCGTCACGGTCACGTCGCCAAGCGAGAAATAGCGCAACGAGGCGGAAACCGATTGCATGTCACCTATTTTATAGTAGCCTGCCAGGTAGAGCAGGTTGATGTCATCCACGATTTTCTTCATCCATGGCGTGTAGTTCAGCGATATGCCCGCCGACTTGTCCGAAAAGACATATTTTGCGGGGTTCCAATACTGCGAGTTGGCGTCAGGTTCGCTTGCCGCACCCACGTCTCCCATACCGCCCGCGCGAGCGTCAGGGGTGATGATTTGCGATGGGGTGGATGTGATGATAGGGTGCATTTGGTCTGCGGCGCTTGCTGTCAAGGTCATCAGTGCCATCACGACCAGGAGTGTTATTTTTTTCATAGTGTGTATGTGTAGGTCTTTTTTTTGAACGGCAAAGTTAGTAAAATTTTCACACGCTGTCTGTTCTATGGATCCGCTACAATCAAATGTCCAGCGGCGTAACTGTCGTCGCTCTCCGCTTGACCCACCTTGAAGCGGTATATGTAATTGCCCGGTTGCAAGTGTTGACCCGAACTGGTTCGCAAATTCCAATGCACCAAGGTTTCTGACGTGCCGCTGTAAATGGTCTCCTTGTTCCTCCACATCAGTTGGCCCGAAATGTCATACACCGACAGCGTGAAGTCCAAGTCGGTCTCCGGTTGGTCGTGCTCGATGCGGAAGGTGGTTCCGCTCAAGGCGTTGGCAGGGTTCGGATAAGGTGTCACGTGATACAACTCAGGTGCGTTGCCTTGCGCCACGCGGAAGGTGATTGTCGCTGATGACGAGTTGTTCATCAAGTCCCATGCCCGAAGTGTCAAGGTGTACTTGCCCGACGAGAGCGACGGCAAGACATACGCTATTCGCCCGGATTGGTAAGAACCGAAGTCGTTCTCATAATAGTCGTTCAAGTTGATGGTCGCGCTCGTGTCTCCTCCCAACGTGATTTGCAAGTCATGGCCAATGCCCGAACCGGTCGTGTTGATGCCGTTCATGTCTGACAACGTGGCGTAGAAGATGGAGGTGGCGTCCACCTTGTCGCCCGACACGAAGTGAGGCGAGTTCAAGTACATGGAAACCAGCGGTCCTGATGTCTCTTTCGTGGCGTAAGGGTCGCTGCCGCCAACCACGAAGGTTGTGTCATAGCCAATGGCGGTTTCGTGACTGGTCGTATCTATGGCGAATAGGTTGATTTTCCCGTTTCCGTATCGATAGTCAATGTCCTTAGGTGTCTCAAACACAATGTTGAAAGTGCCGGTATCAACTTTCACCTTGCCCGAGAAGAGGGTGGAGGTGCGGTCCTGATAGGTGTAGGTCACTTCGCCTGAACTGGCGTTGCCAAGCGTGGTCATGCTGACGGCCTTGTCCATGACGGTCACTTTCAGACTGCCGTTGAAAGTGTTGCTCTCCGTGCTGTCGGGGTTCAGGACACGCCCTTTCAACATGATGCGGCTCAATGCCGACACGGTGTCTCTCGCCCTTGTGGAGTCAACGTAGGTCGGATTCTCCGCCCTCTGGTCTAAGCGTTTCACGCTGTCTATCACGACTATCTTCCGTGCCAAGGGGACGCGCAAGGCAGGATCACCCAATAGCATGTAGGAGAGTTTGTTCACGTTGATGGACGTTCCTTGTGTCAATATGTCATTCTTGGCGTCCTTCTGCACGTGACCTAAAAATCGGCCCTTGCCCTCATTGTCCGGTTCGAAGAAGTAGCGTATGAAGGAGCGGTCCAAAACATAGTTGTCGTTGGCATATACGGTGCGTGAGGTCGAAAACAAGGCGCTCACTCCGCCCGTCTCGTTCAGTATCAGTTGTTCGCCCGCCGACACTCCGGCATTGTCATACACGGCGAAGTCGCATGTCCCGGTGAAGAAGATGGGCAAATGTTCGTTGTGAAGTGTGGTGATGTCCTTTCGGTCAAAAAACTTCTCTGCCGATAATCCCTCCGTACTGCCATGCCCTAAGTAGTTGAAGAGCAGGGTTCCGGAGTTGAACAATGACAGAAGGCGGGCGTTCACCGTCGGATAAGTTGCTGATGAGGCTTTCACCACTTTCGTGTAGGCATCCGTGAAGAGACGTATGGTCTGAACCTCAGGACGATCGCGCTCCGTATATCGAGCCAGGGTGTCGCTTTGCCATGTGAAGCACAGGTTGTTGTTATTGTCGTCATCGGCAATGAACACGGCTCTGTTCTTCCAGTGGTCATCGCCAGTCGTGGTCAAGTAGTTGCGAATCTTCTCTACCATTCGGTTGGCTTGTGTCTCGTTGGTCACGGGCAGTCGTCCCACGCCGATGTCTTGGGTCGAGAAGGCAACGTCCGCACCGTCTTCGTTGTCAAGCAGGGTGAAGTAGTCATCACTCACGTATGAGTAAATGGTGTTTTGGGTCGATTCCTCCGATTGGTAGGTCAAGATTTTGTTGTACGGTTGGTTGACGGACAGGTAGCCTTTGTTGTCGTATGTGCCGTCACCAACCAGCAGCAGGTTGCGAGCCACCGTTTTGTCTTGGTCGTAATAGTGGCGCATCAGCAGTCGGAAGGCGGTAGCGTCTGCCGTTCCTGACGAAAATTCGTTGAACACTTGTTGGGGGGTACATACCAGAACGTTCATGTTGTCGTGCTGTCGATGCAACTCCGCTATTTGCTCCGCCTGGCTCAGGAAGTCAGGGTGACTGATGATGACGAGTTGCGGCGCGCTCGCGCCATGCAGGTTTTGATTGTCAACGGTTTCTACATAATCTGGCGCGGGAAAGTCTCCCACCGACTTTACCGCCACATATTGGCTCGGATTTCCTTTCTTGTCTTTGAAGTGGATGCGCGTTCCGTCATAGTAGGTTGCCACGGCATAGATTGAGTCCAAGTCCGACACATTCCACAACAAGGTCTCGTCACCTTCCAACCAACTATACAAGGTGTCCGAACTGCCGCCATTCAATTGCGGAAATCGCAATGTCGTTTCGTCCCCCTCCATCACGAGGTCACGCCAAGCGTTCACTTCTATGTAGTCCAACTGTGCCGTTCCATAGGCGGAACCGTTGAAGCGGAGCGAGACGTTGACATCGTCGTCTGTCACGTTCGCCTTGAACGAACGGTCAACCTCGTTGGCGACGTATGAGGAATTGAGGGCTGGCAGACTTATGTTCAGTGTCGCGTCGCCCGCTGTTGCTGTCATGGTCGTTGAGGAACTGGTTTGCGTTATCAGCGTCACGCGGGTGTTGACACTGCTGTCTGGCAACAGGTGGGCGAACGTGAAGTCAAAGTTCTTTGGCGTGGCGTTGTTGAAAGTTTCGCCATACCACTTCCTGCCGCTTTCCTGTGGCTTTGACAACTCGTTCTCGTACACGGCGTAGTCCATTGACGCTCGTGCCGTGTCGTGACCGGTGGCATCGGGCTTTGCCGTCAAGGCTGTTTGGTTCAAGTTCCTTTCTGTCGTCGTCGGGGTTCGGTCCGAAAGGAAATAATAGCCTTTGTCACTATATGGGTTCGGCGTGTGCGTGAACGTCCCTTTTGCCTTGTCGTACGTCCACGACACGGATCCTCGGGCGTAAAACAATAGATAGTCTCCTTTTGACAATATGCCGTCACCCGCGCTTTTCCATGTCGGAACTATCGGTAAGTCATCGACTATCTTTTGGCTGAACGACTCGGGTAACGGATGGCCTCCGAATCCATAGACTCTGACCGCTTCCGGATTCTCGAACCCCCATGCCACAAGGTCATCATAACTTATTTTATATACCCCGTCATGATCCACGCTTACGCGCACCCACTTGCCTTCGCTCAGGACGCTTTCCATGACCCCGGCGTGCGCCACCGTTGCCCACGTCAGCAGGATGGCGGTCAATGTCACTATGAGCTGGTTTCTTATGGTCATGATAACAAAGGATTCAGCGAACGTAGCAGTCTATCATTTGTCGGTTTTCTTCTCCTATGCGCATGGTTCCTTGCAGATGATTGCCTATGGATAACGCCCCAACGCCTACGGGGGTTCCCGTGTAAATCAGGTCTCCCGTTTTCAAAGTGTAAAACCGACTGATGTAACTCACCAAATAGTCAATCGGGAAGAGCATGTCTCGTGTGTTTCCGCGTTGCGCCTCTTTCCCGTCAATGTTTAGCGCAAATTCTATGCCGTTATCAAGGTTGCCGAACTCTTCTACCGGCACGAAGTCGCTGACAATGGCGGACGAGTCAAACCCTTTCGCTATGTCCCACGGATGACCTTTCTCACGGGCTTCTTGCTGCAGGTCACGGGCGGTCACGTCTATGCCCAATGCCACGGCATCAACATAGCGCATCGCGAAGCGCGGGTCAACGCACTTGCCCATCTTGTTGATGCGGAACACGACTTCGGTTTCATACTCCACGCGTTTGGAGAAGTCTGGCAAATAAAAATCCTTGTCGTCTTTCAGCAAGGCGGTGTCAGGTTTCAGAAATATCACGGGTTGACGAGGTGTCTCGTCGTGCAGTTCCTCAATCGTATGACGGGCATAATTCATGCCCACGCAGAATATTTTCATTTGTTATTCAGTCGGTTGAACATCAATGCGAGGTGTGCGTAGATGGAGGTGTTTTGGACAATGATGTCCTCAGGAACGTGAATTCTGAACGGGGTGAAGTTCCAAATGGCGCGTATGCCTGCCGCCACCATCTCCTCCGCCACCTGCTGGGCACACTCCGACGGCACGGTCAGAACGCCTATCTCCGTGTGGGTCTTACGGCACAAGAAGGCGAAGTCGTCCATCAAGTGAATAGGTATCTGGTTGATGCGCATGCCGTCCATTTCGAATTTCGTGTCAAAGCCGGCAGTGATGCGCAGTCCGTATTGTGCCAAGCCATTGTCTTGTATCAGTGCGCTGCCAAGGTTGCCCACACCCACGAGGAATGCGCTGTGAGTGTTTGAAAAGCCCAAGACGTCGCTGAGCGTTTCGACTAATGTCTCCAAGTCGTAACCCACGCGTGTCTTGCCCGCTATCTTCAGTATTGACAAGTCTTTCGCCACTTGTGAGGTGTCTATGTTCAATGCGTGGGCAATCTGTGTGCTTGACACCGACTTCTCTCCCTTTTGACGTGCCAACTTGGCATATGACAAGTACCACGGCAGTCGTCGAATGACGGGTTCCGGCAAGTGAAACGAGGTGTTTTCTATGGTGTTCCTCATGGTCGAACGGCTATCCCTTGTTCAGTCAAATAGTGTTTTAACTCACCAATCCCTATCTCGCCATAGTGAAAAATGCTTGCTGCCAAGGCGGCATCGGCTTTGCCCTGTTCGAAGATATCCACGAAGTGTTTCATCTCACCCGCGCCGCCACTCGCTATGACGGGAACATTCACGCTTTCACTCACTTTTCGGGTCAATTCCACGGCAAATCCGTCTTTCGTGCCGTCATGGTTCATGGAGGTGAGCAGTATCTCGCCCGCACCTAACTCCACGGCTTGCTTCACCCACTCCATGGTCTTGATTTCGGTCGGTATCCTACCTCCGTTCAGATAAACGTACCATTCCCCATCCGTGTATTTTGTGTCAATGGCAAGCACCACGCACTGGCTTCCGAATCTGGATGCCAATTCGCTTATCAACGCAGGGTTCTTCACTGCCGCTGTGTTGACCGAAATCTTGTCCGCCCCGCACGAGAGCAACACGCTCACGTCTTCAGCCGACGAGATGCCGCCGCCCACGGTGAATGGGATGTTGATGTTGGCGGCTATGCGATTCACTAATTCTGCCAATGTCTTTCGTTTCTCATTGGTTGCTGTGATGTCGAGGAAGACGAGTTCATCCGCTCCTTCTCGGGCATATTGCGCACCTAATTCCACGGCATCTCCCACTTCCCTTATGTTCAGAAAGTTGATGCCTTTCACTGTTTTTCCGTCCTTTACGTCAAGGCAGGGTATGATTCTTTTCGTCAACATATTCTTTTGTCTCCGACGCTCAATTCTTAACTCTCACTGTATCAGGTTCAACATCTTCATGCGCTCTATGTACTTGAAGAACTTCGTGTTTCTGTTCTTTGCGCTGGTGTTGTCGAAGTACTTAGGGCATGCTTTGTTGATTTCGTTATATATATTTATGGAGTTTTGCCTGTCTTTTAAGATGGAGAAGAGTTCTCCCTTTGTGAAAAGAAAGTCACAGTTATATTCCAGCGCCAATGCCATGTTTATGCTCTCGATGGCATTCTTGCTGTTAGCCATGGTTCCTATGCCGTAGATGTAACAGTTCGCCAATTTTTGATATGCTTCGGCTATGCCTTCTCCTGCCGCTTTCTGATACCATTCGAAGGCCTGTTTCTTCGAAGGAATGGTTCCGTCACCAGTCTCGTAACATTGTGCCAACGCGTACATCGCATCTGGATAGTCTCCTTCCGCCGACTTCTGATACCATTTGAACGCCTCTTTATGGTCCTCTTCCGTTCCGATGCCGTTAGAAAGGCATCGGGCAAGGAAGTAGGCGGCTTCCGCATTGTCCTGCTTTGCCGATTGCTCGTACCAGTAGAAGGCTTTGGGCAAGTCGCGACCGCAATGTATGCCTTGCTCCATGCAGTTTCCCAAAACCAATTGAGCCATGTCGTTGCCCGCTTCCGCCGCTCGTGTGTACCATTCTATGGCTGTTTCTGCGTCTGTTTCGGTTCCAAAGCCATTTTCATAACACCATGCCAAGTTGATCATGGCGTCAACATAACCTTGTTCTGCTGATTTCTTATACCATTCAAATGCTGCCACCGAGTCCGTGTGAAGTCCTTCGCCCGTTTTGTAGAAACCGGCCAAATTGCATTGGGCTATGGCGTTGCCTTGTTCCGCCGCCTTCTTGTACCATCGCACCGCTTCTATGCTGTTTTCTTCCGTTCCGTAGCCTGTTCCGTAACACCATCCCGTGTTCAGTTGGGCATCGGCATGACCTTGTTCCGCCGCTTTTTTGTACCATGCGAAGGCTTGTTCCTCATCCACCTTTGTCCCTTTTCCCAACTGATAGCACAAGCCTAATCGATACTGCGCTTTGGCGTTTCCGCTCAACGCCGCTTTCGTGTACCACAGAAAGGCCATGTCCTCGTCCTTTGCGACCCCGTCGCCGTTTTCGTAGTTGATGCCCAAGTTGCATTGTGCCGTCGGCTCACCGCGTTCCGCTGCTATCAAGTACCAGCGGCAGGCTTCTTGCTTGTTCTGCTCCGTTCCGAACCCTGTGTCGTAACACCAACCCAAGTTCAATTGTGATGTCACGAATCCCTGTTCCGCGCTGCGCATGAACCAATAGAAAGCCTGCGTCTCGTTCTTCTCCATCCCATAGCCGTTTTTATAGTACGACCCCAAGTTGTATTGCGCTATCATATCGCCACGCTCCGCCGCTTTCTTATACCAATAAAAGGCCATCTGAGGGTTCTTCTCAACTCCCTCTCCCGTGAAGTAGGCGTAGCCTGCCGCATTCTGCGCGTTCACGTCACCCTGCCACGCGCGCAGCAAGATGTCAGAAAAGGCCTCCGCCGAAAATACCTCCATCGTCAATGAAAATAGGGTGAAGGTCACTCCGATACAATAAATGAAAAATTGACGCATATGCTTTCTTTTGCTCTGTTTTGCTTGCTTGTTGTTCGCTTTTCAATGGGCTGCATAGACCTTCTTGTTGTTGAAGGCAAACAAGTCTCTCAATTTGCAAAGATAACGAACTTTCAATAAGGAAGGTACATTGACTAAGTGAACCTATGATGCCTTATACTTATGATTTTGAATTTGAAAAAGATTAATACTCCCCAATAATGTGAAATCAACACAAAAAGGACAAAATTCAAAAAAAAGCGCGCAAAGCAATGACAACGTATCTAAAGCATAATCCTGGGGAATTTTTCCTATAATCATATTTTGTTTTATTCAATAAATGGATGGCACATAAAATCAAGTGTACCAAGTGTTTCTTTTGTCTTTACAAAGACATGGCGGCGAAAAGTTGAAAACAATAGAGTTATAAAATCGATTGCTGATTGTTATTTTTTTGTTATAGTTTTACTATGAGGTGATTGCTTTGTTGTAATTTTGCGGCTCGAAAAAAGCATTGGAAGAGTAATGACCGCGCCCAATCATAATCGACAACTCAAAATAGCCAATATCAACGATATTTCTGGGTTTGGAAGATGTTCTGTCGCGGTCGCCCTGCCCGTCATCTCGCGCCTTGGTGTGCAGTGTTGTCCGCTGCCGACGGCGGTGTTCTCCAACCACACTGGTTTCCCGTCATTTTATCATGATGACTATACCGAACGCATGGAGGCTTACATGGAGGAGTGGAAGAAGCTTTCGCTGACGTTCGATGGTATTCTTACGGGATTTCTTAGTTCCGTTCGACAAATCGACATTGTGTTGCGTTTTTTCGAGATGTTCTCTGACAGGGAAACGCAGATTGTCGTTGATCCGGTCATGGGTGACTACGGTCGCCTCTACTGCACCTATACCGATGAGTTAGCGTCGCAGATGCGTCGCCTGCTTCCTTATGCGGACATCATCACTCCTAACCTCACGGAGGCGTGTTTCCTCGCTGGGGTGAACTATGTCGATAATTTTTCGGAAGGGCAGTTGTTGCGGTTGGCGGAACAGTTGTCGCTCATGGGTCCGGAGAAGGTGGTCATCACCGGCGTTGAGGACCGCGACTCGGTCATTAGTTTTTGTTATGAACGTGACAAAGGTACGCATGCGGTACGTATGCCGAAGATTACGACTCATAGGTCAGGAACGGGTGACGTGTTCTCCGCTATTATTGCGGCTGGGGCGGTCAAGCATATTCCGTTTGTGAACAATGTCACCACGGCTTCGCAATTCGTCCGTGAGTCCATTCTCGCTTCTGAACGACTGGATATTCCCGTGACTGATGGCTTGGCGTTCGAAGCGGTTATCGACAAACTTTCTTTTGACTCTTAATTTTTAACCTTGTGATTCATGATGGAAATCGCCTATAAGGTGGGTAATGGTCTTTACGTCAATCTGACCAACAAGTGTTCCTGCGCTTGCGTGTTTTGCTTGCGTCAGGGTGATGACAAGGTGGGGGAGAGCGACAGCCTCTGGCTGGAGCGTGAACCTACGGCTGATGAGGCTATTGCCGCCATTCGTGAGAAACTCCAAGCGTTCGCGTATTCGGAGATTGTCTTTTGTGGTTTCGGCGAACCTACTTGCGCTCTCGATGTCATGCTTGAGGTGGCGCGATGGGTGAAGGCGAACACGACTATCCCCACTCGTCTGAATACCAATGGCCAAGCTGACCTTATCAACGAAAAACAGGTCGCTCCGTTATTGGTCGGTCTCATTGACACGGTTTCCATCTCTCTCAATGTCCCTGACGCTCATAGATACCAAGCCCTTGTTCGCAGTCGTTTTGGAGAGCGGTCATACGACGCTATGATAGATTTTGCCAAGCAATGCGTTTCGTTGGGTGTCAAGGTTGTCATGACCACGGTCGAGACAACCATATCGCACGAGGACGAGGAGGCGTGCCGTCGCGTTTGCCAATCCATTGGTGCTCACTACCGCATTCGCGAGTGGGTCGATGACGGCAAATGAAGAAATTGACGTAAGTCCGTCACCACTTCAATTAAAGCGTTTGCCTCGTCAATCGGGATTTCTGCTCTTATTCCTTTCTGCAAATCACGTTTACGTTGGCTTGGTGCGTGGCTAATATGGTAACTTCGGCAATCTGCACATGGTCTGGCGCGGCGGCGGCGTAATACACGGTGTCGGCAATGTCCTCTCCCGTCAATGGTCGGATGCCCCTGTACACGTTGTCCGCCCTTTCTTTGTCCCCGTGAAATCGGGTCACGCTGAAGTTCGTCTCCACAAGTCCGGGTTTGATGTTGGTGACGCGCACGGAGGTCTCCGCAAGGTCTATGCGTAGTCCGTCGGTCAATGCTTTTACCGCGCTCTTGGTGGCGCAATAGACATTGCCTCCTGCGTAGGCGGCGTCGCCGGCGATGCTGCCTATGTTGATGACGTGACCGCGGTCACGCTCCACCATGCGTGGCACGATGAGGCGTGTCATGGTCAGCAGTCCCTTTATGTTGGTGTCTATCATGGTCTCCCAGTCGTCAAGGTCTCCCTCGTGCTCCTTGTTCAGTCCTAACGCCAGTCCGGCGTTGTTCACCAGCGTGTCGGGGGTGGCCCATTCGCCTTCCAGGCTCTCTATTGCGGCTTTTGCCGCTTGGCGGTCACGCACGTCGAAGACGAGTGTCTTCACTTCCGCTCCCATGGCGCGTGTCGCAGCGGCGACTTCGTCTAAGCGTTTCTCATTCCTGCCGGTCAGGATGATGTTCCATCCTTCTTTCGCGAACTTGTAGGCGCAAGCCTCTCCGATGCCGCTTGTGGCTCCCGTTATCAATACGATTTTTTTCATTTGTGTTTTTATTTTTCTTCGGTTTTGCCAAAGATACCGAATTTTCTTCTTATTTTTATTGCGAAAAAACGGAAGCGAAGAATCACTGAATTGCCTGATATGGACATTAAGACTTTGTTGAATCGTGCCGACCGCTTTGCGGCTAATGCGGGGTGCCAAATCACGGAAGTGGACGAGCGTCATGCCGTGGCTGTGATGACCGTGACCGCCGAGCATCTCAATGGTGGCGGCGTGTGTCAGGGCGGGGCGTTGTTCACCCTGGCTGACCTTGCCATTGCCGCGTTGATGAACTATGGCGGTCAACTCACCTTTGGCATTTCGAATAGCATCATATTCGTCTCGAGTGCCCGTGAGGGGGACACGCTGCGTGCCGAGGCGGTTTTTGTTACCAATCATCACAAGGTTCCTTCGGTCGAGGTTCGCGTCACCAATCAAGATGATGCCCTCATTTGCCATGTCACGGGCATGGGCTACAGAAAGCCACAGGCGATAGGATAAACAACGAGGATTCTTCTGCTAATAAACAAGTGCTACCGATGAAGTCAGACAAGCAAATGGCGGCAGCCGCCGAACGGTTCGCAAAGGCGCATCAAGACAACGACCGTGCCGTGATGGAGGCGTACGGTTTCCAGGTGAAGTCTTCTTTCACCGAGAGTCAGTGCGTGGCTGAACTTTTCCGCTTGTATCAGCAATTGACAAAAACGAATAATTAACCTAATTTTTTAACGATTATGAAAATCAATGCTATTCATGCCGTCCGTATGTTCGACGGCGGTTTCATGAATCAGTCTTTCGCTTTCGGTGGTGAGGAGGGCAAGGACCGCTTTGACGAGCAAATCATCTATCGTAGCAGCCTGCAGAATTTCTTGCTTGACACGGATGAGGGTGTCATCCTCATTGACACGGGGTTCAAGTCGGGCACTCCCGCTCCTCCCAAGAAGTTGGGCGCGCCGATCTACATGGGCGAGAAGTTGAACGACTATGTCGAGGCGTTCACGGCTTTGGGCTACAAGACTGAGCAGGTGACCAAGATTCTCATCACCCACAAGCATCCTGACCATTCCGCTGCCATCGCTTCTTTCCCTAACGCTAAGGTCTATATCTCGCCTGAGGATGCTGACGCTCTCAAGCTTGAGGGTGACAACATCGTCCGTGTCTCTTACAAGGATGGCGCCTACAAGAATTTCCCCGCTTGCGAGAAGATTGCCGACGGTCTCTTCTTCGTCGAGGCGAAGGGGCACACCAAGGGCAACAGCGTTGTCATCCTTGAGCATGACGGGCTCTTTTATCTTTTCCATGGCGACGTGACTTATTGCGACGCGGCGTTGAAGGCAAACAAGCTTTCCATTGTTTTTGAGGACAAGGAGGCGGCTCGCCAGACGTTGGACCGTGTTCGTCAGTTTGTCAAGGACAATCCTACGGTCTATCTCTCCACCCACTGCCCTGAGGGGTATGAGAACTTGGAGATGAAGCGTGTAATGAATCTTTAATCTTTTTTGCGATTCCGATGATCAACGATTTTATCTATGACATTCCTGTCCGTGTCTATTTCGGACGTGACCAACTGAAGCACCTCACCGCCGAACTCAAGAAGTACGGGTCTCGGGTCTTGATGACCTATGGTGGCGGCAGCATCAAGCGTATCGGTCTCTATGACCGCGTGGTGCGTGAAATCAAGAAGGCGGGTCTCGAGTTGTTCGAGTTCTCGGGCATTGAGCCTAACCCGCGCATTGATTCCGTTCGCGAGGGAGCGCGGCTCTGCAAAGAGCACCGCATCGATGTGCTACTGGCTGTGGGAGGTGGTTCTACCATCGATGCCACTAAGTGGATTGCGGCTGGTGCTTGCGTTGACCATGACCCTTGGGACTTCCTTGATTGGAGCAAGTGGGCTCCGGTCAACAAGGCGTTGCCCATCGTGGACATCTTGACCCTCTCTGCCACGGGTTCCGAAATGGATTGTGGCGGTGTCATCAGCAATCCTGCCACCAAGGACAAGAATGGTAGGCTTGATCCGCACCTCTTGCCCAAGGCGTCATTCCTCGACCCTTCCAACACGTTCTCCGTCAGTGCTTATCAGACGGCTTGCGGTGCGGCGGACATGATGTCGCACATCATCGAGGTCTATTTCAACATGAATCAGGACCTCTACATGCTCGATTGTTTCATGGAGGGGCTCATGAAGACCATTATCCGTTTTGCGCCCGTGGCTATGCGCAAGCCTGATGATTATGAGGCGCGCGCCAATCTCATGTGGGCTTCTTCGTGGGCGATAAACGGGTTTATCAATGGTGGTAAGGCTCAGTTGTGGTCATGCCACCCTATGGAGCATGAACTCTCTGCCATCTACGACATCACGCACGGTCTCGGTCTTGCCATTCTTACGCCGCGGTGGATGGAGTATTGTCTGGATGAGACCACGGTCTCCAAGTTTGTGCAGTTCGGTGTCAATGTCTTTGGCATTGATGCGTCGCTTCAGCCTATGGCTATCGCCAAGTTGGCCATTGAGAAGTTGAGTGCTTTCTTCTTCGACGATTTGCAGTTGAAGCGTGACTTCCCGTCGGTAGGCATTGACGATACCCACTTCTCCGCTATGGCTAAGAAGGCGGTACGCGGTGACACGCTGCAGGGTTTCAAGCCGTTGCGCCAACAGGATGTCGAGACCATATACAAGATGTGCATGAGTTGACCTCGTTGCCGTTTTGTTTATAAATGACTGATTGAAGCCGTTGACCGTAGCGTCAGCGGCTTTGTTTTTATTTGTTTTTTCTTATCTTTGCCGAAAAAGTGTAGGGTAGTGGGCCATGGCAATAACCGTAGGCGTAATTGATAAGCAAATTATTTTCAGAAAGGCGTTGTGCTCTTTGCTGGAGCGTCATGACGATTTCTTGCCTACGCCGCTTTCTTGTTCACGGCTTCCCGAACGTGAGGAACTGGCGTCACGGCTGATGCATGATTTGCGGTTGCAGGGCTATAATATCGTGCTGATTCATCTCTACGACAATACCGACGAACGTGAGCTTGCCCTTATTGACAGTTTGGTCAAGACGTGTCCGCGAACACGCATTCTTGTTATCAGCCAGTCTGCCGATTCAAAACTCATCAGCCAAATCATCAAGTTGGGGGCGAAGGGTTTCTTGGATGCCAATGCTAATGAGCAGAATCTTGTTGAGGCGCTCTTCACCTTACGCGGCGGTAACGACTATTTCTCTGATGTCATTACCCATATCTTGTTGGGACAGTATTTGGGCAATCTCAATGAGCGTAAGGAGCAAACGGAGCAACCGGGCATAGAGAAACTCAGTGACCGGCAGATTGAGATTATTCGACTCTGGGGACAGAACTTTACCAATCAGGAGATTGCCGACAAGCTTTATATCAGCGTTCGAACGGTCGAGAGCCATAAGAATCATATTATGAGGGCGCTCGAACTCAAAACCAATGTCGATATGGTCAAGTTCGGCATCCGCAACAATCTTATTCAGATTTGAGCCGCTCCTCTTTTACAGTCCGAAGGCTTTCTTGATGTCCTCGATGCGGTCTAATTTCTCCCACGTGAAGAGTTCCACCTCGCGTTCAATTGTGTGACCGTCGCTGTCGGTGAATGTCTTTTTCACTTTTTGTGGTTGCCTTCCCATGTGTCCGTAGGCGGCTGTTTCCTCATAGATTGGCTGGCGCAGTCGCAGGGTGTCTTCTATCGCTCTTGGACGCAGGTCAAATAGTTGTTCCACTTTGCGGGCAATCTCTCCGTCTGTTTCTTTCACGTGGCTTTTGCCATACGTGTTCACATAGACCGAGAGGGGGTGTGCCACGCCAATGGCGTATGCCACTTGCACCAAGGCTTCGTCACTGACACCCGCTGCCACCAGGTTCTTGGCGATGTGGCGTGCGGCGTATGCCGCGCTGCGGTCCACTTTGCTTGGGTCTTTGCCCGAGAATGCTCCGCCGCCGTGGGCTCCTTTGCCTCCGTAGGTGTCAACGATGATTTTTCGACCGGTCAGTCCCGTGTCTCCGTGTGGTCCGCCAATGACGAACTTGCCTGTCGGGTTCACGTATAGTTTGAAGCGGCTGTCCTTTTCGTCAATCAGGCGGGTGTATTCTGGGTCCAGTTGCTTCACGCGTGGCAGCAAGTGCTTCAACACGTCCTCGCGAATTTTCGCTTGCATGGCTTCGTCGCTTTCGGCAAAGGGATCGTGTTGTGTCGAGATCAATATCGTATCTACCCTTTGAGGTACGTTGTTGTCATCATATTCTATGGTGACTTGGCTCTTTGAGTCCGGACGCAGGTAGGTCATCACCTTCCCTTCCCTTCTGATTTCTGCGAGCGTGCGCAGCAGGGCGTGGCTCAAGTCAAGGGCAAGTGGCATGTAGTTTTTGGTCTCGTTGACGGCATACCCGAACATCATGCCTTGGTCACCGGCTCCTTGGTCGTATGGGTTCTGGCGTTCCACGCCTTGGTTGATGTCGGGACTTTGACCGTGTATGGCGCTTAGGATTCCGCAACTGTCCGCGTCAAACTGATATTCGCTTTTGTTGTATCCTATGCGGCGAATGACGTTCCGAGTGATTTCTTGCAGGTCAACGTAGGTGCTGCTTTTCACCTCTCCGGCAAGTATGACTTGACCCGTTGTCACAAGGGTCTCCGCTGCCACTTTCGCGTCTTTGTCCAATGCGAGGAAGTTGTCTAAGATTGCGTCTGAAATTTGGTCGGCTACCTTGTCCGGATGACCCTCAGACACCGATTCACTTGAAAAATAATATCCCATTTCCTTTCACTTTTTTGTGACGTTTGTCTTTGTTCTTGTTTGTTCGTGAAATGGGAATAGAACGGACCTTCTAACTTCATGCGCCAATGGATGCGTGGACACGTTGTCTCGTCACTACCAAGTTTTAGCATTTTTTTCTGTGGTTGCAAGCGGGTCCAAATCTATCCACATTTTGTCAGTGCAAAAATACAAATATTCTGGATAAGTGATGTTATGTTTTCGTTTCTTGAAAAAAGGAATGAGAGCAAACCTGCGTTTGCTCTCATTCCTTTTTTGTCTTTTATTGAGAATTTACGCTTGCAATTTCTTCATTGCGTCAATAGTGCTGCTCACTGCCGCTGCCGAAACGTTCAATTGCGCTTTTTCTTCCTCGTTCAGGTCTATCTCGAGAATCTTTTCAATACCGTCCTTGCCCAGGATGACAGGAACGCCCAAGTAGAGGTCGTTCAGTCCGTATTCTCCTTGCAGGTATGCGCAGACTGGGAAGATGCGTTTTGAGTTCGTCAATATGGCTTCTACCATTTTTGCAGCCGCGGAGCCTGGTGCGTACCATGCCGATGTTCCCATCAGTTTTACCAATTCGCCACCGCCCACTTTTGCGCGCGCTATGATAGCTGCCAAACGCTCTTGGTCTATCAGTTGCGATACTGGAATGCCGCCTACCGATGTGAATCGTGGCAGCGGAACCATCGTGTCTCCATGTCCTCCCAGCAACAATGCGCTCACGTCGGTAGGGTTCACGCCAATTGCCTCGGCAATGAAGGTCTTGTAGCGAGCCACGTCAAGCACGCCTGCCATTCCGAACACGTGTTTCGGATCTACGCCCGCTGCCTTGAATGCGCAGTAGCACATGGCGTCAAGCGGATTGCTTACGACAATGAATTTTGCGTTTGGACTGTATTTTACGGCGTTTTCTGTCACGGTCTTGACGATGTTTGCGTTGATGCCGATCAGGTCGTCACGGCTCATGCCTGGTTTGCGTGGCACGCCACTCGTGATGACGATGACGTCGCTTCCTGCCGTTGCTGAATAGTCGTTCGTGACGCCTTTTACGCGCGTATAGTAGTGGTTGATTGGGGCGGCTTCCCAAATGTCAAGGGCTTTGCCTTCGCTCAATCCTTCTTTTATGTCAAGCAACACCACCTCTTGGGCTATGTTCTTCTTGGCTACGTTGTCTGCTACGGTGGCACCTACGTTTCCGGCACCTATCACTGTCACTTTTGCCATTGTTTCTTTTTTCTTTATGTCGTTTATATGAATGTTCTCGGATAGTTTTGGCTCTCCTTTTTTCGGCTGCAAAAATACAACATATTATGTATTATGGAAATTTTTCCTTAATATTATTTTGCTTCTTCATCGTATCTTTGTGTCATGTTTGGATTACGACGACAAAAGCGTTTGATTGTCAATAGTTTTGATGATCCTGAGTTTGGTAAGGTCACGGTTTTTCGTGACCCTCGTGCTTTGCGTCTGAAGGTTCGAATCGGTGCCGATGGCTTGCGGGCGACGTTGCCTCCTTCTTTTTCGGTCGATGATTTAGTGTCTTTTATCAACGAGAATCGGACGGCTATTCGTCGCAAGCGGATTACGGTTCGCGACCGTAGTGTTTTGGTCATTGATGTTGAACATCCGTTGCGGACTTTCACTTTTACCACCTCGTTTGTTGAGGATAATATAAATTTCTTGCGTTTTCGCCTTGTTGACGGTCGGCTTCTTATCTTTTACCCGGCCGGTGCTGATTTGCGTTCTGAAACAATCCAGAACAAGATTAAAAGCGGGGTTAAACACTTTTTGCGGCAGGAAGCCAAGCGTGTTTTGCCTCCTCGGGTCTCCTTTTTGGCAAGTAAGTGGGGTTTCCAATACAATTCTCTTAAGATTCAATCCAGTCAGACCCGATGGGGGAGTTGCAGTGCTTCGGGCAATATCAATTTGTCACTGTTCCTGATGCTTCTTCCTTCTTCTGATTTGATTGATTCGGTCATTCTTCATGAACTCTGCCACACGGTCCACATGAACCATTCTTCACGTTTTTGGCAACTTCTCGATTCCGTGACGGAGGGTAGGGCGCGGCAGTTGCGCCTGGAGTTGAAAAACTATCGCTGTTCTCTGTGATTTTTGTTTCTGGTTTGTCTTATCCCGTTTCATACAATTTTCTATTTTTGCGTCAAACTTCATTATTGTACCATGTACGACGAACGGTTTCTAAGGCGTGCCATCGACTTGGCTTCCGCCAATATTGACAATGGCGGGGGACCCTTTGGGGCGGTTGTCGTTCGTGATGGCGAGGTCATTGCCGAGTCGGGCAACCGTGTTACTGCCGACCATGATCCGACGGCGCATGCCGAGGTCATGGCTATTCGTCTTGCGGCAAAGAAATTGAATGATTTCTCCCTTCGCGGGTGTGACATCTACGCCTCGTGCGAACCTTGTCCCATGTGTCTTGCTGCCATCTACTGGGCTCGAATTGATAATGTTTATTATGCGGCATCTTCCTCTTCTGCGGCCCAAGCGGGTTTTGACGATTCCGTCATCTATCGCCAGATCAGGCTTCCAAAGCAAGAGAGAACTGTACCTATGCGTCAATACCTCCAACGTGAAGGTGAACTCCCTTTCCTGAAATGGATTTCTACGGATTCGAAAACCGAATATTAAATCCTCTTTTATTTCTGTTGCCATGATTAAACCTTATTTGTTTTTAAGTTTAATTCCTCTTATATTTGTTTTTAATTCATGTTCTAATGGCGGTCAATCCGTTTCTTCTGTCAAGGAGGATTCCGCCCCTAACGAAAATAATAAAACTACTATGGTTGTATCTCCACTTACTGCGGAAGAGTTCCGTGACAAGGTCTTTGACTACAATGCTTCTTCCGAATGGAATTTCAAAGGCTCTCTGCCTTGCATCGTTGATTTCTCCGCTTCTTGGTGCGGTCCTTGCCAACGCTTGGCTCCGCTCCTTGACGACATAGCGCAAGAATACGATGGCAAAATCAATGTTTATAAGATTGATATTGACCAGGAGAGTGAGGTTGCCGAGCAATTCGGCATCCAAAGCGTCCCTACGCTCATCTTCTGCCCTATGGAGGGCAAGCCGCGCAGTTCGGTTGGCCTTCTCCCTAAGCAAGCCATCGTCAAGACCATCAACGAGGTCTTAGGCGTGCAGTAAAAATCACTTCCTTTCTTTTTTCTCTTTCAAGCAGAAATGTCATTCCTTTTTGCTTTATTGTTCGTATTCGTTATCATCGGGCTTTTTGTCATTATTGCGGTACTGATTTTCTTGTCGCGCGTTTTTGGCGGATTGCTCAACATCCCTTTCTCTTTTTTTCAGTCGTTGAAAAGAAAAAGGGAAAAGATGAAGGAATTCTCCAAACCATCTTCGTCTCGACCTTCCAACGCAGGTTCTGGCATCGACAAATCGGCTGCCATTGATGTTGAGTTTGAGGAAGTGGGGTAGGGTGACGTTTTTGGCGTGGTTTCTCTGCCGCTCTTTTTTTGATATATTTGGTAACGTCAAGAAACAGCAACCGCCGTGGCAAGCTGAGGCGCACGGCGGTTGACCTATCATTAGGAGAAAAAATGCTTTTTTTTGACTGGAGGATTTAGGAAGGTTTAGAAAAACCTAGGACTTCCTAAGAAAACTTAGGACATCCTATAAGGCTTTAATTCAGCGTGATGGTGAGACCTGGGTCGGTGCAGGCACCGGAGACGGTGATGGTCTTTGAGGTTTGCACGTCACAGCCCGTTCCGTTGCTGATGTTGCACCAGTAGGTGCCCGCATTGTCCTCGACGCAATCGTTAATGCTCAGTGTCGCTCCGGAGTGTATCGAAGAGGTGGCGGAAGCCGCGTCCCAAGTCGCGCCCTTGTACCACGTGTAGGTTGCCGACGCGCTTGTTCCCGTGGCGGAGGCGGTCAGGGAGATGTCGTCGCCTTCCGTGTAGGCGGTAGTTCCCGAGACGCTTGGGCTGGTAGGGGCTTTGCATCCGAATGTCACGGTGACGGTGGCGTTAGCCGTACCCATGGTGAGGGTGGTAGTGTTGCTGTTGCTCGCGCCAGAAGGGGAGATGGAAGCGCCCGTTCCGGTCACCGCCCAGTTGGTCACTTTGTATCCGCTCGCAGGTGTGGCAGTGACGGTGGTCGTGCCGCCCTCGCAGACGGAAGCGGAAGCGGCGGTGACAGTGCCGTAGGTGTTTGTTCCCGTGCTTGTTGCCGCCGTGACGGAGTGGTTAGCCTTGACGGTGATGGTTGCGGCGGAGGAAGTTGCGGAGTGGGTATAACTGTCGCACGTAGCGATGACACGATAGTAAGTTATTCCAGCCGAAGCGGTGGATGGGGTGTAGGTAGTTCCCGTTTGAGCGGGAGAGATGTCGTTCCATTCGGAATTGTCCGTGGACACCTGCCATTTTTGCGCGGTGGATGTCGCTGACGTATAACTGAGAGCCGTAGCCGTATTGCCTACGCAATAGGTCGCGGATGATGGCGCAACGGTAATAGTAGGAGCAGTGGCGCAAGAAACACTTGGAACGTGTTCTATATATATACCCCATATATCACACGATCCTGGAAATGAAATAGTATACGTATAGTATGTGTCTTCATCATATCCTGATTTCTGAGTTAAGTCGCCTGTTGTATATTCTACCACAGTGTTCTTTGAATTTGCCATACTCATGTTGCTAATAGACATGGCTGTCCCAGTGCCAGATACCTTTGTTACGGTAGTGGTTACCGATCGAGATGATCCGTTGCCATTACCATAAAGACGAATGGATTTTACGTGTGATAAGGCTTCAATTGTTATGTCTATAGAATTAGCCGTTTTGAGACGATAGTAGGTTGTTCCTGAGACAAGGGAAGAAAAATCGTGTGGAGTGCTTACTAAAGAGGAACAACCAGATGAATTAGAAACATCTGAAATGTTTGTCGTGATATAAGAAGGCAATTCTGCTGCAGATATTAATTGAGCGTACGTTTTGTTACTTGAAGCATATGTTTGGTAAAATGTACTTGATGTTAAATCTATTAACTCTGGTGTTGTTATGGTAAGGCTCGTCATTGTTTTACCGTTTGTTCCGAGGTAAATTGTTGCTTCATCGTTCGTGAGACCTGTAATTGTAAATGTATTATTGTTTGCTGCTTGAACTCGAGCAACGACAGAGCCAGAATTACCGTCATCGTACGTGTAATATGGACGGTATGCTGATCCTGTTGTAAAACTAACGGTAACTGTTCCCGCAACGATGCCAGATACAGGAATTGCCATATAATAATTTGCATCAGCTACATCACCCGCAGATGCAGATAGATTGTTGCTTGTAAAGGTCAATGTTCCGCTTGAAGCCGATGCGCTTACTGAAACATTGCTACTTTTATATCCCTTAAAAGAAATAGTTGTTCCTTTTATTGTTTTTGTGTTGCTTGTTAGAGATGAGGTGATGATGTTTTCTGAACTCCATCCATCTGCGGTGGAAAAATTTGTGGAAAAAAGCGTGGTACTTGCCCACACTTCCATATTAATAAGACTAATTAATATTAGTGTAAGTATCTTTTTCATATCCTAATGATTTTTATTGTTTCTTTTTTAGTGTCGGACGAATCGGAAGACCATGGTCTTGTCTCCAAAAGTGCACATAAGGGTTATTCTTTAAAAAACTTAATGTCCAAGAGTCTGTGGCTTGCTGTGCATGTGCACCTCTACCGCCTCTTGTGGCGGACCAATATCTTCCAGAATATTCAGAAGGGAAACTGTTTATGGTGGTACCGGATTTATAACCAGTCTCTGGCAAAAAAATACTGTCGTTGTTCGTCTTGCTTTTTACGATATGACCCCTTATCAATTTTCCTTTTGGGTCTTTCATGGTGACGGCTTTCCATTGTGTAAAACGCGTATCACATAATTCGGCACATTGAGTGCTGTCTGGCAATGAGTAGTCGTAACCCCAAGTCATTCTTACGGCGTCGTTTTGCGTGTCGTTGATGTTCCAGAGTTTGGTCTTGAAATCATAGTTTTTTAGGGTGTATTCTGTCTTTGGAAGTATCTCGCCCCAAGAATAATAAATGCCAACATCGGTTAGATTTTTGGCTCCGATATTCCTGTCTGCCCATAACGTACCGCTCGGGAGATTCAAATCAACCATGCGAATGGTATCCCCGTTCGGAGCAATCTTGTCTCCGATTTCTTGTATGGTTACATATTTAACGGAGGACATGTCGTAACTCCTTTTTGTCCCGTCGTTTAGAAATACGTCCATTCGGAACGAGTTTTTTTGCGCTACGGCTATCAGTGTGAACAATGCCGTAAGAAGTAATGTAATCCTTTTCATAGATCAGAATTGTTTGAACTCGGATTAGAGATGATTATAGGTTCCGCTGATGTTCTTCGGAAAAGATAATTAAGTCCAGTGATGTCATCATAATCCTCACAGAAAGAGCCATTGAGGTATTCAATATTTAATGCGCTTGCATTTTTTTTCAGAAAAGATGCTATTTCATTATTTGCGGCGTTGAATGATCCAAGGTTCAGTTTCAATTTTCTCGCAACACTTATTTTCGAATTGATGCCGTAAAAAAGTTGTGTTATGTATTTTCCCTCAAAGGTTTTTTGATACTTACGGATAAACTGATGAGAAGAAAAAGTTTTCCCCTTTGGCTTGAAGTGTTTCTCAATGATTGTTTTCGTATCTTCAAGTGTGATTGGATGCCGTCTAATAGGAAATAGTTTATCAATTATGATTGGGTCTTTTGGGTCAATCACTATGTTTTCTTTTCCTTTCATAATTTTTTTTATAGGTTAATGGTAATAAAAACAGTTCACGCCCGGACGCAAAAGCGCCCGAGCGTGATAGGAAATGATGATATTATAACGTTATAAACGGTTGAGAGCGTGCAAATTACCCCCCCATACGGCACGCAACTAATTGATAATTAGTTGGTTGTGTATTGTATTTTCTTGTTGTTTTCAAGAGATAACGTTGAATGTCAGTGGCAAAGATAGAAAATGTTTCAGTAACTAATGCGAGTGAATATGTTAAAAATGAAGGGGTGACAAAAAATAGAGGAAATCCCGATTTGAGATTTCCTCTTTGATTCTGTTTCTTGTGTTTTTTAATATTCCCAAAGGTCTTGCTCCTCGTTGAGAATGTCTTGCTTGATACGCTGTTGCTCGCGTTTCACGTCTTCTGGCGTAGCGTTGTAGTCAAGCAGCATACGGTTCTGCAAGTTGCTTTCCTTGTAGATGTTGCTTGAGAAGCGACGTTTGATGAACAAGTCGTCGTATGACATACGCAAACCGTTGTTGTGGTCGGTAATCATCACTTCGCGTTGTACGAGGTAAGGACGCAAGTTGTCAAATGGTATCCAGAACAAGGCGAAACTTTGGGTTCCTACGCCACGGTCCGTAACCAACACTGGGCAGATTGAAATAATCTTCACGTTGAACGTCGAGGAGTTCTTGTCAAAGAACCAAACTTCCTTCAAGTAATACTTGATGACCTCTGCGTTTGGAATGTCCGCATCCTCAACTTCAAAGGTCTTTACCTTTGTCGTCGCGTTTGTCTTCGTTTTGTAGATAATCTCAAATTTTTTCAAAACGTCTTCCTCAAAGTCAATCAAGTTGTCTTTTGTGAACTTCTCGGTCTCAAATGAGAAACGGAATGCGGGCACTTTCTTCTCGTTTACCAACTTGAACAAGATGTTGAAGAACGATTCGCGACCGTCAACTACTTCAAGTGGGTAGTAGAGTGGATAGTTCATCTTCTCGCGAAGGTCAATCACGCGATACACGACCTTCTGCCAGTAGATATCGTCCGCGCGTGGGTTGACGAACTCGATTGGCGTCAAGTCGGCCATGTCATAACTCGTCGGTAAGTTCGACGGGATTTCTCCATTCTCGTTGAAGAAATCATTTTCAGTCGTACCTTGACCATAGGCGCTAAGCCCGAAGGTCATCGCTACGCCCGCTAATGCGGTAATAATTAATCTACTGTAGGTCTTCATAATGTATGGTTTTTATTGTTTATTTCAAAATAACCTCCATTGGTGGCAATGTACGGGTTACGCCGTCCGGACCTTTCGCTTTGATATTACTCAAGAAGAACTTACTGTTTCTTGCCATACCTTTGATCAGGTCTTTCTGACGTGGTGTGAAATTCTTGTTTGGCGAGGTCTCTACAATCGCACCCATGGCTCCTGAAATGTTCATTTCGAAACTGAGCACGTCATAGTGTGCCTCGATGTCGGCATCGTCCAACTCGGCGCGCATCTCGGTTACGCTCATAAGCAAGTTTTTCTTGATGGCTCCCAACTTGTGCTTTTGAGGGTTTCCTTGATCGTCAACGTATGGTATGAATCCAACTGGAGGTGGCAATTGTTTCACGCGGAATGTCTTACTACCCATGTTTTGGTTTTTTCCGTCTATCTTGACGCTCACGTTGAATACGCATGGAACGCCCGGCTTGCTTGGACGTACCACCCATCCTTTCGAATCGCGACGAAGCGTACCTCCTGACATGGTTGCCGAGATGTTGCTGGCTGGCACTCCTGGAACCGAGATGCTGACTGGATTGTCAATACCGGCATAGAACACGTTCATGCGGTCTGCAGATATGATGGCCGTTGGCTCTCCTACGTTATAGTCGCTCTCGAACGGATAGACTTTTACGCCGGTTGGACTGCTCAATCGAATATATCCCGAATATTTGCGGTCTCCCGTGGCGGTCGCCACGGCGTCATAAATGCCATCTTGTACAAGTGTGCCTCCGGTTCCAGTCTCCGGATTACCTCCGATATAGACTTCTGGCCTTTGGGTTGAGTCACTTGCCACAAGTACGATATTAGCATGGTAACGACCGCCTCGCATCACATATTTTGAGTCTGGTATCACCTTCGCTTCAATCTTGTTCACGCGATAGTCATCTGCGTCCACCATGTTCTTCAGATAGGTGACAACTTCTCCCTCTATCGAGCGAACGTCCGATTGCATCTTCGTCAAGATGGTTATTGTAGCGGCTACAGGCATCATCTCAAACGTCGCTACCTCCCATGCTTGCTTGCTACCGTCATGACCGACCATCTCACCCGTGTTGAGAATCTTGTCAATCATGTTGACTTTGGTGGTGTCGGCTTTGACGTAATCCTTCATTTTCTCGCGATAGGTGTCAACGGCTGCTTTGATTTTCTTGCCTTCTCCCATACCTTCATCCAGTCCGACACGTCCGGAAGCGTCAAGGTTGTCTCTCGCTTCGATATGGTCAACGTCTCCTTCTTCTCCATCGGCAGTTTTTACAATCAGGACTTTCAAATCTTGAAGTTTCTGAAAGAGTTCATCCGATTGCTTCTTGACGTCATTGGCGCGATCAAGCCATTCTTTCACCTTTGTCGGATTCTGGTTGTAACTGTCTTGAAATCTCGCATAAAGGTTCAAGTTGCGGTTCTCGCTACTTTTCGTGCTTTCTTTCAAGCTGGTTTCCACCATCGTGAATCCGTTCAAAATATCGGCAGCCACATTCAGTGCCAACATGGCTGTTAGCACGATGTACATCATTCCGATCATTTTTTGTCTCGGGGTCTCCGGACAGTTGGTTGCTCCTCCCATAGTTCTATTCCTTCTTCTTTTAAGTAAGTGTTACTATTTTTACCCTATTCCTTTCATGAATCCATGATTGGGTGGGAAGATTTTTATGCTAATGCGTTCAACATGTTTCCGTAGATGTCGTTCAAGCTCGTTATGGACTTGTTCAAGGCTACGGTGTTGTTTTTGAAGTTTTCAATCTCGCTGTTGGCTGATTCTATTGCTTTCAATTGCAATTCGTATGCCGAATTTGCCGCACCAAGAGTCTTGTTGACTGTTTCAACCATGCCAACATACTTGCTTGAACCTTCTTTTGCTACTTCCATGTCATTGGCGATGCCTTGATATGCGTTCGCAAGGTTTGCGGTAGCGTTGTTTATGCTCTTTTGCGCGTTGTTGTAGAACTCGAGCGATTGACTTGCGCTTGCCATGTTTTGGGCAAAGATATGTGCGTTTTCACCGGCGGCATCAAGTTTGGCGAGTTTCTCCGCGGTCTCGGACAAGGATGTGATACCCTTGTTCAATTTCTCTATGTCTTTTTCCGTCAATGCTTTTACATCAGCTCCTGCCAATACGCTAAGGGTTCCCGTCGTTGCCGCTCCTTCCGCTGCAGGGGCTGCTGTTGATGCGGAAGCGGTGCTTGAAGAGGCGATGTTCCCTCCACCAATGAAGGCGTTTCCTTTGTTCGTGTTTTTGAATTGTTTCACAGCCTCACGTGCCATTGGATCAGTACCTTGCAATGCTTGAGCGTACTCTTTGCCTTCTTCTGTCTCGTCTGAAAGCACTGGATATATACGTTCCCAGTGATAAACAGTATGAGGGTTCGCCAATGCCGTCACGACAAACAGCAATGCCTCCGTCGCCATACCTGCGGTCAAAATCACTCCGGCACCTGGCCAGTGCATAATCTTAAACAATGCGCCGATAATAACGACCGATGCACCGAAGCCGAACACGTAACCTGTGATGGTACCGCCTTGTTTTGAATCAATCCAGTCTCCAATTGACATAGTAGTAATTTTTTAGATTTAGGTTATAAATAGTTTGGGTTTTTGTTTGTGCCTATGCGGAAGTCCCCTCCCGCATAAGCGATTGTAGTAGATATGATAATCGTCTTTTATTTTCCTTGACCTTCAATGAAGCTGCGTACGCAACGGAATCCAATGTAAGAACGGCTTTCTTGTTGATATTCATAGGTACGGGAACCGCATTGCAAATATGCGCCGATGTCCTTCCAACTACCGCCTTTGATTACCTTGCGGCGACGTACGTCTGGTTCGTTCGTCTTAACGTTTACTTGATAATCTGGGTTCATGTCATGAACGAAACTCAACGTTGACTCAGTAAATACGGATGAGGTCCACTCGCTCACGTTTCCTGCCATGTCATACAAACCATAATCATTTGGTGGATATGCGGCAACGAATGCAGTAATCATGTAGCCGTCGTCTGTATAGTTGCCACGTAAAGGTTTGAAGTTTGCGAGGAAGCAACCCTTGGCGGTGCGGATGTAGTTTCCGCCCCAAGGATACATTGCCAAGTCACGACCACCGCGAGCGGCAAACTCCCATTCGGCTTCTGTTGGCAGACGCCAATCTTGTACTTGAGGCGCGCCGTTTGCGACTTGGTATGTGTTGAACAATTTGGTACGCCAGTTGCAGAACGCGTTCGCTTGCTCCCAAGTTACTCCTACTACAGGATATTCACCATATCCTGGGTGTGACAAGTACATGCGCATATATGGCTCGTTGTACGCATAGGTGAAGTCGCGAATCCAACACAATGTGTCTGGATAAATGTTCAATATCTTCTGTTGGATGAAGTCGTGACGGCTTGTCAATGGACGATAAATCGTACGGTTCACGATGAATCCGTTCTCGTCACGATAAGTCGTGTCTTTCTTAATCATCACGTCTTCGCTGTCCTTCGTTACGCCCAACCCATCCAATGAGCGGTCATAACTATTCTTAAGGGCGTTGAAACGGTTTACTTTCAACGACGCTTGCTTGTAATCTACAAATTCGTAGCGATAGTTCAGTTTGGAACCGTCCAATTGTGGAACCAATTCAATGGCATCTTCACCAACGTAGAACATGCTGTCCAAAGCGCGTCTTTGATCTTCATTTGGTTTGTCCCATGGAATTTCCTTGTCCCAGTTCAAATGAGGAGTTACTTCGTTACCCTTCTTGTCTTGGGTAATCTTAAAGGACTCGTCACCTCCGATCGCAGGGTCTGCCAAGCGTTCCAATGCCACAGAGTCACGGACATAGTTGATGAACTGACGATATTCACCATTGGTGATCTCTGTTTCGTCCATCCAAAAGGCATCTACCGATACGGTTTTAGACTGTGAGTTCATAGCCCAGTTCGCCTCTTGGTCATTGTTACCCGTGGTGAATGATCCACGATTGATAAACACCATGCCAAACGGAGTCGGATCGGACCATCCTCGCGAATAGACACCGGTCAATTCCCCGTTGCCTTGACCGCCGCCACACCCTACGAGAGTGAGCAGTCCTGCTGAAAATAAGAGTAACTTTTTCATATTCTTACTACTAATTTGTTTTCTGTCTTCTATTTGTGTTTTTGCATAGATTCTATAGAATGCGGACACTCTTGTATTTGTTGGCTTTCTTCTTGCCTAACAAGAAACTATACCGCAAGAACAACTCGTGTGAGCCGTAGTTCCCTGCTATCAGTTTCGTCGTGGACAAGTCGAATGAATATCCAATCGACAATCCGTTGTAGATATTCAAACCTCCAAAAAGGATGAGGGCGGATTGAATACGCCAGCCTGCTCCCAAATACCATTGTTCATCTTGCTCAACTCGTACGTCCAAGTCTAATTGCCAATCGTGGTAGTCAGTCTTGTACATGATGTCCGCATTCAACGTGTAGCGTGGATTAGGTAACGTGTAAGTGTAACCTCCAGTCAGATAGGAGGCTATCCCTACGCTGGTTGTCACTCGTTCATCGATGTCAAACGTGGGGTTTGTTAAATGTGTGGTCGAGAAACCAACATAAAAATCCTCCGCTTGAAATGTCGCCCCGACACCAACATCAAATGCCATAGCGTTTGCTGATGAGGTTGGAATGGCGACATCCGACGCATGGTGATATTCGTCCGTGCCGTCCAACAGATTTAAGCTGTCCGAAGAGATGGACTGGTTCATGAATCCTATATCTGTTCCTAATTTCAGTACGCCATATTTAAGTTTGTACTTAAAAGCGTATTGTAGCGTCACCGCCTGCGTCGAGAATGCTCCCGCCTCGTCATCCTTAAAGATAACCCCAATGCCGTGTTTTTGTTTCAACAAGGTCACCGGTGCGCTGACCGCAAAGAACATGGATTTTGGTCCGCCATCCATTCCCGCCCATTGCATTCTGTACAATCCAACAGCGTTGTAACGCTCGTTGGCTGCTACCGTCGCCGGATTAAACGCTTCAGGAAGGAACATGTACTGACTGGCTTGTGCGTCATATTGCGATTGCGCTTTTCCCGCAAATACCATCGATATTATCGTGGTCGCCATTATCACGTTTCTGGTCAGTCGGTTCATGTGGCGCTTTTTCTGTCTTCGTGTCCGTTATTCAGTATTTCATTTTTGACAATAAAATCGCTTTTTTATTGTTTATGCTTTTTATACTTAGTATTCTTCTTCGTTAAAGAAAAAATCCTCTTTGCTTGGATAGTCTGGCCAAATGTCCTCAATGCTTTCATATACATCCCCTTCGTCTTCTATCTCTCGCAAGTTTTCTATCACTTCAAGCGGAGCTCCTGAACGAACCGCATAGTCAATTAACTCATCCTTGGTTGCAGGCCAAGGGGCATCCTCCAACTTCGATGCCAACTCCAACGTCCAATACATAATCCTAACTCGTTTTTAGAGATTAATGCACTAAATTTCCGTGTGCAAATTTATTATAAAATTATAATTAAACAACGCGAAATGCAAAAAAAAATTATTTTTTGTTGTTTTTTTTTACTTTTTTATGATTCTATTTCGCTCTAAAACACTGTTTACGTGTGTTATGGATGTGAAATGTTAAAAATTATATATATAATCCTGTTTTTGCAATTCCTCGTTAAAGAAAAGAATTCCCATCGTAAAGAAATCAAATGTAACTCTCACTTTTTTTTCTTTTACAATTTGATTCCACGCTTCTTCCATGTCCTCAGAGGCGTGTATATCATCAATGACAAATACACTGTATGATGTGGCTTTTTCTTTTAGTATGTTAAAATATCTTAATGTCGCCTCGCCTGTGTGATTAGCATCAAGAAATGCGAAATCTACCTGTTTTAACGGATTTAACGTTTTTTTTAATATGTCGTCTATGTTTCCTTCGTGGAATGTGACGTTTGACGCTTTCGCGATTTTTGCCGTTTCCTTTGCGATTTTTATAAGATTTGAACTTCCTTCAAGGCTGTGAACTTGTCCTTTGGGCGTTCCTTTTGCGAGATAGGCGGTGGTAATGCCAAGTGAAGTTCCAAGTTCAATTACTGTTTCAGGTTGAAAGTGGTTCGCTATTCTGAATAATAATTGGGCGTAGCGTTTGCTCTTTATTGAGCGTTTGGCAATCTCGCTAATGCTTCTTTGCCCAGAAGGTCTTGTTCCGTAATCGGTAACGTCAATTAGTGTCTTGTCTTTCCTCAACGTCTTGCGGCGTTCTTCTAATACCTTATATATATAATATGGGGTTTCTTCTTCAAATACTTCTGTGATAAGTTGATAGGCAAATGGGGAGTGTACGCTAAATCCATGGCGGTATTTGGCGTGTTTCAGGTATCTAAGAAACGATATTGTTTTACTTAAGGTGTTCCGCATGAATTATTCTTTCTGTTCTTCTTTGTCGCCCGTTACGATGACGGCGTTTGCCACGGCAGGCAGTGATAAGGTGTATGTGGCTGCTTCAATTTGTCGAATGGCATTGCGTTTGCTTTGTTGTGGAGCATAAACGAACCCTTCAATGGTGACAATTCTGTTGGTTGTTTCTTCTACCATGGTGTGTGAAACATAAGGTCCGCCCATCATCGTTTTTCCTTGAACACGCCACAGACCCTTGATTTCTGCGCAAAATTTTCCTTCGAGATTTAGTACCTTCATTTCTGGAGGACTGACTCTGTATTCAGTTCCCATATATGACCCATCCACTGGTCCGGGAATCAGCGTTTTCAGGACGCTGTCTCTTTTTGCGTTAAGATTTTCCAAGGTTAATTGGCTGGTATTTGTATAGGGATAGGTGTATATGACCAAGTCTTGTCTAACGTTGGTTGCTCCGGTTGACAACCAAATTGCGCTGGAGTCTTCGCTCCATTTATATAAGGTTAAAGTCGAAGGGACATTGATTTGCATCCCTAATTTTTCATATACCATTCGTGAGAGTTGGCGATTGTATTTCTTTCGCAAATATGCTATCTCTCTTTCTCGTTCTGCTTGAACGAAGAATTCAGTAATCTGTCCGCCTCTGTTTGTCAAGAAACTGGCAATCGAGTCTTTGCATGGTGCTACCAATTTGGCTATATATTGAGGTCGAGCCCACTTGTTCTTTGAAACAATCAGGTTAGCTTTCGTATAGTGCGCAGAGTCAATTTGAACAATCAAGATGTTTCTTGTTGGTTTTAGCATTGAGGTGAATTGATTCTCCGTGCAATGCGAAATGCTCAGGCTGGGTTCTCTTTGAGGCATACCTCGCATGGGTGTCGTGAGCGAGTCTAACAATTGATGCCCTATATTTGATTTCCAAATGTCATTATTTGCGACAACAAGAACTTCAAACGGGCTTCCTGTGATTGATGTCAAAAAACGTCCTTTCTCGCACGACACGAAAAGCAATGAAAAGGCAAGAGCAAATAATACGTACTTTATCGATTTCATAATCTTATTCTTTATTTTGAGTTGCAAGAAGTCCACATGCGGCGGATATGTCTTCTCCTCGTGACTTTCTTATCGTGGCGGTTATGCCATGATTATTCAGATAGTCTTGAAACATCACGGCTCTATCCTGGTTAGACCCTTTGATTTTTGCGTCTCCGATGGAGTGATATCGAATGAGGTTTACTCGACAGTCTAAGTTTTTCAGCAATCGGACAAGGGCGGCTGCATGTCTTGTCGTGTCGTTCCATCCGTCAAATAAGGTGTACTCAAATGAAAGTCTCCTCTGATGACTGAAGTCAAACGCTGTTAATTGCTCAATCAAATCGTGAATAGGGTAGGCCTTTTCAACGGGCATTCGTTCCGCGCGTTCTGCTGAAAATGGATTGTGTAATGAAATGGCAAGGTGGCATTCCGATTCTTTCAAAAACTGTGTCACCTTGGGCGTGATGCCAACAGTGGATACCGTTATTCGTCTCGGACTCCACCCCAATCCGTAATCCGGATTTGTCATTACATCCAGTGTCCGTAACACGTTGTCGTAGTTGTCCATAGGTTCTCCCATGCCCATGAACACGATGTTTGTCAATGTGTCGAATCGCGGGGTAGATAAGATTTGATTCAAAATCTCATCTGTTGTCAACTGACCATGAAATCCCATTTGTCCCGTGGCGCAAAAGGAACAATGCATTTTACATCCGACTTGTGAGGATACGCACAAGGTGGCACGGTCTCCATCTGGGATATAAACGCTTTCTATTGCCCCGGACTTTGTGCTGTAAAGGTACTTTATGGTACCATCCTTTGACACGGCTTGTTTCTCGGCTTCATGTCTGCCTATGATGTAGTTCTGCTTCAGTAGTTCCCGATTTTTGTTCGAGATGTTGCTACATTCATCAATAGTTTTGACTCTCTTGCCGTAAATCCACTGTGACAACTGTTTCGCCGTAAACGAAGGAAGTCCCAAGTCTTCGACAAGGGACTTCAATTCCGTACTATTTTTCCCGAGTAGGGGAGATTCCATTTGCGTCTTTAGAAGAAGTTTGAACGATTGTCAGTCACTTCAATTTCGTTCATTACGGCTTCCAATGAGTTGTAAACGCCATAGAGACTTTGTGTCGTGATGGTTTGTTTTTCAGTTTCTGCGACAAATGGAGCCTCTGTTTCTTTTTGTTCAACGACTTGATAAACAAATACGCCATTCTCACCTTTTACAGGAACCGAAACGACACCTTTCTTCGCGAGCGAGGCGGAAGCGACTACACGTGGCTCATAGCCTGCGCTTCCAAATGTCGATGATGCGAAGTTTACGGCAGTTGCGCTATCCACTTTCAGGTTCAAACGCTCTGCCAGTTCTGTTACCGATTGGGAACCGCTCATCTCCTTGGCTATGATTTCTGCTTTCTTGTCATTTAGAATCAAGTTACGAATGTTTGCGCTAACCATTTCGTTATCCAACGTCAGATAGCCTTTCTTGTTTATCGAATTGATTTGTGCAATGACAAAGATGTCTCCGCATTCGAATACGTCTGAAACGTCTCCCTCTTGATTCTCTTCATTAAATGCCCATTTTACAATGTCACGCGAATTGTCCAGATTCATCAGGCGAGGTGCGTTTGCGTTGATTCCTGTCAATGGTTGAACGCCATATCCATTTTTAACGGCAAATTCGTCAAAGTTCTCACTCTCTCTTGTGCTTGCGGCAAAGGTCTTTGCTGCGTTATAATTGTTTGACGTTGTTGTCTTGCTTGGGCGAACTTCCGAATTGATTACGGCAAGTTTCACCATCGGCTTCGCTTGCGCCTTTTTATTTACTTGGACAATAAATATGGCACCGTTTCCTGGTTCAAATTTGAATATTTTCCCGACAGGATTTGCCAGACACTGTTCAATCAAGTCCTTGTTTTGTGGGTTATTGTATGTCAACAATGTTTGTTCCTGACTTCCATTGATTGAAGCGAATGCGGTTCCGTTATTTACGACTGCGATAAGGCTATCTGCCGTTTTCTCCGTGGCTTCTTTTGTGTTCTGTTGCACTCCGAGATATTGGATTGTGATGCTATCTGGTTGCAAGATGTGGTTCTCTACTATGCGAGCCATTTTATACGTGTTTCCAAACAGTTGCGGACCCATCACCTGACCTGCGCTTCCGCTGAAAGCGAACGACCTCAATTCCGGTGCGATTTCACTTTCAGGAACGGCTTCATCTACATACGTGTTCGAGTTTGTATTTACGAACGTTGCTATCTCGTTCTTGTTTATGGTGCTAAATTCTTCTTTTAACCCGTTTATCCATTTCTCCGCACTTTGGAAATCCTCTTCTGAAGGCTTGTTTTCTATTGCTACCAATTTTATGTCGCGACTTTCCTCACGCAACTTATAGCGTTCTTTTTCCGCTTCATATCGTGCGGACATTTCTTTGTCGCTGATTTCAATTTTATCATTGGCAACCGATGCGAATGTCTTTTCTACGTAAATCACATCGTTTATGTTCTTCTTGCTGTCGTAAGCAAGTTTTGCTTCTAACGTCGTCGTGTTAATACCCTTTTGCAGCAATACATTGTATTTCTGTATCAAACGGCTATTCTTCACAAATCTTTTGCAATAGTTCCAATAGTTATTCAACAATTGATATTGTTCATATTGCGATGGGTCGCTTGGCTCGTTGTTCAATTGGTTGATAATGCTAATCAATTGATTCCTGTCAAATCGACCGGTTCCCGGATTTGCAAACACACGAAGTTGCATGATGCTTGGATCTGGACGTTCGCCAACGAGAGCGTCATTCAGTTCGTTGTCATTTACCACCAAACCTAATTTCTCTGTTTCGCATTCGGTCAATCGTGTGCTCAATATATTTTGCCACGCTGATTCTCTGATACTTTCATTTGTACGCTCATCCAACGTGTTGGTGCCATACTCAACTTTGTAGAAATCAGTCATTTCGTCTATGTTTGACTGAAACTCTTCATATTTTACAGGCGTTCCATCAATCTCACCAACATAGGTTCGATTTTGATTAAAAAAAGATGATGAGTTATTCAAAAAGTCGCCAATGATAAACGCTAACATGGCGAGACCAATCACTATCAAAAGAAAAATACCCTTACTACGAATGCGTTCAAGTGTTGCCATTTTTTTATTTGCTATTTTTACAAAATTACGTGCGAAGATACGAATATTTAATAATCGAAGTGTTATTTACTATTGTCTGATATGATAATTTTCTTTGCCCTTTGTCTTTCTTAATCTTCTTTGTCTTCCACAAATAGTTTGACAAGTTCTATTTTATTGTCTGTCTCTTTCAGAATTTTTACTCTGAAGTTACCGAATTTTACAACTTCGTTTGTCTTCGGAAAGTCTTCATACTCATGCAGGACAAGACCTGCTATGGTTACGTATTCTTCATTTTCTGGTAATGACAGATTAAACATCTGATTGATAGCGTCAATTTCCATCCTTCCTGATATGACATAGGTGTTTTCTGAAACTTGACGCGCTATCAAACGACTGTTGTCATGCTCGTCCTCTATCTCTCCGACTATTTCTTCCAGAATGTCCTCGTGAGTCACGATGCCTGACGTTCCGCCAAACTCATCCACGACCACCGCCATGCTTTTCTTTTTCTTGACCATCATTTCCATCAAGCGATTCGCTGACATCGTCTCCGGAACGATTGGTATTTGAATTATATGCCTTTTCCAATGTGATGCGTCTCTGAACATTTCAGACGAATGTATATAGCCAAGCACGTTGTCTATGCTTTCATGAAATATGATGATTTTCGACAAGCCGGTTTCTACAAACTTGTTGCGCAAGATGTCAACATTTGTCCCTTCTTCCAATGCGACAATCTCATTTCTTGGTATCATGCAGTCTCTCAATCGTACGGATGAAAAGTCCAAAGCATTCTTGAAATACTTGACTTCACTTTCCATGGTCTGTTCGTCCGTTTTTTCCAAGTTCTCTTCAAACCAATATTGCAAATCTACTTTCGTAAAGCCGTGTTTAGAATTGCGGTCATCTTTCACGCCTGCTATTTTCAAACATGTCATGGAGATAAACGTGCTCAACTTCGCGATAGGGTAGAGCATGACATAGCAACACAATATGGGGAATGCGAACACTTGTAGCCACAAGTTCGGATTTACCCTAAATATCGTCTTGGGCAGGAACTCTCCGGTCACAAGTACGATTGCGGTCGAAATGACGGTTTGTGACAGCAAAATGACAAATTCGTTTTCACTGATTGTCGCTAACGGACCTTCCAACAGTTTTGCCATTTGTAATCCGTAAATGACAAGGGCTATATTATTCCCGACCAGAATGGTTGAAATAAACTGTTGTGAATTTTTGAACAGATAACCGATGATGGCGTTCGATATCGTTGGTTTTTCCTTGTCCAACTCAAATTTCAACCGGTCTGCCGACACGAACGCAATCTCCATTCCCGAGAAGAATCCGGAGAAAAGCAACGAAACGATTATTATGATTACCAAACTTGTCATTCCTTCCCCTTAATCAACCTTCTCGTCCTTTTCCCCTCCGACCAGGTCTTCACTTTCTATTGGAAATATTCCTGTCGGATGTTTTATTGTGTAATCCGTCAAACTTGAATTGGATTCAAATCCAATTCCTTCTATTATTTTGTCTGCCTGTCTTATGCGAATCTTCTTCTCCGTGTAGAACCGCTCTTGGTTATTGTCCCAAAAGAACTGTGTCGTGCTGAAATGCTCGTCTTGGGTATTGCTGACCTCGACATTCCCCCTGAACTCCCAAAGGTTTCTCGGTTGGTAAAAAATGGCGGTATCTGCCCACATCGTCGCATCCACATTGAAGACGGTATCAAATTTTTCAAATCGTAACCCCTTGGGGAAGAACCAATACGGCTCTTTCGATTTGTCAAAAATAAGCCACCTAATCGTTGAAATTCGATATTTTGTTATTCCACTATCCGAAATCAGTGTTGAAACGCTGTCAGCTGACAGTTGCGCTTGCTTTTCTCGGGGGGTCGTTACTTCTCCGAATGATGTGTTTTTGTTTCCGCAACTTATTGCGCACATTAACAAACTGACAACCGCTACCGCTATTTTCAGCGGAGCGGTTATCAGTTGTTTATTTTTTATGCGGTATCCTTTCACTATGCTCTTTTCTTCCCTTAACGGCATGTTGTGCTTACGCCAATCCATCCGCCTACGGTGTACGATTGACCCTTGTTCAGGTCTGGATGCATGAAGATATCATTGTCTGCTGGAAACAGCGACGAATACTTGTTAATGCGACCTTGTGCTTTCGATGCGCACGATGGGTCCTGCTTCGCTTTCTGATATTCATCTACGGCGACCCAATAAACCGTCTTCGCCAAAACTGGATCTGAATAAATACCGGTCGAGCTGGCATACAAGTCACCAATCAACAAGTGAGGCTCTCCTTGTGAAGGGGCATATTCAAGTGATTTGCGTGCGTGGGCGCGAGCCTCCGATTTCATACCCCTTGTTCGTTCCAAATAGGCAATTTGCAACTCGTAATCTGCCTTCTTGTCGTTGCTCGTGGACAATCCAATGGCACCCTCCAAGTAGTATATGGCCTTGACGTAATCTTTTTCGTTTTGATATTTTCCCGCAAGTCCCACTGCGCTTTCTTCCGTTGGACGTATTTTGTAGGCGTACTCCGAAGCCTTGTAATACACTGGAGTTTGAACTGCGCCAACACTCTTGTACAGGTTCAAGAGGTTCGTCAGATAGTCCAAGTCTGCTTTCTTGCCATCAATCTGAGAAGCGTAAATATTGTCCAGCGTCTTTCCGTTCAATGCGCCTGTCGATGCTGCCAATTGATCAATATAGTTTTTTACTTGTGCCACCGTCGCGGCGTTTGCGTTCGTGGTGTCCGCTATTTGTGCGTTCAGAATGTCCGCCGTCTTATTATAGTCGCCAATGAATTCTTCTACCGTAATCATCTTCCCTTTATACAAATTGGTCGCTACATACATGTAATTCTGCAAGGCGCCGGCGTCCATCTTGTTGCCCAATTCACCAATTGATTGGTTATACCATCCGTAAGCCTCTTTCTTGTATGCGTCCTTAGGAGTAGTCAGATATACGTAATCATTCGCCTTGATATATCGAATCACGGCTGTTGGATAATTCTTGTCATTCCCATAGTGCTGCATGCGGCTGTCGTACACCTTCAACAACAAGTCTGTCAATTCTTGTTTCTTTGCCTCGTCAGTCTCCGCTTTTATTTTTGCTTTGACAATGTCAGGACCGAAAATGTAGATGTTTTTTGTGTAATCTGGACAATTATTATAGAGTTGAAACCAAGGTTGATATGCGTCCGAATAGTTTCCGACTTTCGCAAACTGATAGAACATGCTGCTGTTCGCCTTGCATTGCTCCCTTACTTCGTCACTCGCGGTTTCTGCTTGTCCTACGGCGTTTAATGACAATGCCATTGCTGCGGCACCCATTAACAATTTCATTGTTTTCATATTCTTCGATTTTTAAGATTCTCGTTTATTCAAATTGGCGTTTGAAGAACCATATCTCCTTTATTGATGCGGACAGATTGATTTTCCAATACTGCTCGCTTATCTGACCGTGGCTGTTGTTGCCCAACCGACCATATTCTCCTCCTATATTCAACATTGAGCGACCGCCCCTTGTCGGTATTCCTATTCCAAAAGTTATGCCATAATTATTCAATCCGCCTCCTTCTATGTCCAAATATCCTTTTGAAACGTGTGCGCCGACTCTATAACTCAATCTTTTTAAAAAAATCTTGGAATACGCCTCCGGGGTCCATTCCGCTCCGGCGCATATCTCGTGCCTGTTGCTTAGGGTGTCCTTGAGACCGAAATATTGGCAATCCTTCCAACCTTCGTAGCGATAGTCCGCAGCCAACGTCAACACGTTCTTGAATTTATAACTTACACCGACCCCTATTGCCAATGGACTCTCAAAGCGTCCTTTGTTCTTTTCCTCCACCGTGTCTATTGTCGAGGTCTCTATTGCGTAGTTTCCACCCATCGTGTTCTTCAACTCTGCCGTCAATCCCACGGTCAAATAGTGTTGACGACCTACGGGAGTGAAATACTGCAAACCATACGTGGCGTTAAAGTCCGAAACGTGCAACCTGTTGTTTTGCAATGTTGAAAAAAACGTTCCGTAAGTAGCGTCAAAGGTCACCTGACGTGTGTGCGTGATGTCTCCGAACAAGTAATATACGTTTGCGCCGACCGACAAGTGCTTACCCACTTTCCCTGCCAATCCTAAGTAAACCTTGTTTATCCCGCCTTCGCCTTCGAAGTTTCTGATGTAACTCACCGTCTTCGTACCACCACCCGACGTGTTGATTTCAACCTCTCCTGTCTGCGGAAAGTCATAGCCGACATAGCTATACGGAGCGATGCCCGCGCTTGCGGCTATCCATTTCCCTATCGGGAAACGCATCCCTAAAAATTCAAGATTCCCCGTGAACTTGTGCTCCTTTTTCCCGTCTCCGTTCTCAAAATTTGAGAACTTTCCCATCATGCTGGCTTCAAAGATGAACGACAACGAATCTATGCTGTTATATGAAGCCGGGTTCAGAATATTCACACCGTCACGTTCACGACTTCCTATTCCGATGCCACCCATATCCTTGTTCCTGCCGCTTGCCGCTTTCGCCAACTCTCCGTAACCAAACCTCGTATATGGCGAGTTCGTGTTGTTCTGTGCCGCCAACATCTCGCTTATTCCTATTATTGCGACAAGCAATATATATACCTTCCTATTCACTGCTAACTGCATTCTATAATAGCGTTCAAACCCTCCAATACCAAATCCTCCTCGTAAACCAACTCTATTTTTCTTTGTGCAAATATCTTACTTTTCATTCGCTTTTCAAAATATTTGCCGTCTCCTCCCGTCAAAATCACCATCAAATCCTTCGCCCCCCTCCTTCTCAACTCCTCCGCGTAACCCGTGATCTCAAACTCAATCCCGTTCACCACGCCGTTCCTGATTGCCTCCTCCGTTCCTCGTCCAATCAGACTCACCTCGCCTCCGACCTCCACCCTCCTCAGGCGGTCTGTCCTCTCGTGCAGCGCGTCCAGTCTCATTTGCAACCCTGGGGCTATGTTCCCTCCTTCCAGTTTCCCGTCCTCTGTCACCACATCATACGTTATCGCCGTTCCCAAATCCACCACCAGAACATTTCTCCCCTTGTGCCTCTTGTATGCTCCCACCGCTGCCGCCACTCTGTCACCTCCCATTTCATCACGACTGTATCTCACCTCTATTGGCAGCGGAGTGTCCTTTCCCACTGCCACAAGGCGTCCAACCCTCAACCTCTCCAACTGCCTCCTCAGTGCCGTCTCCTCCTTACTTACCGAGCAATATATGATTCCATTCGTCATCTCTTCCTCCAGACACTTCAACACCTCCTCTGCCTCCTCGTTCCTCACGCTCCGTCTTCTCACCAACGTCCCGTTCTCAAACCACCCCATGTGGCAATGCCCGTTCCCTTGATCTATGCACAAACAACTCCTCATTCTTCATATTTTATTGTTCATTCTTCATTGACCTTCTCTCCCTCTCTTGCCAAACCAGCCACAGTGCGAACAGGCATGCGTAAAAACCGTACTTCATCACCCAGTCATGCACCGTTGGCTCCCAACTCGGACTCGTCCCCACCACCAAACCTATCAAAACGATTCGACCCACATTCAGAAGGAAAATTACAAACCAGCATACCACCATATACCCCCATCTTCTCCACCCCCCCGCGCTCACCGCCATCACCGCTCCGAACAGCACCGACTGCTTCACCGCCGTGCAACCCCACACAACCTCTATCCCCAAACCGTTCGCAAACCCTATGCCATTCTCGCCAATCGTCTTTGTCCCGTCCAGCATCATCCCCAATGCCTTTCCAGACAACGTTGTCGTCCATCTCACCGCCCAGTCGAACGCCCAACTCAACTCCCATGTTCCCAGCAGCGTCGGCTCACCGTTCGCTCCCTCTCTTATCGCCCACTTCCAAACCGCGTTACCCAACAACAACGCGATAATGAACATCACAGCGTTATGCTCTCTCCTCCACCTGTTCGCCCTCCTTAGCCATGCTTCTCCCTTCATGGTTCACTATTCATTGGTCATTCTTCGTTGATTCTCACCCTTGCGTATGGAGCTATTCCTAACGATGCAAACTCCTTGCGGTCTGCCTTCCACGCTGCCGCCGCTCCCACCATCGCTGCGTTGTCCGTCGTGAAGCGCAATGGTGGAACGTGACAACGCCTACCGCTCCTCTCAGCCAACTCCTCAAACCTCCTTCTCAACTCCGAATTTGCTGAAACGCCACCCGCTAACGCCACGTCCTTCACCTCCTCGTGCTCCGCTATCGCCCTCTCCATCTTCTCCAACAGAATGTCCACCACCGTCCGCTGCAGCGATGCGCACAAATCCTTCTCCCTCTCCCTTATGAAATTCTCGTTCTCCTTCAGTTTGTCCCTCAACAGGTACAGAAATGAAGTCTTCAACCCGCTGAACGAAAAATCCAAACCGCCTACCTTCGGCCTGGCCAACTCGAACGCCCCTGCGTCGCCCTCTTTCGCCAACTTGTCAACTACCGGACCGCCGGGATAGGGCAGCCCCATCACCCTCGCACACTTGTCCATCGCCTCGCCCGCTGCGTCGTCTATCGTTGCCCCCACTATCTCCATTTCCCCAGGACCTCTCACCAGCACTATCTGCGAATTTCCCCCGCTCACCAACAGGCACAGGAACGGAAACTCAGGACATCTCTTTTCCACTCCCTCCTCCTCAACGAAGTTCGCCATCACGTGCGCCTGCAAGTGATTTACTTCTATCAACGGCACCCTCAACCCCTGTGCCAAACCCTTCGCGAACGACACCCCCACCAGCAGCGACCCCATCAGCCCCGGACCCCTCGTCACCGCCACTGCCCCTATCTCCTCCATCTTCACCCCCGCCTCTGCCAGCGTCACCGCCACCGTCGGAACAATATTCGCCAGGTGCGCCCTGCTCGCCGCCTCTGGAACTACGCCGCCATATTGCTCGTGCACTGCCTGGCTCGCTGTCTTCTGGCACAGCAGCCGCCTGCCCCTCATCACCGCCACCGACGTGTCGTCGCATGATGACTCTATCGCCAACAACAAACCGCTCTTCAACTCCTTTTCCTCAAAACTTTTCATACCTTTGCAATCATTATTCATTGTTCACTATTCACAGCTTCGTTTCCTGCGAAAACTACTCAAAATATTATCCATTCTCTCCGTCTCCATCCTTGCCCTCTTCGCTCTTCTCTACGCACTTATCGTTGCCCCGCCCGTGCAGCGATTTCTTGTTTCGCATGTTGTCTCCATTCTTAATGAGCGTTGTGGCGCGAAGGTACAAATTTCCGCCGTCCGCCTGACACCCCTTTCGTCCCTTTCTCTTCGTGATGTCCTCATCCTTGATTCCCATTCTGACACCATACTCTCTGCTCCCAGCCTCTCCGTGTCGATTTCGCCTCTCCGACTGCTTACCTCACGCACACTCACCATTACTTCCGTTACCCTCTCTTCCGCTCATTTTCATCTTGCGTGGGATCAAACTTCCCGACTCAATCTCTATGACCTTATCGACGCTTTTCGCTCGAACAAGAAGAAAAAGAAATCTTCCTCTCGACTTGTCCTTCAAGTCTCCTCTCTCTCTCTTCGCGATTGTCGCTACACCATGCGGCGTGCCACTGCGCCAATTTCTCCTTCTCCGAATCTTTTCAACCATTGGGATCTTGACATTAGTCACATCAATGCTGATATTTCTCTCTATGATTACCATAAGGGACTCCTTGATGTCCAAATTCACAACCTTTCCGCCACAGAAAAATCTGGTGTCCGCATCAACCTCTTTACCGCTCACCTCCAAGCCACAGGTAAGAATGCTCTCATAACCGATGTTCGTCTCCTTACCCCCCTCTCATCAGTCACTCTTGATTCCATAACTGCCGATTACTCCCATTGTTGGGATACCGTTCCTCTTCCTGACGGCACTACTCATCGCTCCTTCAATGTTCGTCGTGTCCCTTGCTCTTTCATTCTCCGACCCTCTCATGTTGCTCTTGTTGATGCGTCCCATTGGGCTCCTGTTCTTGCCTCTCGGCGTGATGAGTTTGACCTCTCCGCTCGTTTTTCGGGAACGCTCTCGGACATGCACCTTACCATTCCTTCTCTCGTTTGGAATGAAGGACTTGATCTCGTTGCGGACATTGAGTTGACAGGGCTTCCGTCTTGGCGAACCGCCCTTCTTGACCTTCGCATACAGCAAATGCGAACCTCTCCACCTCGTCTTCAGGATTTGCTCGCCCGCACCCTTGCCAAACCTTTCCAACTTCCTGAACCTATTCGTCGTTTAGGTTCTGTTTCTGCCATTGGTAGTGTGTCGGGTCCTCTTTCCTCGCTTTCCGCCTCTCTTGACGTCTCTACCGACCTCGGCAATCTTCGTGTTGATGCCGCTTATTCCGTTCCTGAAAAGAACAAAGGCATTTCCTACCAAGCCTCTGTTGCGTCTTCAGGTTTCAATCTCGGAAAAATGTTGGCAACACCGTCTTTGGGAACGATTTCCACCTCCGTTTCCGCGTCAGCGATAAACCAAACAGCGTCTGGTCTTCATGCCACCTTCGACGGTATTGTTCATTCCATTGTTTACAACGATTACGCTTATCATGACATTTCGTTCGATGGCTCCTATCAATCGGATTTGCTGAACTATAATCTGAAATCTCGTGACCCGAATGCTACTGCTGATCTTTCTGGGCAATTGGCTCTCTCGTCTGTCAAGTCCACAGATTTCAATTTGAAAATATCGGCTTTTCGACCCTATTCTGTTCATCTGATAAAATCTCAACCCTCCTTGAACATTACAACGGAACTTGGCGGAAGCTTTGTTTTTGACAAGAGGCCGGAATTAGATATTCTTGCTTCCTATATTCGTTTTTCGGGCGAGGATAAGTCACTTCGTCTTGACAATGTTTCGCTACGTTCTTCTTCCAATCCGTCAAGTGGTGATGATTCTCTTATTTTTTCTTCTCCTGTTGCCAAGGCGCAACTCACGGGCAAATATTCATTGTCGCAATTGTTGCCGTCTTTCAAAAATTACCTGTCTGCATTCCTGCCTTCAGTTTTCCCTGCGAATAATAGTGATATTCAAAGTGACGACTATTGTCTGGCTAATCTTGAAGTCTCTGATTTCTCCCCGAATGCATTGTTCGAGGTCTTCGGACTTGACATGGCGGTTTCTCCTGATGCGCATCTTTCCGCTTTTCTCGACGAGCGTCATGGTCAGGCATCTTTAAATATGGATGTCTCGCAATTGAGCCTTGGCAAACGAATTTTTTCCAACACCCATCTTTCTTGTCGAAATGACGCGGCTGATATTCTGACGGCATCCTTGTCCACTGTCATTGACAGTGCTGAAGCCGCACTCATGGTCAATGCGTTCCAAGACCAAGCGGTCATTTCTGTCAATTGGAACAATCCGCAACTCACCTTCGGCTCACTTTCCGCACAAACAACGTTCTCCCGTCCTGAACCGGATTCTTTGCGTGCCGTCATTGATGTTAATCCTTCCACGTTTATGATTACCGATGATCTTTGGCGTGTTCATCGTTCACGGCTGGCCACCGACTTTTCTTCCGTTCGTGTTGACAAGTTGTCTATCGACCACGAACGTCAGTTCATACGGGCGTCTGGTATTATGTCTCCCTCTGTCAATGACTCGCTCATGCTCAGTTTGCGTGATGTTCATTTAGGTTATGTCATGCGGCTCTTGGGCGTTTCTTCCGTTTCACTTGATGGCAGTGTGACGGGTGATGCGACGGTCTATGCCGCTCTGGGTGATATGGCTCTTAATGTTAATGCCGATGCCACCAATTTCTCTGTCAATGATGCCATTCTTGGTGATGTCTCCTTGCGCTCAGGGTGGGACAATACGGACAAGCGACTTCTCATCAAGGGAACCATTTCTCCTCAAAATGCCTTTTCTAACGAACCCTGTCTTGATTTCTCGGGATTTTTCCTGCCGACACAAGACACGCTTTCCTTCCATGCCAATGCCAATTCCCTTCCTGTTAGTTTCATGCGACGTTATCTGAACGGAATCATTGACAGCATTTCTGGTGTTGCACGTGGCAAACTTGATTTTTATGGTTCACTCAAACGACCTCGACTCAATGGTGATATCATTTTGGATGACGCTTCATTCTCAGTTGGTATGTTGGGCACACGTTATAATGTTTCTGACACCATTTTTATTCGTCCGGGTGCCATCTTGCTTGACAACTTTGAGGCGCATGATGAGCACGGCAATTTGGCAAATGTTCGTGGTGTCATCAACCACAAATTTTTCCGTGACATTAACTACGACATCGCCATCATGCCAGAAAAGTTGTGCGTTCTGTCACTCACTCCTTCTGCAGACCGACTTTATTACGGCAAGGCATTCGCCACTGGACGGGCGTCCATCAAGGGGTCACCAGGTACATGTTTGATTGCCGTCAACGCTTCCACCGACCCTGGTACCAATGTCACCCTTTCGCTTGTGTCCGCTTCGTCGGTCACTACATCGACCTCTTTCTTGACCTATGTTGACCATTCTGATACCATTTCAGCCTCGTTTCTCGAAGAGAATGTCTCTGCTCCAACCCCGTCCGCTACTTCAGTGACGGTGTTGCTCAACATTGAGGCTAACCCTAACGCCTCTATCCACTTGCTTACTTCCGATGCTGGTGACGAACTGACAGCCACGGGAAGCGGAACTGTTACCGTTCGTTATGATACGAAGTCGGGTTCCGCCACGCTTGGAGGGCTCTATGAGGTGGAGAGTGGTCGCTATACATTCACGTTGGAACAAATCATTCAGCGTGAATTTACTCTTCGTCAAGGAGGAACAATTCAGTTCGCTGGTGCGCCAACCGCCGCTCGCGTCAACGTTTCTGCTCAGTATTACTTGCCTTCGGTTTCTTTGCTTGACATTCTTGATGATGCCGATCTTGAGGGCGTGGCTCGCACCAATGTCCCTGTCAACTGTCTCCTGAACATTTCTGGTGTTTTGGAGCATCCTCTGCTTAGTTTCGGCATCGAATTGCCTTCCGACGAGGAGTTGCAACGAAAGATTCTTAACATTGTTTCCTCCGAGGAAATCATGAATCGTGAAATGCTTTCGCTTCTCGTCTTGGGCATGTTCTACCGCCCTGATTATGTTTCCTCCTCAAGCAGCACGTCCGCTTCCTCCTCCATTTCCAATTCCATGGCTTCCATGGCGGCATCCACGGTTAGCGGGCAACTCAATCAACTGCTCTCTCAATACACCGACAAACTATCGCTTGGTCTCAATGCCCATGTCGGGAATGTTGACCAAGGTGTCAATCAGGGAGGGGAATACGAAGTGGCGCTACGCTATGCGCCTAACAACCGACTGGTCATCAACTCCAATCTTGGTTACCGCAATGACTACCTCTACGCCAATACCGCTGCGGACAACTCCTCTACAGGCTCATTCATTGGCGACCTTGACATCGAATACAAACTCACGCGCAGCGGACGTCTCCGTGCCAAGGCCTACACCCATTCGGCCGATCGCTACTATTATAATGTTTCTGGCGGTGCCAAGACAACCCAAGGTGTCGGTCTTCTCTATCGTGAGGACTTCAATACTTGGGGTGGACTTCTTCGACGTTCTTTCATGTCGCAAGCCAAACGCGACTCCATCGACTATGTTATCCGCCAGCGGCGTAACTCCTCCGACCAGCAACTCCAAAACGAACTCCAACGCCAAATTCGAGAAAAGCGAGCCGCCGACTCCCTCGAAGCCCGTTTCGACTCCCTCGTCTCCCTCACACCTCGCCAATTCTGACACCACACCCGTCACCTTTCTCCGTCAAAAACATTATCTTTGCACCCATGATTTCTTTTCTCAAAGATGACTCCATCACCGCCATGCCCGACTTCAAGCACCGTCTCGTCTCCGCATGGATAAAAAACGTTGCCAAATTCTACGGTAAGCGCGTTGGTGATGTCGCTTACATCTTCTGCTCTGAACCGAAAATACTCCAAGTCAACCGTCAATACCTCCAACACGACTACTATACCGACATCATCACCTTCGACTACTCCTCCGAATCCCTCCTGTCGGGCGACATCTTTATCTCTGTACCCACTGTCCTCTCCAACGCCTCACTCTATTCCGTCCCCTTCCCTCAGGAACTCCATCGCATCATTATCCACGGCATCCTTCATCTTACCGGGCAAAATGACAAAACGCCTTCCGAACGTGCTGAAATGACGCGTAAGGAAGACCATGCGCTCTCACTCCTCCCTTGCGACCTTTCAACCCTTAACTCTTAACGCTTAACTCTGAAAAATCTCGCCCACATACTTCTTTTCCTTCTACTCCCGCTCTCCGCTTTCGCCCAGCATCCTTGGGAAGTCGGTGCCAAGGCGGGTTACGCTTTCTACATGGGCGATTACAACCGAACCTTTTTCCGACCTTACGGCATTGGTGGGGGAGCCTATCTCCGCTACAATTGGAACGCCCACTTCTCCACCAAGGCGCAATGCACCGTGCTTGACATTCGTCGTCCCATCGAAAACACCGTTGTCAACGCTGACTTGCAACAGGAATTTAACTTCTTTCCCTTCGGGCAGATGAACTCCCTGCTTTGGTCTCGATTCTTCTCCCCCTACATCGCCCTTGGACTTGGACTCAATACCTTTCAGGACGCCCGCTCCTCTACGCTCTTTGCGTTCAATCTTCCATTCTCTCTTGGCTTCAAATTCAAAATCCTCCAGCGACTCAATCTCGGTGTCGAATGGACGCTCCATAAACTCTTCACTGACAAGTTCGACGGAACCTCCAACCCTTACGACTATCAGAAGCGAAGCCCCTGGATGGGCAAGGATTGGTTTTCCCTCTGCGCCATCAACTTTGGTGTTGACATTGGTGAAAAAGGACGATTTTGCAAATGAAAAAAACACTCTTAGGCACGATAATTGTTTAACTCACTTTCGCTCATGAACAGCAACCTGCCTCGACATATCGCCATCATCATGGACGGCAACGGACGTTGGGCCCTCCGGCGCGGTCTCGATCGTACCGAAGGACACAAAAACGCCATCGCCGCCGTGCGTGACACCATCACCGCCGCCGCTGAAATGGGCATCGGCTACCTCACCCTCTACACCTTCTCCACCGAAAATTGGAACCGACCTTCCGCCGAAGTCCATGCGCTCATGAACCTCCTCGTCACCAGCATTGAAAACGAAACGCCCACCATGCTCAAAAACGGCGTCCGTTTCAATGTCATTGGCGACCTTTCTCGCATGTCTGAACCCGTCCGCGCCCGACTTGACAAGTGTGTCTCCGACACTGCTGCTGGCACGGGACTCACACTCATACTTGCGCTCAGCTACTCCGCTCGGTGGGAGATTACCGATGCCTTCCGTCGTGTCGCCATCGACGCCAAGAACGGAACCCTCAATCCCGATGACATCACCCCCTCCACCGTCTCCTCCTACCTCTCCACCTCTGCCATACCTGACCCCGACCTCCTCATTCGCACCGGTGGCGACTTCCGCATTTCCAACTTCCTCCTCTGGCAAATCGCCTACACCGAACTCTTCTTCACCCCAGTTCTTTGGCCCGACTTTCGCAGGAAAGACCTTTTGGAGGCCATCACAGACTTCCAACATCGCCAGCGGCGCTTCGGACTGACCGAACAGCAAGTCCGTGACACCGCTGTCGATGCTGACACTTCGTTCCCTACGCCCGTATGAATCGATTTCTGCTTCACATACTATTCGCCCTGCTTCTTCTCGCGTCATCCGCCTTTTCCTTTGCTGAAGACGTGATTGATTATTCTTCCCCTTCGCGTCAATTCACAGTTGCTGACATTCGGGTTCACGGTGCCACCGCCTACGATGACAACATCATCATCGGATTCTCCGGACTTTCTGTCGGGCAGAAAATCTCCATTCCCGGTGACGAAATAACATCGGCGATTAAAAAATTTTGGAAGCAAGGCATGTTTGACGATGTCAAGATTGTTGCCTCTAAGTTCGAAGGTGACAACGTCTTTCTTGACATCATTCTGCGTCAGCGACCTAAAATCACCGACATCTCCTTCCGAGGATGCAAAAAGAGTGAACGTGAAGACCTTGAAACCCAAATAGCCCTCACCCGTGGCGGACAATACACGACCAACTTTGAAGACCAGACCCGTACCGTCGTCTCTGGCTACTTCAAGGAGAAAGGCTTCCGCAACGTTGCCGTCCGTATCTCCACCCATGCCGACAATACCGACCGCAACGCCGTCTCCGTCGTTATCACGGTTTCTAAGGGGAACAAAGTCAAGGTCAAGAACATCTATTTCACTGGCAACAACCAAGTCTCACGTCGTCGTCTCAACAAGGCGATGAAGAAAACCAATGAAACTGGTAAACTGAAAAACATCTTCCGTACCAAAAAGTTTGTCCAAGACCTCTATGAGACTGACAAGCAAAACATCATTGACTGCTACAACGAACGTGGATTCCGTGATGCCGTCATCGTTGCTGACTCCGTTCGCCCTACGCCTAACAAACCTGACCGTGTCGATGTCTTCATCACCCTTTCCGAAGGCGACAAATACTACATCCGTTCCATCAACTGGATTGGCAACACGCTCTATTCCACCGATGAACTCAACACTTGGTTGCGCATCTCCCCGGGCGACACCTACAACGCCAAACTGCTCCAAGACCGTCTTGTCAACGATGAGGATGCCGTCTCCAACCTTTACCAAGACAATGGCTACCTCTTCTCCAACATCGAACCCGTCGAAATCAATGTCGAATCTGACAGCATCGACTACGAAATGCGAGTCTATGAAGGCCGGCAAGCGACCATCAATAGGGTAGGAGTCAATGGCAATGATCGTGTTTATGAGCACGTCGTTCGTCGTGAACTTCGCACCAAGCCCGGTCAACTTTACTCCAAGAGCGACATCATGCGCACCATGCGTGAAGTGGCGCAAATGGGGTTCTTTGACCCCGAAAAGATTGTTCCTGACATTCAGCCTGATCCCGAAAACGGAACCGTTGACATCAACTACAATCTCGAGTCCAAATCCTCTGACCAAGTCGAAGCCTCGCTCGGCTACGGTGCGACGGGACTTACCGGTTCCCTCGGTCTCAAGTTCACGAACTTCGCCATCCAGAACATCTTCAAGCCATCCACCTATCGCATCGTCCCTCAAGGCGAGGGGCAAACGCTCTCCTTCCGTGCCACGACCAACGGTTCTTACTACACTTCTTTTTCCGGTACCTTTGTTGATAACTGGTTCCTCGGAAAGCGACCTAACCAACTTTCCCTCTCCGCATTCTACAGCCGTCAGTCCGGTGTCTCCTCCCGTTCCAATGTCTATGCCTCTAACTACTATTCCTCCCTCTATTCCTCATCTTCCTACGGCTCTTACTATGCCTATGACATTGATCCGGACAAGTACATTCACATCTTTGGCGTCTCCCTCGGCTTGGGCAAGCGTCTTTCTTGGCCTGATGACTATTTCACCCTCACCACCTCTGTCAACTACACCCGCTACAACCTCAAGAACTGGACCTACTTCATCATGACCGACGGGTCCGCCAACAATTTCAACTTCGATGTCACCCTCGGGCGGTCTTCCATTGACAACCCTATCTACACCCGCTCTGGTTCCACCTTCTCCATAGGATGTGAGTTTACACCGCCTTACTCTCTTTGGGACCATCGTGATTTCTCCGTCATGAAGGATGAACAACGTTACAAGTGGCTGGAATACCATAAATGGAAACTCAAATCCAAGCTCTTCATGCCGCTTACCAACGACCAGAAACTCGTCCTCATGTTCCGGGCTGACTACGGCTACCTTGGCTACTTCAATTCTGATCGCAAGTCTCCGTTTGGCACGTTTTATGTAGGTGGTGACGGTATGTCGGGGTCTTATTCCACCTATTCTACCGAAGTCATCGGATTGCGTGGCTACTCCTCCGGATCCCTGACTCCTTACACCTCCACGGGTGGTTACAACGGTAACGTCTATACCCGTCTTTCCTTGGAACTGCGCTATCCTCTTGTTCTCTCAGGCTCCACCACCATTTTTGTTCTCGGCTTTGCCGAGGGCGGAAACTGTTGGGATGCCTTTGAAAAGTTCAATCCGTTCTCTCTTAAACGATCGGCTGGTGTCGGTGTCCGACTCTTCCTCCCTATGTTCGGACTCATGGGTGTTGACTGGGGCTACGGATTTGATACTGTCAAGGAAACGCCTTCTTACTCTGGATCTCACTTCTCTTTTGTCATCGGACAAGAATTTTAATTAAATAAACAACAAAAAACCATTGCCATGAAAAAAATCATTTCTCTGCTGACTCTGGTTCTCCTCGCCTCATTACCTTCTCTGGCGCAAAAAAACGCTGTTGCCATCATCGACGCAAACTATATCCTCCGACAGATTCCTGCCTACGAGACGGCACAAGAACAACTTGACAAGGAAAGCCAAAAGTGGCGTTCTGAAATTGAAAAAGTCAATGCCGAGGCTAAGACGCTCTATGACAACTACCAAACGGAAATAGCCCTCCTCTCTCCAGAAATGAAAGTCAAACGCGAAAACGAAATCATCGAAAAAGAAAAACAAGCGCAAGAACTCAAACGCAAATATTTTGGTGAAAACGGTGAACTCTTCAAGAAACAATCAGCGCTCCTCAAGCCTATTCAGGACGAGATTTATACTGCCGTCAAGTCCATCGCTGACAAGGAGGGCTACGCCCTTGTCCTTGACAAGAACACCACCCGTTCCCTCATTTATGCTGTGCCCAAAATCGACATTTCTGACCAAGTGCTCACCGCGCTCGGCTATGCAAAATGATTTTTTCTATTGTCAATACATAAATTAACATTATAACCATGAAAAAAATTTTTTTAATCGCTTCCCTCATTGCGCTTCCATTCACTTCGTTTGCTCAAGAAGTCAAAATAGGCTTTGTCAATACGCAAGAGATTTTCTCTGTTTACCCTCCTGTCAAGGAGGCTCAAACCCAACTTGAGACAGAAAGCAAGAAGATGGAAGACCAGCTCCTCAAAATGAACGAGGAGGGACAAAAGAAACTCGAAGAATATCAAAAAATGACGGAACAGCCTAATCCTGATGAGGCTATCCTCCGTGACAAGGAGACGGAACTACAAGCCCTTCAAATGCGTATATCCAACTACCAGAAGCAAGCGCGTGAGCAACTCCAACGCAAGCAAGAGTCGCTCATGATGCCTATCAACAAGGCGGTGAAGGATGCCATCGATGCTGTTTCTTCCGAAGGTGGCTACACCTATGTCCTCGACGAGCAAGTCTTGCTGTTCCACTCCTCCAAGGCTGAGAATCTTACCTCTTCCGTGCGTAAGAAACTCAACATCCCTGCCAATGCGCAACCGTTTACGCCACTCACCAACAACTGATGCCATTTCCCGTGCCAGCTCCCATTGGCATATTTGATTCAGGCTACGGCGGACTTACCATTCTTGAAGACATAGTCCGCCGCTTGCCTGACTACGACTATATCTATCTTGGCGACAATGCTCGTGCCCCTTATGGCAATCGCTCCTTCGACGTCGTTTACGAGTTCACGCTCCAGTCCGTGCGCAAGTTGTTTTCCATGGGGTGCCCTTTGGTCATCCTTGCGTGCAACACGGCCAGTGCCAAGGCGCTTCGCAACATCCAGCAACGTGATCTCCCGCTTCTTGACCCCTCTCGCCGCGTTCTGGGGGTCATTCGTCCCACGGTTGAACTCGTCGGAACCATCAGCCACACGCGCCACGTTGGCGTTTTAGGAACGCTCGGAACCATCTCTTCCCATTCCTATCCTCTCGAACTCCAAAAACTTTTTCCTGACATCTCCGTGGCGCAGCGTGCCTGCTTGCTTTGGGCGTCTATTGTTGAGGCTGGGGAGTGCCGTAGTGCCGGAGCCGATTTCTTTGTGCGACAGGATGTTTCCGCATTGCTTGCTGACGATCCGCTCCTTGACACGGTCATCCTTGCCTGCACCCACTATCCGCTACTCCTGCCTAAGATTCAGGCGGTCATGCCACCTTCCGTGCGCATCCTTTCCCAAGGACCTGTCGTTGCCGATTCCCTTGCCGATTATTTGAAACGACATCCTGAAATGGACCTCCGGCTTTCTAAAAACGCCACTGTCCAATATCTCACCACCGAGAATCCTGAACGTTTCTCTGCTGCTGCGTCCGTATTTCTCTCTTCACCTGTCGAGGCGCGTCGGGTCACGTTTTTCTAATTTTCTTCTTTCAGCAGCCACTCGTTCAGTTCCTTCATGCTCCCGAGCACCACGTTAGCACCGGCCGCTGCCAATTCTTTTGCGTCTAACGGTCCTGTGTTTACGCCGATGGTGAACATTCCTGCTGCCACGCCTGACTCGATTCCCATGGGGGCGTTTTCTATCACGATGGTTTCCTCTCTCTTCGTCCCTAATTTTTCCAGTCCCTTTAGATAAGGTTCTGGATGAGGCTTGCCTATTTGTACGTCCATTGCCGTGACCAATTTCTCACGTTCAAAGCATCCGTCAAATAAGCGTATCAATCGGTCTATGGTTGTTTTTTCGCCGCTCCCGGTCACCACCGTCATGTTCACTCCATGCTCTTTTAGTGTTCTCACCACGTCTATTGCGCCTTTCATTGGCTCTGGTTCCGGAAAACTCTCATATTGTCGGCTCTTGTACTGATATATTCTTGTTTCTTCCTCCTTGCTGCATTCATGCCCGGTTTCCCTTCTGAAGGCATATTGCACGGTGTCACTCCCTCTGCTTCCTTCGTTTCTGTATACGTCCATTTCGCTGAACGCCATTCCAACGTGTTGAAACGCCATCACCCACGCTCTCGCGTGCAACGGCATCGAATCAAACAACACGCCGTCCATGTCAAACAGCACCCCTTTTATTCGGTCTATGTTCATTTTCTCTTTCTTCTGCCCCATGACAAGGGGAGGCGAAGTCCTTTTTTCTTTGGGCTTCGCCTCCTTCCCCTACTTATCGTTTTTGCCTTCTATTGGGCGATTCTTGCTTTGATGGCTTTTGTTTCCGCTTCATATCCTGGCTTTTCCAACAGGGCGAACATGTTCTTCTTGTATGCTTCCACGCCTGGTTGGTCAAACGGATTCACGCCTTCCAAGTAGCCGCTTATGCCGCATGCGCGCTCGAAGAAGTAAATCAATTCGCCAATGTAATATTCGTTCAGGCATGGCATCACTATTCTCATGTTCGGAACGCCACCATCTACGTGAGCCAATTGCGTTCCCAACTCCGCCATCTTGTTCACTTCGTCCACGCGCTTGCCTTGCAGGAAGTTCAGTCCGTCCAGGTTCTCCTCGTCGTGTGGAAACTCCACTTTCTTGTTCGGTGTCGCCACTGAAATCACGGTTTCCAACAGGATGCGCTCTCCCTCTTGGATGTACTGACCCATCGAATGCAAGTCCGTGGTGAAATCTACCGATGCTGGGAACAATCCCTTTCCTTCCTTTCCTTCGCTCTCGCCATACAATTGTTTCCACCATTCAGAAACGTAGTGCAACTTAGGGTGATAGTTCACCAGAATTTCAATCTTTTTGCCGCTCCTGTACAGCGATTGTCTTACGGCGGCATATTGTGCAGCGATGTTCTCTTTCAAACCCTTGTCTGCTCCTGTCGCCTCTTCCATGGCTACTGCGCCTTTCACCAACGCCTTGATGTCATATCCTGCTGCTGCTATTGGCAACAAACCTACTGGTGTCAATACCGAGAATCGTCCACCCACATTGTCTGGAATGACAAAGGTCTTATATCCTTCTTGAGTTGACAATTTGCGCAAGGCTCCTTTCGCTGCGTCCGTGATGGCTACAATGCGTTTCACGGCTTCCGCCTTGCCCATTTGTTGTTCCGCTTGCGTCTTCAGCAGTCTGAATGTCAATGCTGTTTCCGTCGTTGTGCCGCTCTTCGATATGTTGATGATGCCGAAACGCTTATCTTTCAACAAGTCCATCAACTCTGCCAGATAGTCTTCCGAAATGTTGTTGCCGGCAAACAGGATTGACGGACCTTTCTTTGTCTTCAAGGCTCCGAATGAATCGTTCAGTGCCTCTATCACGGCTTTCGCTCCCAAGTAGCTGCCTCCGATTCCTGCCACGACAATGGCGTCACACGTCTCCCGCAACCCTTTTGCTGTCGTTATGATTTCGTCAAGAAAAGCCTCTGTGATGCTCGATGGCAAATGCAACCATCCCAAAAAGTCATTGCCCTTTCCCGTACCGTTTTCCAAGGCGGCTTGTGCTTTTTCTATCTCGGGTTGCAACGCTTCTATCTGCGCTTGGCTGATGCTGCCAAGGGCTTTCTCATACGAAAGTGAAATGTGTTCCATGTTTTCTAAGTTTGCTGATTGTGTGTTTATGTGTGTTTTTATCATGCAAACTTACGAAAAACGTCACCTTTTATCAATTTCTTGACGTATGTTCTGCAACATACTTTCGCTTTTTTCTGGCAATTCTCCTTTTTCGTTTACAACGAGCTTACCTCAACTTCGTCCCCAATTCCCGCATCTCTATCGCAGCCGAAATGTGGTTATACAGAATGTTGAACACGGCATCTGTAATAGGTAAATTCACGTGAAAACGATCGTTCATCTGATGAACGCACGCCGTTGAGTAATATCCCTCGGCAATCATCTCCATCTCCATTTGCGCCGCTTTCACGCTGTAACCTTTTCCTATCATCGTCCCGAACAATCGATTCCTCGAGAACTTCGAATACGAAGTCACCAACAAGTCGCCCAAATAGGCACTCTCATTCAGGTTTCTCTGAAGTGGGAACGCGGCGTTCGTGAATCGGTTCATTTCTTGAATGGCGTTCGACAGCAACACGGCCTGAAAGTTGTCCCCGTATTTCAAGCCGTGGCAAATGCCGGCGGCTATCGCGAAGATGTTCTTCATCACCGAACCTATCTCTAACCCCTCCACGTCGTCCGTTGTGTTGGCTACGATATAGAGCGAGTTGTATTCTTGGCACAATGCCTTCCCTTTGTCCCGGTCCTTGCATCCGAACGTCAAGTACGACAACTTCTCCATCGCCACTTCTTCCGCGTGACACGGACCTGCCAACACCGCCATCTGATCATACGGAACGTCATACTCCTGATTGAAGTAGTCTGTCATAATCAAGTTTTCGTCTGGCACGATTCCCTTGATGGCTGAAATCAAAAATTTGTCCGAAATCTTTTCCTTCAACGATGACAAATGGGCTTTCAGAAAAGGGGAGGGCATCGCCCATAACAGCGTGTCCGCCTTTCTCACCACTTCGTTGATGTCGCTTGTGAACTCTATGCGTGATGTGTCAAATTTTACCGACGATAAATATGACGGATTCCTTCCTTGGCGTTTGAATTGTTCTATTTGCTCCTCGCGGCGCATGTACCAAACAATACTTTCATGCGTGTCCAAGAGCATTTTCGCATTGGCTGTCGCCCAACTTCCTCCTCCTAATACCGCAAATTTTCCGAAACTTCCCATGTCGTTTTCTTACTGATTGTTCGTTTCTTTATTTTTACGCTTCCGCAGTCCAACTTCCAACTTCTTCCTTGGTCGGATTTTGAAGGCCTAATTTATTTTTCTTGTTATAGCCGCACAACTCTTGGTGCAATTTGTTCGGATTCTGTCCTTTCAACTTTGCCACTTGGTCATATCCCAACGCTTGTAACACGGCTACCCATTCTTCTGCGATGCCGGCTTCAACATACTTCTCCGTGCTGTCTTTCACGGCTTTCTTTTCGGGCTTCATTTGAGGGAAGAACAACACTTCTTGTATCGTGTCCTTACCTGTCATCAGCATCACTAATCGGTCCATTCCCATGCCCATGCCCGATGTCGGTGGCATGCCATACTCCAGGGCGCGCACGAAGTCGTGGTCGATAATCATCGCCTCGTCGTCACCCTTGTCTGCGAGTTTCATTTGCTCTACAAATCGTTCATACTGGTCTATAGGGTCGTTCAACTCGCTATATGCGTTGCACAACTCTTTGCCGCCTACCATCAACTCAAAACGCTCCGTCAGGCTCTGGTCGTTGCGCTTCCTTTTGCATAGTGGCGACATTTCAATAGGGTAGTCCGTTATGAACGTTGGTTGCACATAATGTCCTTCACAAAACTCACCGAAGATTTCGTCTATCAGTTTTCCCTTGCCCATCGTCTCATCTACTTCCAAACCTAATTCCTTGCACGTGTTCCTGATTTCCTCTTCGCTCTTGTCTTTCAGGTCTTTGCCCGTGAACTCCTTGATGCTGTCTAACATCGTCACTCGGGCAAACGGTGCTTTGAACGAAATCTTCTGTCCGCCATATTCCACTTCCGTAGTGCCGTTCACGTCCATGCAAATCTTCTCCAACAGATTCTCTGTGAAGGTCATCATCCACTCATAGTCTTTGTACGAAACGTATATCTCCATACACGTGAACTCTGGATTATGCGTTCGGTCCATGCCCTCGTTCCTGAAGTTCTTGCCTATCTCAAACACGCCCTCAAAACCGCCCACTATCAATCGCTTCAAGTACAACTCCGATGCGATACGCATGTACAAGTCCATGTCCAATGCGTTGTGATGCGTGATGAATGGGCGTGCGCTCGCTCCGCCCGCTATGCCTTGCAGTATTGGTGTTTCAACCTCTGTATATCCGAATCCTTCAAAGTAGTTGCGCATCGAACGGAACACGGCTGCTCGCTTCTCGAACACGCGCTTCACGCCGTCGTTGACGACCAAATCCACGTATCTTCTCCTGTATCGCAACTCTGGGTCGTCAAACTTGTCATACGCTACACCATCCTTATATTTCACGATTGGCAACGGACGCAGCGACTTGCTCAACACCGTCATTTTCTTTGCGTGAACCGAAATCTCGCCTGTCTGTGTCCGGAAGGCAAATCCTTCTATGCCGATGAAGTCGCCTATGTCCAGCAATTTCTTGAACACGACGTTATACATCTCTGGTTGCTCTTCCGTATTGATGTCATCCCTTGAAACGTAAACTTGTATTCTTCCGGCAGAGTCCTGCAACTCAATGAACGAGGCCTTTCCCATCACGCGTCGGGTCATAATTCTGCCCGCCACGCTTACTTCCTTCCCCTCCACTTCCTCAAATTTGTCTTTTATCTCCTGACTCAACTTCGTCACCTTATACTCCGCTGCTGGATATGGCTCTATGCCCATTGCCCGCAACTGCTTCAACGACTCCCTGCGTTGTTGTTCCTGCTCGCTTAGTTCCATTTATGTGTGTTTGTGTTTAACTCTTAACTTCTATGTTATGAAGCCGCAAAGATAATCATTTTTGAACTTTTTTCGCCAACCCTCCTCTCGCCGTCATTGTTTTTATTACCTTTGCGTTTCAATTCACTACCCTCACAATCCTCCGTTATCCTATCGTTAATCTTAATTCGCAACCCATCATGAAGGTTATGAAGTTTGGCGGCACCTCCGTCGGTACCGCGCAACGTATGCAAGACGTCACCCGCCTCGTCACCTCCTCCTCCGAGCCCGTCCTCCTCGTTCTCTCCGCCATGAGCGGCACCACCAACGCCCTCCTCGAAATTTCCGACTACCTCTACAAGCGCAACGCCAACGGTGCGCTCGACAAGATACTCAAACTTGAACTCAAATACAAGGATACCATTGATGCCCTCTATTCCACCGACCTCTACAAGCAGAAAGCCCTGCAACTCCTCAAAGAGCGTTTCGATATCTTGCGTGAGATAGCCAACAGCCGCAAACTTTTCTCCAGCATCGAAGAGAAAATCATCGTTGCCCAAGGCGAACGTACATCCACCGCGCTTGTTTGGAACTACATGCAAGAGCAAGGCTACGACGCCGTCCTTCTTGATGCGCTCTCTTTCATGAAGACCGACAAGAACGCCGAGCCTGACATGTCCTTCATCAAGGACAACGCCCTTCGTGTCCTCGATGAGGCTGGCACGCACAAGGTTTACATCACCCAAGGCTTCATCTGCATGAACGCCTATGGCGAGATTGACAACCTCCAACGTGGCGGTAGCGACTACACCGCCTCCATCCTCGGTGCCGCGCTTTCTGCTTCCGTCATCGAAATCTGGACTGACATCGACGGCATGCACAACAACGATCCTCGCTTCGTCGAGGGCACCAAACCCGTCAAATCGCTCTACTTCAGCGAGGCGGCAGAACTTGCCTACTTCGGTGCAAAAATCCTTCACCCTACGTGCGTTCTCCCTGCCAAGCAGGCAGGCATCCCCGTTCGGCTTCTCAACACCATGCAGCCTGACGCGCCGGGAACCACTATCTCCACTGACTTCATCCGTCACCAAATCAAGGCCGTGGCTGCCAAGGACGGCATCACCGCCATCAAGATCAAGAGTTCGCACATGCTCCTCGCGCACGGATTCCTCGCCAAGGTCTTCGACATCTTCGCGCACTACAAGACCTCTATTGACATGATTACCACCTCCGAGGTCGGTGTCTCCGTCACCATTGACAACGATCGTCATCTTGACGAGATTACTGATGATTTGCGCAAGTTCGGCACCGTCTCCATCGACCGTGACCTTGTCATCATCTGCGTTGTTGGTGACATGGCGACTGAAAACGTTGGCTTCCAAGCCAAGGTTGTCAACGCCGTTAGCAACATACCTGTGCGCATGATTTCCTATGGCGGTAGCAACTACAACGTTTCGCTTCTCGTTGCCAAGGATGACAAGGTCAATGCGCTCAAGGCGCTCAGTGCCAACCTCTTCTGATTTGTTTCTATTGTTCATTATTCTAAACTTCCATGGGCAAATTGTCTTTGAAGGGCGACTTCCCGGTTGATAAGTTCCAAACCATCCAGACACCCTTCTACTACTACGACGAACGACTCCTCCGCTCCACGCTCCAAACGGTACGCGCGGAAAGCGATAAATATGGCTACAAGGTTCACTACGCTGTCAAGGCGAACGCCAATCCTGACATCCTCCGTCTCATCGCCTCCTACGGACTCGGTGCCGACTGCGTCAGCGGCAACGAGGTGCAAGCCGCCATCGCCGCGGGTTTCCCCGCTTCCTCCATTGTCTTTGCGGGAGTAGGCAAGACCGACCGTGAAATCTCCGACGCCCTCTCCTCCGACATCTTCTGCTTCAACGCCGAGTCCATGCCTGAACTTGAGGTCATTAACAACCTCGCGGCATTGCAAGGCAAGGTCGCTCGTGTCGCCCTGCGCGTTAACCCTAACGTTGATGCCCACACGCATAAGAAGATTACTACGGGACTTAACGAAAACAAGTTTGGTTTTGCCCTTGATGACCTTTTGCCTGCCGCTCGTTTCGCCATCCAAGCCTCCCACCTCCAACTCATCGGCATTCACTTCCATATCGGAAGCCAAATCACCGACCTCTCCGCTTACGAAGACCTCTGTGTTCGTATCAACGAACTCCAGGACACCCTTGATGCCCAAGGTGTCAGCGTTCCTAACATCAATGTCGGCGGCGGACTTGGCATCAACTACGAGCATCCTAACCATTTCCCTATGGCGGAGTTTGAGACCTACTTCCGTCTCTTCTCCCAGCACCTTCGCCTTCGTCCGGGTCAGACGCTCCATTGCGAGCCGGGACGTAGCATCGTCGCGCAGTGTGGCAGTCTCATCACGCGCGTTACCTACGTCAAGCAAGGTGCGCAAAAACGTTTCGTCATCGTCGATGCGGGCATGACCGACCTCATTCGCCCTGCCCTCTACGATGCCTATCACCGCATCGAGAACATCACCTCCGACACGGGCGAGGAAATCTACGATGTCGTCGGACCTATCTGTGAGAGCAGCGATGTCTTCCTCGAAAACGCGCACCTCAACGTCACTTCTCGTGGCGACTTGCTCGCCATACGCTCCGCGGGTGCTTACGGTGAAATCATGGCGTCACGCTACAACCTCCGTAACCTTCCTGTTGGCTACCTTTTCTGAAACGACTCTTTATTCCTTAACCTTTCCAATACCTAATTCTTTAAGACCGTGACAATCGACTTCTCTTTGCAATGGTACGTTTGGATTCTTGCCGCTTTGCTTGTCGTTTGCTTCCTCATTCAACTTTTCTACTGGTGCTACTACTACGCCTCCATCCTCTACGACAATAAGAAACGACAAAAGGCGCAAATCCCTTTTGCCACCCAAACGCCACCTGTCTCGGTCATCATCTGTTCCCGTTTCGACGGTATCAACATTGAAAAGTTCCTCCCCGCTGTCCTTGAGCAGGACTATCCCTCTTTTGAGGTGATTGTCGTCAACGACGGTTCCACCTACGAGACCAACGAACTCATCAAGTCTTGGCAGAGGGTCTATCCCAATCTTTTTATAACCTATTTGCCAGAGAACGCCCAAGTCCTCTCGCGCAAGAAACTCGACCTCACCATTGGCATCAAGGCGGCTCACAACGATTTGCTGCTCTTTGTTGATGCCGATTGTTGCCCCATCTCCAACAATTGGATTTCTCTCATGGTGCGCAACTTCGTTGATGGTAAGGAGTTTGTGCTCGGCTACGGTGGTTATCAGTCCGCGCCGGGCTTGCTTAACCATCTCATTACTTACGACACGTTCACTATTGCGCTTCAGTACATGGGGTTCGCCCTCCACGGCAAGCCTTACATGGGGGTTGGTCGCAATCTCGCTTACCGTCGCGAAATGTTCTTCCGCAAGAAGGGGTTTGCCTCCATCCTTCACCTCCAAGGCGGCGATGACGATCTCTTTGTCTCTATGAACGCCAATGCTGACAACACCCGTGTTGAGTACAACCGCGACTCCAAGACGCTCTCCTTGCCCAAGACGTCTTTCCGTGAGTGGCTCTACCAGAAGCGTCGTCACCTTTCCACTTCCGTTCATTACGCGCGGTCCACGCGCTTCCTGATTGGTACCGAAGTGCTTTCTCGATTCTTCTTCTATGCCTCTGCGCTTGCCCTCTGTTTTGTGGCACCGCCTTTCTTCTTGGTTTTTGTCGCGGTCATCTACTTGTTGAGGCTCTTGACGCAACTCCTCGTGATCAATTTCACGGCTTCCGTCCTCAAAGAGCGTCATTTCTATTTGACCGTCATCGTCGCGGACATTCTCTTGCCGCTCATCTCCCTCTTCGGAATGACAGTCAATGGGTTCGCCCGCTCTTCGGTCTATAAGTGGAAGTGATAACGTCTCCTTCCCGAGACGTCTCTGTTGGACAAGATCAATCCTTTTTCTCTTCTTGGCGTGTCGCTTCCCTTATGATGGAAACGATTTCCTCTTCACTCGTCGAGCGCAACATTCGTATCTTTGTCTCTCTGAAGTTATAGAGTCCCTTCAGCACGGGGGTGGCTGCTAAGTGTCGCCGCGTGTGCAAGATGCCGCTCATTTCTCCTGCCTCTTTGATGTTGTCTCGAAGCAGGTTGATAATGGCTTCCGCCTTTTCACTCTCGGTCAGTGTCACGCCTTCTTTCATCTCTTTGAATATCCACGGTGCTCCCACGGCGGCACGACCCACCATGATGCCATCCACTCCCGTCTCCGCGTAGCGTCTTTCCGCGTCTTCCTTGCTCCTTACGTCTCCGTTGCCGACAATCGGTATTTTTATCCTCGGGTTGTTCTTCACCTCTCCGATTAGGGTCCAGTCCGCTTCGCCCAAATACATCTGCGCTCTTGTCCTTCCGTGTATCGTCAGAGCGGCTATGCCGCAGTCCTGCAACTGCTCCGCCAGTTCCACGATGACTTTCCCCTCCTCATTCCAGCCGAGTCTTGTTTTCACGGTCACGGGCAGTTTCACTGACTTTACCACTGCGCTCACTATCTTGAGCATCAGCGGAATGTCTCTTAGTAGTCCGGCCCCTGCGCCTTTCGTCGCCACTTTCTTCACGGGGCAACCGCAGTTGATGTCTATCACGTCCGGACACGCTTCTTCGGCTATCTTGGCGGCTTCCACCATCGTCTCGACATCCTTGCCGTATATCTGTATGGCGCATGGTCGTTCGCGTGAGTCTATTTGCAATTTTCGCTCCGTTTTCTTTACGCCGCGGGTCAGGGCGTCCGCGCTCACGAACTCCGTCGTTACCATGTCCGCTCCGTATCGTTTGCAGGCTAACCGAAACGTCCCGTCCGTCACGTCCTCCATCGGTGCTAACAGCAGCGGTCGGTCGCCCAAATCTATTTTGTCTCCTATCTTCATTGTCCTATCGATTCTCCATGCTTTCTGATTCCGTCTGTCCGTGATGTCATCCGGCTCTCATAGAAGTGTTTTCCTCTCAAGTAGTACAGTGCCACTCCGACGGCTTCCACGCCTGCTACCACAAGAAACGCTTCCGTCGTTCCCAACCTCTCCGCCACGCTGCCGCATACCAACACGCCGCTTCCGAATCCCACGTCCCATCCTGTCAGTATGGTTGAATTGGCTGTCCCCCGCTCATTGTGGTGAGCCATGTTCACGAACATCGTCAGGAAGGCGGGATACATGTGTCCGTTCCCGAATCCAATCAGCAGTGCCGATGCGTAATATGCCCACACGTTATCCACGCTGACGAACAACACATACCCGATCAGGGCTACCAAGGCTCCTCCTCCGGCGTTCCTCGCCACGTGTCCGTGGCTTAATCCTCTTGCTCCTAACAGTCGTGCGCTGATTAGTCCCAAGGCGAGCAGGGCGAAGTAACTTCCCGTCGCGTCCTCCATGCCATACCTCTCGCGAGTGAAGATGGCAATGTAGTTGCTCAACGCGCCGAAACAAAAACCATATATCCCGACGTTTATCGCCAACAGCCATGCCCTTGTGAGGAAGAATCTGTCGAACGAGAGCGGTTTCTTTCCTTCCGCTTTCCCCATCGTCCGTTTATGACTTTGGGGGTGTTTTATGTTGCTTGCGAAAACCAAACCTAACAGTGCGAGTCCTATGGCGACACCGAACAGTATCTCGAAACTCTTTGTCCAATGGTACAGGAACAATCCCATTGACGGTCCAAGCGCCATGCCTACGTTCGTACTCAAACCGTAATACCCGATGCCTTCTCCTCGTCTTGACGATGACACGACGTCTATGGCCATCGTGCTGTTTGCCACGGTCATCGCCCCGTAGGGCGCGCCATGCAACGTGCGGACTATGGCGAATGCCAACAACGTCCCGGCGATGAAGTACCCGACATACACCGCCGCGAACACGCCAATGAACAGCATCATCACTTTTTTCCGGTCAAAGGTGTCTGTGATATATCCGCTCATGGGTCGAGAGAGTAGGGCGGCTATCGAAAAACCTGCCAACACCATCCCGACGGTTTCTTTCGTGGCGTCGTGGCAGTCCGTCAAATACAACGGCAGCAGTGGCATTAACAGGTAGAACGACAAGTACGTCATCGTGCTTGCCGCCATTGCCAAACAGTAATTCCTGTTCCAAAGACGTTCCACCTTGCTATTTATAAGGGAAAATGATAATCTACTTTTTCTTAATTTCGCGGCAAAGTTAATCATTTGTTACCTTCCCAATTCTTCCCCTCCGACTCTCCATTGTTCATTATTCATTTTTCATTGTTCATTAATTATGGGTCACCACCATCATCACCATCATGTAGAGTCCATCGGAACGGTTTTCATCGTCGGCATTGTCCTCAATGCGCTCTACATTATTCTTGAAGCGGGGGTTGGCTTCTATACCGACTCCCTCGGCTTGCTCTCCGACGCGGGTCATAATCTCAGCGATGTCTTTTCCCTTCTCCTCGCTTTCGCGGGGGTCAAATTGGCGTCCGTTGCTGTTTCCAAACACTTTACCTATGGCTACCGACGCAGCACCATACTCATTTCGCTCCTCAATGCCGTCATCCTCCTTGTCGCTGTCGGCGCCATTGTCATCGAGGCCATCCATGACCTTTCCCATCCCTCTGCCATCAATGGTGCTGCCGTCTCTGTCACTGCCACTGTCGGCATACTCGTCAATGGGCTCACGGCTTTCCTTCTCATGCGGGGGCAGAAGAACGATTTGAATGTCCGTGGTGCCTTCCTCCACATGCTGGCTGACACGCTTGTCTCCGTTGGTGTTGTGGTCGCTGGACTTGTCATCTATTTTACCGACTTCTACCTCATTGACCCCATCATTTCGCTCGTCGTGGCGGTCGTCATCCTTGTCGCTGCGCTCCGCTTGCTTTCTGATTCCCTGCGTCTCTCCCTTGATGGTATCCCGGAGGGCATTGATTTCGACCGTGTGCAGGCACTCATGACCGACGTCCCTCACGTTCTTTCCGTCCACCATCTCCATGTCTGGGCGCTCTCCACCACGCTCAACGCGCTCACTGCGCATGTTGTCATCGACTCCCATGACCATTCCGAACAGGTTCTCTCCGCCCTCAAACATCGCCTCGCCGACTACGGCATTGCCCACACCACGCTCCAACTCGAACTCCGTGACAGTGATTGCCACGAATCCGAAGTTTTGCAGGCTTAATCTCTTTTTTTGCGATGAACCTCCAACCCATAGCGCGCATACAATCTCCTTTTCATGAAAAGTTCGGAACGCCGCGCCAGCCATCGCTCGTCCCTTCCGTCCGTGCCACCATCGTCTTCGAACCGCCCTTCCGTGACCCCGCTTTCGTCCGCGGGCTTTCCGATTTTGAATACATCTGGTTGTTATTCTCTTTCTCTCTCAACCGCCCTGTCTCCCCTCGACCTACGGTCCGACCGCCACGCCTCGGTGGTAATGAGAGGGTAGGGGTCTTTGCCACTCGTTCGCCTTACCGACCCAACCCCATTGGCTTGTCGTCGGTCCGTCTCGTCGATGTGGATTATACCTCCTCTTCCGGTCCGCTTCTCCATATCGCTGGCGTTGACCTTGTCAATGACACGCCCATATTCGACATCAAGCCTTATCTCCCTTACTCCGACTCTCATCCCGATGCCAAGACGGGGTTCCCGTCCACCCATGCTCGCCACACCCTCACGGTTGACACAACTGCCTGTCCTCAAGCGTGGTGCAAAGTGCCCGCTCCCTTGCGTGACTCCCTACTTCAACTCCTTTCTGCCGACCCGCGCCCGGCTTACCAAGATGACCCTTCACGCGTCTACAAACTCTCCTTTGCCAATCTCGATGTCCATTTCTCCGTCCGTTCCCTCACGCTCACCGTTCTTGATGTGATTGTTCATGACTCATGATGCTCTTTTTCATCATGCGTTGTTGCGTTCCTGTTTTAAGTTTCCTTTTCACGCTTTTTATGAAGTGTTAAATCTTAGAAAGTTTAACGCTTATTTTTGTTTTTTTTACAAATCCTTTATAATTTTGAGCCGTCGTAATGTGTATCGTGTATAGTTAGGTGCTTTTCACTACTGCTTTTGACGCACTTTCCGACAATGTTAAACGGACTAAAAACACAATATAATACTATGAAAATAACAACCCGTGCTGTCAAGACGCTCTTGCTCTCTTTGACGGCTCTTGCGACAACAATGGTCACCAATGCCCAATCCAAGGATATTATGTTGTATTCTACGGATTTTACGGATTGGACGGCTCAGGTGATGACAGGTTCTTCTGATGTCCTCAATCAGAAAGGTTTTTCTTATGCGGCGAAACCAGGTGTTTATCCTACCGAATCAACCTCATGTGGTGATGTTGGCTTTATTGCGTCAACCAACTCTACCAATACGTTAACCTTCCCTCCCTTCACTTTTGTTAGCGGAGGTGTCGTAGTGATGGAATTATGTGTCAACAAGAACGGGCGTACCCTTACTCTGTCAGGTTCTGGAGCGTCTGGCATCACCGCTTCTGTTCCAGAATCACCTACGGCTTCAAAGGCGTCGGACGAAGAGCAGGTTTCGGGTGCTCAGGTCAAGACGGGTAAGGACTATGGAAAATATGTGGTGGAATATGCGTTCTCCGGTGCTGGTGACATTCAATTGTCTTTGGCTACAAATGCCAAGAAAGGTGAAGTGGACATTTCTAAGATAACGGTTTACTCCAGCGTTGGAACTACCCCTTACGTCTCTTCTCCAGACTATCCTGATGCCAAAGTCGACGGTTCTGGCACATCTAATGGCTTGAAGATTCAAGGTGAAATTGGCGGTAGCCAAGTTAGCGGCAACGTCACAATCAAGGGCTATAACCTTACAAGCGACGTGACTTTCTCTGTCGTTGGAAAAGATGCGGCTAAATTTTCTTTGGGTGCGACTTCAATGTCAGCGGCAGACGCTATGGCGGGAACGAATTCTGTCGCCGTTAATTTTACTCCTTCCGTCAAGGCGGGTAATGCGGTCGCCATGCTCAAGATTTCTTCGGCAACAAATGATTATTATGTGAATCTGATTGGAGCCACGGGTAGCGGAACACCTCAAATCGTGGCTTCCACATCTTTGCTCAACTTTTGGGCTTCTTTGATTGCTACCACTACACAGGATCTCAGTGTTTCTGGTCTGAATCTCACGGGTCCTGTGACGGCAACATTGGAAGGTGCTGGCGCGAGCCGATTCTCTTTGTCTTCTTCTGAGATTAGTCTTGCTGAAGCGACAAAAGGAACCTCTTTGCAAATCACGTTCACGGGTGATATACAAGAAGGCGAAGTCCCTGCGAACTTGGTGTTGAGTTCTCCTGGGGCTCCAAGTGTGACGGTTCCGCTTAATGGTGTTACGAGTCTCTTGCGTCCGGTGATGTATCCTTTGACGTTTGATGTGGACCCTTCCGGTACTGCCTATGTTGAGACAAACCCTGGAGGAACCCTGTTCAAGGTTGGAACGCAAGTGACGGTTACTGTTACCTTGGAGAAAGAGTACAAAATTGCGAGATGGCAAGATGCCAGCGGTAATACGAGGTCTTCTCGTGTATTCGTTGTCAGCGAGTCAAAGAATACAATGTCCGGCGATCCAATCACGGTGTTTACCGAAAAAGGACAACAGCAAGAGGGTGGTGATGAACCTGTGGATGTGAAAGGACTTGTCGCTTTGGAGGCAACCAACATTTCTAACAATAGCATGACGGTCAATTGGACTGCGCAAGACGGCAACACCACAGGTTACGATGTTACGGTCATGGATGCTAATGGCAACACGGTTCAGACGAAACACGTAGAATCAACGGCAACTTCTGTCGATATTACCGGTTTGGACGAGAATACTCCTTACTATTATACCGTGACAGGCACTGGAACTCAAGGTACGGTAACTACTGACAAGGTTGGCGGTTTCAGAACCTCATCGTCCGCAGCCAAGATTTGTGGAAGTGATGACTATAATGACTAACCTTTTTGTTGACACGGCAAATGAAAAACACTAAATATATGAAAAAGAATGCTATACTAAAATCAGGATTGGCATTGCTAATGTCCGCGACTTGTTTTAGTGCGAGTGCCCAACTTGTTGAACAAACTTATATGGGCTATAGTGGAAACTATGATGTAAAAATGGTTTCCGCGCCCGGTTTGCAACCGGCATGGATAAGCGCGACGTCTCCTATGACCGTCGTAAGCATAATGACCAACGAGGAAATGTTTGCTGCGGGCGATGATAACGCATTGAACAACCGTTTCGATTGGAAGTTTACTGGCAAGGCGGCTCAGGCGGCTTTGGCCCCTGCGGGAGCCACAGGTATTTCGCAAGTTTATGCCGACTGCGACGATGATATGTCCACGTTCCAATCTTCGGCGGCGTTCCTTGATTTTGGTAACAATATGGGTTGTACCACAGTCAAGGCCGCTTACTTGTATTGGACGGGTACAAAAGGCAATGAGACCTATGCCCCATATCCTGGCACGACGACGATGAAGTCCTATGCGGGTGGTGCGGTCGGAAACATGACTGATTTCAACAAGGTTAAGTTCATGGCTCCCGGCATGAATGGCTATGTTGACATCACTGCTGACCGAAACGTCACGCCTTCTGGCGACAGTTATGTTTGCATGGCTGACGTGACCAAATATGTCGAAAATAGAACAGGTGGTGTTTATTGGGTCGCGAACCTCAAGAGTGGCGCGGAGAAGGGTTCTGGCGGTGCTCGTGCTGGTTGGAGCCTGATTGTGATTTACAGTTATCCTAACTGCCCTCAACGTGTGATTAAATTCTGGGATCAAAACGGAAACACCAACGGTGCGGGAAATGGAACGACAATCAACTTTAACTTCAAGGAAGGTGAGGTTCCTGCTTCTGGCAACTCCGTTTCTTACCTCGGATTCATAGGTCTTGATGGTGAAGATACCGCTCCGCTTATCATGGATAATATTGACTTGGAGGGTACGGAAACACAAGAGCAAATAACCGCGAAATCAAAAGTTATCGCTGAAAAGAACAAGGTCGTATTTAATGGTGGAAATGGCAACAAAGACATTCAACCATTCATAACAGATCAGGCTCCTGTCCATGCTTGCAATGAAAAAGCGGTCTGTGGCGATGCCATTTATTCCGGATTCGTATCAAGCCAAATCACAACCTACGATCCTGAAAATGGACTGAATGGTAATCAAATAACCCGTCTTCCGAACAATATCATTACGCTCGGTTATGATGCGCACCATGTCAAGTTACCTACGGGAAGCATGGCTGGCGGCGCGAAGTCCGCGTCTGCAAAAATGCCGGATGAGCAAAATGGTAACTATATGCTCGTCATGGCATATATGGCAATCGAGACGCAACAAGCCATTCTTCTCCTCGACAAGAAGAGTGTTGAGACCTCAACTAAGCCTGACGGAGAGGTAACTTACGAACTGACGGTTAAGAACATTGGAACAAAGGCTTCTATTGGTTCTTCTACCATCTTGGATACCTTGGACAAGACTTTGGACTTCGTGACCGGAAGTGTCAAGTTCTTTGACAAGAACGGGGCGGAAATCTCAACGGGTACGTTCAATGTCATCAACCAAGGCGAGGATGAGAACGAAGTCTTGACGTTCACCGTTCCTTCCATTGCTGCTGGTGACGGCACCAATGCCAATGATTGGATAACGATTCAGTTCAAGGCGAAGGTCAAAGGATTGGACCGCACCGACATTTGGGCATACGGATGTAACCGACAAGTGAAAAACAAGGCTGTTGTCATCTATAAGAACGATGCGGGCGAAAATGTCAGAACCGGAAGCAACTCTTCCGGCGGTTGTGATGGCGAAAGCATCTATTTCTATACGCCAGTTGTCGATGAAGACTTGGAAAAGAGTTACAAGGCTTCGCACCACGACACGCTTGATTTGTCACAGGAACCAAATGCGGGTACCATGAAGGTGCTACCGACTTTGAGAGGAAGACTTCAAACGCACTTGAACGATTTGGGATTAACCATTGATGCGAACATGTTCACCTTCTTTGAGGAAGAAACGGGACTTGAGGTTTCTTCAACCGCTGTGTTTGATGTCAATAAGGGTAATATTGATTATATCGCTTCTGCTGATCTCGGTGGTGGTTGCGAGGAAATGTTCTACTTCAATGTGAAGGTGACCAAACGTCCTGCCATTGAGGTGATAGAGGAAATCGAAAGCGAGCATATCGCTGGTCAGACCACTTACAAAGGGCGCAATGATGCCAAAATAGAAATTCGCGCGTACAACGGTAATGCTCCATATTCCTTGAAGGTTTATGACGAGTCCAACAATGTTGTCTATGCGGCGGGTTCAGCGTTGAGCGACTATTTGTTCCTCGCGTCCGGTCTGAAACCTGGCATTTACACGGCGCAAGTCACGGATGCCAAGGGTTTCTCCGTTTCCGCTTCTAATCTGAAGGTGGTTGATCCTGTTGATATGGTGGTATCTATTTCCGGCGTCTCTTCGTTGTGCAAACATCTGCCTTTGAATTTGTCTGCCGAAGTGACAGGACGTGACCCGAACACGTTGCAATATGTATGGCGCAAGGATGGTGTGGATGTAAGTACCAGCAGCACTTATACGGAAGGTTCCTTCCAAGAGAGTGCGACCTACACCCTCTACGTCTGTGACGGTCATGGTCAAGAGGAGGCGACACGCTCCGTGGCGGCTGTCCCAACTCCTACCATCGAGGTTATCCCTGCCGATTCCGGTTGCGATGCCTTCTACTTGCCTGAGTCTTACAGTGCGGTCTATGACGCCTGGGTGGCTAACCAAGATTATCCTGACAGCATCATTGGCATTTTCGCCGCTCGCGAAGTGTCAGGTGACCCAAGCCTCTCCGCGTCTCACATCAAGATGACCTACTTCGACGACAAGGGTCGCCAAATCACGGGTGGAAAGACTTCTGACCCTGGCACCGTCACGGCTGTCATGACCGTTGACGAGACCTGCTCCGACCGTGGCAATACGCAGGTTAGCGTGTTGGACTTTGAAGACTGCTTCCCAATCATTGTCTCCAAGTTCTTCTCTCCTGATGCCAACGGACAGAATGACCTCCTCACCATCACTGGCATACACGATTGGCACTACGAGTCACAAGACCCTCACATGACCGTCTTTGACCGCTATGGCAAGAAGGTTTACGAGGCTGACTACGAGCAAATCAAGCAAGGGTGGGATGGCACCTACAACGGAACAGGGCTCCCAAGTGGCGACTACTGGTACGAGTTGACATTCAACAACCTCAAATCCAAAGTCGGTCACTTCACCCTCAAACGTCGCAAAGAATAAAAGCACGATAAAACTACAAATAAAGAAAGGCTACCTCATTGGTAGCCTTTCTTTATTCTATTGCTCGGACGGACTTGCAATCTGTCTCGTTGTTATATTTACTCTATCGCTCAAACGGATTTGCAATCCGTCTCGTTGTTTTTACTCTATCGCTCAGACGGACTTGCAATCCATCCCTTTGTCTCTTTAATTCTTATCTCACCTCGTCACTTTCAGCGAGTTTCCGCTCAACACCACGTTGTAGCGTTTCAAGCCCTCATTTCCGGGACCATCAATTCGATTGCCGCTGCCATATCCCACGTTATAGGTCGAGCCGCATGACTCGCATTTCACGTATCCCGGTGTTATGTCGTTGTCAAAGTGAACCTTCACCTCCCTTCTCACTTCGTACGGACATGCCATGTCAAAGGCATATATCTCGTCGTCATATCCGTGAAACAGCAGTACGCCGCCATAGCCGACATACTCGCGTGTTTTCTTGTTCTCCTCCGTAATCTCCATCCCGTTCCCTATCGTGCGCAATTCAATGGCGTCAAGGTCAAGGTTCCTGTCTATATAGACGGCATAGTCGGGTATGGATGTCTTGTCCTCGTGACAAGATGTCAACAGGAGCAATGATAATATGCCTATCCAATATTTCCTCACGCGTTACTCTACTTCGATGTCTTGGCTACCAATGACGCTGCTGCCCGAATCCAGCAGTTTCACGGTGTAACTGCCCGCGCTCAGGGTGCTTGTATTGAAGGTCAAGGCATTGCGTCCCGAAGTGAGACTTCCGCTCCACACGGTGCTTACCGGTGTCACTCCGTCATACACGACAAGGCTATATGTCCCTGACGATGCGACGTTGGCAATCATCGTGGCTGTCGCTCCGCAAATGTCACCTGAGTAGTCCAGCACGCTGTATGTGGTGGAGGTTTTTGACAAGCATCCTACTATCTCCACGGGATCCCCGCTACCGCCCAAGGTCTTCACCGTGTAGTTCGCCGTTGCGCCAAGCGTGCCGCTCAGGGTGATGGTTTTCGTGCTCGTGTTGATGGTGAAATTAGCGTCAGGCAATCCTGTCACCACTGCGCCTGTTGCTCCGCCTCCGTAGGTGAACACAACGGTTGAAATGGTCGTGACGTTCGTTTGGTCCTTGCTGCCCGAGGTTAAGACGAGCGTTGGGGCTGCGGCTGAACAATCCATCGAGTAGGTGTCCGCTCCGGCATATTTTGACACGGTGGCAAACACTTCTGTGTTCAGCATCGGTTCATACCACGTTGGGTAGTAGTAAGCGTAACTCGAAGGCTGAAAGGCGTTCGCCCCGTCAAACTCATCAAACTTGATGCTCCTCTTGCCCGGGTTCAACACGCCGGGGTTGATCACGTATTGTGTTTCTCCGTTTCTATCTACATACGAGTAGTCCAATGGCACCACCATCGTACCGCAACTGCTTGACGACACGGTGTCGTTCTTCACGCGTATGGTGTCTGGCAGTCCTTTGTCGAAATATCCGTTTCCTGTTTGGCGGCAATAGTTCACACCTCCGTTAGGCCCTTTGCCCGACACGCATCCGTTGTTGATGTCTGGCGATTGCAGGTCGCCATATTTCTCGCGGAAACTGGCGCAGTCTGCCAGCGAGCAGACAATGGGCCAACGCACGTCAAAGAAGAAGCACGAATCTACCACCACGTCGCTGTTCTTCGTCGCCATCACGCCATAACCGTCCGATACGACCAATCGGTTTTTCAGATACTCACCGTCATCCTTATACACCATTTGGTCTGACATCGTGTGTTCTTGGCTTGTCATGTTCGTGACGCGGTGGAATCCCGTATTCTCATACAGGCAGTTCAGCACGTGTGTCCTGCCTCCGCGAATACGAGGCGTGCGTTGGTGCGTGTTGTAATAGTAGTTGCCAAAATGTGTGATGAAACGGTCATCGGTTGATGCGTCGCTGTCGCTACTTCCGTGCAACATGGTTTTCCAGTGGTTCCTGAATTTGCACCACGAAATGGTCAAATACAAGTTGCCGTTGCCCGTAATGTCCATCGCTCCGTCTGGATGCTCTTTGTCAAGCGATGTCGTTGGCAGGCCTATCGTGCAGTGGTCCACCCAGATGTTGCAACTTCCGGCGGTGATGGGGAAACCATCGTTGCTGAAACTGTCAAAGGTGATATTCCTTACAAAGATATTGTTGCCCTTTGAAATGGATATTTTTGTGAACTTCACGTTGCCTTTTCCTATGATGGAGACATATTGGTAGTTCTTGCTTAAACTTAACTCTCCGTATGAACCGGCGTTCACCAGGATGATTTTATGCAAGTCCGCGTCCGAACCGCCCAGGGCGGTATTGATTTCAGACAGCGAGGAGCACGTTACCAAGGTCCAACCCGCGGGGGCTGAGAACGTGCCGTCATTGTTGCAGATAGGAACGCCATACGTGCCTTTCGCCCCAAAGCCTACGGGCGTGTCTTGTATGTCATATCGATTGTAGTTGTTGACCGAATGCGCAAGCGGTGAGGCGAGCAGCAGCAGGGAGAATATAAGTGTAATGTGTTTCATCAAAAAAAAATTTTCCAAAGATACAATTTTACTTTTTTATTTCATCTTTTTGACCGCTTAATACATGCCTTTCTTTTGCGCTGCCAACATGGCTCCCAACAGATACGTCGCTATGGCGCATTCCGCATAGTCATCTATTGTCACTTCCGTGTCTTCGTCATACTCGCTCCCTAATTCGTGCCAGCCCCTTTCTTCCCTATATCGCCCCATGGCTTCTCGACACATCTCTTCAGCCGTCTCCGTGGCTATAAGTTCCAAATCCGGATCTATCGTTTTTTGTCCCATGTCCATGCAGATTACCATGGCGTCACGCAGTTGGCGTTTGCCTATCAATTCTCCTTCGTCCTTTTTTTTCTTCACGCTGCGCAGGAACACGGTATATACCTTCCGTTCCATGTCTTCCGCCGCCTCTTTCAGCCATGGTGTCGTCGCGTGTTGCACATATCCTCGCTCCTTGGCGTACCGCATCAGGTGACGCAGTGTTTTCATCGCCTCTTTCCTCCCTTCTTTTCTGTTGGTCGTGATGTGTTCTTCTATCTCCTCCTTCTCTTTCACGGTTCTCGGGTCGGCATACAGGGTCAGCAACTCCGTGGCCAAGGCGTGTGCTTCCTCATACCGCATCAGGTGTTTCAAGGTGATAATCTTGCCGCGCAGGGCCTTGCCGTAGGTCGGGTCTATCCCTATGGCGCGGTCGAAGGCTTCAAGGCTCTCGCTGAATCGGCGGCTCATGCCCAATAGGTTGCCCAAGTTGTTCCATACGTCCGCATAGTCCTCACGTGCCGCCAACGCCTTCCTGTAGAATCGTTCCGCCATTTCTGCGTCTCCGTTCCTCAAGGCGGCGTCTCCCAAGGCTTTCATGGGGTAGGCGCATGTCTCGCAGTCCTGCGGACACTCGTTCTCCTTGCCCTTATACATGCATTTCCACGCTTTCTTTCCGTCACGGCCTAAGCCCAATGCTATCGACATCTTTTTGCTCTCCTTTCTTCGTTTGTTCTTGTCATTCTCGTTTTCTGTGAGGTATGCAAATTTATGGATATTTTACTATTTTTGCGTCACTATGGTGCGGCTCCTTTTTCTCCTGCTGTTTTTTGCTCCGTTTTCGCTCTTGGCGCAGACGTTCACGTTGCGTGACATGACCTATCAGGTCAGTGGCACGGAGGTCACCCTCATCTCGGCATCCAAGAGCCAAGGCGATGTCTTCATCCCGTCCTCCGTGACTTACTCAGGAACCACCTATCTTGTTACGGCCATTGGCGACCGCGCTTTCGCCGGTTGCAAGCGTCTGCGCGGGGTCTCTGTCGTGGGTGATGCGCTCCGCTACGTGGGCGTGTCCGCTTTCCAAGGATGCACGTTCCTCGAATATGTCCTCCTGCCCGAAAGTGTCACTGAAATAGGGGATGACTGTTTCAATATGACCAACGTGCAGGAATTCGATTGTCCCAAGAATCTTCGCAAACTGGGCAGGCGAGCGTTCTATTTCTCCGGTCTGCGGCAAGTGGTGCTTCCTGCCACGCTTGAGGAGATTCCCTCCCGTGCCTTCGCTGGCTGTGCCGACCTCACCTCTGTCTCCGTGCCCGCCACCGTCAAGGTCGCGGACGACGCTTTTTTTAACTGCCCTAAACTCAATCGTTGATCGATGCCTGACATCATTCACCTGCTGCCCGATAGCGTCGCCAATCAGATAGCCGCTGGCGAGGTGGTTGACCGACCTGCCTCCGTTGTCAAGGAATTGGTCGAGAACGCTATTGACGCCGGTGCTACCAAGGTTCAAGTCTTCATCAGGGATGCCGGTCGCACGCTCATCCAAGTCATTGATAATGGCAAGGGTATGTCCGAAACCGATGCGCGCATGGCGTTCGAACGTCATGCCACGTCCAAAATATCTACTGCCCAAGACCTCTACAACCTTCACACCATGGGTTTCCGTGGCGAGGCCCTCGCCTCCATAGCGGCGGTGGCGCAAGTCGAACTCAAGACGCGACGTCCTGATGACGAGGTGGGCATCAGCCTTCAAATTGAAGCCTCCAAGGTCATTGAACAACGACCCGTCGCTTGCGAGGTGGGCAGCAACTTCGCCGTGCGCAATCTCTTTTTCAATCTTCCCGCTCGGCGACATTTCCTCAAGAGCGATACCACCGAGTTCTCCCATGTCCTCACGGTTTTCAACCGCATTGCCTTGGTCTATCCTTCCCTTGCATTCTCATTGGCTCACAACGACACGCTTCTTTTCAATTTGCGCTCGGGTTCGCTCCTCCAGCGTGTTTCTGACCTCTTCGGTTCCAAGGTGCGTTCCTCCCTCCTGCCCGTCCATGCCGAAACGTCACTCGTCACCATCGACGGTTTCGTCGGTCGTCCTGAAACGGCGACCAAGCGTGGCGGTAACCAGTATTTCTTCGTCAACGGACGCTATATGTGGCATCCCTCATTCCACAAGGCGGTTCTCCAAGCCTACGAGCGCATGTTGCAACCTTCGACCCAACCGGCTTACTACATCTCTCTCACGGTCAACCCTGAGGATGTTGACGTCAACGTCCATCCGCAAAAGACCGAGGTCAAGTTCCGAAACGAGAAGGCGCTATGGCCCATTCTCATGTCCACGGTGCGCGAGGCTTTGGGCAAGTTCTCCGTGGTGCCGGACATCGATTTCGACAATCCCATCGATACTTCTATTCCTGCGCTTTCTTCCTCGACGCAGGTAAGGAAACCAACGACGGGGGCTGACCCTTCTTATAATCCGTTCAAGACCTCTTCCTCTTCATCCTCACCATCCGCTTCCTCCTTCCTCCAGCGTCAAAGCCTTGACTGGGAGTCGCTCTACCGCGGCTTCGAACGCCAAGCCAAACCCAAGGAACCGCGTCAGTCGCAACTGAGCACAACTCCGTCTCCATCCTCAGCCCCTGCTTCTGCGATAGGCGAGGGGAGTGCTTCTGCTTCTGAACCAATCCGCTCCGACTTCATCCAGTTCCGTGACAAGTACATCGTCACGGTCGTCAAGTCGGGTTTGATGCTCATTGACCAGCATCGTGCCCATGTCCGTGTGCTCTATGAGAAGTTCTTGCGCCAGTTCTCCCGTCGACAGGGAACGTCCCAACGGTTGCTCTTTCCGGAACGGGTGGAACTCACCCTTGAGGAGGTTTCGGCTATCCGTTCCGTCCAGCCTCGACTGGCAGATGTCGGTTTCGAAATCCTCACGTCCGACCAGTCCGTCCAAGTCACGGCAGTTCCTTCCGAACTGGGCGAAAATGCCAACCTCACCGTGGTCTTGCGTGACGTTGCCGATAAGGTTCTGACCGACGACCTCCAATCTGACGACTTGGCGCACAAGGTGGCTCTCTCCTTAGCGCATTCTTCCGCCATTCCTTATGGCAAGACGCTCTCGCCCTCCGAGTTGAGCAGTCTCACTGCCTCCCTCTTCTCCTGCCAGAATTGCAACAACACCCCCGACGGTCATCCCATCCTTTTCGTCCTTTCCGACGACGAACTCCTCTCCCGATTCAAGTAAACTTTCCGTCCACTACAAGGAACTTTGAGAAAAAGAATGGGAGACCATGTTTCCATAGTCTCCCATGTCCTTTTGAGTATTCCTTTTTTTACAGCAACTTCTCAATCGCTGCTTCTATCTCCTCCGTTGACGCGGTTGGCTCGAACCGTGCCACGACCATGCCTTTCCTGTCAATCAGGAACTTTGTGAAGTTCCATTTGATGTCATTTGACTCGGCATAGTTCGGATTGGCCTCACGCATCTTTTCGTCCAATATCTTGCCAATCGGGTGTGTCAGGTCAAAACCGTTGAAACCCTTCATTGACTTCAGATAGGTGAACAGCGGCAATGCCTTCTCTCCGTTCACGTCTATCTTCTTGAACTGCGGGAACTGTGTGTCGTAGTTCAACTTGCAGAAGTCGTGAATCTCTTCGTTCGTGCCAGGCGCTTGGTTGCCGAATTGGTTGCATGGAAAGTCCAAAATCGTGAACTCCTGTGCGTGAAACTTCTCATACATCTTCTCCAAGTCCGTATATTGGGGAGTGAAGCCGCAACGGGTTGCCGTGTTCACGATGAGCAACACCTGACCTTGATAGTTCTTCAGTGGCACTTCGTTGTTTTTGCGGTCCTTGACCTTGAAATCATAGACTGTTTGCATCCTCTCTTAAATCTTTACTTTTACGATAATCTTGCGGAACGTTCCTTCGCCAATGCCTGGTTGATGACCGTCCTCAGGAAAGAAAATGGCAAATTGACCTGGCTCAACCTTGAAATATGCCTGACCTTGGTCCGTATATTTCGTGATGTCCTTCTCTGGGTTATATGGATCGATAGGCGACTTCAAGTCTGCCGTTGGTGTCCAACCCATTGTCTCCGCTTGGGTGTATGGTATCTGAATGTCTATATAGTCCTTGTGTGTCTCCATTTTCGCTTCCTCCGGAGTTTTTCCCTTCGTCTCCGAGAAGTTGATGAACAAGTTCTTCTCGTCAAGATAAATCTTCCCTGGCTCCATTTTGCTCCAATCTGTCTTCTTGATGAAGTCAAATGCCGCCTTGAAACGTGGATGTACACTCTCGTACTTCGCCGAATTTGCGATTGAATCTAAAATCATAGTGTTTGTTTATTTAAGTTTATAATTTTGGTTCTTCTAATTTCCAATTCTCCAATTTAATACCCCGAATTCGTCCTAAATGGTCTGTGTTGTCAGTTACCATTATCATATTATGTTTCAATGCTATGGAACCAATTGCCATGTCAAAATTTTCAATCTTTTGTCCAATAGATCTTAAGTATGCCATTTCTTTCCCATAGGTGTGTAGCGATTCCCCAAAAGGAATTATCTGAAAAAGACTGATAAACTCCTCTGTCTCTGCCATGGTTTTCTTTGGATTGTCACTATTTTCCGCACCATAATAAAGCTCTGCTACAGTAATTTCTGACAAATAGCAATTATTGATACCTGCAAGCGTAATCTTTCTGTTCATTTCATATTTCCCGCGCATGCAGAATATGCAAATATTGGTATCAAGAAGATACTTCTTGCTCATGGCTTTATTCGTCAAATGAAACCAAACGACGTTCGTAATTGGTTTCTCTGTTTTCTCTAATTATATTCTCAATTCGTTCTCCGTCACTTCTCTCGGACCAAACGCCAAATAGAGAATTCAACTTCTTTATTTTTTTTTCATCTTCGTCTTGGATAGTTTGTGACTTTGACGCCTCTATAAGTCTTTCCCCCAACCAACGTTGATTGCTGGCTGATAACGAGAGACCTTGAATATATCTCCATAGATGATCAAGCGACATTGCATTCATGCGTATATCCTTTTTTCTTTATCGCAAAGATACGCATTAACTTTATATTTGTGTTAAAATTTATCAAACATTCGATTTTAGTATTTACCTTTGCATCGCAATTATTATCCTGCTTAAATGAAGAAATTTTTCCTTTTGACACTGGCTGTCCTCTTTGCCATGGCTTCTTTCGCCGCTCGTCAAAGTGGTTTGCATAAGTATCGCTCCGATTCCAGGGACTTCATCTCCTTTGGTATGGGACCTAACTACATGTTCGGTGACTTGGGCGGTAGTAAAGGAAAAGACATGAAGGTCACCGAGTGGGACATCCTCTACACCCGACCTACTTTCCAAATCTTCTACGAGCACGATTTCAACAAACGCATCGGCGCGCGACTCAACTTCGTTTATTCTCTCTTTGCCGGTAATGACGAGGGTAGCCGTAACTCCAAGCGTGAATACGAATACTACACCCACTCCTTCGAAACCTCCCTCAATCTCGTCTTCTACTTCTACCAAGGTCGTTGGGGACGTTCTTCCTTTGATATCTATGCCTACACCGGTGTCGGCTACAATATGTATAACGCCAATTGGTACTGTGTCGTCAACGGTCAACATGCCAAGAACCGTAACGCCATTATGGGAAAACATCCTGATGCGGAACTCAAGGGTGTAAGTTCAACACCTAATAAGGACGGCTATTTCACCTATGACGGTACGACCATGACCGTGCCTATCGGTATGGGGGTCCGTTTCCCTGTCTCTCCGTATGTTGAGGTCAGTGCCGACTTCGGTTGGCGTTGGGCGTTTGGAGGCGACGATGCCGACTTCATGGACGGTATGAAATCCTACTGGTCGGGTTCTCATGACACCTATGCCGTGCTCACGTTCAGTGCCATGGTCAACATGGAACTCATCAAAGGGTGGCTCGGCATCGGCAGCAACTGCTACGCCAAGTACGGACGCGGACAATACCGCAACCGAAACCGCCGCTAATCCCAGTACATATTTATACAATCATAAACTTGGTTTGCGATTCGTCGCAAACCAAGTTTATTTTATATGCCTACCCCGTCTCCTAATCTAATACAAAAATAACGTGTGGATCCCCAGCCAAGTCCTTTTTCCCTTTCCGTGGAATCTCAAAAACGGATATGCCGTGGTTTTGCCATAATTTGATTTTGGGGATTGTAGTCCGGTCGTTCCTGTAAATCAAGTTAAAAGTTCCGAAACATGTTGCATAACATATTTCTTTTTTTGGGAAAAGTGTTTCCAGGTCCTTATCTTTGAAAATACAAAAAAATTACACTTGTAATTTTATGTGCGCTGCGACACTTACATCTTTATTTTTCGCGTTGTGTTTCGCGTTAGCAACGCTATGTGATGTGCTGTCAATAAAGGCGGCGATTTTTTAACCGAAAAAGCGACAAACAAGAAACAGAAAACCACTAAGTAACAAAGACATAAAAACAGATAAAGCGTTATAGCTAATTCTTGAGCTTTGGAATCTGGACAATTTCAAAACCATATCAAGATAAGCGAAAGGCGCTCACGCTCCGGCGTGGGCTTTTGTTCGTGTATTATGGTATGGTTAGGCAGTCCAGAGCCTCAAAGCCCATATAAACGGCAAAGGTTCCACGCATTTTTTATGTCTATAAGCCAACGAATACGGAACTGGCAGAAAAAACAAAACAAACAAAAACAAAAGAGAATGAAAAAGTTATTTACATTAATTGTGGCAATATGCGCCACAACCCTCGCATGGGCAAAAGACGCAAGCGGCAGCTGCGGCGAGAATGTGACTTACTCTTTCGTAAGTTCAACAGGAACGCTGACTATCAGCGGAACGGGGGATATGTATTCTTATTCTGATGAGTCTGATAGGCCATGGCATAATTATCGTTCATCTATCAAAAAGGTTGTAATAAACAATGGCGTCACAAGCATTGGAAGTGGCGCGTTCTCTTACTGCAGCGGCTTGACAAGCGTCACCATCCCGAACAGTGTGACAAGCATTGGAGGTAGCGCGTTCTCTGGCTGCAAAGGACTGACGAGCGTCACCATCCCGAACAGCGTCACAAGCATTGGAAGTGGCGCGTTCTCTTACTGCACAGGACTGACAAGCATAAATGTCGCGGAAGACAACTTAAACTACGCTTCAATAGACGGCGTCTTGTACAGCAAAGACAGATCGG
>JAFSQL010000001.1 GCA_017446585.1 Paludibacteraceae bacterium
CGTGACGATAGCGGACGCTGCTGACGCAACCTGCACGAAGACGGCAACCGTGACGATCACGGAGCCAGAAGCGTTGACGCTGAGCGAAGACATGACGGCGCACAAGAACGTGACGTGCAACAGCGGCAACAACGGAGCCGCAGCGGTAACGGCAGGCGGTGGCTCAGGCGCATACACCTACTCATGGGTGAACAACACCACGAGCAGCGTGGTATCAACAACGGCAACGGCAAGCGGCTTGACAGCGGGCACGTACACCGTGACGTTGAAAGACGCGGTCGACGAGACCTGCTCGATAACTGAAACCGTGACAATAACGGAGCCAACGGCGTTGACGTTGACAGAAGACGCGGCAGCACATGTCAACGTCTTGTGTAACGGTCGCAACACGGGTGCCGCAGCGGTAACGGTAGGCGGCGGTTCAGGTTCGTACACTTATTCATGGAAGAACACGTCGAACGTCGAGGTATCGGCATTGGCAACGGCAAGCGGCTTGACAGCAGGTACGTACACCGTGACGATAGCGGATGTGATAGACGCAACCTGTTCGAAGGTGACGAACGTAACTATTACGGAACCTACAGCAATCACTTTGGGCAAGTCCACCACTCCTGTAAAATGTAACGGAGGAAACGACGGTACGGCAACCGTAGTACCGACGGGTGGTTCGGGTTCATACACCTATAATTGGTCGAACGGTATGTCAACGGCTACGGCAGAAGGTTTGACGGCGAACACGTACACCGTGACGGTAGCGGACGCAGCGGATGCAACTTGCACCGTGAGCGAGACGTTGACCGTAACGCAACCAGACGCACTGTTAGCGGACATCACCTTCAACAATATCAACTGCGTGGGTGACAATGTCGGTAGCATCAGCATCAACAACGTAAGAGGCGGCAACGGTTCTTACAAGTATGAGGTGAGCGGCCCATCGACGATAGCCCAGACGAATTGGACATCGAATGTCACGACTCCTGCAAACTTGCCAGTCGGCAACTACACAGTGACCGTGACCGACGCTAAGGGATGTCCATTCGTTCAGAGCGGAACCATCTCGTACCTCTATCCACAGATAGAAGTGAGCGCGACGGTGACACGCAACGTGACATGTCCTACCACGGCGGTTAACTATAGCTCAAACGCTATCGTAAGCGCTAACGTAAGTGGTGGTAACGGAATGTACACGTACGCATGGACAACATCGTCGAAAACGACGGCAACCATCGATAACAGCACTGACGGTCCTGGAACCGTAACCGTGACGGATGGCAACGGATGTAAGGCTACGGCTAACTACAACGTGCTTCCTGCAACGGAAATAGAAGGTAAGGCAATAGTAACACCAGCAACGTCATATCGTCGTACGGACGGTCTCGTGACCGTGGAAGCGAGCGTGACGAGCGGTGGTTACCAGATTGTAAGCGGTCAGTTGGTATCTTATCAATACGCTCTGCAAGACGCAAGTGGCAACTGGGTAACGAATACTGAAGGCATTACCTATGACTTCAATTCGCCAGCCGCCTTGACGGGTGCGTTCACGGCATTGCCACAAGGAACGTACACCATCTGGGCACGCAACTCCATCGCCACGGGCAGCGATTCGTATGATTGCGACTGCTACTCGAAGATGATTGTAGCGGCAGCAGTAGTGGTGGGCGCACCGGAAGAGGTGACAGGTTCGGTTGATGTGACTGACCCTAAGTGCCACGAAGGACAAGGTTCTACGTCAGGCAGCGAACTTGGTAGCGCAGTAGTCACCATCAATGGTGGCGGTACGGCTCCATATCAAGTGACCGTGAACGGCGAGACGAAGCAAGTGAACAGCGCAGGCGGAACGGCAACGTTCGAGAACCTCGCACCAGGCACTTACAGCGTGACTGTCACGGATGCCGCTACCCCTGTGGAGACCTACTCGCTTAAGGACAAGGACGCTGATACTGTTGTTTACATTACGGTTAAAGCCCCAGATTCTATTGCAATCACTAAACTCTCCACAGCAGGCAGGGTTTGCCAATACGATGAACTCATCTTCACCGCAACGGCGAACAGCGCAATGACCTCATACGTATGGACGGGTGCAGATGCGACCACGACCACCACGAACACGAACACCGTGGCTACCGATGCTGGTGGCTTGAAGCATGTGACGGTTTACGGTGTGAATGCAAACGGCTGTCGTACTGCCGTTCGCGAGGCAGAATCGACCGTGATTGAACTGCCTGCGGCACCAAGCGTAACAGACTTCGCAGCGTGCCAGTCCAGCGGTACCAAGGCATGGACCGACCTTGCAAAGGTTGTGACCCCAGGCTCGAGACTGCAATGGTACAGCGACGCAAACGGAACGACCGTGACGACCGCTCCAGACTTCATCGACCTCTCCGTGTCAGGTGAAAGGACGGTATATGTCGGAGCCATCACCGCTACTTGCCGTTCGGAAGAGGTGGTTGCAGTGAACTCGAACATACACGTGATACCATCGTTCGTCTCTATCACAGAATTGGGCGATCTCACCACGGAGGTGACCGTCAACGGTGTTCCAACGTTCACTTACCTGCTCGACGCAGGACGTAAGAACACGACGTTCATCAACGGTGGTTATCGTGAAGCGACCGATGAGTTTGACGGAACGGTGAACCTCGGTATGCTGGCGGTGGGCAGCCACACGCTGAAGATCAGTGATGAGATAGGATGTTCTTGCGACACGGTCATCAAGATTGCTCCTACGAACCTCGTTCCAGACAAGTTCTTCACGCCAAACGGCGACGGAGTGAACGACCGCTGGTTGATCAGAGGTGGTATAGAGCGATTCCCAGAGACGGTAATTTATCTCTACGACCGATATGGTAAGGAACTTGCCAAGACAAAGGCGCTCGACTTCAGAGGTTGGGACGGTAAGTACAACGGCAAGGACATGCCAAGCACCGACTACTGGTACATCATCGAAATCAAGGAGACAGGTGAACGCATAGTAGGCCACTTCCTCCTGAAACGATAAGCAACATGATATAGGAAATTCCGAGGGGGAAATCCCCTCGGAATCATCCCAAAAAACTTAAGACAGCAATATAATTCACAACGATATGACAAAGGCTAAGATTTGGGTTAAAGGTTGGATGGTCGCATTGCTTGCGACAGCGGGATTTATCACTGCCACCGCGCAAGAGTTCCCTGTCTATAACCAATACTACTTTAACTATTATCTCATCAACCCAGCCGTAGCGGGAGCGAGCAATTGCCATCATTTCATGCTGACGCACAAGCAGCAATGGATGGGCATTGACGACGCACCTCACACCACCATGTTTTCTTATCAGGGACGTTGGCCACGCAACATCGGTTTGGCTGCCTATGTTTATCATGACGTGAATGGTTACAGCACGCAACAGGCAGGACAACTCACCTTTGCCTACCATATTCCGTTAACGACGGGAAGAAGGGCTACGAAGGCGGAGAACAGTGATCGTCAGTTGTCGTTCGGTATCAGTGCCAAGGTTTTCAACTATGGTTATCGAAATGAAGATGAGTTGAAGAAAGAATCGACCTATGCCAATGACCATGCGGTACAGAATCTTGAGGACTTCATCACGTTCAATGTCAATCTGGGTGTTTATTATGTAAGTTACGGATTCTTCGCAGGATTGACAGGAACCAACTTGTTGGGTACGAAGATGGATGAATCGGTGGGCGATATGGAACCAATTATTCCACCAAGCATCTACGGACTGGTCGGTTATGAATGGGACGTGACGAAGTTTGACGCGGTGGAGCCAAGCGCGGTAGTCATGTATGACACGAATGGCAACTCGACCATAGACGCGAACTTCAAATACACACGCACAAGTTCCGCTTACAGAAGCGACTGGTCATGGTGGGTGGCAGGAACGTTGCGTCAGAACGTTGACGAAGGTGATTATCAAGGCATGACGCTCATTCCGATGGGTGGAATTCAGTATCACAAATTCCACTGCGCATTAGCATACGGTATCGACCTCACAAGATTGTATCGGCACAACTATGGCACGCTCGAGTTGATGATTGGCTACACCTTCTGCTACACACGCCGATTCTGCCGATAGGAGAGAAGGTATTGTAATAGTTTAGTTTATTTGATTGTTTCAATTGTGATTTCCGTCATCCCCAAATATGGGGGTGACGGAAGTTGTTTTTTCGTTTTTTTTAGGGATTGCGGGGGGAGAATATACCTCCTACTTTTGCATCGTTGAAAAAGCATGGTCGTTCAAAAAGCCATGCGAATTAAGTAAAGAGAAACTTTAAGACGATGAAAAGAACCCTTATGGCACTGGCATGCGCATTGGCAAGCGTGGCGGTATTGGCACAGCCAGAAGACAGCATTGAAATGTCGATAGCAGATCGTCCGACGAACTTCAAACGTGAAAGGACTTCGTATGACGATTCGTTCGAGAAGTGGCGTTTCGGTGGATATGGAGAGATGAACTATACGCACATGGACTACGCGAAAAACCGATATACGGGTGCGGCGTATGGAAACGCTCGTGATGACCGCAGCGCGGTAGCCATTCCGAGGTTCGTGTTGTCAGGTGATTACAAGTTCAACAAGTGGTGGCAATTGGGCGCGGAAATAGAGTTCGAGAGTGGTGGTACGGGCGTGGCGGCAGAGGTGGAAGCCGGCAGCGGAAGTGAAAACGGTGAGGTAGAGATAGAGTATGAAAAGGGTGGCGAGGTAGCCCTTGAACAGTTTCACGTGACGGCTACAATCCTGCGAGAGTTCAACGTGCGCGCCGGACATCTCATCGTGCCAGTGGGATTGCTCAACGAACATCATGAGCCCCTGAACTTCTTCGGCACCAAGCGTCCGGAGGGCGAGTGCGCCATCATTCCGACCACGTGGCACGAGACGGGCGCGGAGGTGTTCGGAAGGGTAGGAAAGGGATGGTATGACTTCACGTATCAAGCGCAAATGGTGGCGGGACTCACCGTTGACGGATTCAACATGTATAATTTCGTGAGTGACGCGAGCCAACGCTTGTTTGAGGAAGACGTGTTCACCGCCCCTGCCTATGTCGGTAGAGTGAATTACAACGGCATTCCCGGGTTGCGCATAGGTGGTAGCGTCTATTACTTGGACGACGCGGGTAAGAATTCGCGCAAGCCATACTACTACACGAAATACAAGGTTGACGTGCTCGTGTACAGTGCCGACCTCGAATATAAGCACAAATACTTCATCGTAAGGGGAAACTACTTGCAAGGCGAGATAGGCGACTACGACAAGTTGACGTCCGCCAACGTCGGGTTGCTCGCCAAGTCGGGTTCGACGGAATTGTATAGCGGCAAGACCCCCATCGCCTCGAAGGCACTCACATACGGCGGTGAATTGGGCGTGAACATAGGAAGAATCGTTTCAGACGCATTCGCGCTGAAGAAAACATTGGCAATCTATCCGTTTGTTCACTATGAATATTATAACCCTTTCTATGACGGGACGAAGAATGGCTTGGCATCGGTTGCTCGCCGTCAGGAAGTGAGCGCATGGACGGTAGGTGTGAACTGGAAGCCTATGCCAAGTCTCGTGTTGAAGGCGGATTGGACCATGCGTCACATCGGAACTCAGCACGTGTTCCGTGACAACGGGGGATACAATAGCGAGAACGATTTTTCTATCGGCATTGCGTATGCGGGGTGGTTCGCGAAAAAATGAATAATTAGGAAAAACAGGAAATAACCCATAAAACAAATAAAAAAAAGAGCAAATGAAAAAACAGATTTTTAAGGTATTGTCCGTAATGGTAGGATGCGCGGCACTTGTGTTCACCTCTTGCAGCGATGACGACAAAAAGACCACGTCCAACACAAACAACGTGAGTGAGATTTTGGCACAAATAGATGCCGCAGACCAATTGGAGTACAACAGTTCAAACGCCACCAACTGGCAGGCGTATATGAAGCAAATAGCCAATCTGCTGCAGACGGACGCAAACAAACTGTATAGCGAATGGAGCGTTTCGTACAATGGCGGTTCAACCTCGTATGCGGAGGAGTTCAAGAATGCGGGCGTATCCTCAAGCGTGTTCACGAGCGCAAGACAAGCGACGTTGCAGATATTGTCCGGTTGCTCGGACATAGCGAATGAAGTGGGCGAGGCGAAGATTGGCGACCCTGTGAACTTGTGGAACTCGGGGAAATATGAAGAGGCGGTGTATGCCGTGGAGTCGTGGTTCAGTTATCACAGCCGTGCGGACTACAGCAACAACATCGTATCCATCAGAAACTCGTATTTGGGTTCGAGGGATGGCAGCGTGGGCAGCAACTCGTTGTCGTCGGTGATAGCCACAAGCAACGCGGAACTTGACACGAGAATCAAAAATGCGATTCAGAACGCCATTGACGCGATTCTTGCCATTCCGCAGCCGTTCCGTAGCCACTTGTTCAGCGCGGAGGCAACGGAGGCTATCGTGGCATGTTCCGACCTCAAGGAACTCATTGACGGTGACCTGACCAATGCCGTGAACGCCATGGACGAATCGACATGTAAGAACATCAACGCGGCATACGTGGACAATGTGGTGCTGCCAACCTATTTGGACTTGAAGAATGCGAACGCTGAACTAAGGGCGGCAGTCTATGCGTTCAACGGCACTTCGTTTGACGCAGTCGCTAACGCATGGGTAGCGGCTCGTGAGCCATGGGAACGGAGTGAGGCATTCCTGTTCGGACCTGTAGATGAGTTGGGATTGGATCCGAATATGGACTCGTGGCCATTGGACCGAAACTCCATCAACGGAATCTTGGCATCGGGTGACTTCTCTGGATTGGTATGGGACGATTCGGACTCGGAGGAAGAACAGGAGGCGGCGCAAAGTATTCGCGGTTTCCACACGCTCGAATATTTGGTATTCAAACAGGGAAACCCGCGTACGGTGAATTAAGAGTTGAGAAATATATACATATCTGGCAATTAGCGTTGTTGAGGCGGTGAAAACCGTCTCAACAATGTGCGTTGATAAGTTAAGAGTTAATAATTAAGAGTTAAGAATAAGAAATGAACGTTGAGAGTCATTGTCTGACCTATTTATTAAGCCTTGCTATAGCCATGGGATTGATGTCGTGCGACGACCAAGAAGGGATGACAGATGAATATTTCGAGGTGAAAAACGGTTACGCTCTTTCCGCCGGAACCTCGACCATCTTCAACCAGTCGTCGCATGCGTACGACCTTGAAGCCCCTTGGTGCACGGGGTCGTACCTGAAACGCTTCAACAACGGTGACCAACTGTATGACGACGGACCAATCAACAATGAGGGTTTGGGACCCGTCTATTGCGGCTATAGTTGCGGTTCGTGCCATAACAATGCAGGACGCACGACACCCGCGGCATGGACCTCGTCGGAAGGCAGCGGTAGCAACGGGATGTCGGCGCAATTGGTTTATATAGCCAGCAGGAACACGGGCAAGTTCTTTCAGGGCTATGGGCGCGTGCTGCACGACCAAAGCATTTATGGCGTGAAGGCGGAAGGCAAGTTGCACACGACCAAACACTACGAGAACTTCACCTTCCCGGATGGGGAACCCTATCAATTGGTCTATTTCACCTATGAAATCACGGAATGGTATGCTGACAGCATCAAGCCGGAAGACCTCAAAATCTCCGTTCGCCAGCCATTGCGTCACGTGGGACAAGGGCAAATCATGTCGCTCATACCATCGGAACTTGAGGCACTCGCCGCCCAGTCGAACTATCCTGAATATGGCATCAGCGGACGTTGCAACTACATCACCGAGCGCGGTCGCACGAGCGTGGGCGTGGGAGGCAACAAGGCGAACCACCTTGACTTGACCGTTGAATTGGGCTTCTCATCGGACATGGGATATACGAGCACGCGTTTTCCTGAGGAAGTGTGCGCCGGTCAGACACAGATTTCGCAAGCAGCCATCATGGGCTATAACTACACGAAGAACGAGGTGTCAACCGCGGACATGGAGGATGTGGACCTCTATATGCAAAGCCTTGGCGTGCCAGCGCGACGTGATGTGGATAACCCGACCGTGCAACGTGGAGAACAGATGTTCTACAAAGCAAAGTGCCACCTGTGTCACACTGTGACTCTCCATACGAAAAACGAAGGAACGACCTTGCTGAACGGCACACGGTTGCCATGGACCGGCGGTCAGGTGATACATCCGTACAGTGACTTCCTGCTTCATGACATGGGACGTGAGATATGCGGCGTTGGACTAAATGACGACTTCACAGCCGGACTCGCCACGGGAGTGGAATGGAGAACAACGCCCCTGTGGGGCATAGGCTTGCAGAAATTGGTCAACGGACATACCTACTTCCTGCATGACGGCAGGGCACGTAACCTCGTGGAAGCCATCATGTGGCACGGCGGTGAGGGTGAAGCCAGCAAGAACCTGTTCAAGAACATGCCGAAGAGTGACAGAGACGCGCTTGTGCGGTTCCTGCAATCGCTGTAAAGAATAAAAAGTTGAAAATTAAGAATTAGTCAAACAATATGAAACAAGTATTCGTAACGTTGGTAGCCCTCGGGAGCACATTGACGCTCATGGCACAACAACTGACCGTGAATCAAAATGAGAATGCGGCATTCGCTGCCAACACAGACCAAACAGACAATGGCGTGGTGTCGCTGGCAGGAAGAAAGGGTTTTTCCATCCAAACACAAAAGGGTGATTTCGTCTTCATGCCTTACATGATGATTCAGACTTCGGGAACGTATAACTACTATGCGGATGAGGGATTGGATCCTGCCTACAATCAGGACAACGTGATGAACAGCGGTTTTGCCATACCGTATGCCGTGCTTGGATTCACGGGAAAAGCATTTGACAAAGTGTCATTTAACCTATCTATCAACGCTGCGGGAAGTGGCGGTGCCATATTGCAACAAGCGTGGTTTGACGTGAAATTGGCAGATGACGCGCTCGCCATCAAGACAGGCAAGTTCAAGACCCCATTTCAAAGCGGTTTTCTTACCATACTGGGCGGAACGCTGTTTCCATGTGTTCCCGTGTCCATGACATCGGCCGTCATATTGCCGTACGCATTGAACTCGGTCAATCCGAAGTTGATGACGGGTTGGGACTTGGGCGTGGAGGCGCATGGTTTGCTCTTCAAGAAGCGATTGGGCTATGAGGTGGGCATCTTTAACGGAACCGGCGGTTCGGTCAACAGCGCGACGAAAACCCTGAGTGACGACCTGCACATACCGTCGCTGCTGTATGCCGCCCGACTCTCGTACATGCCGATGGGTCCGATGCCCGCAGTGCAAGGTGACGCGAAGTATCTCAACGAAAACAAGTTGCTCTTTGCCGTGTCAGCCAACACGAACATAGAAAGCGAGAATGAAAGCACGAACGACACAAGGTTCGGAGCGGAGGCGGCGTGGATGTATCACCGGTTGTACTTGTCGGGAGAGGCGTATTTGATGCACATGGGATTTACCGACCGCATGCATTTAGACGGTCAGACATACGACTTCTGGGGAGCGTATGGACAGGCGGGTTTCTTCGTGACCAAGACGTTGCAACTTGCCGCCCGATATGACTTCTTCGACAGGAACGGACATGATGCTAACGGTTTTCTGAATATGCCAGCGGCGGGAGTGAACATCTTCTTCCCAAGTTGCAACATGAAGTTGCAAGCTATGTATCAGTACGTGGGACGGTTTAACCACGACACGCAAGTGGACAGGGATAATGATGACCTCGGGTTGGCACGCCATAGTGCCACGGTGCAACTGCAATACACCTTTTGAGTGAAGAAAGTTTGGGAAAGCTTAGGAAGACTTAGGAAAACCGAGGAGGGCTGAGGAATTAAGAGTTAAGAATTGGGAATTGATAGATGTGTATGAAAAAGATGTTTTTCTTTCTATTGTTGCCATTGGTCATGCTGCTGAGCGCATGCGACGAAGGTGACATCGTGGAAAAAACGACAGCGTATAAGTCGGGCGGCTACGTCGTCAAGATGACGGGTAGCATTGCCAATATGGATTCGTGGCCCGACGGGTATGATGTGGTGGTGGCCGTCTTCAATGAAGACAAGGACGCTGATCACTACGTGTCCGCCAAGCGTATCCCGACAACGTATGACGGGTCGGCGTTCGTCTATCATGTGTCGGACGTTATCGGTGCCTATACGAGTATTCGCTTGTGCGTGGTCAATAATTTGCATATGCCCGTGATGAACGTGGACACCCTCTACTCGGTGGAAACGAGCGTGGTCAGTGGGGATACCATCTACTATGACGCATCAGGCAAGGACGTAGCGATGTTCAAGGCGGTGACGGACATGTTCGAGAAGGAGTCTTGCACGCAGTGTCACGTGAACTCAAAGGCGGCAGGAAAATTGGGCCTGAAGGCAGCGGACGCATACGCTCAACTTGTCAACGTGACGAGTAACCACTATCCGAACGAAAGTGACGCTGTCTTTTTCAAGCGCGTGGTGCCCGGCAACGCGGACACGTCGTTGCTCTATAAGGCATTGATGGTTGACACCGTATTGACTGGCTATAACCATGTCTCGCACATACAAACGAAGAAGAACGAATATTTGGTCAGAACGCTCGTGCGCGACTGGATAAATAATGAAAAGTAAATTTTTTTAGGAAGAAATAGGAAGACTTAGGAAAGCCGAGGAAAATATAAGAGTTATCATGCGACAAGTATTTCAATTTGAGAGTGTTACGGGCTTTGAATTTCACGTGATGTTTCATGTGGAGGACGTGACGGCAAGTTTTAGAGACCAAGTGAACGCCTTGTTAGACGAAATGGGGCAGTCTCTCCGTGAGACGAAAGCACAACCTATGTTCCTTCGGTTCTTCGTCAGTGACGCCGCTAATCAGGAAGAGGATTTGCGTGCCGCCTTGCGTTTGTTTCTTGAAGAACGTGGCATGAGACCCGCAGTCAGCATCATTCAACAACCACCCTTGGACGGAACGAAAGTGGCGGCGTGGGCATGGTCACGTCAAGGGGTCAGCGTGAGCAGTCTGGACAACGGCATGACAGAGGTGCAAGACGGGGAATATACGCACTACTTCACCGCCTCGTGTCGTGACAAGTCGGGTGTGACATCGAGTGAAGCGCAGATGCGCCACTTGTTCAACCAGTATGTCGGTCAACTGAAAGACGTGGACTGCAACTTGCTGAACCATTGCATACGGACATGGATTTATGTTCAGAACGTGGATGTCAATTACGCGGGCGTGGTTCGAGCGAGGAATGATGTCTTTCGTCGTCAGGGATTGACCGCGGAGACACACTTCATCGCCTCGACGGGAATCAATGGAAGGTCGGAGAAATGGGGAGAGTTGGTACAGTTGGACACGTATGCCATCAAAGGGGTGGAAAGCGAGGACGTGCAGTTCTTGCAAGCGAAAGAGTACCTGAACCCAACGATAGAATATGGGGTAGCCTTTGAACGCGGGACGTGCGTACGACTTAAAGACCGTCGGTATGTCTTCATATCGGGAACGGCGAGCATAGACAACAAGGGCGAAGTGCTTCACGTGGGTGACATTCGCAAACAGACGGAACGCATGTGGACCAATGTAGAAGCCTTGCTGAAAGATGCGGAATGCGGATTTGAGAACGTGGCACAGGTGATTGTGTATTTGAGAGACGAGGCGGATTATGAGGTCGTGAATCAAATGTTTGAACAACGCTTTCCCGCCACGCCACGCATCATCACGTTGGCTCCCGTCTGTCGTCCGAAATGGCTTATAGAAATGGAGTGCGTGGCAGTAAAGAACAATGAACAACGAAGATGACAAAGAAAGGATTTTTGTTTGTGGTTAGATATGCGTTGCCGGTCGTGATGATAGCGGTTTTGGCAATAGCCACGTTCGTGGAGAAGCAGCAGGGGAGTGATTACGTTCATCGTGAGGTCTATGCATCCCCATGGTTCATAGGGTTATGGGCAGCACTCATGGTGGGTGTGGCTTTCGCCTTGATTCATTGTCTCAGGAGACGGCAGTGGTCGTTGGGAGGGTTGCACTTGTCGTTTCTGCTCATCTTCGTGGGTGCCCTGTTCACGCATGCCACTGCCTATTCGGGCATGTTGCATCTGCGTATGAACACGCCCGAGAAGGTGACGGAGGAGGCATCGTTCACGTTGACATTGAAAGACTTCACGGTGCAATACTATCCGGGCACGGCAACGCCATCGGACTTCATCTCGACGGTCACGGTCAATGGCAAAGACACGACAACAGCCACTATCTCGATGAACAAAATACTGCGCCATGAGGGGTATCGTTTTTATCAAACGTCGTTTGACGCTGACCATGAGGGCAGCATCATCAGCGTGAGCCGTGACCCTTGGGGCATGGGGTTTACCTACGCAGGGTATTTGGTGTTCTTGCTATCGGGAATCGGTCTGTTGGCACGTCGTGGCTTCGCACGAGGCACGGCATTGTTGCCCGTCGCATTGTTGCTGCTCATTCCAACCGAAATGAGGGCAGCCACACCCGTCGTGGCACGGTCAAGCGCGGACTCCATTGCCACGGAGCAAGTCATCTATAACGGCAGGATAGCACCCTTCAACACCATGGCACGTGACGTGGTGGTCAAGATATATGGCAAGCCGACGTTCAACGGATTGACAGCAGAGCAAGTCGTGTTGTCGTTCATGGCGTACAGGAGGGAGTGGATGGAACAAAAGATAATCAAGATAAAGCACGGCGGACTGCGAGACAGCCTCGGTTTGGAAGGCAAATACGCATGCATACAGGACCTCTATGACACGGCTGGGAACTATCGATTGCAGCAGTGGTATTCGCAGACGAACACGGACAAGTCCTTGCGTCAGGCCATAGAGCAAACAGACGAGAAACTCGCCCTGCTCACCATGCTCACGCAGGGAACACTGTTTCAGACCCTGTCGGAAGACAACCCGCATCGTCTATCAGATGTCAGGGTCAGTGCCGAGATGGCGTATAATGCCGTGCCATTGCCTTCGATTCTATTCAAGGTGTGTCTTAGTCTCGGGTTCATCTTGTTCCTGCTCTATTACGCCACGCCACGGCTGTTTGCCCGACTGTTCAAGCCGATGTTCTTCTTGCAGGTGGTTCTGTCGCTCGCATTGACATGCTACGTGGGACTAAGGGCTTACATAAGCGGGCACGTGCCCCTCTCCAATGGCTATGAGACGATGTTGTTCATCGGGTGGTTGGTGTTGTTGATTTGTGTCTTCATGCAGCGCAGGAATCAGATATATGCGCCCATAGGGTTGCTCCTGTGCGGTTTTTCGACGCTTGTTTGTTCCATCAGTGGCATGAATCCGCAAGTCACATCGCTGATGCCCGTGCTTGCCTCGCCATGGATGACGATTCACGTGGCGGTGGTGATGATAGCCTACGCGTTGTTCGCCCTCGCCCTCATCTTGACGGTGGTTCGGCTGTTGCAGAGGGCGGCACATGCTGAGAGCGATGCTATAAAGGGCGTGGGGCGCATTGTGCTTGTAGCGGAATGGTTTTTGGGAGTGGGGATAGCCCTCGGTAGCGTGTGGGCAAACGTGTCGTGGGGAGCGTATTGGAGTTGGGATCCCAAAGAGGTTTGGGCTCTCATCACGTTCATCGCCTATGCCGTGGTGTTGCATTACGGATATGCCGGTGACACGTCGGCGGAACCTACCGCCAAGAGGCGTAGGGAGGTGAGGTTTGACTTGATGGCGGTGGGTGCGTTCTTGCTCTTGGTCATGACTTATTTTGGCGTGAACGTCCTCTTCTCGGGATTGCATTCGTACGCGTAAATAGTCGCTTCGCTCTTCACAGACAATATTAGTTTTTTTTATAGTGCACTATCGATAGTGCAAGTCTTCTTTGTATTTGCACTAAAAATAGTGCAATATTATTTGAAACCTGCACTGTTGGTGGTGCATGTTTAAAAAAAACTTGTATTTTTGCGAGTGAAAGGGGGAATGCTTATGATAGACATCTCGTTGGTCGAATATATGAGAGAACAATTGAACTTGGTGAGCACTGAGTTCATGCGTTATGAATACGACAAGATAGACTGGTCGTTGCGGATGGTCGGGCTTGTCGGTGCACGTGGTGTCGGAAAATCGACATTGGTGTTGCAACATATAAAAATGTCGGAAAATCAGAAGGCATTGTATGTGTCGGCTGACAACAGTTACTTTTCTCAACATACGCTTGTGGAAGTGGCATCGGACTTCGTGAAAGAGGGAGGAACGCATTTCTACATTGATGAGATACATAAATACCCATCATGGTCAACAGAATTGAAGGTTATATATGATGGTCATCCATCGCTTCACGTAGTGTTCACTGGTTCTTCAATCCTTGACCTGTTGCGTGGGCAAGCGGATTTGAGCCGACGGGTGGTGATGTATCAGATGCAAGGATTGTCGTTTCGGGAGTATCTGCAGATGTTTCATGGTATTCGATTGCCTCGTTATGACTTAGAGGACATCATCAACAACAGGGTAGATGACAGCTTGTTGCCTCACCCATTGCCTTTGTTCAGACAGTATTTGCGCAGTGGCTATTATCCTTTCAGTAAGGAGGGAGCATTCCTGACAAGGATAGAACAGGTGGTCATGCAGACGTTGGAAAGTGATATTCCGCAGTTCGCATCCATGACCGTCTCAACGGGAAGAAAACTCCGAAAGCTAATGGGAATTATAGCACAGAGCGCACCGTTTAAGCCCGATTACTCGAGTATTGCCAACGCCTTGACGGTAAGTCGGAATGTCGTGCCTGATTACCTTTTATATATGGAACGTGCTGGCATGATAGGGCAGTTGCGGGATGAAACGGGAGGAATACGCAGTCTCGGAAAAGTGGAGAAAGTGTTTATGGATAATTCAAACCTGATGTATGCGCTCGCGAATGACAACACGAACATAGGTAATGTTCGAGAAACATTCTTCTACAACCAGACACGAGTGACGCAAGATGTGATTGCTTCGAAAGTGTCAGACTTCGTGATAGGAGAGCATACCTTTGAAGTAGGAGGAAAAGGAAAGGGTGGGGCGCAAATAGAAAACGTACCCAATGGTCACATCGTGAAAGATGACATTGAGTACGGTTTCGGTCGAACGATTCCGTTGTGGACGTTCGGTTTGTTGTACTAATTATTACTTGATCAGTTCGATGGCTTGTGCGACGGCGGCGTCGAGTTGGGAAGCGTCGCGACCGCCAGCGGTGGCAAGGAACGGTTGACCGCCTCCGTTGCCGCCCATGACCTTGGCAGCCTCACGGATGATTTGGTTGGCGTTCAAGCCAGCGTCAACAGCCGGTTGTGAGAGCATGACGAGAAGCATAGGCTTACCCTTGCTCAGCACGCCGGCAACGAACATGAACTTGTCGTGCGTGAACTGTCCGCGCAGGAGGGAGGAGATGCCACGTACCATTTCAAGCGTGAGGTCGTTGATGGCTTCATCGTGGATGGTGACTAACTTGATGACCTTGACACCGTTCACGTCTTCAGCCTTTTCGCTGAGTTGTCGCGCAAGGGTCTTGATGCGTTGTTGGACGTAGTCTTCCACTTGTTTTTTTAGCGTTCCGTTTTCTTCCACTTCCTTCATGATAGTGGCAAGAAGGTTAGGGGCGTTGTTGAACATTTGTCGAATCTGTTCCAAGAGGTCTTGTTGGTCTTCGACATATTCTTCGGCTTTTCGTCCCGTGATGGCTTCGATGCGTCGCACGCCAGCGGCAACGGAAGTTTCGCCCGTAATCTTGATGAAACCAATCTTGCCCGTGCGTTGCACGTGTGTGCCACCGCAGAACTCGATGGAAGGTCCGAACTTGACCACGCGTACACGCTCGCCGTATTTCTCGCCGAAGAGTGCCACGGCACCCATCTTTTTGGCTTCGTCGATAGGCAGGGAGCGTTCTTCTTCCAAAGCGATGTCAGCGCGCACCATGGCATTGGCAAGCCGTTCAGCCTTGCGCAGTTCGTCGGCGGTCACCTTCTGGAAGTGGCTGAAGTCAAAGCGCAGCGCGTCGGCAGTCACGAGGGAACCTTTCTGCTCCACGTGCTTGCCTAAGACTTCACGCAGGGCGTAGTCCAGGAGGTGGGTGGCGGTATGGTTGTTCTCGATGTCCTCGCGGCGTTGCTTGTTGACACGAGCTGTGAACGTGCCGTTGAGGTTTTGTGGCAGTTGCTTGGTGAGGTGGATGGACAAGCCATTTTCCTTGACGGTGTCAATGATGGCAATGCTGTTGCCATCGGCATCAATCAGTTCGCCCGTGTCGCCACATTGTCCACCCATTTCGCCATAGAACGGTGTAGGGTTGAGGACCAGGTGGTAAAGTTGTTCCTTCTTGCGGGTGACTTGTCTGTAACGTAGCAGTTCGACTTGCGTTTCGGTGACATCGTAACCCACAAACTGGCTCTCGCCGGGACGCAGTTCGACCCAGTCGCCCGTTTCGACCGCGGCGGCGTTGCGGGCGCGCTCCTTTTGCGCTTCCATTTCAATTCTGAACTCATCTTCGTTGACCGTCATGTCGTTCTCCTTCAGGATGAGTTCGGTGAGGTCGAGCGGGAAGCCGTAGGTGTCAAAGAGGGTGAAGGCGTCCTTGCCGCTGACGCAGGACTTGCCATTGCGTTGGGTTTCAGCCATCACGCCGTCCAAAAGACGGATGCCTGTTTCGAGGGTGCGGAGGAAGGCTTCTTCCTCTTCCTTGATGACCTTGGAGACGAGTTGTTCTTGCGCCTTGAGTTCAGGATAGGCGGCTCCCATGCTCTCGATGAGCGTAGGCAGGAGTTGGCAGAGGAACGGCTTCTTCTGTCCGAGGAAGGTATAGGCGTAGCGAACGGCGCGGCGCAGGATGCGTCGGATGACGTAACCTGCCTTGGCGTTGCTTGGCAGTTGTCCGTCGGTGATGGAGAAGGCGATGGTGCGTATGTGGTCAGCCACGACGCGCATTGCCACGTCTTTCTTGGGGTCTTGTTTGTATAGGCAACCGCTGAGTTCACCAATCTTCTTGATGAGCGGTTGGAAGACATCGGTGTCATAGTTGCTCTGCTTGCCTTGGATGGCCATGCAGAGACGTTCGAATCCCATGCCCGTGTCCACGCACTTGGCAGGCAGTGGTTCCAGGGAGCCGTCCGCCTTGCGGTTGAACTGCATGAAGACAAGATTCCAAATCTCCACGACTTGCGGGTTGTCCTTGTTGACGAGTTGTTCGCCAGGAACCTTGGCGCGTTCGGCATCGTCACGCAGGTCAATGTGGATTTCGGAGCAAGGACCGCAAGGACCCATGTCTCCCATCTCCCAAAAGTTGTCGTGCTTGTTGCCGTTGATGACACGGTGTTCGGGCAGGAACTGCTTCCAGTAGTTCGCCGCCTCGTTGTCACGTTCAAGCCCTTCGTTGGCGTCGCCTTCGAAAACAGTGGCGTAGAGTCGATTCTTGTCTAACTTCAAGACCTCGGTGAGGTATTCCCAAGCCCAAGTGATGGCTTCCTTCTTGAAGTAGTCGCCAAAGCTCCAGTTGCCCAGCATTTCAAACATGGTGTGGTGGTAGGTGTCATGTCCTACCTCCTCGAGGTCGTTGTGCTTGCCGCTGACGCGGAGGCACTTTTGGCTGTCGGCGACACGTGGGTATTGGCGTGGAGCGTTGCCAAGGAAGATGTCCTTGAACTGGTTCATGCCAGCGTTGGTGAACATCAACGTAGGGTCGTTTTTGACCACCATAGGAGCGGAGGGAACGATATGGTGTGACTTGCTCTCAAAAAAGGTCAAGAAGGAAGACCTTATCTCATTGGCTGTCATTCTTATTGCTTTAGTATTGATTGTGCGTTAGTTGTTGTGAATATTTCGGCAAAGGTAAGCGTTTTCAGCATTATTTCGGATTCTGATTTCGTGATTTCTCGTTCAAGTAAAGTTCAAAAAAAAGAGTAAGGTCATTTGAGGTAACAAAAACGTTGCTTATCTTTGACTAATTATTAAATGTCAAAGACTGCAAATTTACCGCCAAGCACATAAACAACCATGGACAGACCGTTGACGCAAGAGGAACAGGAGATAGCGGACAAGCAACTTATCCAACAGGGATATGACCAGTTGCTCGAGGATTATAAGCAATCGGGTCACAACTTGAACTTTGACCTTGTGGACAAGGCGTTTAACTTCGCCAACAGCGCGCATGCCGGAGTGCGTAGGCGTTCGGGTGAACCCTATATGTTGCACCCGATAGCCGTGGCACGAATCGTGGTGGGGGAGATAGGGTTGGGGACGACATCGGTCTGCGCCGCATTGCTGCACGACGTGGTGGAGGACACGAACTACACGGTTGAAGACATAGAGGGACTGTTCGGAAAGAAGATAGCGTCAATAGTGGACGGGTTGACGAAGATTTCGGGAGGCGTGTTCGCCGAACAAGCTTCAAGCCAAGCGGAGAATTTCAGAAAGTTGCTGCTGACCATCAGCGACGACGTGCGCGTGATACTGATCAAGATAGCGGACAGGTTGCACAACATGCGCACGTTGACTTCGATGCCGAAGAACAAGCAACACAAGATAGCTGGTGAGACACTGTACATCTACGCACCGTTGGCGCACAGGCTCGGACTGTTTCATATCAAGACGGAGTTGGAAGACTTGTCGTTCAAGTATGAGCATCCGGAGTTGTACATACAGTTGAAGCAACGACTCGACAGCGACACAGCCCATAGGGACGAGTTGTTCGAGCACTTCATAGAACCCATCAAAAGGAAATTGGATCAGACGGGGTATGACTACAGCATCACGAAGCGCATCAAGACCATCTTCTCCATCTATCACAAGATGCAAGTCAAGAACGTGCCGTTTGAGGAGATATATGACCTGATGGCGGTGCGCATCGTGTATCAACCGAAGGAAGGTCTGGACGAGAAGGCGCAGGCATGGATGATATATAGTGCCATCACGACGTTGTATCGACCACATCCGGACCGTATTCGTGACTGGATTTCAACCCCCAAGGCAAACGGATATGAGGCGTTGCATGTGACCGTGATGGGACCGGACGGCCAGTGGATAGAAGTGCAGATACGCTCGCAACGTATGCACGAGATAGCGGAAAGGGGCATTTCCGCACATTGGAAGTACAAACAAAACGTGCAAGACAGCAATGCGGAGTTGGACAAGTGGTTGAATCAACTCAAGGAGATATTGAGCAATCCGGAGCCGTCAGCATTGGATTTTCTGGACACGTTCAAACTCAACCTGTTCACGAACGAAATATTCGTGTTCACGCCTAAGGGCGAGATACGCACCATGCCGCAAGGCAGCACGTCATTGGACTTCGCCTTCATGCTGCATACGGACGTGGGATTGCACTGCATAGGAGCCAAGGTGAACCACAAACTGATGCCGCTGTCGCAAAAGTTGGAGAGCGGTGACCAGGTGGAAGTGCTGACGAGCAAGACGCAGATACCGCAACGACAGTGGCTGGATTACACCACGACGGCATCAGCAAAGAACAAGTTGAAGGCTTACTTCAGGAAGCAAGACCGAATCATCGTGGCAAAAGGAAAGGCGGAGTTGGAGGAATACTTCAAAGACCAACACCGCGACTTGGACCAGCAGACGATGCAGATGGTGATGAACCACTTCGAGATACGCAATCCGAACACACTCTACTATGAAGTGGGTCGTGGCGTGATACCGCTTGAGCACTTGATTGAAACCGTTTTCAAGACGAAGAAGAAGGGATTCAAACACTACTTGACATCGTTCGTTCCAAACGCTATCTTGCCGAAGTCGATGAAACGCGGAGACACGTCGATGGCGGCGACGCAAAAAGCGATTAGAGAGGATGCGGAGGCGATAGTCAACGCCACGGTACCAGAGGACATGGACACGAATCCAGTGGGATTCGATCCATCGGTGCAAGGATTCAAAACCTCGTTCAACACGCAAACGAAGGGTGGAATAGCCAGTGACACCCCATCGATAGACAAGAAGAAGGTTCTGTATCTGTCAACAGACTCGCGCACGTCGAGCACTCCGTATGAGTTGGCGGACTGTTGTGGTCCGATACCGGGTGATGATGTGCTGGCGTTCATTGACGAGGGCAGCCAGTCGGTGACGCTTCACAGCACGGATTGTCCAGTGGCATCCGCCCTGAAGGCGCAATTCGGAGAGCGCATCGTCATGGTGCAGTGGGTGCACAGCGAGGATAGCGACAACGTGTTCCCAGCCAAGTTGGGCATTGACGGCATAGACAAGCAGGGGGTGCTGTTCGCAATCATGGCGTGCATGGCAGAGCGGAAGGTGAATGTGCAGGACGTGCATTTAACCGCGAAGGACGGCATCTTTCGCGGGGAGATAAAGGTGCTGATAAAATCGAACGTGGAGTTAGAAAGGATGCTGGAGGACATCAGAAAGATAAAGGACGTAAATAACGTGATACGCAAGGATAAGTAATCACCGATTTGAAGTCAAGAGGAAACTTTGGCACGCGAATTGAATATAGGTTGTCAGAAATCCTCCGATGTTTGACCTCAAAAAAAGCAAAAGTCATGAAAACTTCAAGAATGATCCTTTTCGCCATGACGCTCATGGTAGTGTCGCCGGCAGTCAACGCACAACGCAGGGGAGGCACCTCGTCGTCATCGACCCGCAACACGACGACGCAAACGCTGCGTTCGTCATCAGACCACAGCGCGTCATCCACACGGTCAACGTCGTCGGTGCGCAGTTCGGCACCCGCCGCCAGCGGCACGATGCGTTCGTCGGCAGCACCAGCGTCCAGCAGCACTCGCAGCAGTTCGTCAAGCGCACGCACCTCGGCTCCAGCGGTTCGTACCAATGAGGTACGTAACGGCACACCGTCGCCACAGCACACCATAGACATGGTGTCGAAGCCGAGGGTGGCTACGGCGAGCGCGCCTCGCTATCGTGACCGTAGGGACAAGCATTATCCCGCGCATCGTTCGCGCGTGGTGGTGCATCATTATGACCGACACATAGCGGACGTGTCGCAACACGTGCGCATCGTGCACGGAGGACGTGACTACTACTACCGTGACGGTCTCTACTATCACCTCGTGAACGGTCTCTACTATGTGGTGGCTCCTCCACGCCACGTGCACGTGACCCACATACCGGCGTCGTACTTCACCTTCACCATAGGTGGCGTGCCGTTCTACTACTCGTACGGTGTTTATTACAACTACAATCCGTTGGGATATTATGAGGTGGTGGACGCGCCACGCGGTGCCATTGTGCCGGAATTGCCAGAGTATGACGTGAACACGGTGATGATCAGCGGGAAGACCTATCTGGTGTATGACAACATACTCTATAAACCGATAGTCACGTCGAGCGGTGTGCAGTATAAGGTGATGGGAACGTTCGCGGATTGAGCATCTTTGTGCTAAACACAAACAAAAGGCTGATAGTTATCAGGGGTGATGGTTTGAATGCTTGCGGTCGAATACGCCTCTTTGAAACCAGAAGGTAATCGTACAGACTTGTTTGTATTCCATTTGAATTCTACGGCGTTTATTTGACCGTCGCATTCTTCGATTAAATCAATCTCTTGTTGTTTCTGCGTTCGCCAGAAATATTGTTGCACGAAACGTCCTGCGTATGCATGACGTTTTCGTCGTTCAGCAATCATTAGATTCTCCCATAATGCACCGGTGTCGGTGCGCATCTCCAGTGGTGCGAAGTTGTTGATTACTGCATTGCGAACTCCATTGTCAAAAAAATATATTTTTTTCCCTTTTTTTATTTCATTACGTATATTTCGACTGAAAGAATCTAAGCGGAACACAACGAAACATTTCTCTAAAAGATCTATGTAGTTTTCGATTGTTTCTTTGTCCGCACCAATCAGGTTCCCTAATTCATTGTAAGAAACTTCGCTGCCAACTTGAAGCGCCAAGGAGACGACGAGTTTACGTAGTATGTCAGGTTTTTTTATGCCTTTATACTCAAGCAGGTCTTTGTACAGATAACTATTTACAATGTTTTGAAGAAGAAGGCGCGCATGATCCGGTTGTTTGACAATTTCAGGATAGGTTCCGTAAATCATTCTTTGTGCGAGTAGTCTTTTTTCTTCTTTCCAAGAAGAGTTATCAGCGATTTCCTGTAAGGATAAAGGGAAAAGTGTGAATTCCAAGATTCTTCCCGTTGCGGGTTCGTTGATGTCATTTGCGAGTTGCAAAGAGGATGATCCAGTGACGAATACGTTTGCTTGTAGTTTTAGGTCACCAAACATTTTCAAGGTCATTCCGATGTTTCGAACTCGTTGCGCCTCGTCTATGATAATCGTTTTTGCGTTTCCTACTATGGCCGCTAATTCTGTTTTCGTCTTGTTTTCTAATGCAAGGCGTTCGTCTTGGTTATCACAATCGAAAGACAATACGTCTTTTTCCTGCGCTGTTAATTGACCTAATAATGTTGTTTTTCCAACTTGTCTTGGTCCGAGAACAACAATGACTTTCTTTAGTGATTTTATGCTTTGAAGTTGCGTTAATATTCGTCGAGGAATCTCGTTTGTAATCATAAGAGTTTTCTTTTTGTTGCAGTTAAAATAATGTAACCGCCAAATTTACGGTGAATTTTTCGGTTACAACCGCCAAATTTACGGTGAATTTTTCGGTTTTGATACTTTTTTTTCGAGATTTCTAAAAACATCAACAGCCGTGGGCACGCAGAGGCTCACGGCTGTTGGGGTTTCTTGAGACGACGAATCGACCAGAGAGGTTAGGATTCGGAGATATAATGCTGAATCTGTTTTTTCAGTAAGGGTATGTCTTTGGTGACGACATCCCAAAGAACTGCCGTGTTGATTCGGAAATAGTCATGGACAAGGATGTGACGCATCTTCTCGATGACATCCCATGGTGTTTCGCCATGAGTCTGTTTGAACTCCTTGGTCAGCATATACACGGCTTCTCCGATAATTTGAACATTGTAGATGGTGGCATGGAGGAGCATTTTGTTCGTCACCAGATGTTCTTCGGTCAGTCCATGGGTGTAGTCTTCGACACACTCAATGGCAGAAAGGATGTGGCGTAGTCGTTGGATGTCTCTTTCAGGCTCTCGCATAGACTAAAATTTTGTCTCTGTTAGCGGTGTCAGCTGCGAATGGGAGCAGGTCGCCTTCGATGACTAAGTCAACACGTCGATTCAGGTGTCGTTCCAATTCCAGTGCCATGGCGAAGAATTTTAGTCCTAAGCGTGTGCCCGGCGTAAGGGAGATGAGGATGTCCACATCGCTGTCTTCACGTTCCTCACCACGGGAAAAAGAACCAAAGACCCAAGCCTTTTCGATGGGTTGTGTCTTGCAAAAGTCGCTGATGGTTTTTGAAACGTGAGCATTCATCGCGGTTGAATTTTTCACAAATGTACGTATAATTTAGAATAAAACGGTAAGAACAAAAAACATCAACAGCCGTGGGCACGCAAAGGCTCACGGCTGTTGACCTATTATTAGGAGAAAAAAGTTGCTTAATTTAGTTTGGTCATTTGTTGTCGTTTAGAGAAAATTTGCCGTCCAAAGAGAAGTAACGCAGAGAAGCGGGAATGTTCTTTTCGTTGAATTTTTGTTTTGTATGTATTCTTGCAATCCTCTCGTTTTCTTCAATTTTAGATTTTGTACCATCGTTTGCATTATCAAAAATGTTGACGAAGTAGCGTAGAATGTTTTCGGCATCTTCCTTTGGATTTTCCAATTTCTCAAAGTCCTTTTTATAATCGTCTTCGTCAGCCGTATGTGCCTTGAACTCGATGAGACAGACACGTTCTGAGTCTTTGTTAAAAATGACAAGGTCGAACATGCCACTTCTTCCTTTTCCTTCTTCATCCATTTTTAGTCCTTCTTCGGAAAAATCATAACGGCAGGATGTCGGTGTTTCGATAGAGTAGTATAGTTGTAGCCCTTTTAGGTTACAATACTCGTTGAACACTTCAATGAAACAAAAACGCAATTCTTGCTCACTGACTCGAGTTTTATCGTCTCTTTTTTTGGGAAAAACCAAACGACTATTGAACATGCTTTCTTTGAAACAACCATCATTTTCTTTATGGTTGTCGTAAACATCCTTCAAACGGAGTTCCGTCAGTTTGAGCATATTCTCGATATGTTCTCTGAGTTTGTCGAGTGACATTTCCGTATTTGTTGATGTTTTAGTTCAACGTGATGGTGAGATCGGGGTCGGTGCAAGCGGCATCGGTGGTGAAGGTGGAACCAGTCAATGCTGTCCAAGAGCTCTTGTGCGTTGAGTCGCAAACGGAACGTACCCAGACGTAGTAGGTGGTGCTTGCCGAGAGACCGGTCAAGGCTTTTGTCTTGCTCGTAGATGTCGCGGTGGCGGAGGTGCCTGCCTCGGGAGCTGTGGAAGAAGTCGAGTAGTAGATCTCGTAGTTGTTGGTGTTAGCGGCATCGGTGATGGTGAGCGTGGTTCCGGAAGAGGTCGTGCTGCTTGCCACCAACGCGGAAGGGGCGGAAGGGGTGGCGCATCCGAAAGTAGCCGTCACGGTGGCGTTAGCCGTACCCATGGTGAGAGTGGTAGGGTTGGTTGATGTTGACGAAAGGCTGGATCCAGTTCCTGACACCGCCCAACTAACGAAACTGTAACCACTTTCTGGCGTTGCGGTAACGGTTGTCGTGCTGCCTTCGCAGACAGTTGTGGAAGCGGCTGCAGCCGTTCCGTAGGAAACGTTGTTTGTCGCGGCAGTGACAGTGTGAGTGGTGCAGAGGGTGGTGAAGGTAGAACCGGTCAAAGCCGTCCAAGTGCTCTTGTGGTCAGAATCACAGACGGAACGTACCCATACGTAGTAAGTAGTGCTTGCCGTGAGACCTGTCAACGCTTTCGTTTTGCTCGTTGAAGTCGTGTTGGCGGCGGTGCCTGCCACGGGAG